>NZ_JAGGPK010000041.1 GCF_018613855.1 Arthrobacter sp. ISL-30
CAAAGAACTGGTCTCCGGCTGGACGAAAACCTTTAGCGACCCCCGCCTCTGCGCCGCGATCGTGGACCGGTTGACCTTCAACGGCACGATCATCGAAACCGGCACCGACTCATACCGCCTTGCCCACACCATCGCCCAACACGCAGCCAGCTAAAAGACCTGTGGGGCCAGATATAACCGTCCTGCCGGGGCCAAAAAGAGTTGACATAGTCACTAGCAGATGACCTCACCCGCCAGGTCAGGGCTGCACTATCAGGCCCCGTCACTGCCCTCTACCCCAACTAACCCACCCATCCCGGCGTCAGGCACCCCTAACGCAGCAGGAGAAGGACGCGTGGCAATCACTATGTCGAAGTCCAGTACCGAGCGCTTTCCCATCCGGACGTTACTCTGTGGGAGCAGCGGCAGGCATTGGATCGACTACGCCGGAACGGGCGGGCTCAGGTTGGTGAACAGGACCTGTTTCGGAAGTTGCAGTCTCCCAACTTTGATGGTGCCCCCGGGTCTGGGAGGGCTTGGCGGTGGCTTTTACTACGGTGCGGAACGCGTACCTGCGTCGGTGCTCGGCCCCGATGTTGGAACGAAGTTCCAGTCGAAAGACCCGTCGTCTCGGAGTGTCATCCGGAGGAAACCGTGAGTGTCGCTGAACCGCTTCACAATGTACGACGGACTGCTAGTGAAGGATCGGAGACCAATACCTCCCGTGGAAACCTGGAACGCTGTCATCCCGTCACTGACGCACTGGTCAGCGTTGTTCACCGGACATGAGCGTTCGTAGTTGTGTTGTGACCCTGACAGGGTGAGCCGCACCCGGTGCTTCCACATCACGTCGATCCACGGTTTGTGGTCAGCGGCCCGCTCATGTGCCTTGGTGTTCGACGTGAAGTACGGCTCGTGGTACACGACCGCCAGGTGCTTACCCGCCGCCTTCGCGGCAGCAAGGTCGTTGTCCAGCCACGTCGTCAACGCCCGAGCCTGTGTCGGGTTGTACCGCCAGAGCGCGGACGACAGGAACGCGAAGTGCCAGTTCCCGAAGTCCTTCGAGTACGGATCCCCGTTCCCGATGAACCCACGCTGCTCGTTGATCGCAGCCTTCGCGGGGGCACCCGGGCATTGGCCGTTCATGAAGTTATCGAGGTCTTCATTCCGTCCGGGTCGCCAGTCATGGTTGGGTGCGGACACCCAGTACAACTTGGGTTTCGTGCCACCCCAAAGCCGCGTCCAGTAGTTCACGTAGTCAGCGCAGTAAGCGGTGTCGTACTGGAAGTCCCCGAGCCCCAGGAACGCGTCAATCTCGTTGTTCTGCACGAGCCTGGTGATCGCCGCACCGTTCCGCCCGGACGGGCTATCCGGTGCGTCCGTCTTCACGCCGTTCATGTCACCGACAGCAGCGATCCTCACATCGGTGGATGACAGCCCACCGCCGATAACGAGGGACGCGGCCAAGAGACCAGTGACGCCTAGGAGAAAAGCGGACGTTCCAGCGATCACACGATTGCGGCGCATGGGGGGCGCCTCCCTTCGTGGGGTGCGGTGTGTACTACTTGGGGCAAATTGGGGTACGCCCGGTATGTCTACCTTTGAGTTTAGAACAACCCTGGGACGATCACAGGCCATCACCAGTTCTGGTCAGCACCCGGGTTCCCGTTCGCGGTGCGGTACTTCGTAGTGCGGGTCGCCCCCAGCACGTACAGGGGCGAACACCTTCACGACGCTGATGACGAGGGTGGAGCGGAGCCGGGTGGAGTCAGCTAGGAACACCAGCGTCACCGGCCGTCAATCCCCGAGCTGGTTCCTCGCCCGCACGACTCCAACCCCATCCGTGAACGCACCAACGCCGGCCTCCGGCTGCCCGGGCCCGCGGTAGCTTCGGCGGCCAGCCAGCCAAACTCAGCAAGGAAAAACTCAAGACCGCCCGCAAGCTCAACGACGAAAAGGACATGACGGTCGAGAAAATCGGCCTAGTCCTGAGAGTCAGCCGTACTACCCTGTACCGGGCGCCTCGAACGCAACAGTCGGCGGCGCCTTCGCAGAAACGTGCGGCGGCCTGCAAAAGGAGAAGTAGTTCCTCAGCCCTGTCTGAAGGTGTGCCACACGACAAAGTCCTCCCCGACATATAGGCTCCGTTCAGCCTTCAAATTTCAAGGGGGATGAATGAAGTGCATGAGTGGCCGGCGGCGGAGGCTAGGTTCGCTGCTCGTCGTTGGAATGTTGCTGACATCTTGCGCGGCCGGGATCAGCGACGGATCACCGTCGGCCGCGCCTACGCTTCCTCCAACCAGTAACTCCGGCCATCCGCCGAGCAGTTCGATCAGCCCCACAAGCAGTTCTCCCAGACCTCAGGTAACCTGCGTCTCTTTCCTGACATCTGCTCCTTGCTCCGAATACGTCAGCGTAGCCGGGTCAGCCAGTGGAGTGGACCTGCCATGGGTGGAGCCGGGGAGCCTTACAGTTCAGCTCAGCTCCGTGAACGACAGTCTCCAGTTGGCTGTGAAGACGCCTTGCAATCCGATCAGCGGGCGGGTGTCGATCAACGGTAGTACTCTCACAGCGGAGAGACTCGCGACCGGTGCAATGGGCTGTATCGGCGAACAGTCCGAACAAGAGAAGTGGGTCCTAGACTTCCTGGCACGACAAGTTGAGATGACCTTCAGCCAGAACACCCTCAACTGGAAAAGCGGGCCCGACATGCTCAGCTTTAAAATCAAGTAGCAAGTACTCATCTAGGCAGCCCCCCGAGCCACGCTCGTATACTCCGGTTTGGGAATTTTGCTCTGACTGACTCTAGGAATAGAGGATTTAGTCTCGGGTGCCGTCACATGGCGGCTAATAGCGTACGTTCTAATGACCGACGCCTCCCTCTAAGTGTTTATTCGAGCACTCAGATCCATAAGTGGTCCTGCTCAACCCGACTCCTGAACCGCTGAAATCGTGACTTGTGATTTCGCTGCCGCGCAATTCTTCGGGGTAGCTTGGGTGAACACGATTTGGGGGAAGTGCATGAAGCATCACGCACTGAGAGTTACGACAGTGGCCGCCATCCTATTGCTCTTGACCGGCTGCTCGAGCTACGAGGGTATGGAAGCCTTCCATAGGGAGGCCACATCTGAGGATGAGTTGCCGCCCGAGATAAAACTGGGCCCCGAGGGCGATCCTTCACGAGACAATTTCCGACTGCTCAGCGAACACGAGGGCGTGAAGTACTACGCCGGAGAGAGCGACAACTTCCTCACCGCATGCCTGGTTGTGTTTCCCGAAGACAAACCAACGCAGTGGATTGCTTCATGCAGCCAAGGAGTAACCGGCCAACGTGAAATCCTCACAGCCACTGGGCCTGACGGCTCTACGACAAAACTGGTTACTACGGGCTTCGATACCAAAGGGTTGGAAGCAGCCGGGTGGAGAAAAATCCACGAAAACGTTCTCGTAGGTTCATAACCGCGAAACCACCCATCTCGAGATTCCAAAAGGGTGGCTTTCGGCCGGACCTCGTCCGGCGCAGATGTGGCCATAGCTCGGGGCAAGTGAGGCAGTTGGACTACCTCGGGATCGGTCATTTCAGGGTGTTGCGTCGGATTTCAAGGCGAGTCCCAGTGAAGCACACACTTTTTCGTCGCCGGGGATGACGGCGGCTCGGCCATCATTGAGCACGCATACGGTCAGCGGGTCAGGGACCGGGTAGGAAAAGCTGCGGTCATGCAGGCTTGGATGTGGGTAGCCATTAGGGGCGTCGGGGTCCAGTATGTGTTGAGCCCACAAGTCCCGGCAGGCGGTCAGCGCGTCTTCGATAGGGATGGGATTGGGTGGCGCTGGCTCGCCGGGCCTTGCACCTTCGAGCAGTGTAGCTGTGGTGCCGGGGAACTGGTTGCCGTTGAGTTCGGCTCGTGCGAAGCAAGCTATCGAGCTTTTGTCCGTGACGGGCAGCTGCATAACGACCGCTCCCCCGGTGGCCACAAGCGCGACGGCGACTCCGGAAAGCAGGATCCGCTTGCCTTTGGTGTTCTGGAAGTGCCGGTTTTCCGGGGTTCCGTTCTGTGCGACGCTGGCCAGGAGCTCCTCAATGGCGGCGCTGCGTTCGGCGTTGAAGTGTTGTGAGCGCGAATTGTCGTTCATGGTGTTTCTTCCTCAGAAGTCAGTGGGGTCGGTGCCGGCAGGAACCCGGTTGGCGGGTTCATGAGCTGGGAAAGTTTCCGTTTAGCGCGTGAGAGCCGGGACTTCACGGTGCCGGGTGGAATGCCAAGCAGTTCGCTCACCTCAGCTGTGCTCATGTCCTCTCAAGAACACAGAGCGCAATGATTTCCTGGTCCCGCCGGCTCAGCGAACGGTAGGCCCGGTGCAGGAGCTCAGACCGCCGGTCCCCGTCGACACTGTCAGCTACGAAGTCGCTGTGATCCGGCACATCCTGGCACTGCGGAAGTTTCCGGAGGAGGCGTTCATAGCGCAGTGTGGACCTGAGCTTGTTCCTGGCCACGTTCGTGGCAGTGATCAGCAGCCAACCGAGCATCGAATCGTTGACCAGCCGGATTTTGGACCTGCAGCGCCAGGCCTCAAGGAACACCATCGCAGTGACGTCCTCAGCCTCGAAAGAAGTGTTTACCAGCCGAAGGCTGTGACCGAAGACCCGGTCCCGGTGGCGTCTAAAGAGGGAAGCAAAAGCCGAACCGTCATCACCATCCATGACACGCAGCCAAAGCTCACGGTCCGTGGGTGCCTTCCCTGTGTCCCCCATACCTATAAGTGTCCGGCAACCCCAACACGGTTCCATTACCAAATAGAGAGTCGCCGACGTCTTTCACACGAAGGGTCGCTTTTGAGGACCTTGCTTGAACGGAGGGGTAATTCGCCAATCAAAGGGAGCGACGCCGTCACCAACCGCCGCGGGTCGGCGTATGTCCCTTTCGGGCATCGTCGGGCATTGCCATTTCGGCCCGCAGGCCTAGGAGTCGGATCGGACGGCCCACTTCGATTCCGGCTGCAAGGTCCAAGGCCCGCGCGAGGATTTCGTTCCGGTCGAATGTCTCGGGAATCTTCCTCGCGTGGGTCTTGGTGAAGAACGGCGCGTACCGAACCTTGAGGGTCAGCCCAACCACGGGCCGTCCTTCGGCCACAACATCCTCAAGGACATGCGCTGTCAGCTCCCTTACGGCGTCGTCCACCTGGGAAGGCTCGGTCAGGTCGCGCTGGAAGGTGGTCTCCCGGCTATGCCCGCGGGCGACCCACGGGGTGTCGTCTACAACGCTGGCACCGTCCCCGCGTCCGAGCTCCGCGTACCAAGGACCCATCTTGGGGCCGAACTCCTGGACCAGGTCTTGGGGGTCGGACGCGGCGAGCTCGGCGACTGTGTTGATGCCGAGTTTGGCCAGCCGGCCCGACACTTTGGTTCCGACGCCCCACAGGTCCTTGGTGGGCCGACTGCCCATGACGTCGAGCCAGTTCCCGGAAGTGAGACGGAAGACGCCGGCCGGCTTGCCGAAACCGGTGGCCACCTTGGCTCGGACCAGGGTGTCGCCGATGCCCACGCTGCAATGCAGCTGCGTTCGCTCCAGGACAGCGGCTTGCACCTGCCGGGCGTAGGCTTCCGGATTCTCTGTCTCAGTGCCTACAAAGGCTTCATCCCAACCCAGCACCTGCACGATGGCGCCGGGCTGCGCGCGCAGGGTAGCCATCACCGTTTCAGACGCCGCGAGGTACGCCTCCTGATCGACGGGCAGGATCACAGCGTCGGGCACTTTCCGGGCCGCAATGCGTAAGGGCATTCCGGAACCCACGCCGAACACCCTGGCTTCGTAGGATGCGGTCGACACCACAGCTCGTTCCGTGGGGTCGCCCCGACCGCCGACAATGATCGGCTTGCCCGCAAGCTCCGGCCGCCGGAGCACTTCGACCGCCGCTATGAACTGGTCGAGATCAACGTGCAGCACCCACCGGATTCCGCTCACGCCACCAGTCTGCCCTAAACATCCCTGCCAAGCATCGGCCCTCCACCGAACTTGGCCGCGCAGCCTGCGGTCCTCCTGACCTTGCCAGGGCCAAAATCGTACCGCTCAGGGTTTCCCAAAAGGACCGGCTTGCGGGCATCGCCGACACGTCCACTGGTCGCGTTATACGTTATGCCCATGATCGAACTGCGGGCACTCACCGACGAGGACGTTCAAGCGCACAACGCCGGCGAGGACGATGAGGTGATTCGCTGGCTCTCCGGCGCGCCTAGTACCGACGATTCGACGCGCCGACACTTCGCGATGCTGGCCGAAAACGCGAGCCGCGGGGCAGGTAAGCGCGGATTCGGCATATGGTTCGACGGCCAGCTAGCCGGCTACGTCGACTTCGACCCCGATGCAAACTATTTACCCGCGGCCGGCGATGTCAATATTTCCTATGCCGTTCACCGCCGGGCACGTCGCCGGGGGGGTCGCGACGTCAGCCGTTCTTCTTGTATGCAAATATATTGCGGACGAGGATATCGGCGACCGAGCAATCATCCGCGCTGACCCCTTGAACACTGCGTCAGTCCGCGTAGCCGAAAGCAGTGGGTTCCGCTTCATCACAGAAATCACCTCGACTAGTGACCACCATGCGGACGGCTCGCCCGTCGTATACGTCACGTACGCCCTCATTCTTCGCGACTCAGCCACGGCAGGTGAGGGACCCCCAACGGGCGCCAGGGGTGACATTTAACGCTGCAAAAACTCTGCCATTTAGCGCCGGGAGCCACGTCGAATCAGCGAATCGTGGCACTGAATCGGCAAGTCGAAAAGACTAGCCAGAAGTGGTGGATTTCGACGATGCGGGGTCACGTTGCCGCCAGCTGAGGCGGCCGTTCCGGACTATCGCGTTAGCCACCACCCAGAATCTGCGGCTTGTAGATACTTTTCCCTGCTGAAGCCCGGGAACTCCCGTTCCAAGCGGGAAGGGGCATCGGTTTCGGACAGGTCGCAGCGTTGCCCGACCTCAAGGAGGCGGTTGGTGAACCTCACTGCGTCCTGGATCTCCTTCCGGCTGTAAAGGTGGCTAAAGCCCCTGACGTGTCCCATCACTGGGCCAGCCGCGATGGGCCGTTTGTTCTTCATCAGGATCAATCAACGTCTTTTTGTAGAACGCGGCCGAGTCCTCGTAGCCGAGTTGGAGGTAGAACGCTCCTGCCCTGCGGCTGGCCAGTGATGTATAGGAAGCGCCCTGTTCGCGTCCCCATCGTTCGGCCTCGGTCATGAGTGCCCGCCCGATGCCTTCCCGGCGGTACTGCCCATCGACCATCACTTCTTCGACCCAAGCAACAGGTCCGTTGGCAAGGAAAGTCTCGTGGGTATGAGCTAGCAGGTAGGCGCAGATTCCCTCCTGCAGATGCGCGACAAGGACGAGTGCGTTCGGGCTTCCTAACAGGGCACGGAAGGTCCGCTCAAACAGCTCACGTTCGGGACGGAAAGAGGTGGCAAAATCGCGAGCAAGCGGCCACACGCCCTCCATGTCCTCAGCGACAGCTCGTCGCACCTGCAGTTCAGTCATCTGGCCATAATATGGGCCTTCGCTATCGTGGTCGCGACTTGCCCTCGTATCGCCGTCGTGCCGCATTTCCCGCCGAGGCCCCTCAGCTGAACCCTTACTTCATAAGCCTTTATTCCTTAGCTACGCTTATCCTCAGCATATGCATTACCAATGCTTGAACAAGAAGTTGGCGACTGGTCCGTGCGCGGCTTGTGTGACCTTCCATTCCGTCGGCATTCTTTCCCGGTGTTAGCCGAGTCACTTTTTGAATGCGGCTTGTTGGAATTGGCAAAACCGATCCGGAGGAATTATGGGACTAAGCTCCCCAACGCTGACCCTTGAAACATCGAAAGCGGAAAAGCCCGAAAGCGGCCTGCGCAGGTCGATGGGCGCCCGCCACCTCGTCATGATTGCCATGGGCGGAGTGATCGGCTCCGGACTTTTCCTCAGCTCGGGCTACACGATCGCCCAGGCCGGGCCGCTCGGTGCCATCATCGCCTACCTCATTGGCGCCGTAGTGGTGTACCTGGTGATGGCCTGCCTGGGCGAACTGGCTGTTGCCTATCCGGTGTCCGGGGCATTCCACATCTATGCGGCACGTACCATCGGCCCAGCCACAGGATTTGCCACTGCCTGGCTTTACTGGCTGTGCTGGGCGGTTGCCCTCGGTTCCGAGTTCACTGCCGCGGGCCTGCTAATGCAGCGATGGTTCCCGAATGTAGAAGTGTGGATCTGGTGCCTCGTCTTCGCCACCGTACTCTTCGCCTTGAACGCTATTTCGTCGAAAGTGTTCGGGGAATCGGAGTTCTGGTTCGCCCTCATCAAGGTGGCCGCCGTGATCGGGCTCATCGTCCTCGGCGGCGCAGCCCTCTTCGGCTTCCACCCCTTGGCGGAGTCCGACTATCCCCTCCTTGGCGAGAACCTTGGTACTGCCGAGGGTCTTTTCCCCAATGGCGTTACGGGCGTTCTCATTACCACTCTCGCTGTTTTTTATGCCTTTTCCGGTTCCGAACTCATTGGGGTTGCGGCCGGAGAAACATTCAATCCCGGAAAAAACATTCCCAAAGCCATGCGGACTACGGTTATTCGTCTCATGATTTTCTTCGTTGGAGCAATTGCGGTAATCGCACTGACGGTTCCCTATGAAAACATCGCCCTCGATGAGAGTCCATTTGTCACCGTATTTTCCCGACTTGGAATTCCCTTTGCCGCGGACATCATGAACTTCGTCATCATCACAGCCCTGTTGTCCGCCGGAAACTGTGGCCTCTTTTCCTGCGCCCGGATGCTGTTCTCCCTCGCCGACGAGGGCTACGCTCCGAAGGCCTTCAGGAAGCTGACCAAGCGGGGAATTCCCCTCATTGCACTTTGTGTGAGCATGCTGGGCGGCCTGGCATCCCTGATCAGCAGCGTCGTGGCCCCGTCCACGGTCTACCTTGTGCTGGTTTCTGTGGCCGGATTCGCCACGGTGGGCGTCTGGATGTCAATTACGGCCTCCCACTTCTTCCACCGACGGGCGTTCCTCAGGGACGGGGGCGACACCCGCACGCTTGCCTACAGCGCCCCGCTGTTTCCCCTGCTGCCGATCGCAGCGTTCGTCCTATGCGTCATCTCGCTTATCGGCATCGCCTTCGATCCTGCCCAGGCCACGGCACTCTACTTCGGCATCCCATTCGTGGGCGCCTGCTACGCGTACTTCTATTTCAAGTACGGACGACAGGAAGCGCAGCTGAGCCAGGTCTAGCCTGCGGAGCAAAAAAGGGGCGTGGACACCGTCGTCATGACAACGGCGTCCACGCCCCTCCCCCAATTCCCCCAGTCCCGGACTCCGCCACGAGGGCGGCAGGAGCCCGGACCCCTAGCTCCGGCTGAAGCCCTGGCTGAACCGTCCCGGGCGGAACGTTGCCAGCATCGGATGCTTGTCCCCGGTGAGGATCTCGCCCGCAAGCAGTTCGCCGACGATCAGGGCCAGCGTTGCCCCCGAGTGCGTGAAGGCCACGAAACAGCCAGAAACGGCATCCAACTCGCCGAGCACAGGTTCGCCGTCTCCGGGGATGGGCTTGTAGCCGATCTTCCAGGAGGCGGGCTTCAGCTCGGGGTTGCCGGCGATTAGCTTGGACGCCTCGTCCGCCAGCTCCTGCACCACCTCGTCCGGAATCCCGAAGGTACCGTCGCTGTACTCCGTGATGTGTTCCTTGTACCAGTCGTGGTCCAAGGCAAGAGTGCTGCCGGGATTTGGCCGGACGGCCGCCCTCGGTGTGTTCAGGACACTCTCCAGGCTGTGCTCCACCGGTTTTGTAATCACCAGCATGGAAACCGGAGACCCGTTAGGAATCTCGACGCCGAGCGGCGCGACAACAGACGGGGTGGCCGCGCCGCACGCGACCAGGACGGCGTCGGCGTCGTACGTTTCGCCCGAAGGGAGCACCACACCGGTGGCGCGGCCCTCGCTGGACAGCACGGAAACTTTGCCGGCATTGAGCACAAGCTCTCCCCCGAGCTCATGGAATTCCTCCATCAGGTGCTCCAGGAGATGCGGGAGGCTCACCCACCCCTCGCCGCCGTTGAAGATGGCATTCTCCGGGACCGAGGACGAGTCGACGCCCGGAACAATCCGGCCGATCTCCTCCGGCGCGAGCAGCTTCGAGTCGTACCCAATCGACTTCTCGTAGGCGTGGCGGGCAGAGGTCTCCTCACCATGCCCGACGGCATTCCACATGACGCCGCCATCGAACTGGAGCCACTCACGCGAGGGATCGGCGGCGAAGAGGGTCCGGTAGCGCTCGACTCCCGCAAGGCGGAGCTGATGGTACGGCGTGGACCTTTCCCCTGCCGAGTTCAGCCACGACAGGGAGCGGCCGGAGGCCTCGCTGGCCAACCGGCCCTCGGTGAGCAGAATTACGGACCCGCCCTCACGGAGAAGGTGAACGGCGGTGGAAACGCCAAGGATGCCACCACCGACGACGGCGACGCGCTTGGGAGCTTCGGAAGACATGGGAACTCTCTTTCAGAAATGGTTGTTTGAGGAAGCAGGCTTCAGGCGAAGGCGTGGATCTCTTCGATGATCTTCAGGACGGCGAGGGATTCGGCAGGATCCACCGGAAGAGGTCCCGCTCCATGCAGGGCCGCGGCCAGCTGTGAGTAGAAACGCGGGTAATCGCCGCGCTCCGCCGGCACCACTTCGGTGGCACCGTCCACTCCCAGGACTCCCCAGGAGCTTTGGGGCTCGACGCCGTAAGCCGGGTCCGTGGGAACCACACCATTCGCGAGGGCTGGCTCCTGTCCGTCCAGACCCCACTTCGTGTAGCCCGCCTTTGTGCCGAGGACGTGGAAGCGTGGACCGGCCTGCGCGGCGGCTCCGTTCATCCACAGCCGGGAGCGCACTCCGGATTCGTGGACCAGGGACACGAAGGCCTCCTGCTCGGCGCCGAAATCCTGGCTGGCAGCGCCCTTCCCGCCAGCACCCGTCTCGCCGTAAACCCGCTCAACAGGCCCGAACAACTCAACGGCCTGGTCGATGAGGTGCGCGCCAAGGTCGTGCAGGATTCCGCCGGCGTCACCCTGCGTGGCGGTGTCCGCCAGTTGCCAAAGCCCTCCGGCCGCCACCACTCGAAGCGGGATTCGAAGGTCTTTACGTCACCCAGGCGCCCGGATTTGATGACTCTTCCCAGCGTCAGGAAATCGGCGTCCCAGCGCCGGTTCTGGAACACCGTGAGCTGCACACCGGCGTCGGACGCTCGATCGATCAGCTCCTGTCCCTGCATGGAGGTCGGCACGAATGGCTTATCCACCACCAAGTGGAGACCGTGGCGGATCGCCTCGGTGGCGAGGTCGAAGTGCGTGGACGGCGGCGTTCCCAGGACAACGAGGTCCAGGTCGGCGGCGAGCGCGAACATTGCCTCCGCCGTCTGGACCACCCGGGCCTGTGGGTAGAGGCGCAACGCCTTCCTGGCACGGTCCGGATCGGCGGTGACGATCACGTCCAGTGAGTACGCCGGATTAGCGGCAAGGAGCGGGGCATGGAAGACGCTTCCGGAAACCCCGAATCCGACGACGCCGGTGCGGATCGGCGCGTGGGTGACCGTCAGCATCACAGCACCTCCGACAGGAATCGCTGCAGGCGGGCGCTCTGAGGGTTGTCGAAGATCGCCGAGGGAGTTCCGGCTTCTACAACTTCGCCTTCGTCCATGAAGACCACCTGGTCCGCGACGCGGCGGGCGAAACCCATTTCGTGAGTCACCACCACCATGGTCATGCCGCGACTGCCCAGCCCGGCCATGAGGCTGAGGACGCCCTTGACCAGCTCGGGGTCGAGGGCGCTGGTTGCCTCGTCAAAGAGCATGACCTCAGGTTCCATGGCGAGGGCGCGGGCGATGGCGACGCGCTGCTGCTGTCCGCCGGAGAGGTCGCGGGGACGGTGGTCGGCCCGCTCGGCCAGGCCCACTTCGGCGAGCCGGCGCTTGGCACGTTCCCTGGCCTCGGACTTGGACATGCCCTTCACGCTCCACAGCGCCAGCGCCACATTCTCCAGCGCAGTGTGGTCCGGAAAAAGGTTGAAGTGCTGGAACACCATCCCGATGCGTCGACGCAGGACGTCCGGCTTCACAGCCAGCGCACTTTCACCCGCGAGCAGGACATCCCCGCTCTTGGGTTCGTGCAGCCGGTTGATGCCGCGCAGCAGGGTGGACTTTCCCGATCCGGAGGGGCCGATAATGCAGGTGGTGGTGCCGGGCGCTACCTCAAGACTGACCTTGCGGAGGACCTCGACATCGCCGTAGGCCATGGTGAGGCTCTTCAGCTCAAGGCTGGAGCCGCGGAAGGTCTCGACGTCGGAGGTGGTGTTGGTGGTGCTGATGTTGGCGAGGCTCACTTGTTGCTCCCGGCGGTCAGCGGCTGGGCCGCATCGAGTTCTTTCAGTTCATTGAGGCCGCTGCTGGGTGGAGTGGCACGACGCCGGCCTGTGCGGAAGCGGTCGTCGATGTAGTTGACCAGGTGTGTCAGGGGAACGGTGATGACGAGGTAGAAGATGCCCGCCATGACCAGGGGGGAGAGATTACCGCTGAGCACCGCGGCGTCCTGGCCCACCCTGAACAGTTCGCGTTCGCTGACCAGGAGGCCGAGGAAGTACACGAGTGAAGAGTCCTTGACGATGGCAATGAACTGGTTGACGAGGGCCGGAAGCACCCGGCGGACCCCCTGGGGGACCACCACGAGCGCCATGGCTTTCGCGTAGCTCATGCCCAGGGCGCGGCACGCCTCCGCCTGACCCTTGTCCACGCTCATGATTCCTGCCCGGAAAATCTCACCGATGTAGGCGCTGGCGATGAGGCTCAGGGCGACGATGCCCAGGGGGTACGGAGAGGGACCGAAGATCGACTGGCTCAGCCGGGCGAAGCCTTGGCCGATCAGCAGGATGGTCAGGATTGCTGGAAGGCCACGAAACAGGTCCGTGTAGATTCGGGCCGGGATGCGGAGCCAGCGGGATGAGGAGATGCCCATGACGGCAACCACCATGCCCAGGACTACCCCGATGACGGTGGCGGCTACCGAAATGATCAGCGTGTTGAGGAGGCCGACTCCCAGCAGCTGGGGCAGGACTTCGATCATTGCGTTGAAGTCGAAAAAGGTGCGAATGATGGTGTTGAACCAGTCCATGGTTGCTCTCAGACTTAGTTGGTTGTGGATGCCGGGCGGGTCTCTTCGGACTCAGGACCCTTTATGGTTCAGGTGAAGGAGGCCCGCCCGGCTGAGCTCGTTGCTGGCTGCCGCTACTTAGCCGGCGTGGGGGTGGCCGCCGCCTGTTCGGCTTTGGGCAGGTACTGCTGCGGCATCGGGGAGCCCGGGAACCACTTCTGGTACAGGGTCTTCCACGTTCCGTCTTCCATGGCTTCGGCGAGACCCTTGTCAAGGGCTTCCTTCAGCTCCGTCTTGCCCTTCGCAATAGCGAATCCGGCCGGAGCATCGAAAGACGGAATATCGGCAGCGCTGACCAGGCCGAACTGCTCCTGGTAGGACTTTGCGGCCTCGTAATCCAGGAAGTGGGCGTCAACCGAGCCGCTGTTCACGGCGGAGACGGCAGTGTTGTTGTCCGGGAACCGCACCAGGCTGGCCGAGGTGAAGTTCTTCACTGCATACGCTTCCTGCAGGGTTCCCTGCACCACGCCCAGGCGCTTGCCGGAAAGCCCCTCGGCATCAGTGATTCCGGAGGTCTTTGTGGTGATGACGGTCAGGTAGCCGGCAAGGTAGCCGTTGGAGAAGTCCACGGTCTGCTTGCGCTTGTCGGTAATGCCGATGGCGGCCACACCGACGTCGAACTGGCCGTTTGCGACGGCGGCCAGCAGGCCGGAGAAGTCCTGGCCAGTGAAGACTACGTTGTCCACACCGGCGCGCTTGGCGACGTCCTTGAAGAGTTCGACGTCGAAGCCCGTGAAGTTCCCGGAGCCGTCGGTGAAGGTGTAGGGCTTCGAGTCGCCCAAGCTGGCGACGCGGACGGTGCCGGGCTCGATGAGGCCGTAGGGGTTCTCGGCCGTTGAGGAAGAGGCCGAGGATGATCCGCCGCAGCCCGAGAGTGCGAGGACCGTCGCGACGGCAGCCGCGACAAGCATTCCGGGACGGAACTTCTTTCGTGAGATCACAGCGTTTATCCAATCGTGGGGAGTCAAGGTGGGGCCGAGGCCGCCTCGGGGAGGGAAGTCGATGAACTGCTTGCTGAGTCCGGTCTCACTGCTTAGGATTGAGACCGGACTCACATCGATTGATAAAGAATGTAACCGAAGCCACACAGACCGTCAAGAAAAAAGTCTTCCGGCACTCAGAGACCTGAAAGGGCCGATATGAACAACAGCGCGTCCCGTCGTCGAGACGTCACCGTTGCCGACGTCGCAAAGGCAGCACAAGTTTCCAAAGCGCAAGCCGCACGCGCCCTGGGCAACTACGGCGCTGTGAGCGACGACGTGCGGGAACGGGTCCTTGCCGCCGCCGAGGAGCTCGAATACCATCCCAATGAGCTTGCGCGCAGCATGAACACGGGTCGCTCCAACACCATTGGCGTTGTTCTGGGCGACATCGAAAACCCGCACTTCGGCTTGGCCACGCGCGGAATTACCGATGTAGCCAAGAGGGCCGGATACAACGTCATCCTCATCAATTCCGACGAGGATGACGCGGCCGAGGTGGAGGCCGTCCGGGTGCTACTGGACAAGCGTGTTGACGGCCTCATTGTGGCTCCCGCCTCCTCCCGGAACGTGGACCACCTGCGCCGGGCACAGGAATCCGGACGGCCCCTGATCCTTTTGGATCGCACGGCCGATGGTATGGACGTGGGGACCGTGGCGGTGGAAATGACGGAGGTTTCCTACGAATCCACAACGTATCTGATCGAGCAGGGCCATCGTCGAATCGCCTTCGTTTCAACGCTGAAGACCGATCTGCCCTACTTCCCTGGGATGCCCTTGGATTCCTCCCAGATTTCCGAACGCCGCCGCGGCATGATCCGGGCCTTTGATGAGGCAGGGCTGGAGCAGCCGGAGGACCTGGTGCGCTTCAACGCCGGCAACCCGGAATCCATCAAGCGCATCACCCGTGAGCTGCTGCAATCCGAGGACCCCGCCACCGCAATCATCGCTTCGGACGGGCTCATCGCCCTTAGCGTCGTGGAGGGTATCCAGGAGCTGGGGCTGACAATTCCGGACGACGTGTCGTTCCTCATGTACGACGACTTCCCCTGGACCCGACTCACCACCCCTCCCCTGACGGTGATCGCTCAGCCCGTCTACGAGATGGGCGCTGCCGCGGCGGAGGCACTCATTGGACAGATCCAGGGGAGGAAAAACCCAGGACGACTTCCGGAGTTCACGGCGACGCTCATCCGGCGAGGATCAGTAGGTGCGCCTCCGACAGCGGAGGTGCCGGACGCCGTCGGGGTGTCTGGGGCCGCGGAGGTGCCCGGCGCCGGGGAAGTTCCGGGCGCCGGGGTTCCGGTTCCGTCAGTGGGTTAATTTGGCGTCGGGTTCTGCCGGATCAGTCCTTCGTAAGGCAGGTCCGGCCCCGTCTTTACGGGCAGCAGCCAGGTTGCGCCCGCGAATGATCGGGCAAAAAACCGACGCCGGTAGGCGCGCGAAAGAGTTTGCTCTACCGAGTTGAGGTCCGCCGGCTACTCCACGTCCGTCTTGACGATGTAGACGTCGCAGGGGGCGCCATGGGCCACCGAATTGGCTACGCTCCCCAGGACACGCCCAATTCCGCGCATTCGCTTGTTTCCTACGACAATCATCTTGGCATCATAGGTTTCCGCCTGCTTGATCAAGGCGTTGGCAGGCGTGCCTCGAATTGCATAGAACGACACCTCAATCTCGCTCGTGCCGAGACCATCAGCCACTGTCCGCGCGATCTTTGCAGCATCATCCGCTGCCGAAACGATGAATTGGTCGCTGCCGCTGCCGTAAACCTCAGTGCGATCCCCTTCAAAAGCACTTACCACGTGGAGCTCCGCTCCGATCGCCACTGCCAGGTCCCGGGCAGCTTCCGCTGCCCTCCTGGCGGTTTCGCTGCCGTCAACACCGACGACGATGACTCCGCTCATACAGCCCACTCCTTCGTTTTTTGCGAAATGTGCTGTCCCGTCCGGGTTCGTTCAGGCCAGCACCTTTCCCGAGAATACATCTGCATGTGGTTTAGCGGCGGTATGCGAGCTTCCCCCGCAGGCTCGCGACGCCCCACACGGCCAGGAGCACTCCCACCAGCAGCAGCCCGGCGTCGCCCAGGTCAATTGAGCCCAGCCACGCAGTCACAGGGTCCTCGAGGCGGAACGCCGAGTTGACGAAGCCGCCGAGGGTGATCGCGGCAATGAACAGCGCTGAGAACGCGGATACGCCGGTAACGACGGCGTTGAAGCCCAGTTTGCGCCGGGGATCGGTGATGGCCGAGCGATACATGTTCAGCATAGCCACGCCATTGAGCGAATCGCAGAGCGTCATTGCCGCGGTGAAGGCGAGCGGCAGGGCCAGGAGCGCCAGCGGCGACACGCCGGCGAGGGACGCAGCCGTTGTCATCACCAGCAGGCCGATAGTTGTTGCCGTGTCAAAACCCAGCCCGAACAGGAACCCGATCACGTAGATGTTCCGCGGCCTTTGCACCCGCGCGAGCGGCCTGGCGAGCAGCCGCGCAATAACGCCCTTGGCCTCGAGATCGTCGACGTCGATCGTCCCGCCGGCGCGCGCAGTTCCATACAGCCGGGCGGCGCGCAGGAATGCCGAGCCGTTGAAGATCCCCATCGCCAGCAGGAACAACCCCGAAACTGCGCTGCCGACCAGTCCGAGCACCAGGTTGGAGGTGCTGCCCTCCTCCATAAACCTGCCCACCACGGTGGCACCCGAAACGACCAGGATCCCGGCAAGGACCACCACCGAACTGTGGCCAAGGCTGAACGCGAACCCGACGCTCACGGGCTGCTTGCCCTGTGCCACGAACTTCCGGGTGGAATTGTCGATCGCCGCGATGTGGTCCCAGTCGTAGCTGTGCTTGACGCCGGCCAGGTAGGCAGTGAGCACAAGGCCCAGCGCGAGCGGCTGGCTCGCGGTGCCAACCAACAGGAGGACGACGGCGGCGCAATGCAGGGCGGCGACGGTACCAAACGTCCAAGCCAGCCGGGTGGGCGCCGACAGGTGGTCGCGGCGTCGGTACAGGCTGGCCAGGTCCGTCAGTGCGGTCATCAGTGCTTCCTGAGATTCAATGGTTCCTGGCCGTACCATTTTCCGCGCAGGAGGGTGGTGCAGTCACCTAACAGGCGGTGGAGTTCGCCGGTGCTATTGGAGAGCGAACGCAGCACTAGGCCCCTGGTTTCGCCCCGCGAGGCTGTGAGTGAGATGCCTGTGTAGGCGTCATAAGCCGCTGTGAGCTCGTGGAACTGGTCCGCGAGCGTCTGGTCCACCCGCGGATCGACCACAACCAGGGACCCCAGATGGCTGAAGCCTTCCATGAAGCCGAGGCCAGTCACATCCCCAGCATTCGGCCGAATGAGGAGATTGTCCAGGGCGAGCAGGCCGCCGGACTCTCCCTCCACATGGATCTCGGCACGCAAGCGCAGTTCCTCGTATTTGAACGACGCCCCGTCGGGAGACCAGCCGGGGGTGATGATTTCACTCATGACCAGGCTCGACGTCGGACGCACACTAATGCGCGTATTCTGCCGGTAGCTGGCCTCCCGGTAGGCAATGAGCTGGTCAGGTGCCAACTCCAGCCGCGCCCCCTCCCCCAATTTCAGGTCCATCCGCTGCGCGGCAAACGACCCGGGAGTCCGATAGATCTTAGTGGCCGACTGCGTAGTCAAAAGCAGGGAAGCCCGAGCCTGGACCTCCACATCAACAAGATAAAGATCAGCCCCCAAATAAGCCCCACCAGGATTCACAAGAACAAAACAAACCTGCCCCGAATCATCAAGATAGTGCGGCCTTAAGACTCTTAAAGCGCCCCTGTGGTACTGATGCACCGCCACGGACTTCCCGCCGCGCTCAGCAATTTGCAAGGACAGCTGTCCCATCGGAGACATGGTCTGCGAGGCGGCGGAGCCGGATTTGGGGGCCGCGGCGTGGTGGAGCTCGCGATGGGCCCACTGCCGCGAGGGTCCCGACCCGAGCTTGCGAGGGTTGGGAGCGGCTGGGGACGGGCACGGCCCCAAATCCGGCGTAGCCGCCGGAGGTGAGGGGACTGTCAAAGGTGACCCCTGTTTGCGCTTTTGCAGAGGAACGGTCATGAAGCCAGGTCGAGCATCAGGACGTCGCGCCGAATCCATGCTATGACCTTATCCAACCCCTCGTCGGTCTTCAGGTTGGTGAAGCAGAAGGGCTTCTCACCTCGAAATTGCTTGGAATCCCGCTCCATCACGGACAGGTCAGCGCCAACATGGGGTGCCAGGTCCGTCTTGTTGATGATGAAGAGGTCGGCCTTGATCATCCCTTGGCCGGCCTTGCGCGGGATCTTCTCACCCTGCGCGACATCGATGATGTACACAGAGAAGTCCACCAGCTCCGGACTGAAGGTGGCGGAAAGGTTGTCGCCGCCTGACTCCACGAAGATCACTTGGAGGTCCGGGTGCCGCCGCTTGAGCTCCTCGATGGCCGCCGTGTTCATGGACGTGTCCTCGCGGATGGCAGTGTGCGGGCAGCCGCCGGTCTCGACGCCGATGATCCGGTCCTCGGGCAGGATTCCGTTGGCCGCCAGGATTTTGGCGTCCTCGATGGTGTAGATGTCGTTGGTGATGGCGGCCATCGAGATTTCTTCGCTCAGGTGCCGGGTCAGCCGCTCCACAAGCTGAGTCTTCCCTGCGCCGACGGGTCCTCCGATGCCGATCTTGATCGGTTCAGGCATGTGTCCTCCTACTGTTCCTAGCTCATGAACATACGCGCGCGCTGCCGCTCGTGGCGCATCTGCGAAATTTCCAGCCCGGGGCTCAGTGCCCCGAAGTCGTCCCAGCCGAGGTGCAGTATTCGCCCTACGGCGGCAGCGACGTCGTCGTGCGCTTTCCGCAGCACCCGTTGCCCCGCGTTCTGCCCCAGCGGAATGGCCCGCACAGCGTTCTGCGTCAGCGACGTCATGGTGGCGAAGAGGTACGCGGACAGCGCCTCCTCGAAGGGAACCCCCAAGGAGCGCGCGACGACGGCGAACGCCAGCGGCTGGTGGCCGTCGGCCCGGCCGTCGCGAACCAAGGCCCGGTACGCCTCCACCGCCGCGGACGGAAAGACTTCGGCCCCGATCTCCAGGAGCCGTCCGCCCATCTTGGTGCTCGCCTCACGCAACTGCCGCGGCAAAAGCTGGGCTGTGAGCAGGGACTCCAGCTCCTCAACAGGCGTGCCGTCGTACAGGAAGCGGATCGCCAACCCGTCCGAATACGTCAGCTGCTGCCCCACAAAAGCGGACAGCCAGGTGCTGAACGAGGCCTCGTCCCGCACCAGCCCGCGATCAATGTAGGTTTCAAACCCGAGGGAGTGGGCAAACGCGCCGGTAGGAAGCGCAGAGTCAGTGAGCTGCTGCAGGGCGAGCTGATAACTAGTGGCTGTGTTCGGCATGGCGGAAGGGCACCGGCATTATTCGTTCTTGGCGCGCATACGGCACGCCGACTTGTTTGAGGTAGTCCTCCACGGTGTGGTCGTACTGGCAGACCATTACCTCGCCCGCGTACTCGGAATCGGCGTCGAAGAACTGCGCCTGTAGATGCCGGTTCCCCAGCGAGTGTGCCACGATGCCCATCTCGTAGATGCTGCGCGGCGCGATCACCAGCACGTCCGTGGGCAGCACGGACACCACGACGACGTTCGCGTCGCCCACATGGAGGATGTCGCCGTCCCGCAGGTCCGGGTGGGCGGCAGGGAGCCGGATGCCCAGTTCCTTGCCGTGGTCCGTGGTGACCCGCTGGATGCGCTTGACCAGTTGGGCGCTCGGCAGGACCACCTTCTCCTTATGCAGCCTGGCGAGCGCTGCAGCCTCGGCCTGCGGCAACTCGTGCAGGTTGCCGAGGATCTTTTCTACGATCATGCTTGCTGTCCCCCTTTGTCCTGTTTCGTCTGGATTGGTTCTAGAAAAGGAAGTATCGCTGAGCCATCGGCAGCTCGTCGGCGGGCTCGCAGGTGACGTCCTCGCCGTCGACCTTCACCTGGTAGGTTTCCGGATCCACTTCGATGTTCGGAGTGGCGTCGTTGAACTTGAGGTCGGCCTTGCTCAGCGAACGGATCCCCGAAACCGGCCGGATCACCTTCTGCAGCCCGAGCTCCCCTGGAACCCCGGCGTCGATCGCGGCCTGGGAGAGGAACGTGATGGAGGACTGCTGGAGGGCTTTGCCAAAAGTGGCGAACATAGGGCGCATGGTGCGCGGCTGAGGAGTGGGGATGGACGCGTTGGCGTCCCCCATCAGCGCGTACGCAATCTGTCCGCCCTTGAGAACCAGCTCCGGCTTCACGCCAAAGAACGCCGGATCCCACAACACGAGGTCGGCAAACTTGCCCACCTCCACTGAGCCGATGGAGTCAGCCATACCCTGCGCAATGGCCGGGTTGATGGTGTACTTCGCCACGTAGCGCTTGAGCCGGAAGTTGTCGCTGTCAGCGGAACCATGCGTCCCGCCGTCGGCGTCTGTGCTGTCCCCTGCGCTGCCCCTGCGGGGGTCCTTCAAAACCCCGCGCTGCTTCTTCATCTTGTCCGCCACCTGCCAGGTGCGCGTGATCACCTCGCCCACGCGGCCCATGGCCTGGGAGTCGGAGGAGGTAATGGAGAAGATACCCATGTCCTGGAGGACGTCCTCGGCGGCGATGGTCTCAGCACGAATGCGTGAATCAGCGAAGGCCACGTCCTCCGGAATGTCCGGGTTCAGGTGGTGGCACACCATGAGCATGTCCAGGTGCTCTTCGATAGTGTTGCGCGTGTACGGGAGCGTGGGGTTGGTGGACGCCGGAAGGACGTTTGGCAGTCCAGCAATTTTGATGATGTCCGGGGCGTGCCCGCCGCCTGCGCCTTCCGTGTGGAAGGTGTGGATGACGCGGCCGTCGATAGCCCGAATGGTGTCCTCCACGAAGCCACACTCGTTGAGGGTGTCCGTGTGGATGGCCACCTGGACGTCGTATTCGTCCGCGGTGCGCAGCGACATGTCTATGGACGACGTCGTTGACCCCCAATCCTCGTGGACCTTGAGCCCAATGGCACCTGCGCGGATCTGCTCGGCCAGGGGCTCGACGGCGGACGCGTGGCCCTTTCCGAAGAAGCCGAGGTTGACGGGCAGGCCCTCGGCAGCCAGCAGCATCCGCTGGATGTGCCAAGAGCCGGGCGTGACAGTGGTCGCTTTAGTGCCCTCGGCCGGGCCAGTGCCGCCACCCAGCATGGTAGTCACGCCGCTGCTCAACGCCGTGGGCACCTGGTCCGGGGAGATGAAGTGGATGTGCGTGTCGATGCCGCCGGCCGTGAGGATCTTGCGTTCCCCGGCGATGATTTCCGTTCCCGCACCGATCACGATGTCCACGCCGTCGGAGATCTGCGGGTTGCCGGCCTTGCCGATGGCAAAGATGTGGCCGTCCTTGAGCGCGATGTCGGCCTTGTAGATGCCGGTGTAGTCGAGGACAACAACGTTGGTGATGACGGTGTCCGGCACCCCGCCGTCGGAACCATCACGGGTTGCCTGGCCGTTCTGGCCCATGCCGTCGCGGATGACCTTGCCGCCGCCGAACACTACCTCCTCGCCGTAGACGGTGTAGTCCTTTTCAATCTCGAGGAACAACTCGGTGTCCGCCAAGCGGATGGCGTCTCCCGTCGTCGGGCCGTAAAGGTCCGCATACTGCTTGCGGGGCAGTTCGAAGCTCACGCGGGGCTCCCTTCCGTGGTGGCGGTGTCAAGGGGGCCGTTAACCGCGTTGCTCAACCCGTACACTTCACGGGTTCCGGCGAGCGCCACCAGCTGCACCGTGCGGGAATCTCCGGGCTCGAAGCGCGCTGCCGTCCCTGCCGGGATATCGAGCCGCCTGCCGTAGGCTGCTTCGCGATCGAAGTCCAGTGCACTGTTGGCTTCGGCGAAATGGTAATGCGAGCCGACCTGGATGGGACGGTCGCCCCTGTTCACAACCTCGACGGCGATCGCGTCACGGCCGCTGTTGCATGGGATGGGCTCCGAGCGGAGCCGGTATTCACCTGGAATCATGCCGCCTCCTAACGGATCGGATCGTGGACGGTGACCAGTTTGGTGCCGTCGGGGAACGTAGCTTCAATCTGGACATCATGGATCATCTCGGGCACGCCTTCCATCACGTCGTCACGGGTCAGGAGGGTGGTTCCGTAGCTCATGAGCTCGGCCACGGTCCTGCCGTCACGCGCGCCTTCGATCAGTTCGTAGCTGATAATTGCGACGGCTTCCGGGAAGTTCAGCTTGAGTCCTCGGGACTGGCGACGGCGCGCTAGATCGGCGGCCACGACAATCATGAGCTTCTCCTGCTCACGGGGCATTAGATGCATGCGTACTCCTTCTGGCCGCGGCCTCATGGAACAACGCCGGCGAGGCCATCCCTGCCGAGCCTCCCGAACGGTTTGTGACCAGCGTAAGCCGTGGAGGTTTCAGTGAGATTTCGGACGGTTCCGTGGGGTTATCTCGGTTTCCGCGAGGCGCGGCGGCCCGTTGTCCCCCAGAAGGTCAGGGAACCCGATCTTTGATAAGCGCGTACGGAACGCTCGGGAGGTTTCCCGCCTTCCAAGGCTCTTCGGACGGCTCCGGCGGCAGCTCATGGCGGCCATCATGAAGGACCGTCACCACGGTTCCGATCATTGCTGTCAGGGACACAATCCCAAGGATGACCAGCAGGATTGCAACGGACATGGACACCTTCGAACACCTCGCCAGTTCCATCCTACGACCCAAAACCCTTCCCCAAGTGACTCGCATTTGTAGTCGTTAAAACGGCTCTTAGCGACAACAAATGCGAGTCACTTGGGAAGCTCAGGGCCCTGTTCGCCCGTCTGGCCCGGCGGTATGGTAAGCATACTGACGAATTAATGATTGGTTCGTCACGGCCTGTTCCACGTTCAAAGGAGACATTGTGAGCACGAAGGTTGAAAAGCGGATTCTCGTCAACGTCCCGGTGAGCACGGCGTACAACCAATGGACACAATTCGAGGACTTCCCCCACTTCATGGGTGGCGTGAAGAGTGTCAAGCAGCTGAGCGACGACCGCTTGGAATGGGTGGCGGAGATCGCCGGGGTACGGCGGCAGTGGCAAGCGAAAATCCTTGAGCAGGTCCCTGACCGCAAGATCGCCTGGGCAGCAACAGAAGGCGCAACCAACGCCGGAGCCATTGAATTCGAAGATGTCGGAGGCGGCCAGACCTCGCTGCGGCTGACGCTGGAGTACGAGCCTGAAGGCCTCGTGGAGAAGATCGGTGACAAGCTTCATTTGGTGGAGAACCGGGCGGAAGCAGACCTGAACAGGTTCAAGGCCTTCATCGAGGACGAGCGTTACGCGAGTGGCGCTTGGCGTGGCACCATCGGCGAAGGCGCCACTGCCGGAACGCCCGGAGTCGAAGACGCTGCCGCATCACAAGGTGACAGCGGCAAGGCTGGAGTGTCAGGAAAGGTAGTCGCGGGAGCCGCCGGGGTGGCGGCCGCTGCTGCGGCAGCAACCGCCGCCATGGGAAGCAAAGACAAAGAGTCGGACGCCCCATGGCCCTCTGACCCCGAGCCATCCAAATCCAGGCCAGCCAGTTTTGAGGACATGGGCACGGTGCGCGCCCCTTCAGGGGAAGCTTCTTCAACAGCCGACGCCGAACCCGAAGTGCCTGACGACGTGATCGCCCGCCCCTTCGACCAGACGAACGATCTGGTGGACACCTCAGGCGATTCTGACGAAACCGCCGCGAGCGATACGCGGAGTGCAGCCGAACGCGAGCGGTCGCGGAATGATGAGGCCGGAGTTATCCCGCCGGGGGCAGCAATTCCCCCGGGCGCGATCCCTCCGGCAGGAGGCAGCGCCGGTCCACGCTGACGGGTGAACACCGGCCGGCCAGAACTGACCGTGCACCAACTACCGGCCGGTGGGCTCCGTAGCCGCCGCATTTTCGGAGGCGATGCGGTGGTTCCGCCACCATCTGCGAACCAGGTCCACCAAGGCAAGAAGCCCCGCGATAGGGGAAAGCACCACGATGGTGTACACAAAAAGCAGCCAGCCCAGCGTAGCCAGCGGAGGCTGATGCCCGGTGAGCAGTGACAAGCCGCCCAACAGTGCGATTGTCCAGAAAATAACGACGACCAACAGCACCGCAGCCGCCGGGAAATACTCGTTCGTCACCACATTCATGAGAGTCGTCATGCTTGTCCTCCTGCCTGCTAATCCACGGGTTTCAACGCCCAGATTCAGTATGCGGCGAGCACATGCCGTAAGGGCGTCAAGACGCGGGAAGTGTGATGGAAAGAACCTCTCCCAACCACAGAAGGAGCCATCATGATCATCAGGGAGCACATTGACCGCTTGCTTGAAGGCAACGGAAACGTCATCGGTCAAGACGGCGAAAGAATTGGAGGCATCGGCCAGTTCTACGTCGACGATGTAGGCAACGAGCCAAGCTGGGTCACGGTCAAGACGGGCCTGTTTGGAACCCGGGAGTCCTTTGTCCCGCTCGAAGGGGCACGGATGGAGGGCGATGACCTCGTTGTCGCCTACACAAAGGAGCAGGTCAAGGAAGCCCCTTCCGTGGACCCCGAGGGCCACTTGGACCTGGCTGACGAGGACCTTCTCTACGAGCACTACCGGATGGGTGGCCTCCGTACTGCCAGGGGCCAGGCTTCCGTAGGAGTCCAGGAAGAATCCGTAGGAGTCCCGGAAGAAGCGGGAACCTTCGAGCGGGGCGACTACGGGGAGGCAGGCTATGTTGCGGCCGACGATGAGCAGACGGGCTACGTACGGAAAGACGAACAAGCGGCCACGCGACCGGTCGGCGACACACTACCGGTCGGCAATGAACAGGCAGGCTACGAGCGGGGCGACTATGGGGACGCCGGTATTGTGCGGGCCGAAGACGAGCAAGCAGGGTACGTGCAGGCCGATCGGGAAGACATGGTGAGCCGTCCACGGCTGCGGAAATACCTGACCACGGAGCGCCCGCCAGAGGGTCCCGATCATTTATGAGAACCAGGGCTGGAAAATCCAGGTGATGGAACCAACGGGAGGGGGCTTCGGCAACAAACACGCCGGGCCCCCTCCCGTCGCCGCCAACCAGTGGCACACTGGGGTTCATGCGTGAGTTGGTCGTCCTCGGCACTGCCTCGCAGGTCCCGACCCGGACCCGCAACCACAACGGGTACCTGCTGCGCTGGGACGGCGAGGGCCTGCTCTTTGATCCCGGAGAGGGAACGCAGCGGCAGATGATTCATGCCGGAGTGGCCGCCTCGCAGATCACGCGTATTTGCCTCACCCATGTCCATGGCGACCACTGCTATGGCCTGCCGGGCGTCCTTTCACGCATGGCACTGGACAAGGTGCCCCATCCGGTTCACTTGCACTACCCGGCGTCGGGTGAAGAGGTGGTCCGGGCCCTCGTTTCCGTCGCCTCCCCTGGCATAGACCTGCGGCTGCATCCGCATGGAGGCTTTGCGTACGGGGGCGTGGCACATGCGGGGCCTAACCATAGGGCTGCTGAGCCGATCGCGCCGGGACTGGAAGTGCGGCCCTTGAACCACCGCATCGAAGCCTATGGCTACCGGCTCATGGAGCCCGACGGCCGGACATTCCTGCGGGAGCGGCTTGCTGCCGCTGGGATTACAGGGCCCGACATCGGCCGCCTGCACCGCGAAGGGGGCCTGGACGGAGTGCGCCTGGAGGACGTGAGTGTTCCGCGGCCCGGCCAGCGCTTCGCCTTCATCATGGATACGGCCCCCTGTGAGGGTGCGGAGGAGCTGGCGGAGGGGGCGGATCTTCTCGTCACGGAATGCACATTCAGTGACGACGACGCCGAGCTCGCCTCGCAGTTCCGCCATCTCACCGCAGGGCAGGCGGGCGATCTGGCGGCATCCGGCGGCGCCGGGACCCTTGTCCTCACCCACTTCTCCTCGCGATACGGGGACGTCGCCCCACTCGCTGAACAGGCTCGAAGCCGGTCCGCTGGAGCTCGGGTGTTGGCTGCGATGGACCTGGACCGGATCCAATTTCCGCCGCGCCGGGTGCATCCCTCCTAAAGGCAGACGCCTTCCAGGTTGGTGACTATTTGTGAGTTGTCGGCGCCGAACGGGCCCTCCTGAACCAGGCTGCCATCGGCGAGGGCCGCGATGACGTCGTCGATCTCGTCGTTGAAACGGAACGATCCGATCAGTTCGAGTTCCCGCGTAATGGGGAGTGAGATCGGGACCGGCTGATCTCCGGTGGGAAGCAGGCCGACCATTATGACGCGACCGCCCCGCCGAGCACCCCGGATGGCAGAAGCCAGTCCTCGGTGGTTGCCCGAGGACTCGATCACGACGTCCGCCTCGGTGGCGTTGATGGCTTCAACGTCGGTTGCCTGGACTGTTCGCGTGGCGCCGAGTGCCCGGGCGATCTCCAAGGGTTTCTCGTGGAGGTCCACGGCTGTGATTTCTTTGGCGCCGGCCCGTTTGAGAGTGGCGACGCTGAGGGCGCCGATGGGTCCGCTGCCGATGACAAGGGCGTTCTTGCCTCGGATGTCACCTGCCCGGGACGCTGCGTGCCATGCGACACTTGCCGGCTCGATGAGGGCGGCGGTCTTTAAGGGGATACCCGGCGGGATGGTTCGAAGCATCCGGGCAGGGAGCACGGCATATCTGACGAACGCACCATCCGTATGAGGAAATTGGGCGGCGCTGCCGAGGTAAGTGCACCCCGGCGATAAGTTTGGCCGGTTTTGAGGATATTTGGCATGATCTCCATCCGGTGTGGCCGGATGGACAGCCACGGCTGTTCCTGCAGACGGTCCGCTCCGGTTGGAGGCGGCACGAAGGACAATGCCCACAACCTCGTGCCCAAGGACCATAGGGGCCTTCAGCACCGATTCACCGGCTGCTCCATGCATCCAGTAATGCAGGTCTGAGCCTACTCGGAGAACTTTCGTGCCGGCCTCGCCCTCACATGCGCCCGCTGACCCTGCGGCCCAAACAGCGACAGATACTCCACAGCCTGATTGTCGGCGTTGCCCATCCAGTGCGGCAGGCGTGTGTCGAACTCGGCCGCCTCACCGGCGGCCAGGACCAGCTCCTTGTCGCCCAGCACCAGGCGGAGTCTGCCGCTGAGAACATAGAGCCACTCATAGCCCTCGTGTGTGCGAGGATCCGGTTCAGCCGTCCGCTCCGTAGCCGGAAGCAGGTGCTTGTATGCCCGCAGCCCTCCGGATCGCGGAGTCAGCGGAATGATGGTGGTCCCGAAGCGGCGGATGGGACGTAGATGCACCCTCGGGTCTCCTGTTGGCGGAGCACCCACCAGCTCATCGATGGCCACCCCATGTGCCCGTGCCAGGGGCAACAGCAGTTCCAGCGTCGGACGCCGCTGGCCGGATTCCAGCCGCGACAGCGTGCTGACGGAGATGCCCGTGGAAGCCGAGAGCTCCGCCAGCGTGGTCTTGCGCTCCTTTCGCAGGACTCGCAGTCGGGGTCCGACGGCGTCGAGCACCGTTTCCAAGTCAAGGTCCATTCCGCAATTTTGCCAGTCCGGCAAAAACCTTTGCCAGCCGGACGGCTACACCTGAAGACTGGAAGGGCAGCCTGCTCCCAAGGCACGGGCTGCGTCAACGACCAGTGATAACCAGAAGGTGCGCGATGACAAACGGATCCAGCCAGTGGCCAGGCAGTGACAATTACGGGGACAGCTATGACGTCGCTATCGTCGGCGGGGCGCTGCAGGTCTCAACGCAGCCCTAACGCTGGCGCGGGCCCGGCGCTCGGTCCTGGTGGTGGACTCAGGCCAGGCCCGGAACGCCCCGGCCGGACACGTCCACAACTACCTCGGACGCGAGGGCACGCCCCCTGCCGAGCTGTACCGGGACGGCCGCCTGGAGGTCATCGGCTACGGCGGCCAAATCGTGGAGGGCACTGTTACCGGCGTTCAGCGCGACGACGACGGGATGTTCCGCCTTGAGGCGGCCTACAGCACCGCCCACAGCACCCGGGCCCACCGCGTCATACGGGCCCGTCGGCTCCTGGTGACCAGCGGCCTTGTAGACCAACTGCCTGATATAGAGGGGCTGGCCGAGCGCTGGGGAAAGGACGTCCTCCACTGCCCGTACTGCCATGGCTGGGAGGTGCGCGACCAGGCTATCGGCATCATCGCGACCAATCTCACCATCGCCATGCACCAGGCCCTGCTCTGGCGGCAGTGGAGTGACGACGTCGTACTGTTCCTGCACACTGCGCAGGAACCTTCCGCGGATCAACTTGAGGAACTAGCTGCCCGCGGTATACCCCTTGTCGCGGGGGAAGTGGCCGCCGTGGAATCCGGCGCCAACGGCCTGACCGGAGTCCGGCTGCACAGCGGCCAGATGGTGCCACGGCAGGCCGTCGCCATCATGACGCGCCTTGAGGCCCGCGCCGGATTCCTCGCGGACCTGGGCCTGCTGGCGAGCGAACAGTACGTCGGAGAAGTTTCGATAGGCACGGCAATTCCCGCCGGGCCTACCGGTGCCACCGACGTACCCGGCGTTTACGTCGCAGGCAATGTCACCAACCCCATGGCACAGGTAATCGTTGCGGCCGGGGCTGGGCTCGGTGCCGGAGCTGCCATAAATGCGGACCTAATGGCCGAGGACACCCGTAACGCCGTCGAACACTATCGGCCGGGTCAGCCTTCGCACTCGATGCAGTAGGCCTGGCCGTTGGACTCGCGGGCAATCTGCGAGCGGTGGCGGACCAGGAAGCAGGAGAAGCAGGTGAACTCATCCTCGGCCTGGGGAATGACGACGACGGTCAGCTCCTCCCCGGAGAGGTCGGCGCCGGGCAGCTCAATACCGTCGGTAGTGTCAGCCTCGTCCATCTCGCGGACGACGCTGCGGGCGTCCGGAGCGTTGGCGGACTTAAGGGCCTCCAGGGAGGCGTTCCGCGATTCCGCGACGTCGGAGCGGATTTCGTCATAATCGGTTGCCACAGGTTCTTTTCTCTCTGCTTCGACTGGATCTGTCGGGATAGAACCGTACACTATGGACCCTTGGATTCCATGATCGGCGGCCGGAATGACGTTATTCCGGCCGCCGAACGGTAAAAACAGCGCTTGGAACGCTTAAAACAGGGGCAGAACGAAGCCTGACGCCAGCGCAGCCACTCCGATGGCCGTAAGGAGTCGGCCAACCACGAGGAAGGGCTCGCCGGGCGAGTCTGGTGCGGTCGTCCGGCACAGCGAAGGATCCCGCCTCTCGTAGTAGACAACGAGGTCATGACCGGCCTTGAGGCCCCGGGCGTCCCCCGGCTCGAGCAGCGCACTGTGGACCTCGTGCAGGTGATCGAACCATCTCACGCCTATGCCGCCGTCGTCCTGGTAAACCACCCCTTGCGTGGAGATCCAGGCGACCTGGAACCGTGCGACGACCGCCGCAGCCACCCACAGGATGATTCCGAGGGGAAGGCACAGCCAGGTCAGGACTTCCAGGATGGGGCCGGCCATATCAAGAACCTCGGGCATGGTCATGATGGTATCGCGGCGCTGGAGGATGAGTCCTCCCGGCATGTAACGCTCGACGGCGTCTGGTTGGCAGCGCCGCGCCCGTTGCGAACGGAGCGCCTTAGGGAAACACCCCTGAGCCGGTCCCGCAGCTTCAATCCACTGTGCCTGCTTTGCAGGACCAGGGCGAACAGGCCTGCGGCGAACACAGCTATGCCGCCGACGGCGACAGCCCAGCGGGCCCCGAACTCGGTGCCGATCCAGCCGATCAAAGGGGCCCCCAACGCGGTTCCGCCCTGCATGACCGCCATGTACAAGGCCAACACACGACCCCGGAACTGCGGTTCCACCGAGAGCTGGATACTTGTGTTGCAGCTGTTCAGGAACGTCAGCGACGCCAGGCCTACCAGGACCAGGGACGCGGCGTAGAGCCAAAACGAGGGCATCACGCTGCCGGCGAGGGTGAAGACTCCCAGTCCGATCGCGCCGCCGAGGACAAGCCGCAGGCGGGGTCCCTGGCGTCGCGCGGCGAGAAGGGCGGCAGACAGTGTCCCCACCGCCATGATGGAGCCCAAAAGTCCGTACTCCCCCGGGCCCTGGCCGAACACCGCCGTCGCCATAAGCGCATTGGTGACTTGGAAGTTCATGCCGAAAATCCCCACCAGCCCCACCAAGGCCAGGATCAGCATGAGGTCAGGACGCCCTCGCAAGTATCGGAGTCCCTCCACTACCTGATGCTTGCCGGACGGCGCCTGCACAGACGGGAACAGCTCTGCACTGCGCATCCGCCACAGGGACAGGATGACGGCGGCGAAACTTGCGGCGTTAAGCAAGAACACCGGCCCTGTGCCGATCCAGGCGATGAGGACCCCGGCGATACCCGGACCGGCGAGGCGGGTGATGTTGAAGGAGGCCGCGTTAAGGGCCACTGCGTTGGGCACGTCCTCCGATCCCACCACTTCAGAAACAAAAGCCTGGCGGGCAGGGCCGTCAAAGGCGCTGGCCACACCCAGGCAAAGGGCGGCAACATAGACCTGCCACAGCTGCGCCCAACCTGTCACCACCAGAACGCCCACCGCCATGGCACACAAACCCATAGCCGTCTGGGTCCACAAGAGGATCACCCGCTTGCGGTAACGGTCGGCCAGGACACCGGCATACGGGCCAAGAAACATGATGGGCAGGAACTGCAGCCCTGTGGTGATTCCGACAGCCGTGCCGGAGTGATCCGTGAGCACAGTCAGCACCAGCCAGTCCTGGGCTACCCTCTGCATCCAGGTCCCGACATTGGACACGAGCGCTCCGGCCACCCACAGACGGTAGTTGCGGATTTTCAGGGCACGGAACATCTTGTTCATCTGCCGCTCAGCTCCTGCATCAGCCAAGCGGCACGGCTCAGGGTGCGGCGGTCCTCCTCGCTCAACACTGCGACCCGTTGCGCGAGCCACGCGGTGCGCTGGCTGCGCGCCTCGTCAAGAACGGCTTCACCCGCAGGAGTAATCGCGGCAAGCACCTGGCGCCCGTCTTTCGGATGGCCGGACCGGGCCACAAAGCCCTGCTCGGCCAGCAGGTTGACGATTCGAGTCATCGACGGCGCCTGCACTCTCTCGCGCTCCGCCAGTTCCCGCGGCGTGAGGGGCCCATAGTGCAAGTGGGCCAGCACGGCGTACTGGCCGGGGGAAATAAGGTCCCCGCTTGCTTCCGTGCGCAGTCTCCTTGATGTCCGCATGATTGCGGTCCGCAACTCGATGGCCAAGATGGCGGGCCGAACGTCCTCCGCCAACTGCTCGGGCTCCCCTGGATGCGGTTCCGTGTTCATTGTTTGGCCTACTCTCGGTGCTGCTTGGATTGACGTTGGATTAGTTAGCACTGCTTATTAGCTATGCTAACTACATTTCGGGCGGTGGCCAAGGGCGGTAGTTTGCGGAGTTTTTTTTGAACCAGTAGCGCGCGCGGGCTTCGGTGGCTTCTTGCAGCGACGCGGTCCAAACACCTAGCGTTCGGATCATGGCCGCACTTGAGGGATCCGCTCGTCACGGACGCACGACGCCGACACTGCTTCCGTAGCCTGCCTCGCCGTCGTCGCTCTATCCGCCGCCTGCGGGACGTTCACTTCAGGTTCCACCATGCCGGCGCCCATGCCCCGTGGTCCCGGAATGAGCTCTGGTGACTACGCCATTAGGTTCGGCAGCATTGGCGGCCGTACGTTGATGACAGTGCGCGTCCCATGTGCCTCCTACGCCGTCAGGGTCAGCATCGCTGGCGAAACAATCACGCCTGAACCTGGGACGCTAGAAAGTTATGTAGGCACCTGCAACTTCCCGTGGGATGAGGAACAAAAGCGGATGGCACGGCATCTTCAGGCTCCGATTCAGTTCGCGCGACGGGAATCGGAGATCGTGCTGCACAATCCTGAATGGGGCGTAACTCTCTTCCGCACCCCATACGAGGCCGCCTGATTTTCCGGCCAACTACCCAGTGAGGGACAAATGACATGAAGTCCTAAAGGCCACCGCCACACTTCGGCACAACCGTCAGGGAGCAGTTTCGGAAAAGGAGGTTTCCACGGCAGTCCAGGTGGGCAACTACACGCATCCAGCCCAACTTCGGCTAAACAGATACCCAATACACCATCCGTATACACCATCCGTGTTCCTGCCGTGGCGGACCTGGTCATCTGGGGCGTCTCCACGAGATGCCTCCACCTCATGTAAGGGCATGCGCCGCATGCCTTACCTTCGCTAGCTGGCAAGGCCCTCGGACAACGGCCGGAAAGCATGGACAAGGGCGTCGCGCACGGCAACGACGCTGTCCCGTTCCAGCGCAGCTGACCGGGCAATGGCCACGATGAACCGCCGGGAGTCAGCCGGCAGGACGGCAATTGGGCTTTCGGTGGGGCGCAGCCCGATCATGAGGGGCGTGGCCAGCGTAATCCCCACCCCTGATTCCGCGAGGGCGATCGAGACGGCGGTATCCGTGACCGTGTGCTGAACCCTTGGTTCGATGCCCGCCTTTGCGCAGGCGAAGCGGCACGCCTTGCCGAAAAAGCTGTCCACAGGTGGCAGGATCCAGTCGCTGGTATTGGCATACTCCACCAGGGCCGCGGGGTCGTCGATAAGCGCGCGGGCAGCGGCCGGAAGCACCATGAGGAACGGTTCCCGGTGCAGTTTCGACGTCACGAGGCCGCGCTGCGGCGGCTGGGGCGCGTCGGAATAGTTCAATCCCAAGGCGATGTCGATCTGTCCTTCCAGGACAGCCTGCGGCATGGTCTCGACGTCGACCTCCGCCGCCTGAATGGCGACGTGCGGGGCCGTCTCGCGCAAGTGTCCTATGGCCGGCTGGATGGCAGAGACCGCCGCCGATCCAAAGACGCCGACGGAAACCACCATGCGTTGTTCGGACTGCGGTCCGCTGAGGGCAGCGGCCGCCTTCCGCTCGTCGTCAAGGAGGATGCGTGCGTGGCGCAGAAGGGTCATGCCGGCGTCGGTAAGTGCAACCCGGCGACCGTCACGGGCGAAGATCGGGCGGGACAATCCGCCCTGCAGCGCGGCCATCTGCTGCGAAACGGCGCCGGGCGTGAATCCCAAGGCTTCAGCCGCTGAGGTCATGGTGCCCAGCTCGGCGACCACTTTGAAAGTCCTCAGCTGTTCGAGAGTCCACTTCATATAGCAACTCTATACGAAAAGTTAAAGATTCATCGATTGACCTAAACCTTTCGGGATCTGATGCTTGACGTATTAGACGTTTTTGGGAGGATCACAGTGCATCGAAATCATGTGGACAATGTTGTCCCGTTGAAGGCGCCCGCTGGGGCGTTGCCAGCCGCAGCCCAGGTTGTCATTTTGGGCGGCGGAATCATGGGCACAAGCATTGCCTACCATTTGGCCGAGGCCGGTGTGCGGAACGTGGTGCTGATCGAGCGGAACAGCCTCGGCTCCGGCTCATCCGCAAAGCCCCTGGGCGGAGTGCGCGCCACGTTTTCCGACCCCGGAAACATCAAACTCGGCCACCGCAGCCTCGAAGCCTTTGAGCGCTTCGGCGAGAAGTTCCGGACCGACATTGGACTGCACCAGGTGGGATACCTCTTCCTGTGCCGGAACGAAGCCGAGGTGCTGCAGGTTGAGGACAGCACCCACATCCAGAACCGGCTGGGCGGGTCCAGCCGCATGCTTACCCCCGAGGAGGCCCAGGAAATCAATCCGTTCCTGGAACCCAAAGCCCTCCTGGCGGCGTCCTACTCCCCTAGGGACGGTTTTGCCCAGCCTTCCAAAGTGGTCAAGGCCTACGCAGAGGCCGCCCAGGAGCTGGGAGTGACCATCTGCCAGGACACCGAAGTGCTGGACATCGATGCGAGCGGAGATGCCGTACAGGCCGTTCACACCAACCGTGGCTCAATCCGGACGTCGACGGTGATTTGTGCTGCCGGAGCCTGGTCCACCCGGCTGGGTGCCATGGCCGGCGTCCACCTGCCGATCCAAGCTGTCCGCCGCCAGATCGGCATGACTCCCCAGCTGAGCACGCCTTTCCCGACCGTTCCCTTCACGCTTGACCTGTCAACCACCCTCTACTTCCACAACTACCTCAACGGGATGCTCCTGGGCATCTCGAACCAGGACCAGGAACCGGGATTTTGCCGGGAGTTCGACTACCAGTGGCTGCCGGCCTTCAACCGGGCAGCGGAAGTTGTCGCCCCCGCCCTCGCACATCAGGAACTGGACGTGGGGTGGGCCGGGCTCTATGAGAACACTCCCGACCACAACGCCATGATCGGTTCCTCGGACACCGTTCACGGCTTCATGTACGCCACCGGCTTCTCTGGCCATGGCTTCCTCCAAGGACCGGCAGTAGGGGAGCTGGTCAGGGACATGTACCTGGGCAGGGAATCCTTCATGGATCCTGAACCGTTCAGCGCGGCTCGGTTCGCCGGCGAACTTTCGCCGCTGAGGGAAGTCCACATCATCTGATCTGCCCAGTGCCGGCAGCACATCACTCGACCACTACGACAGCACCAGAAAGGACACAAAGCCCATGACAACGACGACGAAGCTTCAGCTCTGGGAACTGCGGGCCGAGTTCGCGCTCCGGCTGGCTACGCTCTACGGCAAGGAAGTACCGGCCTACAACACCCTCGTGGACGTCTCCCGAGAGGTCAACGAGGACTTAATCCGTAAGAACGGGGAAGACGCGGAGAGGCTGGGAAGCATCCATCGCGTGACCGCAGAGCGCCATGGAGCCATCCGTGTGGGATCGGCACGCGAACTCGCCCAGGTAGCGCGCGTTTTTGCGGCCTTTGGAATGTACCCGGTGGGTTTCTATGATCTGCGGGACGCCTCCAAGAGTTCGGTTCCCGTGGTTTCCACCGCGTTCCGCCCGATCGATGCTGCGGAGCTGGCCAGGAACCCGTTCCGGGTCTTTACCTCAATGCTTGCCCATGACGACCGGCGCTTCTTTGACGAGGAAACCGAGAAGCAGCTCGAATCCTTCATCGGGGCGCGGACCTTGTTCAGCGAGGAACTCCTCGAGCTCGCCGACAAGGCCAGCGCCGAAAAAGAGCTGTCCGAGGCCGAGGCGGCCCGTCTTTTGGACCTGGCGACGACGGCGTTCGAGCTGTCGCAGGAACCTGTCGACCATGACTGGTACTTCAAGCTGGAGCGCATTTCGGCGGTAGCGGCTGACATCGGCGGCGTTCCCTCCACCCACATCAACCACCTCACGCCCCGGGTCCTGGATATCGACGATCTCTACGCCCGCATGGAAGCCCGAGGCATCGCCATGATCGACGAAATCCAGGGCCCGCCGAACTGGGAAGGACCCGACATCCTCCTCCGCCAGACCTCGTTCCGCGCACTCGCCGAGGAACGCAGCTTCCGACATTCCGACGGCGAAGTCCGTCCCGGCTCGCTGCGCGTCCGCTTCGGTGAAGTCGAGCAGCGTGGCATCGCGTTGACCGAACGCGGCCGGGACGTCTACGACCGCATGGTGGCCGAAGTGGACAGCCTCCTGGCAGCAGCCCCTGCGGGAACTACCCGGATCGACGTAGCCACCGAGGTCTGGCGTAAAAACCTGCCCAATACCGAGCGGGAACTGGCCCTTCAGGGGCTGGCTTTCTTCACCTACCGGGTCGCCAATCCTGGCCCCGCCTCCGGGCGGGAATCGGCGTCGTTACGTGAACTGGTCGACGCCGGGAGCCTGGTTCCCGAGCCAATTGTCTACGAGGACTTCCTGCCCCGTTCCGCGGCAGGGATTTTCCAGTCGAACCTCACCGATGACGGTTCCCGCGACGACAAACAGCTCGGCACCCCGTACGACATCAACCGCCTGTCGGAGGTCCTGGGAAGCCGGATCTTCGACCCCACCGAGCTGTACGCCGCCCAGCAGGCGGCGTCACTTGCGGCAGCCGAAGGTCAGCTCAACCTCACCATCACCGACCGCCCGTTCTAGTCACTACCCGGTTCTAGTCACTTCTTTGATCAAAGCACTACCGAAGGAAAGGCAATCATGCCCACGTTGACATCCTCCATTCCGGCCACTTCCGAAATCACGGCAGAGGTCAGCAAGAGCCTCAAGGCCATCGGCGTCGATCCAACCTCACTGGAGGGAACACGGGAAACGCGATCTCCGATCACTGGCGAGGTGATCCTCCACACCAAGGTTCACAATGACGAGGAAATCGAGTCCGCCATCGCCCAGGCCTCCGAGGCCTTCAAGACCTGGCGGAACGTCCCGGCGCCTGTCCGCGGCGCGCTAGTCAAGCGATGGGGTGAACTGCTGACCGAACACAAGGAGGACGTCGCCACCCTGATCACCTCCGAGGTGGGCAAGATCCGCTCCGAAGCGCTGGGCGAAGTCCAGGAAATGATCGACATCGCTGACCTGGCCGTGGGCCAGTCCCGCCAGCTCTACGGCAAGACCATGCCCTCCGAGCGCCCGGGCCACCGCCTCGCCGAAACCTGGCACCCGCTCGGCGTCGTCGGCATCATCTCCGCCTTCAACTTCCCGGTGGCGGTGTTCGCCTGGAACACGGCCCTCGCCCTCGTCGCGGGGGACACTGTGGTATGGAAGCCCGCAGACGCCACGCGCCTCTCGGCCCTCGCCGTCGACACGCTCCTGGCCCGCGCCGCCAAGGACGTCGGAGCGCCCGAAGGCATTCACCACCTGCTTCTTACTGACAGGGTGGGTGGACAGAAGCTGGTGGAGGACCCCCGCATCGCCCTCGTGTCCGCCACCGGTTCGGTGCGCATGGGCCAGGAAATCGCGCCGATCGTGGCCAGGCGTTTCGGCCGGGCTCTGCTGGAACTGGGCGGCAATAACGGTGCGATCGTGGCGCCGTCGGCCGACCTGGACCTGGCCCTGCGCGGCATCGTCTTCGCCGCCGCGGGCACCGCCGGCCAGCGCTGCACCTCCCTGCGCCGGCTGATCGCGCACTCCTCCATCGCGGACACCCTAGTGGGCCGGATCGTGGACGCCTACCGCACACTCAACATCGGCAGCCCCACGCTCGACGACACCCTCGTCGGACCACTGATCAACGCCGGCAGCTTCCAGGCCCAGCAGAAGGCGCTGACCCAGGCAGTGACTGAAGGTGGCGAGGTCGTTTACGGCGGCAACCGCGTGCTGGCCGACGACCAGCCGGAGGCCTACTACGTCGAACCGGCTGTGGTCCGCATGCCAGCACAGACGGCGGTAGTTCACGACGAGACCTTCGCGCCCATCCTCTACGTGATGACCTACGAGACCCTGGACGAAGCAATCGAGATCCACAACAGCGTCCCCCAGGGCCTCTCCTCGGCCATCTTTACCCAGGACCAGACCGAGGCTGAGCGGTTCCTGTCAGCCAGCGGTTCCGACTGCGGCATCGCCAACGTCAACATCGGCACGTCCGGCGCGGAAATCGGCGGCGCCTTCGGCGGGGAAAAGGAAACAGGCGGAGGCCGCGAGTCGGGATCCGATTCTTGGAAGGCCTACATGCGCCAGGCGACCAACACCGTGAACTTCTCCGGAGAACTGCCGCTCGCCCAGGGCGTGAAGTTCCTCTAACCCGACCAGCAACTGGACTGACCACGTATGCGGTGGCTGCCTTCGGGCGGTCACCGCATACCCCTTTCACCACCCGCTCAAAGGAAGACCAACTGTGACTAAAACCAAGGACCTGGAAGAGGAACTCGGAGGACGTGTCCTGACCGAGCCTGCCGAGCTGCTTCGCTACAGCGCCGATGCATCCCGCGCAAAGCCCCAAGGCCTGCCCCTGGCAGTCCTCACAGCCCACTCCGCCCAGGACGTTGCCGCAGGGGTACGCTGGGCCGCTCGAAACAACGTCCCGGTCTCCGTCCGCGGCGCAGGCACCGGCCTGGCCGGCGGCGCCGTAGCTTATCCCCAAGGCCTGGTGATTTCCCTCGCCGAGATGGACGCCATCGTGGGCATTGACCCGGGCAATCGTCTGGCAGAGGTCCACGCTGGTGTCATCACCGCAGATATCGACGCGGCCGCCGCGGAATACGGATTGATGTACGCCCCGGACCCGGCGAGCTATCGGCAGTCCACCATCGGCGGAAACATCGCCACCAACGCTGGTGGCTTGCGCTGCGTGAAATACGGGGTCACCACCGACAGCGTTGCGGGCCTGGAGGTTGTCCTGGCCAACGGAGAGACCATCAGGACCGGGTCAAAAACCCGCAAGAACGTAGTGGGCTACGACCTGACCAGCCTCTTCGTTGGTTCCGAAGGCACCCTGGGAATCGTCACCGGTGCGACGCTCCGTCTCCGGCCCCGCCCTGCCGGAAACGCGGTCACCTTCCGTGCGACCTTCCCCTCAGCGGCCGCTGCAGGACGGGCAGTCACCGCCATCATGAACAGCTCGGTCGTTCCGGAAGTCCTTGAGCTAATGGACCGGGCCAGCGTGGAGATTGTCGAAAAGTTCCATCCAACCGGACTATCCACCAACGGTGCCGCGATCCTGGTGGGGCAGTTCCTGTCACTGACGTCCGACGTCGACGCCGCGACGGCTGCGCGGCTCTGCCGGGAAGCGGGCGCCACCGACGTCGAGCAGGCCGAAGGAGATGTCCTCCTCGAGGCCCGGCGCGTCTCGGGCAAGGCGCTGGATGCGAGGGGCCTGCGTGCCTCCTGTGATGTGGCCGTTCCCATCGCCCGACTGGCCGACATGTTCGAGGCGCTGGACAAGATCAGCTCCAACGAAAATGTCGCCATCCCTACTTTCGCCCACGCCGGGGACGGCAACCTGCATCCTTCGGTGGTCATCGGGGACGAGTCCCCCGAGGCCTACGCAGAGGCCGAACGCATCCTGGATCTCATCACGGACCAGGCGCTCATGCTGGGCGGGACCATCAGCGGGGAACACGGGGTCGGTTCGCTCAAGTACGGATCACTGGGCAAGCAGTTGGATCCCGCCGCACGCTCCGCCCACCTCATGATCAAGAATGCCTTCGACCCCCAGGGCATCCTCTCCCCCGGCCGCGGCGTCTAGGAGACTGCAGCCCGCCGTCGGGCCAGGCGTCCCGACGTCGGGCGTCGCAACGTCGGGCTCTAGCAGGAAAGCACGAAGCGGCGGCCCCCACAAGGGGGCCGCCGCTTTGTCATTGCGTTCGGAATTGCCTACTTGATGAGCCGCGCGTCTCCCGTATCGGCAGCGGAGGCGTCCAGGCCGTTGGCGGTCAGGATTTCCTTGAGCTTGCCGTTCTCACGCAGCGTCTTCAAGTCCTCGTTCAGCGCCGCCAGCAGCTCCGTGTTCTTCTGCGGAACGGGGATACCAATCTGGGCCGCTTCCTTGGACGCGGCGATTGCATCATTGGGCTTGATGACCGCTACCTCGAAGTCCCCCTTTTTGTTGAATTGGGCTGAGCCGTAGCTGTCAATCCCGACGTCGATGCGGCCCGCTGCCAGGTCCTGGTTCATGTTCAGCGTGGTGGGGTACACCTTCAGGGAATCGCCGAGGAGCTTCTTCATGTCGTCCACCCACAAGTACCCGTCAACGGTTCCCACCGACTTGCCCTGAAGCTGTTCGGCGTCGTCAATACCGTCTTTGGAGATGATGGCCATCTGGTCGGTGTAGATGGGATCCGTGAGTCCCACGATTTCCGCCCGGGCCGCAGTGCGGTACCAGGCGGCGATGGAGACGTCAGCGCGGCCGGCCTGCACAGTGGGGATGTTCGCAGCGGTGGCCACGGACTTGGCCGAGACCGTCAGGCATTCCATCTCGGCGATCGCGTTGATGATGTCACCATCCACACCCGTTACTTTGCTTCCTTCAAGCTTCGAGAAGGGCGGGAGGTCGTACAGGACCACCGAGAGCTTTCCCGGTGCGACCGTCTGGAACGTATGGGCAGGTTTGCAATCGGCGCTTTGGGCACTGCTGGCGGCGGCGCTGCAGCCAGTCAGAGCCGTCACTGCTATAGCCAGGGCTGCCATGACAGCGGTCTTCTGGTACTTCATCGGTCTCCTTGAGTTGGGTGGGGTTTGGGACGCAGTTGCAGTTCGGGGAGGCGGAGGACTAGAGATGCTGGGCCAGGCGCTTTTCGGCCCTGCCGGTGAGCCAGCTGGCAGGAATAGTGATTGCCGCGTACATCAGGCCCGCCAGGAGCAGCACGCTGAGGTAGTTGAAGGTGGTGGAACCGATCGAGTAGGCCTGGCTCAGTAGTTCCGGAAGGGCGACCGTGTAAGCCAGGGATGTGGCCTGGAAAATGAGGATGGCGAAACCAATCAGCGACGGGATGGCTACCCTGAACCCTTGCGGGATGACGATGAAGCGGAGAGTGTCCTTCCGATTCATGCCGAGCGCACCCGCTGCTTCTGTCTCCCCCTGCGGCACTGCCTGCAGCCCGCCTCGAAGGATTTCGCTGGTGTACGCCGCGGTCGTTGCCGCCAGGGCGACCACACTCGCCGCCATGGATGTCAGGGTCAGCCCGCTGGCCGGAAGCCCGAAGTAGAAGATCTGGAGGACTACCAGGGCAGGGGTGCCGCGGCCAATCTCGACAACGCCAATGATGAGCACCCTGACGAGCTTGTTTTTGCTGCCGGCGCCGATCGCCAGTAGGAGTCCCCCGGGAATGCCGATCGCCAGGCTTAGCAGCGCCACCTGGACGCTGACGCCCAGACCCGCCAGGAGCTCCGGCAGGTATGACGGCCAGTCAGTGAAGATGTTCATCGCGCTACTCGCATTCGCAGTCGGGCATCCAGCGCCCGGGTAGCCCAGGCACAGGGAATGGTCATGATGACGTACACCAGGGCGGCGATGAAGAAGGGGCCCAGGGCGTCCGAGCTTTGCCGGGACTGGTCATTGGCGAAGTACACGATTTCCGTCACGCCGATGGTGTAGGCCACAGAGGAATCCTTGATCAGCCCGATCGCGTAGCTGGCCGCCGCCGGGACGGAGACCCGGAAGACCTGCGGGCCGATGATGAAGGTCAGCACCGACTGCCGGCCCATCCCCAGGGCCTCACTGGCCTCCCACTGACCCTGCGCAACCGCCGATAGTCCACCGCGGTAGATCTCGGCCATGTAGGCGCAGGAAATCACGCCCAGGCCGACGATGGCCGACGTCAGCGGGTCCAGCTGGGGAAGGGCCGTGCCGAGGCCGAAATAGATGATGAAGAGCCACACGATGGGTGGGATGCCGCGAAGGATCTCGATCAGGGAGACGGCCAGGAACCGAAGAGCGGGGATCTGCGAGCGCCGGCCCAGTGCAAGGGGAATGCCGCCCACGGCGCCGATGGCGAGCGCCGACACAGTCAGTCCGATGGTCATCGGCACGCCTTGAAGGACGGTCAGGAAGATGTCCACCGGCCTCAGCGCTCCAGTACGGCTCGGAGGAATTCCCTGGTGCGGGGCTGGACAGGGTCCGTGAAGATGTCTTCAGGATGCCCTTCTTCCAGGATGGCCCCGTTGGCCATGACGACCAGGTGGTCTGAGACGTCACGGGCGAACTGCATTTCGTGCGTGACAACCACCATGGTCATACCCTCGGCGGCCAGCTCCTTCATGACCGCCAAGACCTCGAGCCCTACTTCCGGGTCCAGGGCCGACGTCGGTTCGTCGAACAGCATCACCCGCGGGTCCAGGGCAAGAGCCCGGGCGATCGCGATGCGCTGCTGCTGGCCTCCGGAACAGCGGGAGGGATATTGCTTTGCTTTGTCTGCCAGGCCAACACGTTCCAGAAGCTGCAGGGAGCGGACGTCAGCTTCCTTGCGAGTCCTGCCAAGAACGCGCTCCTGGGCAATGCTGACGTTGCGCAGGACGTTCAGGTGCGGAAAAAGGTTGAAGGACTGGAAGACCATGCCCACGTTGCGTCGCAGCGCCGCCAGATCCTTGGTCGTGAAGTTGGTCCCGGCGTCGATCCGGCTTCCCTCTACCGTGATGCAGCCGGTGTCCGGACGCTCCAGCAGATTGATGCAACGCAACAAGGTGCTCTTGCCTGCGCCGCTGGGACCGATGAGGGCGGTTACTTCTCCTTCGCGCACCGTCAGCGAGACGTTCTTGAGGACTGTGTGTTCTCCGTAGTTCTTGGCGATGGAATCCAGCCGGATCGCCAGCGGCTTGGTCAAGGGTTTTTCCTGCATAGGTGGCATTGCTGGATGTGCTCCTGTGGGTCGGTCCAGGGAATACGTGGGCGGGGAAAGCGAGCCCTTATCTGCTTGACTATGCCCGAGGTGAGTTGCGTCACGGAAGCATTCCAGAATGACTGATATTGGCTCTGGCATAAATGATTCTTGCCCTGGTTTTTTACATGGCTCCTTGCAGAGCCCTGCCAGCACCACAACCATCGCTTAGAGTCTTTGCAGTCGATGTCCTGATGCGATTAGCTGGCCTTATGCTGAATACCCTGCACTTGAGAACCCTGATCGTTGTGCTGCGGACAGGGTCCTTTGCCGAAGCAGCCCGTCAACTTGGCTATACGGGATCGGCGGTTTCGCAGCAGATGGCCAGCCTTGAGCGGGCCGTGAAGATGTCACTGTTCGAGCGGGACGCGCATGGCATCAGGCCCACGCCCGCTGCCGGCTTCCTCGGCCAACGGGCCCAGGAGGTGCTGGCGGCGGTGGGGACCTTCGAAGATGAAGTCCGCGCCATGTCTGAAGGAAACGTCGGCAGGGTGCGGCTTGGCAGCTTTCCGACGGCGAGCCAACAGTTGCTGCCGCTCGCCCTGTCCGTGTTTGTCCAGTCCCACGAAAACGTGGAGATTGAACTCGATGAGGGAGAGCCGGACATTCTGGTTCCACTCCTTGTGGACCGGGACCTGGACCTTGCCCTGGTTTATCACTACGACCTCGTGCCGCATGGGTGGCCGAAAGCCCTGCGCTCCGCGAAGCTGCTCAGCGAAGACCTTGTACTGCTCCTGCCTACCGATCACCATCTCGCTGGCTCTGAAATCTCCCTGGCGGATTTAAGTGCCGAAACCTGGGTTTCCACCGGTGAAAGGACGTCCGGCGCCCGGGCCTTGCGACGGGCCTGCGCCACAGCCGGGTTCGAGCAGGACGTGAAGTTCCGCAGCGACAACTATGAAGTGATCCGTGGCTTCGTCCGGTCCGGCCTGGGGATAGCGTTCGTCCCGGCATTGTCCGACGTCGATAACCGCGACCTTGCCACCGGCCGGGTACACGACCTGGGCGTCCGCCGGCACGTAGTGGCCCTCTATCCACCGGCCAGCGTTAATCCGGCGGTACAAGGAGCAGTGAGCGCCTTGAGGGAGGCGGCTGCGAAGGCTGCTGAACGCCTGGAGGGCGTCTTCGTCGCCTGAGGCATTCTGCTGCAACCGGCCCGATCTTCGCTGTGCCCAGCAGGGCAAGGATTGCTTATGCCTTCTGCACGAAGACTGGGACTCGAGGACTGGCGTCCGCCAAGATCCAGCCTGCAAGCTGATTAGCAACTACTAATGCTGCTGCAGGATAAGGATGGACTGACTGTGACTGACTGTGTGTTTGACCTGATCGACGAGTGGGGTCCCGAGAAGGTAGTTGTGGTCTCCGACCGCAAGACGGGCATGCGTGGAGTCCTGGTCCTGGACAATACCGCCCGCGGAACGGGCAAAGGCGGGACCAGGATGAGTCCCAGCCTTACTGTGCGGGAGGTTGCACGCCTGGGCCGCACAATGACGTGGAAGTGGGCCGCCGTGGACCTGTTCCACGGAGGTGCCAAGGCCGGCATCCTCGGTGACCCCAACGATCCAAACAAGGAGGCAATCCTCCGCGCGTTCGCCCGGACGCTGTCCAACGAAGTTCCTTCGGAGTACGTCTTCGGTCTCGACATGGGCCTGTCCGAGGAGGACGCGGCCATCTTCCTTGATGAGCTGGGTGACCGGGGTGCGTCCACCGGCCTTCCTCGCGCCCTTGGAGGCCTCCCTTACGATCAGCTCGGAGTCACTGGATATGGCGTGGCAGAGGCCGTGGACGCTGCCGCCCAGAGCCGGGACATCACCCTCAAGGGATCCCGCGTCGCCATCCAGGGGTTCGGGGCCGTGGGGCAGGCAGCGGCAACACGCCTGGTGGAACTTGGAGCCGTGGTCGTAGCGGTGTCGACGGCGGTCGGTTCGGTTCACGACCCGGACGGGCTCGACGTCGACAAGCTCGTCAGGCTGCGTGCAGAGGCAGGCGATTCCTGCGTGAACCATTACGGAACTGTGCTGCCGGCCGAGATCGCTTTGACCGCGGATGCCGACATCCTCGTCCCTGCCGCCCGGGAAGACACCGTCACCGACGTCATCGCCGCATCCACCAACGTCAAGCTCGTCGTCGAAGGCGCAAACCTCCCCACCTCCACCAATTCCCGCGCCATCCTGCATGAACGCGGCATCGCTGTTGTCCCGGATTTCATCGCCAACGCCGGTGGCATAGTTGCGGCAGCTCATTCCATGGCAGCCAGGTATTCGCCGTTTGTTGTGGAACCGGCAGACATCTTCTCGATGATCTCCACCAAGCTTCGCGCCAACACCAAGGCCGTCCTCGACGAGAGCAGCCGGGCAGGGCTGACACCGCACGAGGCCGCCTACGCCTTGGCACAAAAGCGCGTCCTGGAAGCCATGCGCCTGCGCCGGCAGACACCACATGGCGCAATGGAGTCCATCGACGTCCTGGTGTAGGTCGTCGTGGTGCAGGTGCCGGGGTCAACTTGCTTCATTTCTGACCCTCTTTGCCCCGGATTCCAGGCCGACACTCCGGCATACAGCCCGCCTTTGAGTCGGATGCAGTTTTGACCCTCTTTGCCCGGAAATGGCTGGCTGGACGCGCCCACAGAGGCCCAGCCCATGTAGCTGGCAGTTGTTGTCGCCATGAGCGCGAATGACGACAACAACTGCCACTCAGTTGGGTGACTTGAACCGGTACAGCGCCGCGCCGTGGGCCGGCAGCCTCAGTTCCAGGGCGGGACCTGCAGGGGACGGAACATACGACGCCGGCGCTCCCGTCCAGGCCTCGCGGCCCTCCCAGCCCTCGCGCCCGCCGGCGACCCCGACGTCGGCAAGCAGCACCGCGCGCTCGAGGTCCCCCTCTCCCAGGTTGAACGCAGCCACAAAACAGTCTGCCGACGTCGTACTTTGAGCGGTCCACAGTACGAGGCCTGCGTCGCTGAGGACTTCCCGGTTCCCGGTGCTGTGCTTGAGGACGTCCAGGAGGTCGGCGTTGGTGAGGAGCTCCAGGGTCTCCGGCGGCGAGGAGGGAAGGTCGCACCCCAGCATCAGCGGCGACCTGGACATGCACCAGAGAGTCATCATGGTCCGCTGCTCGTCCAGGGTGAGCCGGCTAAGCCGCTCGGTGCCGCGCTCGGCACGCAGTGCAATGTTGCCCACGGGCAGCATGTCGGCGTCGGCCCATGAACCCGGGCGCTGATGCGGTGCCCAGCGTGCCATGCGAGTAAATTGCGCCTCGACGTCCTCCCAGATGTCCCACAGATCATCCGACACCCGCCACATCTCGGCATTGTCCCGCAGGTGATCAAGGTGCTCCAGGGACAGCGCCCGGCCCGGGGAGAGGCTCAGCGCAATGTTCCGGCCGGTCTTGTCTATGGCCTGCCGGTAAGACTCGATCTCGACATGGAAGTACGGGCCAACCATGTCGTCGGCCTTGATGAAATCCACGCCCCATTCGGCAAGAAGCGCCAGTTGGGAGTCGTAGTACGCCTGGGCGCCGGGGTGGCTGTGGTCCAGGCCGTAGTTGTCTGGGTTCCATTCGCAGACCGACGTCGTGTCCGCGATCTGGTCTGCGGTATACGTGGTGCCGAGCACTGGAAGTTTCTCGTTAACGGCCTGCCGCGGAATGCCGCGCATGATGTGCAGTCCGAACTTGAGCCCCATGCCATGGATCTTTTCCGCGAGGGCAGTGAAGCCCTGCCCGTTCACTGCGGAGGGGAACCGGTTCCCGGCTGGAAGGTGGCGGCCGAAGCCGTCAAGGAGCAGCCGGGCGCCGGTATAAGGCCCTGCCTTCGCGGCGGGATCGTACCAATGGCTATCCAAGACGACGGTGTCCCAGCCGTGGCTGGCGAGGCGGTCGGCGATGAAGCTGGCGTTGGCCAGGACTTCGTGTTCGGTAACGGTGAGGCCGTAACAGTCCCAGCTGTTCCAGCCCATGGGTGGGGTTTGCGCTATCAACATTCCTACAACGTTATAGAACTACCGCGCAGGAGGGAAGGGGGATGCGCGGGTAGATCTCGGCTGGCAGCGGCGGCAGGCAGCAGCCCTGGCCGCCAGCGGCGGACGATCAGCGGGGCTGGCAGCCCCTGACCGTAGGCGGGAGCCGATCAGCGCGACTCCAGCAGCTCCTTGAGTCTGGCCAGATCCTTACGTGTTGCGCGTCGTATCATCGGCGCCATAACCAGGTTCGCCAGCCGCGAGAAACCGGCCGGAGTCCCGTTGTTCCGGAGGGACATGCGCGTGGCGCCGCCGTCGGCGTCGTTCCAGGTGTAGGTGGTCTGCATTGGAAACGGGCCCTGGGAAGTCCGCATGACCAGCTTCCGGCCGGGTTCGAGCTCTGTGAATTCGTAGACGTAATTCAGGGTCCGGCGGAGTAACCGGGCGGAGAACGCCAGTTGTGAGCCGACGCGGAGCGGCGGGCTGGTCTTCCAGTCGACGGACTTGATGTTCGAGTACCACTCCGGCGCGTTTTCCGGATTCCCGGCGTAGGCGGCAACCACCTCGGGCGGCTTGTTGATGACAGTGTGAACGGTGACGTCAACCATGACTCTCCCCTATCCCTTGACGGGCTCCTAGTCCTTGCCCGGCTCCTAGCTCTTGCCAGGTGCCGATTCCCGGACTTTCAGTTCGAAGCCCGCCTCAATGTGAATCGCACTCTCGGAAGTCTCCGCGCCTTCGATCCTATCGATCAACAGCCCGACAGAGCGCTCCGCAATTTCATCCATGCCAGGCGCTACAGTTGTCAGCGACGGCGACGCGAAACGCGCCTCCTCGATGTCGTCGAAGCCGGCGAGCGCAACATCCTGCGGCACTTTGACGCCGCGGATGATCAACTCGTGCAAGGCACCCAGCGCGACCGCGTCGTTGAGCCCGAAGATCGCGTCGAACTTGACGTCGCTGTCCAGGAGGTTTCCGACGGCGGCAGCCCCGGCATCGCGCCGCCATTCGCAAGGCACCACGAGGGCCGGGTCATAATCGGCCTCCGCCGCGGCGAGCGCACCACGATAGCCGGTAAGGCGGAGACCGTTGCTGCCGCCGACGTCACCGTGCGCGGCACCGAGGATGACCACTCGGCGTCGCCCCGAAGACAGCAAATGTGCGGTTACCGCGGAGGCTGCCTCCGTGTTCTTCATGGTGACCAGGTCGAAGCGCGGATCGTCGATGTGTTCGCCCAGCATCACAACGGGCTTCCTGCCGCTGTTCGCCGCGATGTCATCAGCATTCAGCGCCAGCGGAGTGAACAGGAGGCCGTCCGTCAGCTGGCGGAAGGTTCCCTTGAGGGCACTGAGTTCATTGTCCTTTCGCGCCGCGGACTGTTCCACGAGGACGCGATAGCCCCTCGCGGACGCCGCCTTCATCAGCTTTGACGCGAGTTCGGCGTAGTACGGAGCCGCCAGGTCCGACAAGACCAGGCCGAGCATGCGCGTTTTGCCCGACCGCAGGCTGCGGGCGGTCAGGTTGGCTTCATAGCCAAGCTCGGCAATTGCGTCGAGCACTTTTTGCTTGGTGGCGGGGCGAATGAACTCGTAGTCGTTGAGCACATTGGACACTGTCTTGAGCGAGACTCCTGCGGCACGTGCGACGTCGTTCATGGTTACAGCCATGCGTGGCCCCCTTCTCCCGGAATATCCTCTGGATACATCGTTGCAGATTAGAGCCGGTTCCCCCTGTTCCCTAACATCTACAACGTTATAGAATCATCCCCACCATTCGTGATCACCCAGTTGCCAGGAGTCCCATTGACCCCCGTATCTTCGCCGCTTTTCCGCTGCCCCGTGTTCGATGGCGCCGCCGATCCCACCGTGATCCACCGCCGAGGAACCAACGAATGGTGGATGTTCTATACGGCCCGACGGGCGACACTAGTCACGGGAGGTGTCGACTGGATTACCGGCACGCGCATCGGGATAGCAGTGTCGGAGGATGGCGGTGCCAGCTGGAGTTATCGGGGCGTGGTGGAGGGCCTCGACCCGGATGGCTCCCCCGCCCTCAATACCCATTGGGCCCCGGAAGTCGTGTGGCATGCCGGGCAGTACCACATGTTCCTGACGTGGGCGGCGGGGGCAGCCGCCACTTGGGAGGAGCAAGTAGAACGCGGCCTGGTGCACTTTGTCAGCGACGATCTCCAGCACTGGGTGCGCGCCGGCACGGTCGACGCCGGCTCGGAGAACGTCATCGATGCGGCCTTCGCGTTGGTCGGGGACGGGAAACAAAGGCTCTGGTTCAAGGACGAGTTGGACGGAGCCACCACGTGGTCAGCTGTCAGCGAGGACATGATCCACTGGCAGCTCGAGGGACTGGTGATTCCGAAACCCCCACACGAGGGGCCCAACGTGTTCCGATTGGGCGGGTGGTACTGGATGGTGGTGGACGAGTGGCGGGGGCAGGCCGTTTACCGCTCCCCCGATGGCCTTGAATGGACGCGGCAGGAGGCGAACAACGGGCTGATCCTGGATGCCCCGGGGAGCGGCATCGACGACGCCACCTACGGTCGCCATGCCGACATCGTTACCCAGGGCGACTACGCCTACATCTTCTACTTCACCCATCCCGAATGGCAGGACACCGAAATGGCCAACGGGCTGGAAGATCCGGAGCAGGCTGTACGTGAGCAGCGCACCAGTATCCAGGCAGCCCTGTTGCACGTGGAAGGGGACACGCTCATCTGCACCCGGGACCGGGAGGCCCCAGTCAGTCTGGACCCTGCGCTGTTGTAGGACCTGGGCGTCCTGACAACTCCGCCTGGTTCCTCGAATCTTGCCAGCCGACGGTCAGTGAGCTTACAGGACGCGCAATACTTCTGCGGAGCTTCGCTCACGACGCGTAAGGGCGCGAAGCACTGCGATGTCTCCGTGTCGTTCCCTGGCGACATCGAGCAGGACGTGCTCGGCCAGTTTGGCTGCGGCCGGGGGGAGTCGGGGAGTCGCGATGCCGATGCTCACGGCGAGGTCGTCGGTATGGACAAGGAGTTCAACCACCCGGGTGGCGAGGTACTGGTCGAGGGTCAGTACGAGGCCGCCAGCCACGGTGACGAGTCGGTCCTGGGACGCGTGAGCCAGGACTATACCCGCCTCGGTAACTGCCCCCTCCCAGCTCCGCAGAACCTGCTCCGCACCGGCGGCCGCCTCCGAATGGGCACGTTGCCGGACGGCGGTGTTCTGGGAGGAGGTGAGGTCCGTCGGGTCGTCGATGACGGCCAGATAGTATGCCGCCGCGGAAATCGGCTGACCAATCGGGGCCGGTTGGGAGAGGTAGGACACCACAGTGGTTACTGCCCGGACAAGGTGGGCGGTCAGGTCCCCCACGGACATTTCCGCCAGGGCGCTTCCCTGGCTCCAGAGTTCCTGGATGCGCGGCGAGGTGAGCACTGGCTCCGCGACCCGGACTGCTTCCCAAAACCCCTCGGCCCACGACTCCGGTGAGTTCAACGGGGACGCGGAGCCCGAATGCGACTCACTCACGGTCTTCAGGCTTGGCCAGACCGGCATCCGCCCCGGTCACGTTGCGGTCCTGGCCGACCCTGCCGTCGGGGACGGCTTGATGCCGCAGGGCGGCGGCGACCGCCGGCAATCCTTCGCGCACACTCCGGTATCGCGGCACCCACGCTGTCTTCTCTCTCAAGGAACGATTGCTTGTCGGGTCCGTAGAAGGCACCGAACCGGAGGACGACAGTCGCGCAACCATACTCGACCAGGCGCCGCGCCTGGTTCTCCGCCTCCCCCGCCGAAGCTGTGATGACGCTCGGACGAACCAGATGGTCCTCGAAGATCCATTCTGACCCTGCGTCGGCGTAGAGATATGCTACGGACTCCTGGATGAACCGTTCGACGCCGGCGGCAGCAGCCGCGTCCGCCAGGTTTCTTGAGCCCTCTGCGCGTATCCGGTCGTTAAGTTTCCATGCCCTGGACAGTACGGCGCGGGAGAACGGCGGAATGCTCGTCGCAAGATTTACAACTGCTTCATGTCCTGGGATCGAGCGAGCGAGTCCGGCAGGGTGGAACAGGTTTACCTCGACAGCCCGGGCTCCCGCTTGGCTGACGGCCTCGGCCTTCTCCGCCGAACGGACCAGGACCGTGACTTCATGTCCTTGCCTGAGCAGCAAGGGGACCACTCGTCGACCCACCACTCCGGTACCACCCGCAACAAAAACCCTCATCGCCGCCACCTCGCCCAAATGCTAGGGAGTGCCCATTGCCCCCACGGTGCCGACATAGATCCCAGGTGTCAAGATCCGATGCCGGACCGGCATTCAGCGCCTAGACGAGAGTATTAGTCAGCGTGCCGATTCCACCGAGGGTGATGTCAACGCGGTCACCCGGCTTCACGGCCACGAACGTGTTCGGCGCTCCCGTCATCACCACGTCACCCGGCTCGAGGGTCAGCCACGAGGTGACGTAGACGAGGCAATCCGCAACGGATGACGGCAGATTAAAGGAGCCGGAGCGGGCCTCCACTCTCCCGTTGATGCTGACTTCTGTCGGGACGTTGTCAGGGTCCACGAGCTCGGTCTCGATCCAGGGGCCAAGCGGCGTGTAGTTGATCCCTGCCTTGCTCTGGAAGTTCTTTTCGTCATGCAGTCCCTGGTCCACGTTCGTCACATCATTGACCACGGTGTAGCCGAGCACGTGGTCCAGCACATTTTCGGCCGTCAGATTGGCGGCCCGTTTCCCGATGACGACGGCTAGTTCACCTTCGACGTTGACGGTGCCGACACCGCGGGAAGCCGTGATGCCATCACCCGGGTTGGCGATGGTGTGAACCGACTTGTGCCAGGCCTGGATCGGCAAAGGGTGGTCGTTATTCGTCAGGTTATGGGCAATGCCGAGCACCACCGCGGGACGCACCGGGGCAAGGAAGATGGCGTCTCTGGCGGCAGTTTCGGCTCCTGTGAACGAAAGCGTCTCCGCAAAAGGGTCCTCAATGTGCTGCCATGCCCCATCAGCACTCACAGCGTGCGTGGGTCCGGACATGGTTTGCAGTCGTGCGATGCGCATGGAACTCCTTGTGATCTCGCCGTACCGCCGTTGGTGCCGACCACAAGAATCTAACACTAGCTGAACACTGTCCAACATTATGAACTCAAGGTGAAACTGACTCGCAGTTGTTGTCGTCAGGGGAGTGCATAACGACAACAACTGCGAGGCAGTTGGGGGCCACCTACGCGAGGTTCAGGCGGATCATCGTCCAGGAAGTGGCCGGCAGCTCAGCGGTGAGGCGACCGGCGTCGAGCTTTACGCTGCCGTTTGCCACCGGCACTACGGACGTCGAGTCGTCGGCGGTGGCCTGCCAGTACGGATCCTTGTTGCTGTAGCTGAGCGCCTCAACCACCTTGACGTTGCCCAGGGCGGCGAGCGCGACGTCGAGCGACAGGTCCTGCTCGATCGAGCGGTTCACGGCGAACACCACTGCTTCGCCCGTCTCCTCGTTGAAGGTAGCGACGGCGGACAGCGCGGCAAAGTCCTTGGTCTTCTCGCTGCTCACCAGCGGCGATTCGACGGCCAGGTTCAGCACGGTGCCGGAGGCATAGCGGGACGTCAGCGCGAACGGGTGGAAGCTGGTCTGCTTCCACGAACGCCCGCCCGGTTCGGTCATGATCGGGGCGATTACGTTAACCAGCTGCGCCAAGCTCGCGGAGTGAACGCGATCGGTGTTGCGCAGGAGCGTGATCAGGAGGTCACCGACGACGACGGCGTCAGCCACTGTGTAACGGTCCTCGAGCAGGACGGGCGCCACAGGCCAGTCCTTGCCGCCGGGCGCCTTGGATTCGGCCCTGCTCATGTGCCAGACGTTCCACTCGTCGAACGAGATGTTGACCTGCTTGGTCGACTTCTTGACCGACTTCACGTGGTCGATGTGCGCCACGATGTCCTTGATGAAGGCGTCCATCCGGTGGCCTGCGGAGAGGTGCTCCTGGAGGTCGCCGAAGTCTTCGAAGTACTGGTGCGCCGAGATCAGGTCCACCACTTCGTAGCTTTCGCTGAGGACCACGCGCTCCCATTCGCCGAAGGTGTCCATACCGGGAGATGAGCTGCCGCAGACTACCAGCTCGAGGTCGGAATCAACCATGCGCATGGCGCGGCCGGTTTCAGTGGCGAGGCGGGCGTACTCAGGTGCCTTCTTGTGGCCAATCTGCCACGGGCCGTCCATTTCGTTGCCAAGGCACCACATTTTGATGCCGTAGCCGTCCTCGGCTCCGTTCTTCCGGCGTTCGTCAGACCGTGCCGTACCGCCGTCGATGTTGCAATACTCCAAGAGGTCCACGGCCTCCTGGGTGCCGCGGGTGCCCAGGTTCACGGCCATCATCGGCTCCACACCGGCCTTGGCGGACCACTTCATGAACTCGTCCACACCCACGAGGTTGGGGTCGGTAGAGTGCCAGGCCAGGTCGAGGCGGGCCGGACGATTCTCCACCGGCCCAACGCCGTCTTCCCAGCGGTAGCCGGAGACAAAGTTGCCTCCCGGGTATCGGACAGTGGAGACGCCCAGTTCGCGGGTCAGCTCCAGGACGTCCTTGCGGAAGCCGTCCTCGTCGGCCTGCGCGTGGTCCGGTTCGAAAATGCCTGTGTAGACGCAACGGCCAAGGTGTTCCACGAAGGCGCCGAAGGTCCTGCGTCGGACGGGGCCCACGATGAAGACGGGATCGACGGTGATTTTTGCTGCGGCAGCTTCTGCATTGCCCACGAAATAAGTCCTTAGCTTGATGATGGGAAGGTAGGTGGTCTGGAACTGGGTGATCCGGGGAACCAGGTGACCCGGAACGTCTTCTACAACGTTATAGAAACATTGTTAGCGCTGCCCCTGTGGACCGTCAAGTACTTTCCATTGGAAGGTCCGGGACTACCGCTGGTCGCCCCACCAGGAAGCGCGCCAAGTCAGTTCTGCAAGGCGCGCCTGTCCGCTCACGCTCGGGTGAAAGTAGTCCAGGGTGCTCACATCGTCGGCAGAGAACTTGAAGTTGTACACCGCGTTGTTGTCCCAGCGGCAGTTGCTGTATCGCCCGCATGCCTCGGCCAGGATCTGGTTGAACGCGAGTTCACGCTGGACTACCTGCTGGCGCTGTACGTCGGTGTTGCTGCTTGAAAGCATGGACTGGCAGGTATCGGCGGACCATTTCTGGCGTGCCAGCGGGTTGCCGTTCAACACGGTCCAGAGCTGGTAGATATCCGGAATGCTGCTCACGAATATTCGCACCCCGGGCAGCCCCTGGCGCAGAGTTGCCAGGGCTCTGTTCACACTAGCTGCGAACTCCGCCTCGGACGTCATGGTGGCAGCGGAGGAGGTGCACAGATCGTTCGCACCTATCAGGATGGTGACGTAGTCGACCTCCCGGGAAACAGCGGCGGCTGCTTGCCCCGGCAGGCTGGCGGCCCTGCCACCCGCAACGGCGTTGTTGTAGTTTCGTCCCGCAATCGCGGGGCTCAGCACCGTCAACCGTTCGTAGTGGCTGGCGATCCCGTCGTCGCGGCTGTCGCCCGTGGACCAGGACTGGCCCTGGTAACTCCCGGGCGGGCAGCAGACGTTTGTCGCGCGGGTTATGGAGTCGCCCAGGGCCGCCATGGAAGCTGGCGGCGATGAAGCCGAAATAGGCTGCGCGGCTACAAAGGCAAACAGCAGGACCAAAGGGAGAAATAGGAAGCGGGTTGCCTTGCGCACGGTGACCTCCTCGTGGGCGGGCACCTCACCGTGTCGGCCGCCGGGGATCTCTACATTTCGACGTTACGCCCGGCTTCTTCCCCCTGTCGAGGTGGGATTTTTCGACCCCAAGTAGCTCGCAGTTGTTGTCGTTATGAGGCCCCAATAACGACAACAACTGCGAGTCAGTTGGGCGACCAGACGAGAGTTAGCCGGCCCCTCCGTTTAGCACGGTGACGTTCCGGTATTCGACGCCGGAACCTGTGGTCCGGACGACGTCTCCGGTCTGGGGTGTGTCCGAGGTGACCGTAAGGTTTTCGACGACGGTGCCGTCACCAGCCACCCACAGCGTCACGCCGCCCTCTGCGATCAGGACGACATCCTCGGCCCGGCCGGTGGCACCGCGGAGAGTCACGTTCCGACGGTCCTTCCAGATCACGGCGGGCTCCCGATACACGCCGGGCTGCAATTCGATCGTTACGGCACGCGCACTGCCGGAAGGAATCAGTCCCACCGCGGCCCGAATGCTGCCTACGTCGCCGGTTCCGTCCAGGGCCACGAGAATGACCTCGGCCGGCGTAGATTCCGTACCGCCTGCCGGTCCGGCGAACCTTCGCACCAGGGCAGGCACAGCTGCCGCAGGATCGATGTTGTACGCATAGCTGTCCCGGGGGTTGAAGGCCGTTCCGAACTGGATGCCTGTGTCCCCGATGCACTCGGCGAAGATGTTGTCGCGCGCTACGAGCCCACCGCCAGACCCTTGATGCTTCAGGGGGTTGCGAACATCCCTAAAGTAGTTGCCCTCCACCACCATCCTGGCGGCGTTGCGTCCCAGCATTCCGTAGCTGGAAATGTCCTCCAGCAGGTTGTTGAAGACGTGGGCCGCAGCCGTGTTATCGATGCTGGCGTTGCGTTGGTGGGTGTTCCGGATCCAGTTGTGGTGCAGGGTGAGCCTGGTAATCACGTTCTCCGTCCACCCCTCTCCCAGTGCCTTGTTATGGTCCGCGAAAACATTCCAGGAGTAGGTAACCAGGTCGCAGTCCTTGCGTGTGTCCACCAGGCCGTCGCCGAGTCGAGTGAAGTACATGTGGTCCACCCAGACATGGTGCGATGTGTCTACTTGGATGCCATCGCGGTCGTTGTCGGGACGCTTGCCGTCGAAATCCCCTGGAATGTATGAATCCTGGATGGTGAAGTTCCGGAAGATCACGTTGGAGACGTTGATCAGCTTAAACCCCGCGTTGACCACTTCAGCCCCGGCGCTAAAGCCCAGGAAGGACTTGTGCGACAGGACCTGCAGTTTCTCATAGCTGCCAAACACGATGGAGCCATGCAGGATCACGACCAGCGGCTCCACTGCCCTGGCCGCGTTCCCAAGTTCGGCCGCGCTGTGGACGTGGACCACCCGGCCGCCTGCCCCGCCCGTGGTCCCGGACTGGCCAAGTTCCGTCAGCGAGGCGAAGCCCGCAGGAGCCTCGCTCCACACTGTGCCGTCCAGGGCCACGGGTCGGGGCAGTTGGGCCTCGGCGAAGCCGGTTGCAGGGTCGCCCCAAGCGCCCGGCGCGCCGTCCGCCGTCGTACTTTCGGCTGGTCCTCTCGACGCCGGTGCTGCCGCCACTGCCGCTGGACCCGCGGCCGCAAGCCCGACGCCAGCCAGTCCAGCGCCGCCGAGGCCGGTGATTACTGCCCGCCGAGTCGGTGTGGTCCTACTGTCTGTTGGTTTCAGAAGCTTTTCCACGTCAGTTCCGTCCTGTCGGGTGCCAGTCGCCGAGGTAGGATGCGACGGTGTAATCCGCGGCCTGCTCCGCCGTCAGCTGCGGGTGCAGCGCGTTTAGCCAGGCGCCAGGGCCGCTGTTGTTGAATTCGGCGAAACGCCCCTCGCTCCAGGAGTGGCCGCCCATGTCGGCCCAGCCCTGCTCAGCGATGTGGGCGCCGAGCCATGAGTCCCGGATAACGATCTGCGGCAGGGCCTCAGGATCGCTGCTGGGGAACCAGGGCCGGCCGAGGCTGACTGTCCCGGCGGCGGCGTCCGAGGTGAGCCTGCTGTTGATGATGAGCATGCCGTAGGGGTTGGTTTTCTTGGTGCTGGGGGCCGCGATGTAACCGTTGTTGGTGGTGCTTCCCCTGTCCACGGAGTGTATGGTGCAGCCGTCCAGGACAGCGGTGCCGCGGCCGTAGATGAAGTCCACGTCGCCTTCGATGTAGCAGTCCTTGAGGTAGGTGCGTGCCGTGGCATCCCGCCCGTTGGTATCGGCAAGGTAGGTGTCCTGGTTGCCCAGGAACCTCGTGCCCTCGAAGGTGGCCCGGTCCCCGACGCTGCGGACGGCGAGAGCCTGGCTTCCTCCGTTGGCGGCTTCGTCATAGGCATTTTCCACCGTTAGGTTCCGGACGGTGGTGTCCTCTCCCGACGCCGTAAAGGTGGCACTTCCCTGCGCGCCCCAGGTGCCGCCGAAGAACTTCGCGCCGCCGGCCGGGGTGTCGTAGCTGATGACCACGTCAGCCGGATTCGACGTCGAGCCCTCCAAAGTCACGTTCTTCCGGTCCGGCCAGACATTGACTACTTCACGGTAGAAGCCCGGCTTGATGCTGATGGTCCGCGGGATGCTGCTGTCCGTGGGGATGGCCCCGATGGCGGCCTGGATGCTGGCAAAGTCGCCCGTGCCGTCCAGTGCGACGGTGAGCCGCGTGCGGTCCTGTTCCTGCGCCAACCGCAGCGGTCCGGCGCCTGCGCTGACGATTCCGGGAACGTCAGCTGCCGCGTCTTTCGTGTAAGCGTAGAACGACGTCGGATCGAACGCCGCGCCGACGTTGTCCCTGCGGCCGCGGGTGCCGTTGAAGATGTTGTCCCTTTGGACGATTTGGGTGTTGGGGTCCTTGGCGACCACGGGATCGGCAACGGATTTGAAGTAGTTGCCCTCCAACACGATCTTCGCATTCAGGCGGCCCATCATGCCGTACTGGCCGATGTCCTGCAGATAGTTGTTGTAGACGTGGGCAGCAGCCGCGTTGTCGATGCTGGCGTTGCGCTGCACGGTGTTGCGGATCCAGTTGTGGTGGAGGGTGAGGTGCGTGACGGTGTTAGCTGTCCAGCCCACGCCAAGGGCCTTGTTGTGATCCGCGAACACGTTCCAGGAGTAGGTGAGGTAGTCGGAATCCTTGCGGGTGTCGATCAGTCCGTCGCCGAGGCGCTCGAAGGCCATGTGGTCCACCCACACATGATGGGAGGTGTCCAGCTGGATTCCATCACGGTCGTTGTCGGAGCGCTTTCCGTCCCAGTCGCCGGGAATGTAGGAGTCCCGGATGGTGAAGTTCCGGAAGATGACGTTGGAGACGTTGATGAGCTTGAACCCGGCGTTGACCAATTCCGCCCCGGCTCCTTTGCCAATGAAGCTCTTGTTGGCGCTGACCGGGATCTTGACGTAGTTCTCGGCTTTGAGGGAGCCGTGGATGACGATGATGAGCGGTTCCGGCGCCGAGGCGTATGTCTTGAGCTCCTCGATATTGGAGGCGCTGACCGTGCGGCCGCCCTGCCCGCCCGTGGTTCCGCCGATCCCGTAGCCCGACAATGCAGCGAAGCCATCCGGTGTTCCTGCGGCGAGCGCTTCTGGTCCCGCATCTGTCCAGCCGTGGGGCTGCGTCGCCTGCCCGGTCTGTGCCTCTCCCGGCGGATCCTCAGCTTGGGCCGGGTGCACCCCGAGCGCTCCCATCATTAGGGTGGCGGCCGCCAGGCCGATCACGACACGTAATTTCATCCTGAACTCCTTTGTCGAGGTACAGAGGGGAAGGGGCTACTTGAGGCCGGTCGTGGCGATGCCGCCGATGAGGTACTTCTGGCCGGCAATGAAGAAGCCGATGATCGGTGCGAGGGACACCACGGACATGGAGAACATCGGCCCCCACATGCTTTGGCCCTCAGAATCCATGAACGCGCGCAGGGCCAGCGGGACCGTGTAGAGGTCCTGGTTCTGGATGTAGATCAGGGGTCCGAAGAACTCGTTCCATGTCGAGATAAAGGTGAAGATCGCCGTCGTCGCCATGGCCGGGACGCACAGCGGCATGATGACCTTCAGGAAGGTGCGGAACGGGCCGCAGCCGTCAATCTGCGCGGCATCGTCCAGCTCCACGGGCAGCGACTTCATGAACTGGACCATCAGGAAAATGAAGAACGCGTTGGTAGCCAGGAAGTTTGGCACCACCAGCGGCAGGTAGGTGTCCAGCCAGCCCAGCTGCGAAAAGATGATGTACTGCGGGACCAGGAGCACGTGCCCTGGAAGCATGAGCGTGCCGAGCATCAAGGCGAAGAAAAGCTTCCGGCCGGTGAACTCCATCCGGGCGAATGCGTAAGCGGCGAGCGAGCAGGAGAAGATGTTGCCGGCGATGGACAGCACCACCACCAGGAGCGAGTTGAGCAGGTACACATGGAAGGGCTGGTTCAGGGCGTTCCAGCCCTGGGCGTAGTTGCCGAAGTCCCACGTGGCGGGCCACAATCCAAGCTGCGTGAAGATGTCCTGGCTGGGTTTGAGCGAGCTGGACAGCAGCCACAGCAGCGGATACAGCATGACGACGCCCACCAGCGCCAGGATCAGGTGCCGCAGGAAGCGCCGCGCAGGGGTGCCCTCCACTTCCTCGCTGGAGGGTTCGGCAACGCGCCGGCGTCGGACTTCGGTGAGATTCGGGAGTGCCATTGTTTTGCCTTAGCTGTCGTAGAAGACCCAGAACTTGGATGCGATGAAGTTGATCGCGGTGAAGACGGCGATGATCATCAGCAGGACCCAGGCCATGGCTGAGGCATAGCCCATCTCGAACTCCGTGAATCCCTTCTGGTAGAGGTACAGGTTGTAGAACAGGGTGGAGTCGGCCGGACCGCCGGTTCCACCGCTCATCACGTAGCCCTGGGTGAAGGTCTGGAACGAGCCGATCAGCTGCATGATCAGGTTGAAGAAGATGATGGGGCTGATCAGGGGCACCGTGATGCTGCGGAACTGCCGCCATTTTGAGGCCCCGTCAATGGCGGCGGCTTCGTAGTACATGGCCGGGACCTGCCGGAGCCCGGCAAGGAAGATCACCATCGGCGAGCCGAACGTCCAGATGTTCAGCACGATCAGGGTGCTCAGCGAGAACTCGGGGTCCGTGACCCACGCGGGGCCGTCGATGCCGAACATGCCCAGGAACCCGTTGACGATTCCGTCGTTGCCGAAGATGTAACGCCACAGCATCACGACGGCGACGCTGCCGCCCAGGAGGGAGGGCAGGTAGTAGACGGAGCGGTACACCGCGAGGCCCCTTAGCCCGCGGTTCAGCATCAGGGCCACCACCAGTGCGGCCGCCAGCGAAATCGGAACCGAGACGAAGGTGTAGATGAACGTGACCTTCAGGGACTGCCACAGCCGCTCGTCCTGCAGCATGTCCTGGAAGTTGGCCAGTCCCACCCAGGTGGGTTCGTTGAAGAGGTTGTAGTCAGTGAAGGCAAGGTACAGCGAGGCGAAGAAGGGAATGACCGTGAACGCCATGCCGACAAACCAGGGCAGCAGGAACAGATACCCTGCACGCTGCTTCTTTTTTGGCGCCGCTCCATTGCGTCGGCGCCGCGGGGGCCGCAGCGGAACCTCGCTAGCGGCAGGTGGCGCCGCGGGATGTTTGGTCAGGACCGACATGGCGTCCGACTCCAATCAGGAACGTTGGGGTTACTTGTTGATGGCCGCGTTGCTCTTGTCCATGAACTGGCGGGCAGCGTCGGCCGGCGTCATGCGCCCGAACTCTACTTCGGTGGCGACCTGCTTGAGGGTGTCCGCCACAACGCTCGCCCCCTTGGGGTAGACGTAGGCAGGCGGGAGTTCGTCCTTTTGGATGTCGGCCATGAAATCCACGAACTTCTTGTCGTCCCCGCTCAGCTTGGGGGTGATGGCTGCGGCGACATTGGGGTTGATCGGGACGCCGCGCTGGGTGAGCGTCAGGGACGCACCGTCAACGTCGTTGGTCAGGAAGTCCAGCAGCTTTGCCGCTTCCTTGGGGTGCTTTGACTTGGCGGCCATGGACCACAGCATGCTGGGATCGGCCGAGTAGCCGCGCCGTTTGGATTCCGTCTCTCCGGGCATCCGCAGCAGGACGACGTTGCCGCCGGCAGCCTCGTTGAAAGCCTTGTAGTTGTTGATGGGAATGATCTGGGAGGCGATGGTCCCCTTGGCCAGGTACGACTGTGCGGCTGATCCACCAATCTGCTCGAAGAAGCCTGCGGGCGGGTAACCTCCGGCGGCACGCAGGTCTACGCTGAACTGGAACCAGTCCCGCATGGTTTCTTCGCTGACGCCGAGCTTGTTGTCTTTGGTGTAGAAGTCCTCGCCCCTCTGCCGGGCGAGGAGGATTGGCCCCGTTTCCGTGGATACGTCGTAGCCCGTGCCGTACACCTTGCCGCCGGTCTTCTTGGTGACTTGTTCGCTGAAGCGGGCAAAGTCCTGCCATGTCCAGCTCTTGTCGTCGGGAATGCTGACCCCGGCCTGGTCAGTGATGGTCTTGTTGACCACCATGCCGATAGTGGTCACGCCGGTCGCAATCCCGTATAGCTTGCCTTCCACGGTTCCCCTGCTCAGCACCACGTCCGGCACAGAGTCGAGCTTGAGCACGTCAGGATGGCTCTTCAGGTCAGCCAGGGCACCGCGCTGGGCATATTCAAGGAGGCTTCGGTTTGCCATGTTCAGCACATCGGGCGGGTTGCCTCCCGCGAAGCGCGTGGCCAGTTTGTCCGCATACGGGCCACTGTCCTGATATTCAGTCTTGACGGTGATGCCCGGGTTCTTGCTTTCAAAGACGCGCAGCGCCGCCTCCGTGACCTTGGCACGGTTAGCGTCGCCCCACCATACGAGATTGAGCTCGACCGGCCCGCCCCCTGCGGCGGCCTTGTTCCCGGTTCCCGCGCAGCCTGCCAGGGCAAGGCCGGCGACGCCCAGCCCTGCCGCCAGGATTGCGCGGCGTCGGGGTTGGAATTCGGCTGTCATCATCTTCGATCGACATCCTCTCTGGATTGTCTCTGTTGGATTCGTTTCCCGCATTTTCCCGCAGCTTTCATCGGAAAGATTTTCCGGGGTTTTCCTGCTGGACTCTCCACGCCCAGCCCAAGGAGTTCCCCTAGGAAAAGCGTGAGTAAACGATTTCTAGCAAAGCTCTCCTGTGACTGTCAACACATGAGCGCAAAATCGACGGATTGGATAAATAGGAAACTTTCCTATTGCTTGCCGAAGCTTTTCCTATGGGGTTACTCTGTTTGCCAAACCCACCCTGAGACAAGCAAAGGAGCGCCGCATGGGGCTGACCCGCGAACACAACAGCATTCACAGCCTGGCCGTGCAGGGTACCGAAGTGGCGCGTTACCAGAGCGGCACCGGCCTGGGCGGCCAGCAGTCCCCCCGACCCTTCCTGCATCCGATCCGGACGCTCACGGGCACCATGGTCAGCGATGCCGAACCGCCGGACCACCCCCATCATTTGGGACTGTCGCTGGCCGTTTCGGATGCGGGCGGCAGCAATTTCTGGGGCGGACGCACCTTTACCGCTGACCGAGGTTCCGTGATGCTGCCCAATCACGGACGGCAACTCGTGTCCTCCTCGCGCAGCGGTGCAGGCTCAGTATCGGAATCCATCGACTGGTGCTCGGCCGACGGCAGTGTGGAGGTAACGGAACGCCGCCACCTTAGCGTCTCCGGTCACCCGGACCGGCGCTGCTGGTCACTCTCCTTCACCTCAAGGCTTATGCCCGGACCGTCACTCGAGCACCTCGCCCTGTCCTCGTCGGCAGTCAAAGGCCGCGAAGGCGCCGGCTATGGCGGCATTTTCTGGCGCCTCCCGCGGAACTCGCGTGCCGCCGTCGTCCTCACCGAATCCGGATCCGGGATCGAATCCGCCCACGGCTCCGCCTCGCCCTGGCTGTCCATCACGGCAGTCGTGGCGGGAAAGACCGCCAGCATAATGCTTGCCCAGGACGCCCAAGAGCCGCTGCCGTGGTTCGTCCGAACAGACGGCTATCTGGGGGCTGGCCCCGCCGTCGCCTGGGACAGTGCCTGCCGCTTGGACCGCAGCCAGCCCCTGGACCTCAGCCTGCACGCCGTCGTCATGGACGGCCCGGTGGAAACACCGGAGCTGGCCCGGTCACTCCTCGCCCAGCACCCAGCCTTCACAGCCACCAGCCTTTTCGACAGGACAGCATGAGCACCAACAACCCCGCCACTGCCCCGGTTTACACCAACCCCATCCTCAATGCTGACTGGCCGGATCCGGATGCCGTCCAAGTGGACGGTTCCTATTACCTCATCGCGTCCAGCTTCAATCGGGTGCCGGGGCTGCCGGTCCTCAAGTCCCGGAACCTGGTCGACTGGGAATACCTGGGCCACGCCCTGCCCGCACTGCCGGGGCGGCACTATGCCCTTCCCCGCCACGGCAGCGGCGTCTGGGCCCCTGCCCTGCGCCACCACGATGGCAAGTTCTGGATCTTCTACCCCGACCCGGACCATGGAATCTTTGTCCTGACCGCCACTCACGCGGAAGGTCCCTGGAGCGAGCCCCACCTGCTCTATGCAGGGCGCGGCCTGATCGATCCGTGCCCGTTATGGGACGACGACGGCCAGGCCTACCTGGTGCACGGCTGGGCCAAGAGCCGGATCGGCGTAAAGAACCGGCTCACCGTCCACCGGATGAGTCCGGACGGCCGGCGCCTGCTGGACAGCGGTGTACACGTCATCGACGGCGACACCCTGCCGGGATACACCACCATCGAGGGCCCAAAGTTCTATAAGCGCGACGGCTGGTACTGGATCTTCGCGCCGGCCGGTGGCGTGGCCACCGGCTGGCAGTCAGTCTTCCGTTCCCGTTCGCCGTTTGGCCCGTACGAGGGTCGCAGGGTGCTGGAGCAGGGTTCCAGCACGGTCAACGGCCCGCACCAGGGCGCCTGGGTTAGCACGCCGGAGGGCCAGGACTGGTTCCTGCACTTCCAGGACCGGGGACCCTATGGCCGGGTGGTGCACCTCCAGCCGATGGGATGGGACCAGGACGGCTGGCCCTGGATGGGTGAAAACGCGTCCGACGGCGGACCGGGCACCCCGGTCCTGCACCACTCCTACCCTGCCGGCACGGCACCGGAAAACGTGGCACCCCCTGCCTCCGACGACTTCGCCGGCACCCGGCTAGGGCATCAATGGCACTGGCAGGCGAACCCGGACGAGACCTGGCTGACACTGCCTGGCAACGGCACGGCCGTGCTGCACCCCAAGGCCAACGACCCCATCAACCTGCGCGAACTGCCGAACGTCCTCGGCCAGATCCTGCCCGGCGTGGAGTGCAGCTTCAGCACCTCGCTGGAACTGGACGCCGTCCCGGCGGGGAGCAGGGCCGGCGTCGTACTCCTGGGCCGGCAGTACGCCTGGCTGGGCATCCTCCGGACTGCGAACGGCTATGCCCTTGGCTCGGGGCGCGGCGGGGAGCGGCCGCATGAGGAGCCGCTCCCCGGGTCGCTGCTGGATCCGGTCGAGCTCTCCGGCCCTCGCCTGGAACTGCGAATCACTGTCGACGCCGATCATCGTGCCCGCTTTGCGTGGCGCGATGACGCCAAAGCGGAGTGGCAGGTCCTGGACACAGTGTTTGAGGTGGTGGAGGGGCAATGGATCGGTGCTGAACTCGGGATTTTCGCAGCCTCTCCCCTCGGTTCGGCTGAGAGCGGCAGTGTTATTGTGGGACCCGTGCGAGTGGATACCGCACCAGCAGCCGTGGACCCCTCCGGGGCATTCGCGGTGGCTGCGACATCATGATGCCAAGGACAGCAGCGTTGACCGCCACGAAGCGACCCAAGATTGCCGACGTGGCCGCTGCCGCGGGGGTTTCGGCGCCCACGGTCTCCAAGGTGCTCAACGGCCGATCGTACGTTTCCGCCGCCACAAGGGCCAAGGTCAACCAGGCCCTGGAGGAGCTGGACTACAGCAAACGCAGCGCGCCAGCACCGGTTCCCGGGCTGTTGCAACTGGTAGTCAACAACTTCGACAACCCCTGGCTGCTGGAAATCATGGCCGGTGCGGAGGCCGCAGCCGCACGGCAGGGCTTCACCCTGGCCTGCACCCTCGCGGAGCACGCCACGCCTGAAAGCTGGCGCAAGCTGCGGCAGGCGTCGCCCAACCAACTGGCCGGGGTGATCCTCCTTGCCCCGCACCGCGGCTCCCGATTGGTGACAACGCTGCGTTCTCTCAACATCCCGGCCGTGGCTATGGACCCGCAGGGCAACGAGGCCATTGGCATCCCGAGCGTGAGTCCCACGGCGTTTTCGGGCGCCCTCAAGGCAGTGGAGCACCTGCTTGATCTTGGCCATCGCAGAATCGGCATCATTACTGGTGGCGGCGCCGGGTCAGTGCACAGCCGTGCCCGCTATGCAGCGTATGCAGCCGCACTCCAGGCGCACGGGCTTGACGTGGACCAGGAACTCGTCCGCGACGGCGACTTCAGTATCGAAGCGGGCTTCAGGCTGGGCGGCGAATTGCTGGACCTTCCTGCCCGGCCTACCGCAATCTTCGCAGGCAACGACCTCCAGGCGCTGGGCTTGATGAGCGCGGCGTCGAAGCGTGCCGTCAGCATCCCGGGTGAGCTTAGCGTCGTCGGCTTCGACGACATCGCCCAGGCAGCCCTGACGTCGCCGCCGCTGACCACCATCCGGCAGCCGCTGGAACAGATGGCGGCTATGGCGGTCAACCTCCTGGTGGAGCAGTTCGGCAAGGCGCCGCAGCGCCCACAGGCGGTGGAACTCGCCACCGAGCTGATCGTACGGGGCTCGACGGCGGCGCCAGCCCCCAAGTAGCTGGCAGTTATTGTCGTTATCGGCGGGTGGAGTCATATGGTCGTAGCAACGCTCTGAATTGATGGAGTGTTCTATGGTCAAGTCTTATCCACTGAGCGCACGCACCGAGTTTGTGGAC
>NZ_JAGGPK010000042.1 GCF_018613855.1 Arthrobacter sp. ISL-30
TTCTACATGGGGACCCAACCATCGAGGCTACCCCCGCGGATGCGACCATGGCCTACGCGGCCAGCGAGTTGAGCCGAGCGCTGGCAAACGATGAACGTCTCGCTTCAGTCGAAGTTCGGGAGGGGAATCACATAATTGTTCATTGGGACGGCCCGGCGGACTCAAAGCTACAGGATCTCTTGAACCGGTTCCCAGGCTTGAATATTTCAGTCCATCCAACATCTTGTTCGCCAGGAAAGCTTCGCGAGTATGGCAGAAAGCTGTTGGTTTCCGACTCGGCAGTCAACATCGTGTCGGTAGCACCTGACGGGTCAAGCCTTCGAATCACCCTGGATGAGTCCCTCAGAACAACTTCCGATGTTGAGAGTCTCGAACGCAAATATTCCGAAGCCGTTGGATGCCTTGTCAAAGTGGAGTTCGAGGACGTTACGCCTTTATCTGGATGATGAGATCCGGGTTCCTCACAACGGTCAGATCCCAGGGATCCTGGGCCGAAGACGGTGGCACGAAAAGGAGTGGGAGCTTTCAGGAGCTGACCCTGATGAGATGCTCGAGTGGATTCCTTCGCATTCACATGGGCGGTCCTACAGTCTTTGGGCGGTAACGCGTTCGACACTGGATCCGAAACCTGGCCCAATTGGGCTACACAGACCTACAGGTAGTGTCCGTTTACCAATCCTTGAACGGACGCTGCACGGACTCCGCCTAGGGGATGCAATGTAGGGTCGGTGGACAGGGACCCTAAGACTTCGCAGGTGCGACTAATCCATGGAAGGTGCTTCATCAAAACTCTCCGGGCGATCAAGCGGCTCATTATTGAATTGCCTCAACCAGCCAGGGCGTTCTACTGGTGCTTCATCGCGCTTTTCTTGGGGACCTTCCTTGTCGGGGTCATAACCAGGGTGAACTGGGTTGCCATCGGAGTGAGCGCAGCAGGCGTGTTCTTGTTTCTGTTCGGTTTGCACGTGTTCCGAGACACCAAAGGAACCGCGAGCACGTGGTCAAGGATTTATAAGGAGAGCCGTGGGATCGAACCTGAAGGTTTTACGTTTTGCCGACGTGCCGACGATTAAGGGCATGGGATTTCTGTACATGTTAGCGGGAGTATTTTTCGTGGTGGGAGGGGTCGGGTTTTCTTTTTCATCACCAGGTTTTGAAGCAACGATATGAAGCTCACCGGCGAGGCCGCTGACGGGGAACAGGCGGTCGCCCTGGCATCCGAACGCCCCCGCCCGGATGTGATGCTCATGGACTTGCGCATGCCGGTGATGGACGGAGTCACTGCCACCCGCCACATCATCAGCCAGGCCGACGCCTGCAACTCCGATAAGCCACGGATCATCGCCCTGACCACCTTCAACTGGGACCAAGCCGTCGTGGATGCCGCCCAGGCCGGCGCCAGCGGATACCTGCTCAAGAGCGCGGAGCCGGAGTTCCTGCTGGCGGCTTCATACGGACCGTCCACTCTGGATACTCTGTCACCGCCCCAGGATCAGTACACTCCCTTTTCGAGCACGCCGCGAGGCAGGCGCCGGCAGCGGGGAGGGATCTGACTGTCCTCGATGTCCTGTCCGCCCGTGAGCGGGATGTGTTTCTCCTCGCCGCGAAGGGACTCAGCAACGGCGAACCATGAGGACGGCCAGCGACCGCAAACTCTGGATTTCGGGGAGATAAGAGGATTTTCGGGACACCCGCCCACGTCGGGGGGCGCCGGCGGGCCCTCTCGCTCCCTAGTGTTGACACAGATAACCCTCCGGAGCCCATGACAAACCATCAATTTTACGGGAGTGGGGCGTCTCTTCCCGAATCTGGCTCCGCCGGCGCGGGCGATACCTTTCCGCCCGGTGGGGTACGGAGCAGGGCGCGCAACGTCTGGATGGTGTCGGCCTCCGCGGCCGTCTTGTCGTCACGGTAGCGCTTGACGCGTGCGAACCGAAGGGCGATTCCACCCGGATAGCGGGGAGACTGCTGGACGCCGTCGATGGCGATCTCGACCACGGTGACCGGCTCGGTCCAGACCGTACCCGCCGTACGCCGCACCTCCAATTCCTGGAACCTTTCGGTCTGCCATCGCAGCAGCGCGTCGGTGAGGCCCTTGAAAGTCTTGCCCACCATCACGTAACCGCCGGGTTCGCCGAACTCGCCAACAGGGTCCAGGGCTCCGAGGTGCAGGTTCGACAGCAGCTCGGTGCGCCGTCCTGACCCCCATTCGCAGGCGAGCACCACCAGGTCGTAGGTGAGCACCGGCTTTACCTTGATCCAGTTCGAACCCCGCCGCCCAGCGGCGTAGGCCGAGCCCACCGCCTTCACCACCACCCCCTCATGGCCGGCGGCAAGCGCATCGCGCGACACTTCCTCGGCAACAGCCGCATCCGCAGTGATTTTCCCCGGGATGCGGTGCCCGGGGGCGATGCGCTCGAGCACGCCGATGCGTGTGGACAGCGGCTCGTCGAGCAGGTCGCGCCCGTCGATGTGCAGCACGTCGAAAAACCACGGATGCAGCAGCGTGGTGCGCGCCGCGTTCGCACCGAACCGGGACATGGTCTCCTGGAACGGCCGGGGGCCGCCGTCCTCGTCGAGGGCTAGGGTCTCGCCGTCGAGGATCACATCGCGCACGGGCAGTCCGCGCACCACCTCCACCACCTCAGGCAGCCGGTGGGTCACCTCGGCCAGGGTGCGGGTGTAGATGCGCACGTCGTCGCCGGCACGGTGCACCTGGATGCGTGCGCCGTCGAGCTTGTATTCCACCGACGCTTCCCCCGTCGCCTCCAGCGCCTCGCCGGCACTGGCCGCGGTTGCGGCGAGCATGGGCTGCACGGGACGTCCGACGACGAGGCCGACCGCGTCAAGCTGGGCCGCGGTGCCCGTGATCGCCAGCAGGGCGGTCCCGCCGAGATCGCCGGAGAGCATCGCTGCGCGGCGTACTGCCTCGACCGGCCGGCCGGCGGCGCGGGCGACCGCATCCGTCAGTACGCCTTCGAGTGCACCGGTACGAAGTTCTCCGAGCAGCACGCCGGCGATGAAGGCCTGCTCGCGCTCGGTGGCTTTCGCCATCAGAGTCCGAAGGGTGGCGGCGCGTTCCACGGTCGAGCCAGCGCCTGCGGCTGCCAGCAGCCGGTCCAACGCAGCGTCGAGGTGGGCGATAGTGAGATTCGGCTCAGGAGCGGGCTCGCCCCTGGCCGCCCTCATGCCGCTCCAGCCGATCCCGACTCGGCCATGGCGTGGCTTGGCGGTGAGAAAGCCGACCGCCGTCGGGATGTCCGCGGGGTCGAGCCGGAGCAGCAGACCTGCCAGTTCGTTGACCTTGGCGAGCCGGGAGCGGGTGGAAGCGACGGCTTCCGAGGTCCTCACGAGCTCGTCGAGCAGCATGGCACCAGTCTGTCACGGCCGCTGGCTATGGACAGCGATTAGACCCGGTGATGTCTGTGTTGGGGGATCCGGCACCAACGGCAGCATCGCCAGCCATGAGAGTAACTGCACCCGGTGGATTTGGAATCTCTCGCCTTAGGGGCTGCAGTTTCAGTAAATCTCCAATGCCGCGAAGCCGAGATCCGTCCTACAGTCCCATGTCATGACGTAGAAGTGTTCTGCAGGTGCTGCCCGAGTCAAAACCGGCTGCCACTCCCACCAGCCAAGTCATCGGAAAAGGAGCAAAAGATGACCCACCCAACAGACAATCGCTTGACGTCCGCAAGCCGATTCCTTGAGGACCTTGAGATTGGTGATTCATGGCTATCGCAAGGCCGTACTATCACCGAGACCGATCTAGTGACGTTCGCGACATGGTCCGGTGACATGCACCCACTGCATACCAACCAGGAATATGCCCAGCGCACACAGTTTGGCGGCCGGATTTTCCACGGCCCCGGTGCGCTTGCGATTGCCTTCGGGCTAGAAATGAGGCTCGGCTGGAAGGAGGATTCCGCCATAGCCTTCCTGGGCATCCACGATTGGAAACTGGTCGCTCCGGTACGGATAGGGGACACAATCTCAGTACGGGAAGAAGTAATGGAGCTCAGGCCGTCCGCAAGCAAGGCTGACCGCGGAGTTGTGACAACCAGGGTTGAGATACTGAATCAACGCGGCGAAGTTTGTCAGGAAGGCTCCTGGGTGGTCCTCCTGTATCGATCCGCAGCGCACACTCTGTGATGAACCAACAAAAGCAAAGCTGAATTGGACTGGCTCGAGATTCCGGACATGATGAAGGCATACCCGCTTGAAGCGTTCGGCGGGAGTGAGGTCCTGAGAGAGCGATCGAGGGATGTCCCTGTCCCGGGATGGGGTCAAGTGCTCGTGAAGGTTGAAGCCTGCGGCGTATGCGGCCAAGACATCATGAGAAGAAGCGGCAAAGTTGATCGCGTCCTGGGCTCGATCATGGGGCATGAAGTCGCCGGAAGGGTCGCCGCCGTGGGTCCGGGTTTGCGCAGTCTCCATCTTGGTGATCGGATTGCGTCCACGCAGCGGCAGTCCTGCCACCGCTGCCGGCACTGCTTCAGCGGCCGTGAGGTCCTCTGTATGGAGGGCAAGCTCTACGGCGAAGCCCTGGACGGCGGTTACGCCGAATACTGTGTAATGGATGAATTGAGCCTTGCTCGCATCCCGGACAACGTGTCTTTCGATGATGCCGCCATCGCCGCTTGTGCTATCGGTACCGGATATCATGCACTGCTGCTTAGTGGTGTGAAACCCGGGCAGCGCGTCCTCGTAACAGGGGCTAGTGGTGGGATCGGGATCCATGCTTTGCAATTGGCCCGCAGCATGGGGGCTGAAGTCATTGCGGTCACTTCCAGCCGGCAAAAAGTGGATCGACTGCGGCTGTACGCTGACGAAGTGCTCGTTGCGGAGCACGGGACGTTTCACCGAGAGATCCGAAACCGCGAGCTCCAACCGGACGTTGTCCTTGACGTGACTGCCCACGTGACTTTGGACAGCAGTCTCCGCTCTGTTCAGCGCGGTGGCACCGTAGTTGTCGTTGGAAACGTAGAGAACAAGTTGGTCGGGATCCTGCCAGGCGCGTTCATTATTCGGGAAACTCGCCTTATCGGCTCCAAGGCCTGCAGTCTTGCTGAACTGGAGGCTTGCCTGCAGTTTCTTCAACGAGGCTTGGTGCAGGCCGAAATTTACAAATCCCTACCTTTGGAATGTGCTCAAGCTGCACATGATCTCCTGGAGTCCCGTGCCATTCAGGGCAGGGTGGTCCTTAAGCCCTGACATCCCCGGCTATGCCAGCGTCCGGACCTCTGGATAGGAGTGGCAAGGCCAGGATGCCAAGGCGTCTAAAGTGCCGCGACGGTTCCGTCAATCTTTATACAAGGAGGTATCCATGGCACATGTAAGCAAGCCAGAAGAAGGTTTGTTAAAATGAACAGGCGCCGCGCCTTGCTGTCAGCGTCGTTTTGCTCCGGGACTCGCCAAGTGGCCTTGAGGTGTTTGTTCAGCACAGGGCTTCGACAATGGATTTTGCCGCTGGTGTGATCGCTTTTCCGGGAGGGCGGGTTGACGGCGTCGATTCTTCAGGCTGGGAGTTTAGCAGCGACCTCTTGGAAGCGCATGCTGCAGCTTGGGAACGCACAAGCGTCTCCCATGATTTGTCGGAAGCCTCCGATAAGGCAGGACGCCTAATTGCTGCAGCGCTTCGTGAGCTGGCAGAGGAATGTGACATCTCCCTGGAACCAGGTGCACTTACCCCATGGGCAAACTGGATAACATCGGAAGGTTTGCCCAAACGGTTTGATACCTACTTTTTTGTCAGCACACTAGCGCCGAATCTTCAGCCCCGGCATGTAACAACTGAGGCATCAGACTCGCATTGGATGCCTGTTCGCCAGCTCATTGAAGAGGAAGCTGCCGGAATGCTTAGGCTCCTGCCCCCAACGCTGGCGATCCTGGATGAGCTCTTTGAAGTGGGTGCGGCAAAGCAGGCAATTCAAAATCGACGGATCATTGAATCTGTGCTTCTCCGTCCTGACAGTATTGAGGAGTTCTACCGAACGCGCAGGGCTCTACGTTCCGTGCGGGATCTTAAGGACTAGGTCAGAGCGGAGACCTTGCAGGACGCCCGCGTCGCATCGAGTCCATCATCCACGAACCCACTCCACCTGTCCCGGGCATGGTAGGCGCCCAAGGACTGTGGATTGAGGCCCTGACGCGTTCAAAGGTCGAAGCAGCTTGGAAGACGCCTTCAATCAGTTCACACCGGCGGGTTCGACAGCCACGGATACCCCTCCTCCTCTACGAGGTCGTCAAGCGCAGCTCGTGTAAGAAGGGAAGCTTTACATGCATACTTTGCGCACCGCCAGCGAGCCAACTCGTCTGTGGGACTTAAGCGTGCAAATGATCTGGCCGGGGAGGGGTGCAACGTCCCCATTTGGCCTTGTGGGTAATACGAAAAGCTCGGCGTAAGGTGGATTTCCCCCAATGTCGCTGGACGCCGAGCCAACCTACTCTTCCGATATGCAGCACATAAACAAAGTGACGATTACAGAGGCCAATGCACCTGACGCTTCTTCCACGAGCCGTCCACAGCAGCCTGCGGACATGCCCAAATATTGGTCGACTTCTGTTAGCCGGGTAACCGATTCAAAGGTCTACATCCGTGGGTATGATCTTGAAGAGATGATCGGCAATGTCCCGTTCGCAGCTTCGACTTTCTTATTGCTGCAGGGCCGACTTCCCACGCCTGCTGAAGCGGGTCTACTTGACGCGGTCCTATCAGCCATCCTCGACTACTCACTGCAAAAGTCCGGAACTGTTGCTGCTCGCTACGTCGCCTCTGCCAATCCCAACATGGCTGCTGCGCTGGCTGCCGGAATCCTCGGTGTTGGGAAGAACACCATGGACCCGGCAGACGCAGCGCGGTTCTGCCTAGACATGTATTCGCGGCTGGAGGCCAGCAATAAGGCTTCTAGTGTTCTGGCCGCCGAGATTGTCGAGGAATTACGCGCAAGGAAGCAGCGGATCCCAGGTCTAGGCCACCCCGTTTTCCGGTTCGTTGACCCTCGTGCGCAGAAGCTGCGCAAGCGCGCCGTCGATGCCGGCGTCTGGGGACCCAAGGCCGAGTTCTTCGAGGAGATTTTCCGCGCATTCACCAGCCTCCCGGGCAAGGAGTCGATCGTACTTAACGACATTGGGATGATGGCACTGGTGCTTGTCGAAATGGGGTTTTCGCCGGAAGAAACCACTGGGCTGGCGATCCTATCTACACTTCCAGGGGTCATCGCCCACGTCTCGGAGGAATTGGCCCAAAGGCGTCCCATCCGCACCGTTCCCGAGGGTACGGCCGAATATGACTTGACAGCGAAAGACTTCAACCATGATTGGACTGAAGCCGGATGGGCCGACGAGTAGCAAGGCTGCTGTGAGTTGACCTACTAAGGGGTTGTTGTCTGGCCCCGATCCCGATTTCATTGCCATCAAAGTCAGCAGGGACGTTCATAGGCATGAACGAAATGTAACGGGGCCGGTATAGGATCCCGCAGCCTGCCTCCTAACAAAGCCTTCAAGATCGTGGCTCTGTGGAAGCGCCTAACATCGGCCCCTACTTCCACCTCCTGGCTCCGGAAAGGATCTAACCATGGGCAGTTCAGTTCTTATCGTCGGAGGTGGCCTCGTTGGCACATCGAGCGCATACTTTTCAGCGCGTCAGGACTTGAATGTGACCTTGCTCGAACAGAAAAGAATCGGGTTCGGCGCCTCGGGCCGCAATGCAGGGTTCGTTTGGCTCCACTGTAGGAACCCTGGCTGGGCCCTCAACATCTCGAAGAAGGGCCGTGAACTCTACGATGAACTCCGCAGAGACCTGCCCATCCCCTTCGAATTCCGGGCTGATGGCGGTCTGATCTATTTCCATGACGAACGTCAGGCGCCCATTTTCAAGGAATTTGTTGCTGCGCGACAAGCAGACGGCCTCGATATGACGCTACTGGGGAACAAAGAAGTTCGGGACCTGGTCGGGCCGATCCGTCAAGACGTCGTCGGCGCCAGCTATTGCGCCGAAGACGCCCAGATAAATACACCCACAGTGGTGGCGGCCTTGGCCGCGGGTGCACGGGCCGAAGGAGCTGATCTCCGCGAGGGCATCACTGTTTCCAAGCTCATCTTCTCCGACGGCCGTGTCGTCGGCGTGGAAACGAATGAAGGAAACTTCTTCGCAGACAAGGTAGTTATCGCATCCGGAGCGTGGACCGAAAAGCTGATGCGGGCGAGCAACCTGGAAGTCCCGATCGGGCGCGAACGGCTTCAGGTGATGGCTACCAAACCCTTGCCCATGCAGATCAAGCCTGTCGTCTACGGTCCCACCGCAGCAAAAGCATACGGGCTGTTCCGCAATCTGCCGAGCTGGGATGATGAGCTTTTCCGCAGCAAGGTCGAAGAAGAGTCCGGCTATGAAATGCTCACGCTTGCCGCACAGCGCGCGAATGGGGAAATCCTGATTGGTTGTCCCATGGACTACCCTTCCGAAGTGGACCTATTCCCGACACTTGACGGACTCAAAGCAATCGCCGATGACATTACCGGGGAGTTCCCCGGTCTAAGGAAGGTAGGCATCGACCGAGTATGGGCAGGTGTCTTGCCTTTTACTTCCGATCTTGTCCCGGTAATCGATGAAATCACACCCGGTCTCGTCATGGCTGCAGGACATGTGTTTGGCAACTCCGCTGGGCCGATGACCGGAAAACTCATTAGCCAGCTCCTCACCGAAACCGAACTTGAAATAGACCTGACGGAAGTCCGTTGGAACCGTGAGCTTGATCCCGTGATTCCCGGGGCAACTCTCCATTGGTAACCTGACCATCCAGCGGGAGTGGTGGTGGCATCGCAGATGCGGCCACCGGTCAGGCATTCCCTGCGGTGCCCTGCTCACCTCCCGGCCCTTCTCGGATGCGAGGACCAGGTTGGCCCCACGCATGCCAGAGCTGACGAGGGCGATTTGGCGGGGGTCCACTGTCTGGATGCGGATGTACGCTATCCCATTGCGCCTCTGGGCCTGCTCCTCGATGAGGACCCGGCCCTACTCGCCGTGCTGAACCCCTTAGCCCACTACGGCTTCTGATTACACAGCGGAGCGACATCGCTAGCCGCCCGGAATGTGCTGCAGGCCTCAGTGCATTCACTCCGGCGTAGGGTTGCATTCACAGGCCGGGGTTTGTGAGTTGATGAGTGGTTGTTTGGTTCTTTCGTTAGTCTCACAGTTTTGGTGGGGTGTTTCTTGGCAGAAGATGGCTTTGCCAGCTGAATCCGGGTGGGGGTGCTTGGCAGTGGTCCT
>NZ_JAGGPK010000043.1 GCF_018613855.1 Arthrobacter sp. ISL-30
CCAAGCCCTCGCCGGAAAGGGAGTCACCCAACTGAACTAAACCCAACCGCATTGGCCGATACCCGCCGAACCAATCAGTGGGCAGATCTGTTGGCCATTACCGGGCAGTTTTACTGGCCACCAGCGGGTACATTTACTGGCCGCCTATGGGCAGAAACCATTGGCCATTGACAGCGTCCGAGGACGAACGGTCCCGCGGCAGGTAGTGACAGCCGTGTAATTCGTGTGGCAGGATAGGCGCAGTGCAGTACCCGGCAGGACCAACTCAGGGCCGGTATAGATACTTAGCAGGTGGCCTTCCTGAGGGGTCGAGCAGCGTGGTAGGCCCGCGTCCATAAGGAATGCTCACGGTTAAATGACAGAGTTGGGCCCGCCGGAGCGAGACCGGATGCTGAGGCCCCCTGTCGAACACCATTCTCTATTACGTTGTCAGTGGACCTTGGCGATTCCTTGTCGGTTTCGTTCTCTTGGGGTCCCATGTCCACTACTGCTGTCAACACATCACTTGGCCGGCTCATCGCTGCCGATGCCGGCTGGTTCTTCTCGCTCTATCCGGACGCCGGCGAGGGCGGCGGCGGGTTCCGCTCATCGCACAAGCCCAACCGAGCGTTCGTCGCCAAAGGTTTGGCCACCGATCCTGAGCGTGCTGCGGCTGAGGCCGGTCGGCGTGCGGGGTCCAAGCTGCGGCGTTACTGCGCGGCGAACCGGCTCAACCGCCTCGGAACGCTGACCTATGCCAGGACGGGGTGCCATGACCCAAAGGAATTACGCGCCCATCTCGGCGCGTTCTTCCGGGACCTTAGATTGGGATTGGGTGGCGATCCGTTGCCTTACGCGTGGGTTCCCGAGTGGCATAAGACGGATCATGGGCTGCACGCACACTTCGCCGTCGGTCGTTACATTCACCGGCGACTGATCAAAGAGGCCTGGGGCCGCGGACATGTCCATATCAAGCTGTTGGGTGACTTGCCGGTCGGTTCGGGGGCGTTGTCGGAGGCGCGCAAGGCGGCCGGGTATCTGTCGAAATACGTCTCCAAGAGCTTCACGGAACCGGCATCTCAGGTGTTTGGTCTCCACCGTTACGACGTGGCTCAGGGCTTTCAGCCGGTCAAGCTCGCTCTGAGCGGCTACTCACCGGCTGATGTTCTGGCGCAGGCCTCCGATTTTCTCGACGGGCCTCCGGTGACTCAGTGGTCGTCGGTTTCTGTTGAGGACTGGGCCGGTGCTCCCGCGATTTGGGCGCAGTGGGGTGCATGATGCTGGATTCACGGGTGCTTGCTGAGTGGGTGGAGGCCAGTTGTGCTGCCCAGGGCGTTCCGGTCCGTGTGACTGATCCCGGTGTTCTTGCCCGGGTTGGCGTGCTCATGGGTGCCGCGCCCGGAACGGACGGACGCGGCAGCGGCCGGAGTACCGCCGCGGCGTCATAGCCGCCAGAGGGGCTGAATCCGTGCCGAGTCCAGCGATCGCGCTCCCTGTGTCCCCGGCAGAATCGTCGCATAATCCAACACGGCCTTGATGATCGCCGCCTGCCGGTCAAGGTTCAGCGTCTCCCAATTCTCTTTCAGCTGACCACCGGTGCCGATCAGCCCGTCAAGTGCTGTGGAGTTTGAGGCCTGCGCCAGCTGCCGCTCGGTGGTCTTGATTCTGGCTTCGATCGGGCCGCGTGCTGCTTTCCACTCCGCGCTCGAGATTTCTTTTGCCGCCCACAGTTCGGACAGTTCTTTCATCTGGTTCCGGTCACCCTCCAACGCTGTCAGCAGACTGCTTTGCTGCTCGTCCGCTGCCCTGCGGCCCGCCAGGGTATCCGCTAATTCAGGGGTGTCGAGCCGCATTAGTACCGCAGCGGCGAGGAACTCTTCCAGGGGCGGGGCCACGATGGTGATGCCTCCGCAGCCTCCGTGGTCTGGACCTGATGCGGAGACATATCGGCGGGTGTTGACTCGGACGGCGGAGAACAGCTTGTTACCGCACTTGCCGCAGCGCAGGAGGCCGGACAGGACATACCTTCGCCGCGCACGGGTATTGGTCCGCTTTTTGGTTTCGAAACGGCCGAGGATCTGCTGGCGCTGTTCCGGGGTGATGATCCCATCCCATTGCGCGTCGGCAACCACGATGCCTTTGTGCTCGCGTAGCCCGGCGATGCGGGCTGACTTGAGTAGAGCGTTGAGGGTCATTGTCTGCCAGGGGCCGCCAGCTGTGGTCCGCACGCCTGCCTCATTGAGCCAGACACAGATGGAACGCGACGATTCCCCGGCCAGGAACCGGGCTACGGCCTGACGCAGAATTCCCGCCTCCGCCTCGTTTACCGTCATCCGGTCCTTTTCGTATCCAAAGGGGCGGTGGTGGCCGCCGTTGGGCAGTCCCTGCTCGGCAGTCTGACGAGCCTTGCGCTGGAGTCGCTGAGACTTCCGACCGGACTCCTTGGAGGCGATAGCTGCCAGGATACGGGCCATAAACAGGCCGTCGTCATTTCCAAGGTCAATGTCGGCCGTTACTGATTTCACCTGAGTGACCCCGGCCTGCTCGCACAGGCGGGTGAACTGCTCCAATTCCATTGGTTGCCGGGTCAGCCTGTCCATGTTGTAAACGATGACTGCGTCTCGGTAACCTCCGGCCAGGTCGTCGAGCATCCGCTGGTACTGGGGTCTAGGCTTCCCTTTGTACGCGCTGATGTCGTTGTCGACGTACTCCTCGCCCAACGTCCAACCGTGATCGGCGGCAAGCTTGCGGCAGTCTTCCAGCTGGCGTGTTACACCCAACGCCTCGCCTGACTGATCAGAGGAGATGCGGGCGTAGATCGCGGCGGAGCGGGGTTGCTTCATGGGGTCAGACTAACAAAGGGTCAGTAACGGAACCCTGCTCTGCTCCCACCACCACCACCTGATCCACAAAGAACACTGGCAAATCCAGGTCCAAAACGACATCCCCTGGTTCATCCCGCCACCCCACATCGACCCCCAACGAAAACCCAGACGAAACCACTACTTCCGGCAATGACAGACCGGCGCTTTATGGACATCAGCAGCAACAAAAGTGCCCCAGCCGGAGTCCCGGAGGATCCGGCTGGGGCACCAAGACGGCACAATTGCCGTAATGTTGGCCGCCTGCCGCAATGTTGGCCGCCGCAATGTTGGCGAGGGAGTGGGGCTAGCTGATCGCCGACTTCATTTCGTCGACGGCCTTCTTGCCTGCCTCCTCAGTGGAGAGCCTGTTGAACAGGACCTCCGAGGTGTAGCGCTTGATGATTTCCTGGATAGCGCCAGCACCCTTTGGCGGCGGAGCCGGGGCCTCGCCGAGTTCGTCCTTGATCTGGTCAATAAACTTGACCACCTTGACATCGGCGGGAGTCAGCTTGGACTCGATCGCGGTCCGGACCTCAGAGTTCGGGTAGACACCACGGTCAGCGAGGAGGGCTTCGCCGGCCTTCACATTGTTCGCGAGGAAGTTGATGAACTTGGCTGTTTCCTCAGGGTGTTTGGTGCGGGAAGACGCCGACCAGAACTGGGACGCCTTGTACCAGAGCTGCGTATCCGCGGACTTGCCTGTCTTGGAGGGGAACCGTAGGATCTGCAGCTCGCCCCCAGAGGCCTTCTCCAACGCGGGGAGCTGGTTGGACCACCAGAATGCGAGCCCGTTCTTCCCGGTAGCGAGGCCACTTTGGTCGAGCGGGGCTGCTTCGGCTTCAACAACTTCCGACGCCGAGGGAACAGCCTTCTTTTCGCTGAGCTCCTTCAGGAAGGTCCACCATTCAGCGATGTCGCTCGGTTCGAAGCCCAGCTTGCCGTCGTCGGTGTAGAGCGACTTGCCGTTTTGCCTCAGCCATACTCCAAGCGAAGCCTCGTCGGTGCCATAGGCAGCGGACCCATAGGTTCCCTTGGGCGACTTGGCAGTGAGTTCGGCGGAAATCCGCTCGAAGTCTTCCCATGTCCAGGTCTTGTCGTCCGGAAGCGGGACGCCGGCAGCCTGGAACACTGCAGGATTGGCAAGGATCGTGGCAGCGTTGATGCCGGCCGCGATACCGGTGAGGCCCTTTTCGCCCTTGCCTGCATTGAGGGCCGCTTCGTCCAGCTTCGAGGTGTCGATGTCGTGCTTGGACAGATCAAGCAAGGCCCCGCGAGTCGAATACTCGGTGATGTACTTCTCGTCCATCTGGATGATGTCAGGAGCATCGTTGGCTGCAACCTGGGTGGCCAGTTTGTCCCAGTAACCGCTCCAGTCGCCGTACTCCGGTTTGATCTTGATGTTCGGGTTCTCCGCCTCGAAAGCTGCGATCGCGGCCTGGGTCAGCTGGGCACGCTTGTCGCCACCCCACCAGGAGAATCGGAGCTCGACCTTGCCGTCGGAACTCTTGGGAGCGGAACCTCCGCTGCCGCAGGCACCCAGAGCGAGGACGACGGCGGCTGCGGCGGCTAAAGCTCCGCTGGCACGAAGGCGACGCTTGGCCGCTGATGATTTTGTTCGGGCAGACCCACCGGGGTTTGCAGACGCTTGCCGGGAAAAAAGCGGCACGGGATACTCCGATCTTCTTTGATCTGTGGTGCGAAACGATCAGGGGATGCGAACTGAGAAAGCGCTTTCTGCAACTCATCATACAAGTCCGAAACTTGTACTACAAGAGCTTTTTGGTACTGCTATTTGATGCCGGTAGTCGCGATGCCCTTGATGAGGAACCGCTGGCCAAAAAGGAACACCAGGAACACTGGCAGGAGCGACACGATGGACATTGCGAACAGTGATCCCCAACTGGTGGCCGACTGCGAGTCGACAAAGGCTCGCAGCGCAACCGGAACGGTAAACATCTCGGGGTCCGTTAGGTAGATCAGGGCGCCGAAGAAGTCGTTCCAAGTCCAGATGAAGGTGAAGATAGTGGTGGTAGCAAGGGCCGGGACCATGAGGGGCAGGATCACGCGCAAGAAGATGCGCGGGTGTCCAGCGCCGTCGATCCTGGCAGCCTCATCCAGTTCCTTCGGCAGGCCACGGATGAACTGGACCATCAGGAACACGAAGAAGGCATCTGTAGCCAGCAACTTGGGGACAATCAACGGCCAGAACGTATTCACCCAGCCAATCTGGGAGAACAGGATGTACTGGGGCACGATCACCACGTGGAAGGGCAGCATGATGGTGAGCAGCATGATGCCGAAAAACAGCTTCTTCCCGGTGAACTGCAGCCGGGCGAACGCGTAGGCGGCCATGGAGCAGGAGAGCAGGTTTCCGACAATTGAACCGATCACTACGATCGCCGAGTTCAGCATGTAATGCCCGAACGGATGGCTCAACGCGGACCAGCCATCGGTGTAGTTGCCCATCTCGAGGCTATCCAGCCAGAGTCCCGGCTCACGGAAAATGAGGTCGTTGGGCCGCAGCGACGAGACCACCATCCACAGCAGAGGGTAAATCATCAGCGCACCAGTGACGATCAGCAGCGCGTGCTTTGCCAGGGACTTGATACGGGCGCTTCGGCTGAAGGCGAGCGTGCCGCGGGATTCCCGGCGCCGGCCGCCGTCGTCGGGCTTTCCACCGCGGGACTTACCGTGTTTTCCATGCTTGCCGGGATCCTGGACCGGTGCCGGCAGCGTCTGCAGTTTAGTCATCGTAGAACACCCAATACTTTGAAGCGATGAAGTTGATGGCCGTGAAGGCACCGATAATCACGAGCAGGAACCAGGCCATGGCTGAGGCGTAGCCCATGTCGAACTGGCCGAAGCCCTTTTGGTACAGGTACAGCGTGAAGAACATGGTGGAGTCCGAGGGCCCGCCGCTTCCGCCCGAGACGATGAACGCCTGGGTGAAGGACTGGAACGAACCGATGATCTGCAGCACCAGGTTGAAGAAGATGATGGGGCTCAGCATGGGCAGCGTAATGCGCCAGAACTTCTGCAATGTGCTGGCTCCATCCACCTCGGCGGCCTCGTAGTACATATTGGGAATCTGCCGCAGGCCTGCCAGGAAAATAATCATCGGACTGCCAAAGGTCCACACATGCAGCAGGATGATGGAGCTCAGCGAAGTGCTCGGATCGGAAATCCAGCCGGGCCCCTGAATGCCGACCAGGGCCAGGACCTGGTTGACAAGGCCAGTGGTGCCGAAAATCTGCTTCCAGAGGAGGGCGACGGCGACAGAGCCGCCCAGGAGGGACGGCAGGTAGAACACGGAGCGGTAGAACGGCAGCCCACGCAGGCCCTTGTCCAGGACCAGGGCGATCACCAGCGCCACGGCCAACTGCAGAGGGACACCCACCAGCACGTAGGTGAAAGTGACACCCAGCGAGTTATGCAGCCGTGCGTCGCCGAACATCCTGATGAAGTTGTCCAGGCCTGTCCATTCAGGCGGCTGCAGGAGGCTGTAGTCGGTGAAGGCCAGGTACAGGGACATCAACATCGGGCCGATAGTGATGGCCAGAAGCCCCACGAGCCAGGGCAGGAGGAAAACGTAGGCCGCCTTGTTGTCACGGCGATTAGCGCGCTTTTCCTCTTCGGTCACCGGCCCCTTTCGACGGGACAGTGAAGACAGTTCGCTGATAGCGCTCACTGGCTCCCCCTCACGACATCGGGAACGCCCCCCGGCGTCCCCGAGTGATGCTGTGCGGCCATGTGGTCTCCTTTGGTCATCGTGGCCATCCACGCGCGGGTCTTACTTCGTGCAGTTGCCATATGCAGCTGCCATACCTGGCGGCAGGGTAGAACTACGCCTGGACCTGCGTGTCCCTTTGATTGGACCCTTCAGGTGTTCCAGCGAACTGCGGCTCGGTACCAAAGTAAACGGTTTCTTGACCCGTGTACACCCCTTTGCTAATTTTTGAGAAAGCGTTTTCTGATTGCCCGGAAATTCCGGCGAGCGCGCACTGCGAGAGGCAGGACAAAGATGTTTGCACCCTGGAGGACGCTGCAATGATTCCTGCCACGATTCCTGCCGCCGTCCGCCCAAGCGCCATCGGCGGCTATGAGGACTGGCCGGCCTATCTCAAGGACTTCGGTCGCTACGCTACAGGCGTTCCTGCCCAGGAACTTGCCGATGTGCTCGGGGTTCCCGCGGTGCCGGAAGCGCCTCGCGTCACCGTCGAGTGGGAGGAAACGCACGACGGCGTCATCACGTCACGCCTGCAGTGGCAGTTGGGATTCGGCCCGGTCACGAAAGCCTGGTTCATTCGTCCCGCTGGAGCCACGGCTCCCCTCCCGGGTGTTCTGGCCCTCCACTGCCATGCCGGGATCAAGTCCCAGGGCGCTGATCGGCTCGTGGCCGTTCCTCCTCAACGCGCTCAGGAATTCCTACAGCAGGCTTCCCTCCAGCAAACGCTGTATGAGGGTCGGGCCTTTGCGAGTTGGCTGGCTTCCCGCGGCTTCGCTGTGCTCGCCCATGATGTTTTCGCCTGGGGAAGCCGGGGCTTCAAGCTCGATCCCCTCCCGTGGCGGACGGCGAGCGCCGTCGATGGCCGTTTGGCGCTCTGGCGCGAGTCCGGCGTCGAACCTTCCTCTGCTGAACTTTATGAGGCGGCGGCTGCCGCGCATGAAGATACCGTGGCGAAGGCCGCCGGGCTGCTTGGTTCGAGCTTTGCCGGCATGGTTGCCCATGACGACCTCGCGGCGCTGAATGTCCTGGCAGGCCTCCCGGGGGTCGACGCCGAGCGTCTTGGTTGCCTCGGTTTCTCCGGCGGCGGAGGGCGCTCGCTGGTCCTCGCAGCGTTAAGCCCGAAGATCCGCAGCCACGTGGTGACGTGCATGATGACCACCTTCGAGTCACTGGTCCCGTCTTACTTGGACGCCCATTCGTGGCTGCTGCAGACACCCGGCCTCTCCCGCCTGGGTGAATGGCCCGAGCTCACGGCGCGTTCGAAGGCGGACAGCATGCTGGTTCAGTACGCCCTGGCCGATGAGTTGTTCCCGGAGGAGGGAATGCGCGACGCCGATGCCATCCTCAGGCGGCTCCATCCGGCGGGGCGGTACGTCGGAAGCTTTTGGCCGGGCGGGCACACTTTCACCCGTGACATGCAGGACGAGGCCGCGGCCTTCCTGGCGGCAGGGTTGAAGGCGAACGAAAACAGCACCAGCCTTCCGCGGATCGCCCTGGTGGGCGTGCACGGTTTTGGCGCCCGGCACTTGGACAATCTGGAGAGGCTGGTGGCCGAGGCACGGGTGGAACTCGTGGCAGTGGCCGATCCGCGGCCGCCGCTAGAGGGCAGCCTGGACCCCTCCGTGAAAGTGTTCTCCACCCTGGACGAGCTGCTGGCTGCCGGCATCGCGCCGGACGTTGTCGTCATTGCCACCCCCATCCAGACTCACGCGCCGCTTAGCCTGGCCGCGATTGCCTCCGGTGCTGATGTCTACCTCGAAAAGCCCCCGGTGGCATCGTTGGCCCAGTTCGAAGAAGTGCTTGCCGCTGCGGATGCAGCTGGCCGGTTTGTCCAAGTGGGTTTCCAGAGCCTGGGTTCCGAGGCCCTGCCCGCAATCGCCCGGCTCATAGAATCGGCTGACATCGGCGAGGTCCGGGGATATGGCGCTGAAGGTGCCTGGGTCCGGAATATTGGCTATTTCAAGCGCTCCCGTTGGGCAGGCAAGCGGAGCCTGGACGGTACGTACGTCGTGGACGGTGTGGCTACAAATGCGCTGGCACACGCCGTTGCCACAGGGCTGCGCATCGCCGGAGCCGATACCGCTGAACAGATCACCACCGTCGAGGCTGACCTCTATCGGGCCCACGACACCGAATCCGATGACACCTCATCTATCCGAGTCCGCACCTCAAACGGAAAAGTCCTGATCTGTGCCCTGACCCTTTGCGCGGCCGTGCAGTCCGCTCCGTCCGTCACCGTTTTTGGCACGCGAGGCAAGGCGGAGTTCTTCTACACGGAGGACCGCCTCGTCCTGGAAACCGCCAATGGCGTCAGCACCCGGACCTTTGGACGAATTGACCTGCTGGAGAACCTCCTGGCTGCCCGATCCAAGGGCGACCCAGGGCTCCTGCTCAGCTCCCTGTCATCCGCCGGTTCCTACATGAAGGTCCTCGAGGCCATTCGCACTGCCGAATCACCACAGGAAATTCCAGCCGAACATGTGCGCTGGGAAGGCGAGGGTGACGACGCCCACCCCGTGGTGCTCGGCATCGAGGACCTCCTGAAACGCTCAATACTGGCGCAGTCCACGTTCTCGGAGCTCGCGGCGCCGTGGGCTGTACAGGTTCCGCCCATAGAAGGAGCCGCCGGGCTCGAACTCGAGGGGCGACTCGTGGCGCGTCGCCAGGACGGCGGCCGCATCATGCCGACGTCGTCCCCGCGGCCCTATCTGCACCCGATCAGCACCTTGGCTGGAACCATCGTCACGGACCATCTTCAGGAAGACCACGTGTGGCACTTGGGGGCAGGCGTAGCTATCCAGGACGTTGCAGGCGTGAACTTTTGGGGCGGTCGCACATACACGCGCAACGCCGGGGCTTATGTCTGGAGGAACGATCACGGCCGGGTCCACGGCATCGCCAAAGCCATGTCCACAGGGTCATTCTCCGAGACTCTGAACTGGATCGGCCCCGATGGCTCTCCCATCCTCAACGAGCAGCGACAGTGGAGCGCCGTGGCGCTGGGCCCGTCAACCTGGAAACTCCGCCTCGACTTCGAGCTCTCCCCCGCCGGTTCCGAACCGGTGTCGCTGGGCAGCCCGGGTTCGAACGGACGGGACGGCGGTGGCTACGGAGGCTTCTTCTGGAGACTCCCGCAGGTTCGGATCGCCAGGGTCTGGACCGCCGACGCCGAGGGCGAGGACCGCGTGCATGGCACCATTGCGCCGTGGCTGGCCTGGAGCGGCTACTTCGAGGCGTTGCCAGCAGGAACAGCAGCCGCGGCAACCGCCGGAGGGGCAGGTGCGGCGTCAATTGGGGGCGCAGCACCTGCCACCCTGGTCTTCCTGGCCTCGCGCCAGGCACCGGATCCGTGGTTTGTGCGCCAATCCGGCTATCCCGGAGTCGGGCTCTCACTCGCGTGGGACAAACCGCTCCTGGCCAGCAGATCGAATCCCGTCCGGCGCACCATCAATGTGCTGATCGTCGACGGGATCCTGAGCACCGAAGACATTGAACAACTCATCGAATCATTGGGGGAATCCGCATGAACACATCTGTCCGCTCCGAAACTGCACACGCCAGCCCCGTGGCTGGCACACCAAATCCCGCCGACGGAGCCGTCAAGCGGCAGCGCGTCCTGGACATCCTGGACGCAAGAGGCCACGACTCACTGCTGCTGACAAGCCACACGTCCCTCACTTGGTATCTCGACGGCAGCCGGATGCACATCAGCCTCGCCGGCGATCCCATTGCCGCCCTCCTCGTAGACCGGAACGGCGACCACCTGGTTACGTTCAACAACGAGGCCGAGCGGCTGGCCGCGGAAGAGCTGCCGACCGGCGTCGAGCTTCATGCCGTGCCGTGGCACGGTCAGCTGGCCGACGTCGCCGCCTCCCTTGCGCCGTCCGGCGCACCCCTGGCCGAACGCGCCGTAGCTACGGAACTCCGCGCGGCTCGGCAGGCGATGCTTCCTGGGGAAAGCGCACGCTATGCCCGGCTCTGCGCTGAGGCCGCCGAAGCCATGACTGAAGTGTTGTCCGGCACGACGCCGGAAACCACGGAGTTCGAGGTGGCCTCGGCCCTTGCCGGCCGCATCGTTGCCTTGGGGGCCGAGCCCCTGGTCCTGCTCTGCAACGGGAGCAGCCGCAGCACTTTCCGGCATCCGCTGCCCACCCACTCCCCCTTGGGCCGCCGCGCCATGGCCGTCGTCTGCGCCCGCCGGCACGGACTGGTTGCTAACGTCACCCGTTGGGTGAGGTTCGACGCCGGCACCCCCGGGGAGCTCGACGCCGAGGTCAGGATCATGCAGGTGGAGGCCGATATCTTCCGGGCCACGGTGGGGGGAGCCAGGCTCAACGACATCTTTGCGGGGATACAGGCGTCCTACGCGCGTCACGGTTTTGGCGCCGAGCAATGGATGCTGCACCACCAGGGCGGCCCCGCCGGTTATGCAGGCCGCGACCCACGCGCCACTCCGGCCACTGATGATGTGGTGGTCCCAAACCAGACCTTTACATGGAACCCTTCAGGACCAGGCGTGAAGATCGAGGACACTGTGCAGTTGATGGCCGACGGGCTCAAGGTGCTCACCGTTGATCCCAGGTGGCCGACTGTCGACGTCGATGGCCTTCCCCGGCCGCAGACGCTGCAGCTGTAAGAGCTGCACCCCAAGGGCCTGCAACCCCCAGGGCGCGCGCGGCGAAAAGCCCCGACCGCGACGAAAGCCCCGTCTGCCACCCGGCTGGTAAAGCCAGGCGGCAGACGGGGCTTTCGCTGTCACAGCCTCCAGGTCGGCAGCATCCTTACGTCAACCGAAGGGCCGGATCCTCCGGCAGGCCCACTCCAGCGACAGGACTGACATGGACTGAACTCCGAGGCAGTTCCAGCACACCGTCCACTCGACGGGGGATCTCCAGCGGGTTGTCCTCCCGCAGTGCCGGGTGCAGGACGCTTTCGGGTGCATCCTGGAAGGCGACCGGACGCTGGAAGCGGCGCACCGCCGTCGCCCCTACCGAAGTAAACAAGGAGGTGGTGGCGGGGTACGGCCCGCCGTGCTGCTGTGCCCAGTTCACAGCCACTCCGGTAGGCCATCCTGCGAAAAGAACCCGTCCGGCCAGGCCGGTGAGCTGCCCCACAAGGTCCGCGACGTCCTCTCCCGGCTGGGAGTGCAGGGTCGCCGTGAGGCTTCCGGGCACCTTTGCCAGGGCTTGGGAGAGTTCTTCAGCGCTGGAGTATTCGATGAGCAGAGTGGTGGGACCAAAGCATTCCTCCAGGAGTTCCTCCGGCCGATCAAGGACGTTGGCTGCGGTGGTGGAGAAGACCACGGGGGCTGCTCCGTTGCGGAGGGCGTCCTGATCCGCGCTGCCACTGACTATCCGGACGCCCGGCTGGGCTGCAACATTCCGCAGGCCTTCGGGATACGCCTCCGCAATCCTGGCGGTGAGCATCGTGGCGGCCGCGCTGTCCTTGCCGGCTTCGGCGAGCTGTGCAGCGAAGTCGGTCCCGGCGGGGATAAACACAAGGCCCGGCTTGGTGCAGAACTGCCCCGCACCAAGGGTGAAGGAAGCCGCGAGGCCGGCGGCGAGTTCGGCTCCGCGGGCGGCGATTGCCTTCGTTGTGATGACCACGGGGTTCAGGCTGCCCAGCTCGCCGTAGAACGGGATCGGATCCGGACGCGAAGTCGCAAGGTCGAACAGGGCGCGCCCGCCCGGGATGGAGCCCGTGAAGCCAACCGCCTTGATCACAGGGTCCTGGACAAGGGCGGTTCCGGCTGCACGGCCGCTCACGAGGGCGAAGATTCCCTCCGGAGCACCCGCCGCCGCGAGGGCCTCGGCCACGATCTCGGCGGTTCGCTCGGAAAGCAGCAGGTGGCCGGAATGCGCCTTGACAATGACCGGACAGCCGACGGCCAGCGCCGAGGCTGTATCTCCGCCCACTACAGAGAAGGCAAACGGGAAGTTCGACGCCGAGAACACCGCCACCGGGCCGATCGGCAGCAGGATCCTGCGGAGGTCTGGCTTGGGCGGAGTCGCCGAAGGGTCCGCGTGATCGATGATGGCCTCAAGGTAGGAGCCCTCGGTGATCACCTTAGCGAAGAGGCGCAGCTGGCCGCTGGTGCGGGCAACTTCGCCGGCCAGCCGGGCTTCGCCGAGGCTGGTCTCCTCATCGGCGATCGCGATGAGCTCGCTTGCGTTGGCGTCCAAGGCATCGGCGACGGCGGTCAGCCAGCCTGCCCGTTCGGCGTCGGTGGCTGCGGCGGTGGCCTTGGCAGCCTGCGCGGCGGCCGCCGTGACCGCCATAAGGTCCAGGGTTGCTGTGGTCACTGTGGTTTCCTCTGTTCTGGTTGAGGGGTTTCAAAGTCCGCGGCAAGGTCAAGGCCCAGCCCAGGCCTGCCCGTGCCGTAGAGCCTGCTGTTGCGAATCTGGATGGGCGATGGACCAGCCAGGACGCCGAGGCTTTCAAATGAGGCGTCCTCGACGTCCTCCACGCTCACCGCTTCGGCCAGGGTCAGCGCGAGTTGCCCGGAGAGCTCCGGAAGCAGGTGCGGAGCTACTCGGATGCTGTTGGCGCGAGCCAGCTCCACGATGCGGCGGAATGGCGTGATGCCGCCCACCCGGACGATGTTCGGCTGGATGATGTCCACCGCTTCGGCCTCGATGAAGTCCCGGAACCGGTAGATGGTGTGGACGTTCTCGCCGAGGGCGATGGGAACCGGGGACAGCTTGCGAAGCCGCCTGTACGCTGACAGGTCGTCTGCCCGGATGGGCTCTTCCAGCCATTCGAGCCCGAAGCCGGCCAGGACGTCCAAGGCGCGAAGGGTGGCCGGCAGGTCCCATCGCTGGTTGGCGTCAATCATGAGCCTGCGATGTGGTCCAAGGACGGAGCGGACAGCGGCGACGCGCTCGGCGTCCTCGGCCAGGTGCGGCTTCCCTACCTTGATCTTGACCGCGTTGTTTCCGGCGGCCACCCAGCGTTCCACCTGCGCCACCAGCTCCTCGAGGGAGTAGTGCAGGTTCACGCCGGAGCCGTACACTTCCACGGACTCCTGGCGCTGGCCAAGCAGTCCTGCCACCGATGTTCCGGCCTTGCGGGCCTGCAGGTCCCACAATGCCAGGTCGACGCCGGACATCGCGATGGTGGTCAGGCCGCCTCCGCCCGCCTCATGGAGCCGCTTCCAGAGCTGGTCCCAGACGAGCTCAGGATTCGCTTCAAGGCCGGTGACGAAGGGTGCGATGTCGAAGTCCAGCAATGCCTTGACAGCCTGGGGCCCGATGGTGGGAGTCCAGGAAAAACCGTGCCCTGCGCCGCCGTCGTCCGTTTGGATCCGTGTGGCGATCACGTGGTTTTCCGGCGCCTCCACGCCCCAGCTGCGCCGCAGCGGGACGGTGAGGAGCCGGGTGCTGAGCCCGGTGATCTTGGCCGTCATTTGCTTCCAGCCAGCTCATGGCCCTTGGCCAGGATCGCCTTCAGTTCGACAAGCTGGTCCTCGGTGGGATCGACCAACGGTGGCCGGACCGAGCCAACGGCCAGCCCGCCGAGGCGAAGTCCCGCCTTGATCAAGGACACCCCGAAGCCGGGAGTCTGGTCCCGCAGGCGCACCAGCGGGGCGTAGAAACCCTCCAGCAATGCGAAACGGCGTTCTTCGTCTCCGGCTGTATAGGCGTCGTAGTAGGCCTTGGCGATTTCGGGGGCCATGGCGAAGGCGGCCGAGGAATAAAGCGGGATGCCCAGGCCGCGGTAGGCGCCCTGCGTCAGCTCTGCGGTGAGCAAGCCGTTGAACAGCAGGAAGTCCTCGCGTCCGCTGGCCTTCACGGCCGAGACGATTTCCTGGGCCAGCCCGACGTCGCCGATTCCGTCCTTGAAGCCGATGACTTTAGGGTTGGCGGCCAGCCGGGTGATGGCCTGGGCGGTGAACTTCGCGGTGCCGCGGTGGTAGACGATTACGGGCAGGCTGCTGGCGTTGGCTACTGCTTCGATGTAGGCGACAACGCCCTCGGTGGGTCCTGTCACCAGGTAGGGCGGGAGGACGAGCAGGGCGTCGGCGCCGGCTTCCTCGGCGGCCCGTGCGGCGGCGAGGGCGTGGCCCAAGGGACCGCCGGCTCCTGTCACCACGGGAACCGCACCGTTCACGGCCTCGACCGAGGCCGTCACCACAGTGCGGATCTCGTCGATGCTGAGGGCGTGGAATTCACCTGTACCGCATGCCGGAAAAACTCCGCCGGGGCCGTAGGGCAGGCGCGAGGTGATGTGTTCCTTCAGGACGTCGACGTCCACGGCGCCGTCGGCATCGAAAGGGGTGACGGGGAAGAACAGTACGCCGTCGAATTTCATGTGGTCTCCTTGGATCCGGATCCGGCAGCTATGAGGGTCTGGCCTGCTTCAAGTTCGGTTCGCCAGCTCCGCTTCGGTTCCCAGCCGAGCAGTTCCTTTGCCTTGGCGATGGAAAAAGCGGGACTGGTCCCTGTCAGTCCGGCAGCGAGCGTCTCGCTTCCCGGCAGGAACCGTGGCATCAGCCCGGACAGGGGTTCGGTGGCCAGGGCGTCCGCCGCTCCGACGAAGAAGGTCTGCCCGTTCGGGATCGACTCCATGTTCTGCAGCAGTACGTCCAGGAATTCCGCCACGTCGCGGGCGTCAACGTAGTTGAACAGCGCAGGAGCAGACAGCGCGGGATCGGCCAGGCGCTCAGTCACGGTGTGGCCCTGCTGGGTGGGGGCACCGTGCCATTCCTCGGGCGAAATCACGTAGCAGGGCCGGAAGGCGGCGTAGCGGATGCGGTCGCCCTGGGCCGCTGCGAACATCTGCACGGTCTGTTCAGCGATCAGCTTTGAAAGGGCGTAGGCGTTCCAGGGCTTCGGCGGCGTCTGCTCGTCCAGCGGAAACGACGGCGGCAACCACCCCGCCGGGGAGCCGTAGCCCAGGACTGTAGGGCTGCTCGCCGTAACGATCTTGCCGATCCCGAGCTCGGTGGCCGCGCTGACCACGGCATAGGCCAGCCGCGTATTCGTGCTGAGGATGACGTCCTCGGGCGCACTGAACGGAACGGCAATAGCAGCGAGGTGGATGACGGCGTCGGGCGCTGTTTCCCCAAGGAGGCGCCGCGCCTCACCGGGAGCCAGCAGGTCAGCGGTCCGCTGTTCGACGGCGGCGGGGAAGGTGCCCGCGGGAACGGCGTCGCGGTCCACGGAAATAACCTGGTGACCGACCTCTGCCAGCCCGGCGACCACACTGCGCCCCAGGCGGCCGGAGCCTCCAGTAACGAAAATCCTGCTCATGGTGCTATTCCTTTTCCTGGTGCCAGGTTCCTGGATGGCTTCGCGGAACCACGGTCAGGCCTTGCCGCGGCGCAGCTCGACGCCGAGGCCCAGTTCGCTGATGCGTACCGGCAGGGAGGTTTCCAGCGACTGGTTGCCCGCGATCCCGACGGAGACGGAGCGCAGTCCGTCCAAGTAGCCGGAGGGCCTGCCGAGGGGATCTTCGCCGGGGCCGTTGAAGAGGTCGGACAGCAGCAGGATGTCGCCGCCGCCGTGGCCGCCTTCGCCGTTGATGATGGGCACTTCGTAGGCGGGTTCCCAGTGGCGCTGGACCACGAGCCGTTCGCCGTTCCGGCGGACGGCGTCTTCTTCTTCGATGGGGGTGGCGGACGGGTCCACTACGGTCTTCTTGTCCGTACTGTGAACGACGGCGGCACGTTCCACGACCTCGAGTTCGGCCCGTCCTTCGGTGCCGTTGACCGCTACGCGGTAGCCCTCCCAAGGGCTGTGGGCGTTGAGGGAGTAGCTGAGGATGGGGCCGTTTTCGTAGTCGACGACGAGCGCCAGGTTGTCCTCGATGGTGATCCCGGACGTGAAGACATCCTGGTCGCGGCGGTAGCCGTCGTAGTGCTCGTTGTCCAGGAAGAGCGCCTTGAGCCGTTCGTCCTCGCGCAGGTCCAAAGCGAAAGGATCCTTCTCCGCGGCGGCGGGCGCATCGGCGTCGGGAGTACCGCGCTCGGGTCGGGCCCCTAGGCCGCGCTCAGCGGCGTTCTTGTCGCCATAGAACTTCAGCCCGCCGGAGGCATAGACCTTCTCCGGGACGTCGTCGATCCACCAGTTCACCAGGTCGAAGTGGTGGGAGGCCTTGTGGATAAGCAGGCCACCGGAGTTCTTCTTCTCCCGGTGCCAGCGGCGGAAATAGTCGGCACCGTGGACGGTGTCCAGCACCCAGCTGAAATCGATGGACGTGACCTTGCCGATCACGCCGTCCTGGATGATCTGCTTCAGCGCGCTGTTGCGCGGCGAGTAGCGGTAGTTGAACGTCACCACCACGTTGCGGCCGGTTTCGGCAACGGCGGCCGTGATGCGGCGGCACCCTTCGGCGTCGATGGTAAGCGGCTTCTCGACGACGACGTCGGACCCCGCCTCGAGCGCCTCAACGATGTAGTCCGCATGGGTGTAGTCCGGCGTGGTGACGATGACACGTTCGATGCCGTTGTCCTTGATGTAGGCCGTCAGGTTCCCCGGCTCAAAGGTGTCCACGGGGCCGTCGGCGCCCAGTTCCTGGATCAGCTTCTGGTAGAACTCGACACGCCCGGGATTGATGTCCGAGATGGCCACGAGTTTAGCTACGTCGCCATGCTGGCCGAGGATGGCACGGATGTACATTTCGGAACGTCCACCCGTACCAATGAGCGCCATTCGGGAGCGGGACTTCGCGGAAGTTGTTTCCGCGTCGGAGGCTGCACCAGCATTGGGCTGCTGCCGGGCTGTGTCGACGTTGACCATGGGGAAGGACCCTTTCCAAAGGCGATTGGCGGGCGGTTGACGACCGGCCCACAACAAGGAAGAATTTGAGAAAGCGTTTTCTCGAAGCGTTATAAGCTTTGTATCAAGACACAGGCTGTTGCGTCAACCATCCCCCGGAAAGCCGGCGGAGACCGCGGCAGCCAAGGGGAGGACCACATGGCCAGGAGACCAGGCACGCAGCGGATCGGCATCGCTGACGTCGCCACCAGGGCCGGAGTTTCGCACGCCACCGTCTCGCGCGTCATGAACGGCAACTTCACCGTTGACCCCGAGATCGCAGCACGTGTCCGTACGGCAGCGGCCGAATTGAACTATCAGCCCAATCCCGTCGGTCGCAGCCTCGCCCTGGGCCGCACCGACACCATCGGCATTGTGGTCCCCGACCTCGCCAACCCCACCTTCCAGGCCATCCTGCGGGGCCTCAGCATGGCGGCGGCCCAGGACGGCTATCGCGTCCTGATTGCGGACTCCTCCGAAGTGTCCAGCGAGGAAGCGATCCTGGCTGGCGAGGCGCGTCGGCGCTGCGACGGAGTGGTGCTCTGCGCGCCACGTATGAGCGACGCTGAACTCGAAGAGCTCGCGCCTTCCCTGCACCCGATGGTCCTCATCAACCGCAGTACCGATGCCGCCCAAACTCCGAGCCTCATGGTTGACTACGGCCTCGGCATCCAGGAACTCGCCCGCCACCTGGTGGACCTGGGCCACCGGAAGCTGGCTTTCCTGTCCGGACCGGAGCGGAGCGCCTCGAACGCGCAGCGTCTCGTGGGGCTGGACAAGTTCCGCACCGACCACCCGGAGATCCAGCTGGAAATCCTGCCTGGCGGGTCCAATTTCGATTCTGGCCACGAATCGGCCGAGGCCATCCTGGCCAGCGGCGCCACCGGCATCCTCGCCTTCAACGACCTCGTGGCGATGGGCCTCCTCAGTGGCCTCCATGAACGCGGCGTTCGGGTCCCCGAGGACATGTCGATCACCGGCTTCGACGACATCCCCTTCGCCCGCTACACCACGCCCCCGCTTACCACAGCGGCCGTGCCGATCACGGAACTCGGAGACCTCGCCTGGCGCCGGATGCGCGAACTGATCCAGAACAAGGACGCGGAGGCCCCCCGCAACACCTTCCAGCCGCAGGTTGAGGTCCGCGGGAGCACCGGGCCGGCAAAGGCCTAGGCAGGCGGTCCGGGAGCGGCGGCTCCCACGGCGCCGGCTTCAGGAGCTGCCGGCTTCAGGAGCACGTTGATCAGCTGCCCCAGGCCCTCCGGAATGTCCACGCTTTTGTCGTAAAGCCACTGGAGTTGCAGTCCGTCAAAGGCTGCGATTACCAGCCTTGCCAGCGCATCGGAGGGGACTTCGCGACGCACCTCTCCTAGCGCCTGCCTCCGCGCAATGTCTGCCCCCAGCTCCTCGACCAGCCAGGCGTAGCGCTCCCGAAAATAGGCGTGCGAGCCGTGACCGGGATCGTTGGCGGTGGCCGAGGCTACGGCATAAAGAGTCGTCAGGCCAGGTTCCCGCCGGTTGCGCTCGGCGACGGCAGTGAGGGCATTCAGGCCGACCGAGTCGCCGGAGCTCATATCGATGCCGCGCTTGTCGCGTTCGGCGAGCACCGCCGTCAGGAGCTCCTGCTTGCCCTTGAAGTAATGGAAAAGGGTGGCCTCCTTCACTCCCACCAACTCGGCCACGCGCTTCAGTGCGGTGCCCTCGAAACCCTCGGTGGCAAAAACGTCAGTTGCCGTCTGGATGATCTTCTCGCGGCGTTCGGCGCCCTTGGCGTACGGCCCGCGGGCCTTCAATGGGGACATTTGGATAGTCTATTTCAACTAAAATCTAGTCACACTAGATTTTTGACGCTACGATCTTCTCCAAGGCCCAAGGGAGGGTCACTTTTTTCGTCAGGAGGCAATGTGGCCATCAGGACCATCACGCAAAACACCGAGGCGTCCAGCCTCGAACCATCGAAAGCACCCCGCGCATATGTCATCGGAATGCCCCTCGCCAGCATGGGGTTGTGGATGGCCCTGCTCGCACCCGCGCTCGTGGTGCTCGCCATCAAGGTCTCGGAGATTACCACCCCCGACACTCGCGCCGGAGCCCTGAGCCTGGTCGCCGGAGTCGGCGCCATCGTGGCCCTGCTGGCCAACCCACTGTTCGGGCGACTCAGCGACCGCACTAAATCCAGGTTCGGCATGCGCAAACCATGGATTATCGGCGGCTCGCTGGCCGGGCTTGCCTCGCTGTTCGCACTGGGTCTTGCCACCGACGTCGCGGGCGTCCTCGCAGCCTGGATCCTCGCCCAGTTGGGGTTCAATGCTGCGCTTGCGGCCCTTGTTGCAACCCTCCCGGACCAGGCAAGCCCTTCCGAACGTGGCCGCCTCTCCGGACTCATCGGCATGACTTTGCCTCTGGGCCTGGTTGCCGCCGCCTACTTCGCCCAGCTTTTCGACAACGCCTTCCAGATGGCGGTCGTCCCGGGGATCGTTGGAACCAGCTTGGCGATTGCGTTTGCCTTTACGTTCAAAGACCGCGTGCTGACGGAAACGCGCCCGCCCCTGAACTTCAGGGAGGTCGTTGGCTCGTTCTACTTCAATCCCGTTACCTGCCCGGGCCTGGGCTGGGCCTGGCTGACCAAGTTCATGGTCTATGTCGGTTACTGTGCCGCCTTGCTATACCTGCCGTACTTTTTCACTGATCAGCTGCACGTAGCGGAGTCCGAGGTTGCCGGGCTGGTCTTCCAGGCGACGCTGGTTAGTTCAGTGGGAACAATGGCCACGAGTATCGCCGGCGGCTGGCTTAGCGACAAAATCGGCAAGCGCAAGACGCTGGTCATCTCCTCTGCCCTCATCATCATGGCCGGCCTGATCGTGATTGCCACGAGCGGTACCACTGACCAGGTCCTCTGGGGGCAGGCCATCGTCGGCCTGGGACTCGGCTGCTTCGGCGCCGTCGACGTGGCGCTGATCGCGGACTTGCTCCCCAAGACGCAGAGCGAAAATGCCAAGACTTTCGGCGTCTTCAATATCGCGCAGGCCCTCCCCCAGTCCCTCGTACCCGCCGTCGCCTTCCCGGTAATCGCCATGGGTGGCTATACCGCCCTGTTCATTGGTGGGGCAGTAGTCGGAATCATTGGCGCCGTCCTTGTCACCCGTATCAAAGGAGTCAAATAAGTGAACCTCATCCTCTCCAAGGCCGTTACAGCCTCTGACACGACCCCGTCCGCAGGCGACCACCGCATCCGCGAAATCGCAGAAAGCCTGAGCCTTGAACACCAGATCCAGCTACTCACCGGAGCCGACGTCTGGTCTACGCATGCCATTCCCGAAATTGGGCTCAAGCGTGTGGTGCTGTCTGACGGTCCCTCCGGCGTGCGCGGCGAAGACTTCGACGAACGCCACGACTCCGCCAGCCTCCCGTCGTCGTCGGCGCTGTCCGCAAGCTGGAGCCCTGAACTGGCGCGCCGCTACGGCCAGGTGCTCGGCCAGGAAGCACGACGCAAAGGCGTCCACGCCGTCCTCGGTCCCACCATCAACCTGCACCGTTCGCCACTTGGAGGCCGCCACTTTGAGTGCATGAGCGAGGATCCCCGGCTCACCGCGGTCATGGCTGCAGGATACGTGTCGGGCGTCCAGTCCATGGGCGTCGGAGCCACCCCCAAGCACTACCTCGCCAATGAAGCCGAGACAGAACGCTTCACGGCGGATTCCGTGGTGGACGAACGCCCTCTTCGCGAGCTGTATCTCGCCGCCTTTGAGGACGCAATCACTGAAGCCCGCGCCTGGCTCGTCATGAGCTCCTACAACTCCATCAACGGCACTACGGCCAGCGAGAACAAACTCCTCGAGAGGCCGCTGTCCACGGAATGGGGCTTCGACGGCGTCGTAGTCTCGGATTGGACTGGTGTCCGCTCGGTCGAGGCCGCCAACGCCAATCAGGACCTCGAGATGCCGGGCCCAGTGGGCCACTGGGGACCCAAGCTGCTCGCCGCCGTCGAGGACGGACGCGTCAGCCGGGACAAGATCGTGGAGAAAGTGACCCGCATCCTGCGGCTGGCCGCCCGCGTCGGCTCCCTCGAAGGGTTCGAGCCTGCAGCGACTGAACTCCCGGCACAGCTCAACGCTGCCGCCGTCGCCCGCGAAGTTGCCGTCCGGGGCGCCGTGCTGGTGCGGAACAAGGACAACCTTCTCCCCCTCGACGCCGCCTCACTCAGCTGTGTCGCCGTGATCGGGCACAACGCCGAGGAAGCCCGTACCCAAGGCGGCGGCAGCGCAACGGTCATGCCCAAGTACACCGTCTCGCCGCTCGCCGGCCTCCGGAAGGCGCTGCCCGACGGCGTCAAGGTCAGCTATGCGCGGGGCGCCAAGGTTGCCGAGGGGTTGCAGCCCTTTGCCCGGGAGTCGCTGTTCAACCCGGTTTCCGGTGTTCCCGGCCTCCGCGTCACCTTTCTCGCCGAGGATGGCTCAGTCATTTCCGGTGAGGACCGTTTGGCCTCGCACTTGATTTGGTTCGGCATCGGCATTCCGGAGGGAACCGTCGCCATTCGGATGCAGACCGAGTGGTCCCCGGAACGTGCAGGCGTCCAGCATGTCGGTGCAGGTACCGTGGGGCGGATGCGCCTGGAACTCAACGGCAACCAGGTCTTCGACGGTGAACTCGTCGACGACACGAACGTCCTAGGCGCGGCCCTCTTCGAACCGCCCCAGACCGTGCATGCCATAGAAACAGCCGCCGAGCAGTCCATCAGCATTGACGCGACGTATCAGCTGCCGGAATCCCAGGTGATCCCTTTCACCGCAATCCTGCTTGGCTCCGAAACCATTGTGGACGACCCCCACGCTGAAATCGCGGCCGCCGTGGCCGATGCACGAAGGGCCGATGTCGCCGTCGTCGTAGTGGGCACCAGCGCCGCCATTGAGTCCGAAGGCTTCGACCGCAAGGATCTGGATCTGCCTGGCCACCAGAATGAGCTTGTGGAAGCAGTGGCGGCCGCCAATCCGCGGACCATCGTCGTGGTCAACTCCGGCTCCCCGGTGCTGATGCCGTGGCTCGACAAGGTGGGCGCTGTGCTTATCGGCTGGTTCGGCGGACAGGAATTCGGCACCGCCGTCACCGACATCCTGCTCGGTAACGAGGAACCCGGCGGTCGCCTGCCCACCACGTGGCCGGCAGCCCTGGAGGATGTTCCGGTGCTGAACACGACTCCGGTGGACGGCAAGGTGGTGTACTCCGAGGGCATCCACATCGGCTACCGCGCCTGGCTCAAGCAGGAGGCCGCCGGAGGAGCCGCTCCCGCGCTGCCTTTCGGTTTCGGCCTCGGCTACACGAGCTTCGAGCTGGGCCGCGCCCACGCACCGCAATCCGTTCCTGCGGGCCAGGATGTTAAAGTGCACGTCCCGGTGAAGAACGTCGGCTCTCGAACAGGCCGTGAAACGGTGCAGGTGTACCTGGCCCGCAAGGAGTCCGACGTCGAACGGCCGGTACGCTGGCTCGCCGGCTTCGCCGGAACGCACCTCGCCCCGGGCGGCACCGAGAGCGTGGAGGTCGGCATCCCCGCGAAGGCCTTCGGCCACTATGACGGCGGCTGGAAGTTCGAGCCCGGATCGTTCCAGCTCTTGGTCGGCCGCCACGCAGCTGACGATTTCCAGGTCCTGGACATCGAACTGCGGTAGAGGCTCCCCACCTCCCCCGCCCTTCTCTGCCCCGCCCAACTCACTCGCACTTGTGGTCGTTTTGAAGCCTCATAGCGACCACAAGTGCGACTCAGTTGGGGTGGTGGGGGCCCAGGCCGGCCTCGCGGTAGTAGCCCTCTATGTGCGCGGCGACCAGCTCTGACGCGCGTACGCCATCGCCGCTCGTGATGGCGTCGAGAATGCCTCGATGCTCCGAAATGAGCCGCTTTGATGTGACATCCCAGTCCGGAAGATTGCGCGTGAGTTCCGCAGCATAGCCTTCAATCGCTTCCCGCAGGGAACCCATCATCGCGCTGACGACGGCGTTCCCTGCCGCAGCCGCAAGGGCCAGATGGAACCGGACGTCCAACGCCAGGAAATTGCCGACGTCGGTCCCTGCTTCGGCGCTACCGGCCGCTTCCATTTCCGCCAGGAGCCGTTCCGCCTCCGCCAGCGAGGGCGCGCCTGTCTTGGCGTTCGCCGCCGCCCAGGATTCGAGCAAAACCCGGGTCTGGACGATGTCCGCCACCGGGAGGTGCTGCGTGGCAACGTGGAGCCTTAGCGCCGAGCCGAGTGCCGCCGTCGGGTCCGCAATGACTACCGTGCCCGCATCCTTCCCCGAGCCCACACCGGCTCGCACGACGCCCATGGCCTCCAGGATCCTGATGGCCTCGCGCACGGACGTCCGTGAAACAGCGAGTTGTTCGGCCAACGTCCGTTCTCCCGGCAGCCGCCCGCCGACATACAGTTCGCCGTCGGACAGTTGCTTCTCGATCCATTCCAGGACCAGTTCGTGGGTGCGCATATAGTAATCGTAGTTGATGTGGTCCAACCACATGACCTAATGTGGTTGGACCACGTAATTCCTGACCCGCCGCATTTCTTCGAGCCGCCGGAGGCAGCCATGACGCAGACCGTCGAACCCACCAACCCCGAGCTACCCACCTCGCCCGAGGATACGGTTCCGACCGGGCAACAGCCTTCAGCTACTGCTGGAGCCGCTACGACCCCCACGGCCGGATTCAAGGCCACGGCCCTGCCACCCGCCCTCAAGCGTCGCATTCCCAAGTACTCGGACCTGGCGCCATTGATGCAGTTCAAGAAGCCCGAGTTCAGCAAGGAGGCGCGACTCAAGCGGGCCAGCACTATCTGGGATCTTCGCGACATTGCCAAACGCCGCACGCCGCAGGCGCCCTTCGACTACACCGATGGAGCGGCCGAGGGCGAGATCACCCTGCGGCGTGCCCGCCAGGCCTTCCTGGACATCGAGTTCCGTCCCGGCATCCTGCGCAACGTCTCCAGCGTGGACCTGAGCACTAACATCCTGGGGCAGCCCTCCCGGCTCCCGTTTGGCATCGCACCCACAGGTTTTACTCGGATGATGCAATCGGAAGGCGAGTACGCGGGCTCGCAGGCCGCTGAAGCCGCTGGGATCCCCTACACCCTTTCCACCATGGGAACCGCGTCCATCGAAGACGTCGCGACGGCGGCTCCCAACGGGCGGAACTGGTTCCAGCTCTACTTGTGGACCGACCGCGATCGTTCCCTGGAATTGATCGAAAGGGCGGCCAAGGCAGGCAACGACACCCTGATGGTTACCGTCGACACAGCTGTCGCCGGTGCCCGACTCCGCGATGTCCGCAATGGCATGACCATCCCACCCGCCCTCACTCTCAAGACTGTCCTGGATGCCTCCTACCGCCCCGCCTGGTGGTTCAACTTCCTCACCCATGAACCATTGACCTTCGCCTCGCTCTCCCGCTACACGGGAACGGTCGCGGACCTCATCAACTCCATGTTCGATCCCACCTTGACGTTCGAGGACCTCGACTGGCTCCGCGAAACGTGGAAGGGCAAGCTGGTAGTCAAGGGTATCCAGACGGTCGAAGACGCTCGCAAAGTAGTGGACCACGGGGCCGACGGCATCGTCCTGAGCAACCACGGCGGCCGGCAGTTGGACCGCGCCCCCATCCCGTTCCACCTGCTGCCCGACGTTTCGGCAGCCCTCAAAGCGCAGGACAGCAATGCCGCAATCATGCTCGATACCGGAATCATGAGTGGGGCCGACATCATCGCCGCCTTGGCCTTGGGAGCCGACTTCACGTTGATCGGCAGGGCATACCTCTACGGACTCATGGCCGGAGGACGGGAGGGCGTGGACCGGGCTATCCAGATCCTGGAGAAGGACATGGTCCGCACCATGGCCCTGCTGGGCGTCAGCAAGATCTCGGAGCTGAACCCGGACCACGTGCGCGTACTGGGGAAGTAGCTCCCCGGCGCTTGCCCCGCCCAACTTGGGGAACGAGCTACCTCTTGCGCCCGAACTTCGACAGGTTCGGGACCTTCGGCAGGTTGGGGACCTTCGACAGGTTTGGAACTTTCGGCAAGTTGGCCAGGATGTCCGCAGCCCTCGTGGCCGCGCGGCCCACGCTGCGGCCGATCTGTTGCGGCATGGTGTCGTCAGGGATCGCAAGGACGGAGACCGTGTCGCCCGGAATGGTTGCGACCTCCGGTGCCGAATGGATGCCTGCCGATTGGACTGCGGCGGCGACGGCGGGCTCCGGGTTTCCCGCGACGGCTTCCTCGGGTGATGCCGCCTCCGCCGCGGCTCCCTTCGAAGCGGCAGGGCCGACGTCGAACGTCTCAAGCCAGCTGGCGATGCCGGCCAGTGGCTTGGTGTTCAGCGCGTAGTAGCGCTTCTGCCCCTGGGCGCGCATGCTGACGAGGTCGGCCTCCCGCAGAACCTTCAAATGCTTGGAGATTGTGGGCTGGCTCGCTGAGAGCTCCTCCACCAACTCCCCCACTGCCTTATCCCCAGAGCGGAGGGAAACCAGAATGTCACGCCTGGTTGCCTCAGCAATGACGGCAAATACGTCGTCAGTCACCATGGCTCCCACCCTAGCTACATATACGCCGAATGGCATCAACTATTTCGGGCCGCGTCGGACCATGAATGGCGCTGCCAGGATGCTGCCAAGCTACTAGTCGAACCAGGGGTCCAGCCCATGGTGCGGGAAGACTTCCTTGCGGGTGGCCATGACAGCACGATCCACCTCGTCGTTGGGGTCGTAGCCCACTTCCCAGGAGCGCCACCAGATGTCTGCGCCGTCTCCCATGGAGTCCGGCGTCCACATGCCGTAGGTGTCCTTCACGTAGCTGCGCCAGTCCTCGGGAATCCGCGTGGTCACGGGCACGGCCTGGCCAGCCACGATACCGATCAAGTGGCTCCAGGCCCGGGGAACGACGCCTGTGATGTCGTAACCTCCTCCGCCGGTCGCGATCCAGCGATTGTCGCAGTATCGGGCGGCGAGGCCAGCGACGGCGGCGGCCGCTTCCCTCTGTCCGTCCACGGTGAGGTTCAGGTGCGTCAGCGGATCGTTGCGGTGGGAGTCGCAGCCGTGTTGGCTGACGATCACCTCCGGGGCGAATGCCTTGACCAATTGGGGAACTACCGCGTGGAAGGCGCGCAGCCACGCCGAGTCCTCGGTCCATGGGGGCAGGGCAATATTGGCGGCCGTGCCTGGCGCAGCGGGGCCGCCGCTTTCAGTGGCGAAGCCCGTGCCGGGGAAAAGCATGACGCCAGTCTCATGGAGCGAAAGGGTGAGCACGCGCGGATCATCCCAGAAGATGTTCTGGGTTCCGTCGCCGTGATGGGCGTCGACGTCGATATAGGCCACTCGGGCAACTCCGCCGTCGAGGAGTTTCTGTACTGCCAGCGCGGCGTCGTTGTAGATGCAGAACCCGCTGGCGTGGTCCCGTGCTGCGTGGTGCATGCCGCCGCTGAAGTTCACTGCCCGCACCGCCGTCCCGGAGAGCAATGCGTCGGCTGCAGTGAGGGAGCCGCCTGCCAGGCGTGCCGCGGCCTCATGCATGCCGGCGAAAGCCGGGTCGTCCTCCGTCCCCAGGCCCCGTTCGGCATCGGGAGTCATCGGATCGGCACTGACGCGGCGAACAGCTTCAACATAATCCGCGGTGTGCACGGTGCGGAGTTCGTCGTCGGAAGCCGGAGCGCAGGGGGCGACGGTGACATGGCCAAGCTGGAACAGGCCAAGGGATTCGGCCAGTCGGGCCGTCAGCTCCAGGCGTGCAGGCGCCATGGGGTGTGTGGGGCCGAAGTTGTATTCCGTCATGGCAGGGTCCCACACCACCGTCGTTGGCAGTGCGGGCGATCGTGGGCCGGACTGGAGAGTCATCACAGACAGGCTACCGGAGCCGTCGGTCGCTCCCGGCCCCGGTGTGGCGGCACTTTAGTGGTTTACTAACTCAAGAAGGCAGATTCAATCAAGGAACAGCAACGCCATGACTCAGAGCCTGTCGAGGTCCAAAAGCCCGGCTACCTGGCAACCCGTCCAACCGGAACGGGAAGGCCTGTGGATCTTCACGCGGCTGCGCGACTTCATCGACAACATCGCCAACACCTCACCGGCCCGCCTGGCGCTCACCGCGTTCGTAGTGGTCATTGTGCTGTTCACGGGGCTGCTGTCCCTGCCCGCGTCGTCCGCAACCGGCGAAGTCACACCCCTGCACCAGGCCCTGTTCACCGCGGTTTCCGCCGTCTGCGTCACCGGCCTCACGGTTGTTTCGACGGCGGTACACTGGTCCTTTTTCGGGCAGCTCGTGATCCTCGTGGGCATCTTCGTAGGCGGCCTTGGAACCCTGACCCTCGCTTCCCTGCTGGCCCTGATGGTCAGCAAGCGCCTGGGCGTTCGCGGCAAGCTGATCGCCCAGGAAGCCATGAACAACGCCGGGCGCCTGGGCGAGGTGGGCACCCTGCTAAGGATCGTCATCACCACGTCCGTCTTCATCGAGGGAATCCTGGCCCTTGCCCTGATCCCCCGGTTCATGATCCTCGGAGAGCCATTCTGGCAGTCTGTCTGGCACGGCGTTTTCTATGCAATTTCGGCCTTTAACAACGCCGGGTTTACACCGCATTCGGATGGCATCGTCCCTTATGAGATGGACCTGTGGATCCTCACCCCGCTGATGCTCGGCGTGTTCCTTGGCAGCCTCGGCTTCCCCGTGGTGATGGTGCTTCAACAGAACGGCCTGAACTGGAAGAAGTGGAACCTCCACACCAAGCTCACCATCGTGGTGTCCTTCATTCTCCTCGCTGCCGGAACCTTCCTCTGGGCGCTGATGGAGTGGGACAACACGCGCACGATCGCCCGGATGGATCTTGGCGACAAGATCATCCACTCGCTCTTTGCCTCCGTGATGACCCGTTCCGGCGGCTTCAACCTTGTGGACCAGAACCACATGGAGTCCACCACGATGCTGCTCACGGACGCCCTCATGTTTGCCGGTGGCGGTTCGGCGTCGACGGCGGGCGGCATCAAGGTAACCACCATCGCTGTCATGTTCCTCGCCATCGCGGCAGAGGCCCGGGGCGACGCCGACGTCAAGGTGTACGGACGGACCATTCCGGAGGGAACCATGCGAGTGGCCATCTCCGTGATTGTCGCCGGCGCCACGCTCGTGTCGGTGGCGTCGTTCCTGCTTCTTTCCATCAGCGGAGCGTCCCTGGACCGGGTCCTGTTCGAAACCATTTCGGCGTTCGCTACCGTTGGGTTGAGCACTAATCTCAGCGCAGAGCTTCCACCGTCCGGCGTCTACGTCCTTTCCGCCCTCATGTTCGCCGGTCGCGTCGGCACGGTCACGCTTGCCGCGGCCCTTGCCCTCCGACAGCGCAGCCAGCTGTATCACTACCCTGAAGAAAGGCCGATCATTGGCTAATACCGCAGGAGCCGCCAACCGACCCGCACACAACGCGCCTGTGCTGGTGATCGGCCTGGGCCGTTTTGGCTCCGCCACCGCGGAACAACTCGTGAAGCAGGGCCGAGAGGTCCTCGCCATTGAACGCGACCGGACCCTGGTGCAGAAATGGGCCCCGGTCCTGACCCACGTAGTTGAAGCGGATGCCACCAACATTGACGCCCTCCGCCAGTTGGGCGCCCAGGAGTTCACCTCAGCCGTGGTGGGCGTGGGCACCTCGATCGAATCCTCGGTGCTGATCACCGTTAACCTGGTGGATCTCGGCATAGAGCACCTGTGGGTCAAGGCGATCACACCCTCGCACGGGAAAATCCTGACGCGCATTGGCGCCAACCACGTCATTTACCCGGAGGCCGACGCCGGTGTCCGGGCCGCGCACCTCGTGTCAGGCCGGATGCTGGACTTCATCGAGTTCGACGACGATTTCGCGATCGTCAAAATGTACCCGCCGAAGGAAACCGTCGGCTTCACCCTGGACGAGTCCAAGGTCAGGTCCAAGTACGGGGTCACGATCGTGGGCGTAAAGTCGCCGGGCGAGGATTTCACCTATGCGAGGCCCGAGACGAAGGTTTCCTCCCGCGACATGCTCATCGTGTCAGGGCACGTGGATTTGCTGGAGCGCTTCGCCTCACGGCCTTAACGGCTCCCCCGATGGTTGAGCCTGTCGAAACCACCGGGATCGCTGCCACTTAACCGAGTTGCTTCGTGATTTCCGCCGACCTAGCCGCAGCAGCCCGTGCACCTTCGGCAATAATCCTGGGCATCCCGCCTTGGTCGAAGGCTGCGATGGCCCGCTCAGTGGTGCCGTTGGGGCTCGTGACGGCTTTCCGCAGGGCGGCGGGATCGGCGCCCGGCTCTGCCAGCATGAAGCCGGCCCCGGCCACGGTTTCCCGTGCCAGCAGCAGTGACAGTTCCGGGTCCAGGCCCAACTCCCTCCCCGCGGCCGCCATGGCCTCCGCGAGGTAGAACGCGTACGCGGGTCCCGATCCGCTGATCGCACCAACGGAATCTACTTGATCTTCGGGAACCTCAACCACCGTACCTGCGGAGGCGAACAGCTCCTTGACCCGCTGCAGCTGTTCCGGGCTGCAGTGCGTCCCTGGCGAGACCGAGATGACGCCGCGGCCGAGTTTGGCAGGAGTGTTCGGCATAGTACGGACCACTGCTTGTCCGGCGGGCAGCGCCGCTTCCAGCTGGGCAATCGACACGGCGGCTGCGACACTGACGACCACTGCGTCAGGCTTAAGAACGGGACTGATCTCCCTGGCAAGGTCCGTGATGCCCACCGGCTTCACGCCGAGGATGAGGATGCGCGATCCGGTGGCGGCAAGCTTGTTGGCATCCGGCTCCTCCGCCCCGGCGATCGCAGTAACGCCATAGCGCTCCGCGAGTTCAGCCGCCCGTTCGGCGCGGCGTACCGTAGCGACGACGTCGACAGGCGCTGTCCCGCCAGCCAGGACACCGCCCAGGATAGCTTCGTTCATCGACCCACAGCCAAGGAAAGCGATTCGGTTGCTCATTGCTCCATCATTGCAGTTTGACCAGTTACGGGCGAACGTGAACTGCAGGTCGGACTCGGCTGCAGATCCCCGCTTACCCCTCACAAGGATTCCCAGTAAGCTCACAGCTTCGTGACAGGCTCTGCCCATAGTTGGTGAGTAACTTAGTTATTACCTCATTGAGGGTGCGAGTGATGAGGCGGGCATGGGGATGTTCGCCGAGCACCGGTGGCTGTTAGCGGGTTTCCCCCAATTCCCCGCAGACGGCCGCCGGTGCTTTCTCTTTTTCAGGGATTTCCGCAACCGGACCGCAGTATTTTTCAGACCGCAGGATTTTTCAGACCCTGGGATTTTTCAGACAGCACCGAGCTTTCTCCCAGACCAAGCCGGGACTGCCAGATGCTGCCGCGCGAAACGCAGGGTTTCGGCAAGCCAGTCCTCACGTTCTCCCGCAACCCGTGCCCTCCGCGTGGAGATTTCAGCAACAATCACACCCTCAAAGCCGTTTGAGGCAACGTACTGCAGGACCTCTGCACATTGCTGGATACCACGGCCGGGCACCAGATGCTCGTCCCTACCGGAGCCGGAACCATCTGCCAAGTGAATGTGCCGCAGTTTGCTGCCGAGCGCGCGTACGGCCTCCAGACTGTTGACCCCCGCAGTGGCGGCGTGCGAGAAATCCCAGGTGACGGCGTCGTAATCTTGGTCAAGGGGATCCCAGTGCGGAAGGTATGCGGCCGCTTCACGGCCCCGTACGCGCCATGGGTACATGTTCTCCACCGCGATGTGCACCCGGTACATGGCAGCGATTTCGCGCACCCCGGCAGCGAAGTTTTCCGCGTAGTTGCTCTGCCAGCGGAACGGCGGATGGACCACCACGGTGTTGCAGCCGACGTCGCGCGCCATCCGGCACGACATCTCAATCTTGTTCCACGCCGTGCCCCACACCTGCTGGGTGAGGAGCAGCGTGGGCGCGTGGATGGAGACGATCGGCTGGTTGTACCGGTGACTGAGCTGGATCAGCGCGTCAGGGTTTTGGCTTGTGGCGTTGTTGGTCACCATTACCTCAACGCCGTCGTAGCCAAGATCCTGGGCCACGGCGAAGGCGTCGTGCACGCTGAGTGGATACACGGAAGCGCTGGACAGCGCCACGGGGATACGCCTCGCCTTTTCTTCGTGGGGTTGGACTTCTTCTTGGGGTGCGACGTCGACGCCCATGTTCAGCTCGCCAGTCCCCTGGACGCGTTGTCCACACTGACCCGGGTGAGTTCGCCAATGTGCGGGGCAGGCTTCAGCGGGCCGTCGAAGACGAGCTGGTCCAATCGTCGCAGGATGAGGCCCTCGCGGAGTGCCCAAGGGCAGATTTCCATGGTGGGGAACTCGAACATCTCCAGTGCGGCTTCTGCCACCAGTGCCCCCGCTAACAGCTGCCGGGCGCGGGCTTGGGAAACACCGGGCAGATGAAGCCGGTCCTCCACTGTCATGGCCGAGATGCGCTGGGCCCATAGCCCGAGGTCAGTCGCGTGCAGCTCACGCTTGACGTAGGGGCCGGCACCGCTGGGGGCGGCCCCGGCGATGCGGGCCAACGAACGGAAGGTCTTGGACGTTCCAGTCACGAGGTTTGCCCGGCCAAGAGCCTTGAATTCCTTTACCGGAGGTTTGAGGGTGCTGCGGATGTAGCTGCGCAACTCCTTGACGCTCTTCGCGGTGGGCGGGTCCTTGGGCAGCCAGTCACGGGTAAGGCGGCTGGCCCCGAGGGGCACTGACATGGCGAGCTCCGGCAGTTCGTCCTGGCCCAGCGCCATTTCGAAGGAACCGCCGCCAATGTCAAGGTCCAGGATCGGTCCCGCTCCCCAGCCGTACCAGCGTCGCACGGCGAAGAAGGTCATGGATGCTTCGTCGCTGCCTGTGAGCTCCTGCAGCGTCACCGTGGTCTCGAATTTGACCCGTTCCAGGACTTCCGGGCCGTTGGTTGCCTCCCGGATCGCCGACGTACAGAAAGCGAGGACGTCCTCGGCCTTGTGGCGGGCCGCAAACTCCCACGCCTCCAGGACGAACTCGATGAGCTCATGCTGACCGGCGTCGGTGATGTTGCCGTCGTCGTCGAGGTATTGCACCAGCGAAAGCGGCCGCTTGTGCGAGGCGAAAGCCACAGGACGCGCACCCGGGTGGGCATCAACGAGCAGCAGATGGACAGTGTTGGACCCAATGTCGAGGACGCCTAGACGCATTCTGCCATTATTCCCCGATCCGGAGCCGGGGAAGCAACTGGGTTACGCGCCTTCCGTGGCGTCATCAGCACGCTTGAAATCGCGGCGTATGTTGGCGATTCCCTCCGGCCCGATCTCGAAGCCATAAGCGCTGCCCGGATTGATGACCAGTCCGAGCTCATCGCCGATGCTGCCAAGGACCGTCGCACCGCTGGTTCCCAGGACGTTCGGCGCAGCCTCGAGGTAATGGGCGTCGACCCGGCTCGGGTGGCTGAAAACGGCGAGGACTGGCTGCCCCTCGGAGTTGGACAGGACCAAGGGCTCGACGGCGGAGTCCGCCCCCTCGAGGGCGTCGGCGCTGATGATGTAGACCTCGTTGTTGAGGAACGACAGGATGACGTCCACCGGGTTGGCCTCAGGCTTCTCGGCCAAGGCGAGCTTCTCTTCGAGGTCGTTCAGGGGCTGGTATTCCGGTACAACCGGCTGATCAGTCATACCCCTACTCGATCACGTCCCGGAGCAGGGTGCAATTCCTACCCTGCCTCCGGACCGAACGCACCCTACTTCTTCGCCGTCGCCTTCTTGGCCGGGGCCTTTCGCGTTGCGGTCCCCTTCACCGGGCCCTTAGCCCGCTTTTCGGCGAGGAGTTCGACGGCGCGTTCCCGTGTCAGCTCCTCGAGCGAGGTGGAGCGGGGAACCGTGATGTTGGTGACGCCGTCCGTGATATACGGCCCGAAACGGCCTTCCTTCACGACGATATTCTTCTCCGAAACGGGGTCCGGTCCGAACTCGGCCAGCGGCGGCACTGCGGCACGGGCGCCGCGCTGCTTGGGCTGGGAGTAGATCTCCAGCGCCTGCTCCAAGGTGATCGTGAAGATTTCCTCTTCCGAGCCGATGGAGCGTGAATCAGTACCCTTCTTCAGATAGGGCCCGAAGCGTCCGTTCTGCACCGTGATGACGTTGCCCTCAGCGTCCTCGCCCAGCACTCTCGGCAGGCTCATGAGCTTCAGCGCGTCGTCGAGGGTGACAGTGTCCACGCTCATGGACTTGAACAGCGAACCTGTGCGCGGCTTGGCCTTGACGGGCTTCTTCGGCGGCTTGGGCTTGCCGTTCTTGTAGTACTCCACGGGCTGGCTGGCCAGTTGCTCCTCTGTCATCTCCGGGATGATCTCGGTGACGTACGCGCCATAGCGGCCGTTCTTGGCGACAATGGTGTGACCAGTGTGCGGGTCCGTGCCGAGCACACGCTCCTCCGGCGCGGCCGTCTCCATTAGCTCGACTGCCTTGGCGGGAGTCAGCTCATCAGGGGCAAGATCCTCGGGCACATTGGCGCGGGCGGCCTCTACTACTTCCCCGGTTTCCGCATCAACCGTTGGGGCTGAGCTTTCCAGGTAGGGACCGAACTTGCCCACTCGCAGGGTGATGCCGTCGGCGATCGGAACGGAGTTGATTTCGCGGGCGTCGATCTCGCCGAGGTTGTTCACGATGCTGAGGAGGCCGGGGTCAGCGTCCTCACCGTAGTAGAAGTGCTTGAGCCAGGCAGCGCCGACCTCTTCGCCGTTGGCGATCTTGTCGAGGTCGCCCTCCATATCGGCTGTGAACTCGTAGTCCACGTAATCGGTGAAATGCTGCTCCAGCAGGCGGATCACCGAGAACGCGATCCAGCTGGGCACCAGGGCGGATCCCTGCTTCCGGACGTAGCCCCGGTCCTGAATGGTGGAAATCGTTGAGGCGTAGGTGGAGGGGCGCCCAATGCCGCGCTTTTCCAGTTCGGCAGTCAACGAGGCTTCCGTGTAACGCGGTGGGGGAGACGTTTCGTGCCCGACGGCGACAATGTCCGAGGCGGTGAGGGCCTCGTCCTTGGCCACATTCGGCAGGCGGCGGCCTTCGTCTGAGTCCTCGTCCCCGCGGCTCTCGTCCTTGCCTTCTTCGTAGGCGGCCAGGAAGCCGGGGAACGTGATGACGGTACCCGATGCCGAGAATTCTGCATCGCGCCCGTCCGAAGCAACCGCACCGAGGCGAATAGTCGCCGTCGAGCCCTTGGCGTCGGCCATCTGGGAGGCGACCGTGCGCTTCCAGATGAGCTCGTAAAGACGGAACTCGTCACCGCTCAACTGTCTGGCCACCTGGGCCGGAGTGCGGAAGGAGTCACCTGCAGGACGGATGGCCTCGTGGGCTTCCTGGGCGTTGGCTGCCTTGTTGGCGTAGACCCTCGGAGACTGGGGCACGTACTCCGGACCGTACAGCTCGGAAGCCTGCCGGCGGGCCGCAGTGACGGCTTCGTCGCTCAGTGCGGACGAGTCGGTACGCATATACGTGATGTAGCCGTTTTCATACAGGCGTTGGGCGATCTGCATGGTGCTCTTGGAGGAGAAGCGGAGCTTGCGGCCGGCTTCCTGCTGCAATGTTGAGGTGGTGAACGGAGCAGCGGGACGGCGGGTGTACGGCTTCGTGTCCACCGAGCGGACGCGGAAGTCCGCTCTCTGCAGGGCGGTGGCCAACGATGTGGCGAGGTCTTCGTTGAGGTGCACGGCGTTCGGCGAGGTGAGGACGCCGTCGTCGTTGAAGTCCCGCCCCGAGGCGACCTTGGCGCCGTCCACCGCAGCCAGCTTGGCTTTGAACGATCCACTTCCTGCCCCGAACTGGCCGGTCAGATCCCAATAGGAGGCGGCGCGGAAGGCCATGCGCTCGCGTTCGCGGTCCACCACCATGCGGGTGACCACGGACTGGACGCGGCCGGCGGACAGACCGCGAGCCACCTTGCGCCACAGCACGGGCGAAATTTCGTAGCCGTAGAGGCGGTCCAGGATGCGGCGGGTTTCCTGGGCGTCCACCAGGGCGGTGTCGACGTCGCGCAGGTTGTCCATTGCGCGGTGGATGGCTTCCTTGGTGATTTCACCAAAGGTCATGCGGTAAACCGGAACCTTGGGCTTCAGGACCTCCAACAGGTGCCACGCGATGGCTTCGCCCTCGCGGTCCCCATCGGTTGCGAGGTAGAGCGCGTCGGCGTCTTTCAGCTGGGCCTTGAGTTCGGCGACCTTCTTCTTCTTGTCCGGAGACACCACGTAGTACGGCTTGAAGTCGTGTTCGATATCGACGGCGAACTTGCCCACCGACGTCTTCTTCAGTTCTGCGGGAAGGTCCGACGGCTGCGGGAGATCGCGGATATGGCCGATGGAGGCCTCGACGACGAAGCCCTCGCCAAGGTACTTGGCGATGGTCTTGCTCTTGGCCGGAGACTCCACGATCACGAGTTTCTTGCCGGTTTTTGCCTTGGTTGGCACGGTGCTCCTACAGAAAAAGATTTGTGTGGGCGATGTGCCCATATTGGCCTAGTTCACCATATTTTGCAGAATCCTGCGCAACCATGTGGATAAATCAGGGCGGCAATGAACGCACATTGCCGTCCGGAATCAGCCCTGTTTCCCCTCGCTGTCGGGCGCGAGGAAGGTCTCGGGCGCCAGGAAGACGTCGGGAAGGAGGAAGCCGTCACGCACAAGGTTGGCGACTTCCGCCAGCAGCCCACTACGGAAGGAATCGGCGTCGAAATCCTCGCTTCCCCCCAGGAGAGCCGCCAGCGCGCCGATGATCTGTGCCACCGACAAATCCCCATCACAGGCAGAGACGAAGCCGGCAAGCTCAGTACTTAGCAGATTGGTGCGCCTCAGGCCCGCCCCCTGGCGCAGCAGGATCACACCGGGATGTTCGGCACCGGGACGCTGATGGCGTTCCTCCGTGACGTCGTCGGCCACCACAAGGTGAGCCTCTTTCAATCTGTTCGCGGCAAGCCAGTCGGCCCGCTGCACCGTTGCGCCGAGGTGGGGTCCAATCGGCTGCTCAATCGGATAGGTAATTTCCTCGAAGCGCCTAATGCGGGCGGCTCCGCCCGCGGGCCTCCGGAGCCAGATCATTCCGAAGCCGATCGACTCCACATTGCGGGAGGCGAAATCGTCCAGGTAGGCGCTGTAGGTCCGGGCATAGTGGGAAAGGTCGCGGTTCTGGGACGCGTCCTGGAGCCACGTCTCCGCGTACTGCTCAGGGCCGAGGCGTTCGCGCTGGATGAACCAGGCGTCGGCTGTATCGCTCGCATCCTGGGAGGCAGGCTGGAGCCAGGACTCAGGCCGCCCATGCCATTCGGTGCCGGCAGTGATTTCCCAGTTACCCAGAAGCTGTGCTGTCCCGCCGGGTACCAGGACACCCGGCAGTGACCGCACGAGGCTGGCCACGATCTCGTCCCCGGGCAGACCGCCGTCGCGATAGGTGAACTGCTCTGCCGCTGACTCAGCCGGCGTGCGCGGCGTGATCACGAACGGCGGGTTCGACACCACGACGTCGAATCGTTCCCCGTCAACAGGTTCCAGCAGCGAACCCAGGCGCAAGGTCACGCGGGCTTCGAGGTTGTGCGGGTCAAGATCCAGTGCTTCAGCGTTCAGGAGCAGATTGAAACGAGTGAAAGCCAGTGCCCGCTCCGAAATATCCGTGGCCGTCACATGCTCCGTGTGATGCAAAAGGTGGAAGGTTTGGATTCCACAGCCCGTGCCGAGGTCCAGGGCACGTGCAGCATGCCGCCGGATGGTAGTCTGCACGAGTGTGTTGGAGGCATGCCCTATACCCAGCACATGATCGCGGCGCAGTACGCCGGGCCGCTGATACGCTGCCAGATCGCTTGCCACCCAAAGTTCGGCACCGCCGCTGCCGTCCGCGTTGGCGTCCCAGCCGTAGGGTCGCAGGTCTACCTTGGCGGCGACAGCGCCGTCGTCGTCGATATCCACCAGTCCCAGGTCCACCAGCCCTTCCGTCCGTATGCCGGGAAGCGCGGCGTCCACTTTGTCCCGCGGCTGCGGGACCGCGAGGAGCCACAAGAGGACGACGGCGGCGAGGGGTGCCTGCCGATTCTCACCGCTTGCTCCTGAAGCCTGAGCGGCGGGACCACTCGCCACCCTTTCCGCGACTACCATCGCGGGAACCATCTGGTCCCGGTTCAGCGCTTCATGCGCGGGGCCGCCCAGTAGCTCTGCCACGCCGTCGACCGTATAGCCGATGGCTCGGAGGTCAGCGGCGAGCGCCGCGAGCAGTGAGATGTCATTGCTGCTTGGAGCGTCGGGGGTGTTGCCGGCCACAAAGGCGGCTGAAGTGCTTGCTGAGTGGGTCACCGTGCAAGTCTATTGGCGGGTTCGGCCGCCTTGCGGACAGTAAGGTTGGATCCATGTTTCCTGCTCCCCCGCCCCGGCTGAATCCCCTCGCACCTAAGGCCGCGTTGGTTGGAACGCTCCTGCTGGCGGTGTCGGGATGCTCTCCTGCCGGGTCTATTTCCGACGCCGATGTTCCCGCCTGGCAGGCGACCGCGCTGCCCGAGGCTTCCGGCTCGGCCCTTAAGGGATCCGGAAAGATCCTGGACCGCGATCCGGTTGTCCATGGACCCCAGGAAGTCGCCGCAGGGAATTACATACTGTCGATGGTGTGCGACGGCGGAGGCAAGGCCTTTTTCGAGGTCTCCACGGTTCAAAAGGATGACGCTGCCCGGACGGGCGCTGCCCGGACGGAAATCGCGGACGCAGGCGCCGCCTGTAACGGGAGCCTTGAGAGGTATCGGCTACGAGTTCCTGATTCGGGGCGGCTGGACGTTACTGTCTCCAGCGTCGATGCGCCCCTGATCTATGCCTTCCAGCTTGTCCCCATGCCCTAGCAAGCTTCCGGCAAAAAGAGGCGGCCAGCAAGCCGCTATTCCACAGGTGCCGCGGCGAGCCCCGCGGCGTAGAGTCAGTCCATGGACGGCGTGGATGTCCGATCAGTGCAGTCAGAGGTTGAGCCGCCGCGGGCGAAGTCTTCACAACTGAGGTCATCACGCGCTGGGCTCTCACGGGCGAGGCTGGCCCCACCAAATCGGCTGGCCGCCGTCGTGCTTGCCACACTGTGCTGCGGCTCCCTCTCAGCCTGTGAGTACACGTACGAAGACACGCGGGCACCCCTGCCTGCGGCTACCTCATACACAAATCCTTCCCTGCCCCGGGATCCGCTGCGCAACAACCCCGTTACTGGTGACGACATTGAGGCGTGGGCCGAGGAAGTGCTGCCCAGTCTGCGGGGGCAGGCATACCATACCAAGTCAGGACTCCTCGCCCCTGGGGAATCCCAGAGCGATCAAACGGCGCAGCTACCAGTCGGAACCTATGCAATCACATTGGCCTGCCGGAGCAGGCGACAGGTCGGTTTCGTTGTGCAGAACGGCGATGTTGCCCTGGTGGATCTGATGGTGCAGTGCGGCACGACCAAGGTAAACGTGGTCCATGTACAGTCGGACAGCGTTCTCACGGTCACGGCTACAGCCTCGAGGGCTGCCAACTACGCATTCAGGGTCAGCAGGATCTAGACGCTCGCCTAGCTATCTGCTGTTCCCCGGCGCGCGGCGGCCGGCTATGCCATGGCGAAGCTAGCAGCCCTGGGCTACGCCACGCAGCCCTGGGGGCAGCGGAGGGTTTCCGGACTGGCAGCGCAATCGGAGCAGTACAGGGTGAGATTGCGGCAGCTAAGGTTGGAGCAGTTCTCGAACTTACTCGTCGGAGCCGCACAGCGCACGCATTCTCCAATAGTCTTGGCCTCTTCACTGAACTCGACGTGCATGCGCTTGTCGAATACATAAAGCGAGCCTTCCCACAGGCCCTGGTCCTTGAACGTCTCGCCGTACCGGACGATCCCGCCGTCGAGCTGGTAGACCTCTTTAAAGCCGCGATTCACCATCAGGCTGGACAGCACCTCGCAACGGATGCCGCCGGTGCAGTAGGTGACTACCGGTTTGTCCTTCAGTTCGTCGTACTTCCCGGAGTCGAGTTCCTTGATGAAGTCGTGGGTTGTGGCAACGTCGGGAACAATGGCGTCCTTGAACTTGCCGATCTGGGCCTCAAAGGCGTTGCGTCCGTCAAAGAAGGCAACATCCTGTCCGGTGGACTTCTTCTCGTCCAGGAGGCGGTGGAGTTCCTCGGGGCTAAGGTGCGTGCCCCCGCCGACAACGCCGTTCTCATCGACCTTCAATTCGCCTGGTGCCCCGAAGGAAACGATCTCGTCGCGCACCTTCACGCTGAGTCGCGGGAAATCCTCTGCACTGCCCTCCGACCATTTGACATCGATGTTGCGGAAGACCTTGTATTCACGCGTGGTTTTTACGTACTGCTTGACGTTGTTCAGCTCACCGCCCACTGTGGCGTTGATTCCGTCCTTTGAGATCAGAATCCGGCCTTTCAGGCCGAGTTTTTCACACAGGGCACGCTGCCAGAGCCTCACCGCGTCAGGGTCGCCGATGGGGGTAAAGCCGTAGAAAAGGACGATTCTGTTTAAAGCCACGTATTTAAGGGTACTGGGTGGGCTAAAATCCATGATCCGCAGGGGCTTCGTGTATTCAGGGCAGGCCTGGTGGGCGAGCATGGAGTGGCACATGGTGTTAATGGAGCTGTTACTGGCCTCCTCTGTTGCAGTGTGTACCGCTAGGCATAGTCTCTGTCTATGAGTCCAGACGCCTTGGTTGAAGACATCACGCATATGTTGGAAGTCTGGGTAACCGGCTGGGCCGGTTGCCGCGGCTACGACACTCGCATGGAGGGTCGCTTCCCTGCGGCCTTCGGCGCCGACAAGACCGGCGACTGGCAATACTTCGCCTATGATCCCTCAGACATCGAGTTCGCCGAACTGGCTGCCAAGACAGCGGAAAGCCCGCGTAGGATCCTGACGGTCCTCACGAACGATATGGCCCGCTACCATCATTTGGCCAGCCTCCATGGTCTGTACATCACTTCTGCCTCCCAGACCATGATGGTGGTGGATATGGAAACCCAGGATGCCGAGGATCCCTGGCTCTCCGACGATGATCTTGAACTTAGTACCTCGGAGACCAACGGCGTCCACTATGCGCTGGTCCACTCAGGTGATCGCATCGCGGCCAGTGGCCGGGTGTTCGTCGTCGACGGAACGGCCGTGTTCGACAGGATCATCACGGAACCCGACTTCCAGCGCAGGGGCCTCGGCAGCTTCATCATGAAGGCTCTGGCTGCCCAAGCCTTCGAACACGACGTCCAGGTGGGGCTCCTCCTCGCATCCCTGGATGGCCAGAAGCTGTACTCGCACTTGGGATGGTCAAACGTGAGCCATGTGTTGATGATGTCGTCGTCGGCTATGGAGGAAACTGACCTCTCCGTTGACTGACAGAATGTTTGGGTGGACGCACACAACTCGCTGATTTCCCTGCTGGGCCGGAGCCCTGATCCGGAGCAGTTGCGTCATGTCCGCGTCATCCCTGCCCGCAAGGCCGTATACGAGCCCTGGCCGGAGTGGGTGCATCCGGATGTAGTGGACGCTTACGGCTCCCTGGGTATCCACGCGCCTTACCGCCACCAGGTCCAGGCTGCCGAAATAGCCAACGCCGGAGAGCATGTTGTTGTGGCAACGGGGACGGCGTCCGGCAAATCGCTGGCCTACCAGCTGCCCTCGTTGAACGCTATCCACCTCTCGGAGCTGCAGGTCCTGTCCCAACCGGGAAAAATCCACGACGACGGTGCCGTCACCTTGTACCTGTCGCCCACCAAGGCCCTCGCAGCGGACCAGCTGTCCGCTATCCGGGCGCTGGGGCTCCCGACCGTTCGCGCCGAAACCTACGACGGCGACACTGACCTCGCTTCCCGGCGCTGGATCCGGGACCACGCGAATTTCATCCTGGCCAATCCCGACATGCTGCATTTCGGCATCCTGCCCAACCACGCCTGGTGGGCCCGATTCTTCCGCCGGCTCAGGTATGTGATTGTGGACGAAGCCCACAGTTATCGGGGAGTCTTCGGTTCCCACGTGGCCAACCTGCTGAGAAGACTGCGTCGCATCTGCGCGTACTACGGCGCGGGCACCTCCTTTCCGGAACCCGTGTTCATTGCGGCCTCGGCCACTGCCTCCGATCCCGGAACGTCCTTCGGCCGGCTGATTGGCGCTCCAGTGCGGGAAGTCTCGAAGGACGATTCGCCCCATGGCTCCACCACTGTGGCCTTGTGGGAGCCGGCGCTGAGCGAGGTCCGTGGCGAGAACGGCGCGAAGGAGCGGCGGACGGCCGTGGCCGAGACGGCAGACCTCCTGGCGAACCTCGTTTCCTCCCGGGTCCGGACTATTGCATTCATCAAATCCCGCAAGGGTGCGGAAACAATCTCCTCGATCGCCAAACGGCTCCTGGATGAGGTGGATCCGAGCCTTCCCCAGAGAGTGGCCGCCTATCGCTCGGGGTATCTGCCAGAAGAGAGGCGGGCGCTGGAGAAGGCCCTCAGGTCCGGGGAGCTGCTGGGAGTTTCCAGCACTTCGGCCTTGGAATTGGGAATCGATATTTCGGGGCTTGACGCGGTGCTCGTGGCAGGCTGGCCAGGCACGCGGGCCTCCCTGTTCCAACAGATCGGCCGGGCTGGACGGGCAGGACAGGATGCCCTCGCGGCCTTCGTGGCCAGCGACGACCCGTTGGATACCTACCTCGTCAATCACCCAGAAGCGATTTTCGACGTGTCCGTGGAGGCTACTGTTTTCGATCCCTCCAACCCGTACGTCCTGGGTCCCCATCTCTGCGCCGCTGCAGCCGAGCTGCCGATCGGTCCCGCTGAGCTGCCGCTGTTTGGGGCCACAGCCGAAGGGCTGTTGAACCAACTGGTCGCGCAGGGCTACTTGCGGAAACGTCCCGCAGGATGGTTCTGGACCCACCCCGAAAGCGCGGCGGCAATGGTGAGCCTGCGCGCAGACGGCGGCGGTCCGGTAAGCATTGTTGACGCCGAGACCGGCTCCCTCCTTGGAACGATGGGATCCCCGCAGACGCACTATCAAGCTCACAATGGAGCCATTTATCTCCATCAGGGCGAGAGCTACCTCGTAGAGGAGCTGAATGAAGAGGAGCACTGCGTGATGGTCCGGCGTGCGAACCCGAACTACTACACAACTGCCCGGGACGTGACCCAGATCGAAGTGCTCAACACCCTCCGTACTTCCCGTTGGGGCGACATTTCCGTCCATTTCGGTGATGTCAAAGTGACCACCCAAGTTGTCTCCTTCCAGCGCAAGGCCCTGATTTCCAACGAGATCCTTGGAGAGGAACCCCTCGAACTCGGAGCCCGCGAGCTCTTTACGAAGGCCGTGTGGTTTGTAGTTCACGATCGCTCCCTGACCGCAGCCGGCTTGATCGAAGCCCAGTTCCCGGGTGCCCTGCATGCCGCGGAGCATGCCGCCATCGGCCTCCTGCCGCTCGTGGCGTCGAGCGACCGGTGGGACATTGGCGGGGTCTCCACAGCCCTTCACGCGGACACGGGCCTGCCCACGATCTTTGTCTACGACGGACACCCAGGGGGTGCCGGTTTTGCCGAGCGCGGTTTCGAGAAAGCCAAAGTCTGGCTGTCAGCGACGCGGGACGCGATCAAGGCCTGTGAATGCGAAAACGGCTGTCCGTCCTGTGTCCAGTCGCCTAAGTGCGGCAACAAGAACAACCCCTTGGATAAAGACGCTGCCATCACGCTGATTAACGTGCTGCTCAAGGACGCTTCGGAGCAGGGAGCCACCACAACGGCGGGCGCGGCATAGTTGGAACTGGGTGGGTAGCAATGGCGCTTTTACGGCGGCGGTCCTGCCCGCGCGCGACCGGAGGCTGCGCCAAGGGGCGTCTTCTGCTTCAGCTCAGTCCTGACTTCGACGTTCCCCTGGCCGGTCACCGAGCAGCTGACCAGAACAGCCTCGTGCTGCGCCGCGGTTGTTCCGGCTACAGCACAAGGGTCGCCGCTGGTGATTCCACGCGCTGCGTCGGCTCCTGCCAATGCGGCCAGGTCGGCAGCGGCGGCGGCTCTGGACGCCATCGTCGCTGATTGGGCCAGGAAGAGCAGCGCAACCATGATGATCATTACTACGGAGCCCAGTCCTGCGGCAAGGACAGTACCTGATCCCCGTTCCCCGGCCGGAGCGCAGTTGGGCTCGGTGTTCCCTCTATATGAGGCCGGGCCGACCACACCGCTGCCGGCTCTCACGCGAACTCTCATGCCGCTCGCCCCGGTGCTCCCGCCGCGTCACCGGCAGGCATGATGCCCGTTGCGATGGGAAGCCGGTTGTCCGAACCGCCCCACGTAGCCAGGTCGGCTGCCCGCACCCCATTCGGAGGCAACGACCGATGCAAAGCAGCTGCGGGGGCCGACGGTGTCTCAGAGCGTGCCGATGCCTTCGCGGTCAACGGCCACGGTATGACAGAGCCGAGCGGACCCCCAACCCGTCCGGAAACAGTAACGCTCAGCCATTCACCTTCCTTTGCCACAACGGTTGACGCCGAGTCACCGGCAAGTCGTCGCACAATCCCTTCGACCACAGCATTGCCCTCGCCCCTGGCCAAGGCACGTGCTCCGGCCCGGGCTGCCTCCTCAAGCCGGAGCTGCGTGATTCCCGCGGCTGACCCCGCAAGGAGCAGTGCGAGGAGCAGAATCACAGCCAGCAAGGCGACGGCAAACTCGGCGGTGACCGCGCCCTGGTCCTTCCCCGAACCAAGGCGTCCAAGGCGCCGGGCACAAAACCTGCCCTGATGCTCCAGCTGCCTGGCAGGAGCCGTCCCTGGGGAACGAACTTCCGGCGGTCCTGGTTTCATCACGGCAACGAAAGAGCCGTACGGATGAGGTTCAGCAGAAAACCGCGTACCTCCTCGCTGCGGAGGATGACCACCAGAATTCCGGCGAAGCCAACTGCCGCCAAAGTGGCAATGGCATATTCCGCGGTGGCCATTCCCAGCTCCGATGGGCTGTTGTGGGAAGTCTTTTTCTGAGGGACCTGCCTGACTGGCTCGATTGCGGAAGCGCCCGGGTAAAGTTCACGGACTGCGGCAGGTGCGTCCAGCTGGCTAGGCGACCCAGGAGTGTTGGGCTGGCCGAACGCCCTGTGCGCGACAGCTATGTGAGGCGTTGCCGGTGCTCCGGGCGCAGCACCGGAGCAAGGCGCTCCCTTCGCTGCCGAAGAAGGGGCCTGGGCGAGCGGGGCTGCCATAAGTGCGTTGCTGTTCATGACTGGTTCCTTTCAGTTTGGACGGCTTCTGCCGGTCCTTTGATACTTTCGTGGTGGGCGGAACTGGATAAGGGTCGACTGGTGATAAGTGGAAAACTTCATCCGGTAACTGGCTGTGGAGGAAGGGTCCGCGTCCAACGCAAGGGAGGGCACTGTCACCCCGAGGGGAGCATGGCAAGCAGCACCGGTATAACGCCCAGGCAGATGAACGCCGGAAGTGAACAGAGGCCAAGGGGTATGACCAGCTTCACGCCGAGCGCTGCGGCGCGCTGTTCGGCTTCCCTGAACTGTTCGCGTCGAATCCTGACGGCCTGGGCGTAGAGGATCGACGCCGAGGGGGCCCCTGTGAGGGCCGCGAAGCCTAAGGCGTCCTTGAGTCGGAGGATTTCGCCAGGCAAGCTCGCTGTGCTGCGCCAGGCGGTCTCCCAGTCAGTTCCCACCGCCAAGGCCGCCACTACAGGCCGAAGCGAGGCTCGGATGGAGGGCTCGGAGCAGGACGCGACCAGTTCCAAGGCCCTGCCGATTCCGGCACCGGAATCAAGCATGGCGGCAATGAGCTCCAGCATCATGGCGACATCCCGCAGTCCTTCGCGCTGGCCATTCCTTCGGTTGGCACCTGTGTTTCCCATTGATTGCAGCCCATCCGGCCCTCCAGATGGATGGGGCGTGCCTCGCAGGGCCCCGCTGGTATGGATCCGATTTCGACCCCCGAACGCCACGAGCGCCGCAGCGGACAGGATCAGGACCAAACTGAAGGATGCGGCCAGTCCCGCTTTTCCAAGATTCTCCATGGCCCAGAGCTGCATCAGCTGTCACCAGCGGCGGAATGGACGAGTCGTGCCGACCAGGCCCGCCCGGCCAGTGTCAGCGCTATTCCCGCAACAAGCGCCGCGACACCGAAGGGACTCCCCAACAGGATGCCCAGGGGATCCACGCCGAGAACCATCCCCAGGCCCAGGCCGAGCAGGGGAAGCCAGCTAAGCAGCCGGACCGTAGCCTTTGGCCCCGCCAGAGCCGTTCGTCGTGCAGCCTCGGCATCGTCCTCTGCTTCAAGCTGCGCGGCGAAGCGGTGCAGGATCTCCGCCAACGGGCAACCGCTGGTTTCTGCCACGTCGAAGCACGCAGCCAGTTCACCCCAGATTCGTCGCTCGCGGTTGCCCTGGCCGGGGAGGGCACGGGCGGCGGCCTTACGGATGGCCTCGCCGGCGGGCCGGCCGATCTGTGATGCTGCCCGGACGGCCGCTAGAACATCCAATGAACCGCGAGACACAACCGAAGGACGCGCGCTTCGTGCAGCCCTGGAAGAAGATGCGCCTCCGCCTTTTGGCTTGTGCGCGCCAATTGGAACTGTGGCAGTGAGCGCGTGGACCAGCCAGAGTTCCTCCCAAAGCCGTGGAAGGGAGCGCCCGCCCCGTAGTAGTGCGGCGAGCTGCTGGACAAGGATGGTCAGTGACAGAGCTTGATTATCGGCGGCTCCGCGGGACGGGCGTTCTTTGGCTGGAAAGCGATAACCGCTCTTTGGAAATTCCCGGCCTCCCCCCACCTCCGCTAATGCCTTGAGCATGCGCTTGCCGTTTCCCGCACCGGGGCCGAACATCAACCAGGCCGCCGCGGCAAGGCTGGCCGCGAGGAGTACAGTCATGCCGCAGCCCCGGGCCGACCGGCATTGCCCTGGTCCCGATTACCCTGGTCCCGGCTCCCGAAGGTCTCTTCGGCAGCAAGGCCCAGCCGTGCAGCCAGGACGGGCCATCCCTCTCCTCGTTCGGGCTCACCGTCCCGTAGAAGCGTGGCAGGCATGACAACCTGCGCCGGTCCAGCTTCAGCAAGGACGCCGATCGAGGCAACCCGCCGGACGCCCGCCGTCCTTTCCACATGGATCACGACGTCGAGGGCGCTGGACATCTGGAGCCGTACAGCCTCGGGACTCAAGCCCGCGAGTGCCCCGAGTGCGATCAGCCTGGCCGGAACGGCAGCAGCCGTATTCGCATGGATTGTTCCCCCACCCCCTGTATGGCCCGTGTTGAGGGCCGTGAGCAGTTCCCGCACTTCCGCTCCCCTGCATTCGCCTACGATCAGCCGGTCAGGCCTCATCCTCAGCGCCTGGCGGACTAGTTCGCCGAGGTCGAGGGCCCCGCCCCCTTCGAGGTTGCCGTGCCGGGATTCAAGCGACACGACGTGCGGATGGACGGGGTTGAGTTCGGACGCGTCCTCAATCAGCACAAGCCGTTCTCCGGGGTTACTGAGCCCGAGCATCGTGGAAAGAAGTGTTGTCTTACCCGAGCCGGTGGCGCCGCTGATCAGGAAACTCAGATGCCGGTCCATGATGGCTTCAAGCACGGCCTGGACCGCCTGCGTGAACATACCGCCTTCCCGCAGCTCGTCCAGGGTGAACACGTCCTGGCGTCGAATGCGCACGGACAAGAGCGTTCCCGCGGTGGAAATGGGCGGAAGGACAGCATGGATTCGATAGCCGCCGTCGAGCCTGACATCCACGCATGGCGAACTGTCATCGAGGCGGCGCCCTCCGGCAGCAATGAGTCGGGCGGCCAGCGCCCGGACCTGTGCTTCCCCGGCGAAACCTATGGCGGCCCGTTGCAGGCCACGGCCGCGATCGAACCACACGTCCTCGGGCCCGTTGACGAAGATGTCCGTGACGAGGGGGTCCCTGGCGAGCTGCTGGAGCGGACCGAGCCCGTTAAGTTCGGCACTGATCGTGTCGACGGCGGCGAGGGCGCCTGTGGTTCCGAGCATGCGTCCGCTTGCATGCACGGCGGCGGCAACCCTGGAGGGGGTGACGGGGCCGGCGTCGGCCATGATGGATTCCCGGACTGTTTCCAGGAGTACGGAGTCCAGGTCCTGGTTCCGCCGTCTTGGCCGTCCTGCCCATGGGGCGTTCGAAGAGCTCACAGGGGCTCCACATCCACGAGGTCCAGGACTGAGGCCGTGAAGCGCCTGACCGTTTTCCGTCGGCCGGCATCGAGAAGTCTTCCGAGTTCGACCGCGGTAGCCGCCGAACGAATCTCCGGCATGATGCCCTGCAGCCGCAGGCCTACGGAGTCGGCGATGAGCTGCCCATCTAGTGATGCACCGCCACGCCCCCGGATGACGAGGGCTGTGTCCACCGGGGGCAGGTCGTGCAGCAGCCTGGCCGCCGCCACCGCCGCCTTCAGCTGCGCGGGCGCCACGATGAACAGCCGGTCGCAGTCCCAGGCAAACATCCGAAGTGGTTCCTTTCCCCTGCCGATATCGACCATCACCAGTTCGTAGCCACGCCGGGCTGCGTCCATGACTGCCGCCACGGCCGTTGGATCCACCACCGCCTGCCGTTCCCTGTTTCCGGGCCATGACAGGAACGAGAAACCCCCGGCGATCGGCAGGGAGTCCGCGAGCTGGGAGGGGTCCAGGCTTCCACTGGCCTCCGCCAAATCCGGCCAACGAAGACCAAGCGCCTCCTCGGCCGCAAGCGAAAGCTCCAGCCCGCCGCCCCATGGATCACCGTCGACCAAAAGAGTCCTGATCCCGTTTGCGGCTGCAGATTGAGCGAGCCAGATAGCGGCAGTCGTGGCCCCTGCTCCCCCACACCCGCCGGTTAATCCCAGCACCTGGCCGCCAGGCTCAGGGGATCTGGACCTGGTCAGGAACTCCGCCAGCCAGGGGCCGGCGTCGGGCAGTACAGCCACACGCTCAGCGCCCAGGGCGGCCGCCAGTCGCCATAGGCCGTCGCCTTCCCCGCTCACGCCGAGGAGGACGGCAGGCGGGCGACGCCGGGGCGGGAGTTCCCTTATATCGCTTCCGAGCAGGACGATCCCCACGTCATCCCAAAGCACGCCGGCCTCAGCCGCATCCCCGGCCAGGACCAGCGAGCCACCCGCAGCCGCCACGATTCGCTCAACTTCATCACGGAGGTAGTCGTACCGGGAGACGAGGAGAACATCCCCTGTTTCCGGTGGGAGCCAGGGCGATGGCTCCTCCGATGGAGAGAATGACTGGTGGGCGAGGGAACTGGAACCGCGAAGTGGAATGTCGTGCCTGCTCATGAAGCCACTGTGTCTGCTTCCCGATGGGCACGTAAGCAGCCGTTGCCGGTATGTGGATAACCTTGGCAGTATGTATCTGCTGCTCGCCACCCACCCGGACGGGGCAGCTATACAGGAAGTCACCTCCGCGGGCTTGCCGGTGAGCGAGCCGACGACGGTCCCGGCAAGCCAACTGCCCGACGTCGTCCGTAGCCTGGAGGCCCGGCGGCCCCGCTGGGTCTGGCACAGGACGCAGGACTGGTACCCCTCCCTCCTGACGGCTGGAGTGGAGCTGGAACGCTGCCACGACCTAAGCCTCTGCGGTGCGATCCTGGCGCATTCGCAATTCACCGCCCATACCGATTTCGCCCGAAACGCGGAAAAGCTCATCCTGGACGACGAAGCGTCCGCCCTTCCCCGAAGCCTTCAGCCTCCGCCGCCGTCGATTGACCAGGCTGCACTGTTCGAGGAGCCCTCCCGCGTCGGACAACCAGATCTCGAGGACGTGCGGGCGACGTTCAGTCAGCAGCAGCAGGCGCTGGCCAAAGCCAGCGGCGCCCAAGCCAACACCCCGGCCCGCGGCGCCCACGCCGCAGAAACAGCCCAAGCCCCCAGCGACGCGGACATACGCCAGCGGCTTCGCCTGTTGCTGGCTGCTGAATCCGCCGGAGCAATGATCGCGGCCGAAATGCAGCACACGGGGGTGCCTTGGCGCGAGGAGCTGCATGAGGAAATCCTGGCCGACCACCTGGGCGAACGGCCTCTGCCGGGGCACCGTCCGGCCAAACTACAGGCCCTCTGCAGCGAGCTCCGCGAGCTGCTGAGTTCGCCACAGCTCAATCCCGATTCGCCGCAGGAGCTCATGCGCGCACTCCACCGCAACGGCATCGAGGTGAAATCCACCCGCCAGTGGGAGCTCAAGGAATCCACGCATCCCGCAATCGAGCCGCTCCTGGCGTACAAGAAGCTGCAGCGCCTGCACACGGCAAACGGCTGGGCGTGGCTGGATGCCTGGGTCAAGGACGGCCGCTTCCGTCCCGAGTACGTGGTGGGCGGCGTGGTCTCAGGACGCTGGGCTTCGCGAGGCGGCGGCGCCCTCCAGATTCCCCGGCAAATCAGGGGCGCCGTCCATGCCGATCCGGGCCACAAACTCATCGTTGCCGATGCCTCCCAGCTCGAGCCACGGGTGCTGGTGGCTCTGGCCCGGGATGCGAAGATGGCCGAGGCCGCACGAGGCAAGGATCTATATGCGGGCATCGCTGAGCAGGGTTTCGGCGGCGATCGCGCCAAGGCGAAAATCGCACTGCTGGGTGCCATCTACGGGGCAACCACCGGCGAGTCCGGGCGCCTGATGCCCCAGCTGGCACGCATGTACCCGAGGGCCGTCGATTACGTCGAGCAGGCTGCCAGGGCGGGCGAAGCAGGCAGGACAGTGACCTCGAGTCTGGGCCGAAGCAGCCCGCCGCCATCGGAGCGTTGGATCCGGAGCCAACAGTCCAGCACGGCCGAGGAACAGCGCAGGGCCGACAACATTGCCCGTTCCCGCGGACGGTTCACCCGGAACTTCGTGGTGCAGGGGTCGGCGGCGGATTGGGCGTCCTGCTGGCTGGCTGAATTACGACGGCGGCTGCGTGCCAGGCGTGCTGCGGGTTCCGTTTCGGGTGAACTCGTTTTCTTCCTGCACGATGAGGTGATGGTTCACGCCCCGGATGCCGCGGTGGAGTCCTGCATTGCCGCCATCGAAGAAGCCGCCGAGTCTGCCAAGAGACTGCTCTTCGGGCCTGTACCCGTCGAGTTCCCGGTGAGTATCGCCGTCGTAGATTCCTATGACAGCGCGAAGTAGCCGCGCCACTAGCAGCCGCTGCCCGAACGTTAGTCATGGGGAGCCCGGCATTCCAGTCATATGCAGGATGCAGGCGCAATTTCGCGCTCAAAGGTAATGTACCGCGCGGTAACTTTCTCCGTGTCGGTGATTCCGGTTATGGTCTCTATGGCGGTCGAATCGTGACGGTCGCCACACATGCAAGGACGCATTCACAAGGGGGAAAACAGCACCTATGGCTGGCAAGTTCGAAATTCTCAGGGACGGCGACGAGACCTACCGCTTCCGGCTCACTGCCGAGGACGGCACCGTCGTGGCGGTATCGCCAAAGTTCCATCACCTGAAAGCCGTTGTGGCAGGCATTAATGCCGTGCGCGAGAATGCGGCCACCGGAATCATCGTGGATCAGTCACGGACGGCGGCCTAGGGCCGTACAAAGCGGGGGGCGCTAGGTCCGGCAATGGCGGCGGACCGCACGCGCCCCCGAAATCACTAAATCTCGATCTCCCGCAGTCGACCCTCATCCCACGGTACGGTCCAGTTGAGCTGCTGGAACAGCCCAGTGAGCACCATCCCGGTGAAGCCCCACACCACAAGCCCGTTGACGGCGAAAGCCGGGCTCGTGAAGGTTTTTTCGTCTCGCGTTATGGTGGCTGTGAACCGGTTGTCCGGGTCGAGAAGGTCCCGTACGGGCACGCGGAAAACCTGCGCGGATTCGGCATAATCCACCACCCGGACAGGTGAGGGCGAAGCCCACCAGGCAAGAACCGGAGTGACAATAAAGTTGCTCCGGGACAGGCCCAGTTCGGGCATGATGCCAAGCACCTCAACGCCATCGACGTCCAGCCCCGTCTCCTCAACGGCTTCCCTCAGCGCTGCTGCTACAGGCGACTCGTCGCCCGGGTCGATGCTCCCACCGGGAAAGGCGACCTGCCCGGGATGGTCATCCAGGGTGTGTGCTCTTTCCAGCAGCAGGATGTCCAGGTCGGCAGGAGCCAGCGGCTTCCCCGATTCGGCTGGAACGTCGTCCAACACCCCGAACAGCATGAGGACGGCGGCCCGCCGCGCCGTGAGGGCCTGGACCGTTCCCAAGGCAATCCGAGGGTCCGCCCCCGGATGCTCGCCGGCCTGCGCTTGGGCCGCCAGCCGTGCAAGGTCCTCCCGTGCTGTCACCCCGGCCTCCGCTGGGATTCCATGCGAATTTCCGCGGCGCGATGGGTTTCTGCCAACAGCCGGGCATGAAGTTCCTCGTTGCCGGGAGCGAGCTCGTACTTCAGCAGCTTGGCGGCCTTGGCCGGATCCGTCTCGCCTTCCCCGAAACTAGGACACCAATTGGCCACAACGCAGGCCCCGCATGCGGGCTTGCGGGAGTGGCAGACCCTACGCCCATGAAAGACCACGCGGTGCGACAACATCGTCCAGTCCTTCGGATCAAACAACTCCGCAACGTCGAACTCGATCTTCACCGGGTCGTCCGAGTCCGTCCAGCCAAATCGCCGGGACAATCGAGCGAAGTGTGTGTCCACCGTGATGCCGGGAATACCGAAGGCATTACCCAGGACAACATTCGCTGTTTTGCGTCCGACGCCGGGAAGGGTCACCAGGTCTTCGAGCCGGCCGGGTACCTCGCCGTCGAACTCATCTACCAGCTTGTTGGACAGCGCCAGGACGTTCTTGGTTTTGGAATGGAAGAAGCCCGTCGGCTGGATGATTGCCTCCAGCTCCGCAGGCTCGGCTTCGGCCATGCTGCGGGCGTCGGGATAGCGGGCGAACAGGGTTTTGGTGACCTGGTTGACCAGGACGTCGGTAGTCTGCGCCGACAAAACCGTGGCCACGAGCAGCTCGAAAGGGTTGCGGAAATCAAGTTCGGCGTGCGCGTAAGGGTAAAGCTCCGCGAGTGCCTTGTTAATCCTCCGGGCGCGGCGTTTGAGCGCCAGGCGGGACTCGGGGGCTGCCTTGACCACGGCCGAACCTGCTAGCCGCGTTCTATGTTGCTGAGGTCCCGGAGTACGCCCAGCCTGCCGTCAGTGTTTTGGACCAGGAATTCGTCGCCGCGATCCTCCAGGGCAAGGACCCACCCGCCGGGTTCGATGGTGAAGGCTGGGGAACCGGTTCGCTCATCCACAGCGGTGCGATGCTGAGGCACGGCAAACCAGAATGCTTCGTAGGAATTCCCGTTCTCGGCTTCCTCGGGCCTGCTCGAAGGGTCTACCGTGGCGCCGATCTGGGTGGCGGGCTGGCTCGTTGCCTCCACCCTGGGTGCGGCCATGGTGGCCGGAGTCGAGTCGTACCCCGCTTCCCGGGCACCGGCCTTGCTCGCGGATGCCGGGGGCACAGCTTCCTCCTTGGAAGGTTCGGCCGGAGCTACGACGGCGGCTGCCTGGGTAGCGGGAGTGGCGGCCGCTTGGGTAGCGGGAGCGGCGGCTGCCGGAGTGGACACGCGGGTAGGGGCAGGCTGAGGCTCGGGCTGCCCGGCAGCGACGGTATCCCCACCAGCCGGCGGTACGTAGGAACCCTGTCCATAGGGCGCCTCTTCAAACGAACCCGGTGCATATGAGCTGGCCTGCGGGGCGGCGTGCGACTCCTGGTCGGCTGCGAAAGTCGCAGGAATACTCGAGGGAACCGGCCCGGACTCTGCCTTCCGGGACTCTGCCTTCCGGGACTCCGCCTTCAAGGGCTTCGGAACGCTGGGCTTGCGCTCGGGCGCCACGGCCTCCCGTGCGACCAGGTGCGCCGGCGCCTCGGCGCGGCCCTTGAAATCGGAAGACAAGTACGGCACGTGCGGTGCCAGGACGGTGGCCGCGAGTAGCCCAAGGGCGCCGATCAGGCCGAGCAGGGCGGTCGGCCTGAATGCCTCGGCCGTCGCGAGGAAGAAGAAACCGAGCGTGAAGGATGCAACCACGGAAGCGAACTGGTCAGTCGAGAGGGACCCGATCCTGATCACGGTGCCGGGCTGGAGCCGACGGGCCACGAACAGCGCGGTCACGATGAGCGGAAGGATGATGCCGAGGCCCAGGAAAAAGAGGCTCCCAAGGTTCCACAGGTTGTAGTTTGCGCCGAACATCGGGAGCAGGGAGGCGATGAGAAGCAGGAAGGTTGAGCCGAACACCATAACATCGCGCACTGTGAAGGGCCCAACCACGGCCTGGTTCTTTGAAGGGTCCGCCCATTTCCTGGCCGACGAGTTGTTGGTGGGGGCACCTGGAGTTTTGTCAGCGTGGGCGTCGGGGGCCGGGACGGATGAGTCAGCGCCTGTTTGCGAGCCTGGGCTTGCCTGGTTCATGTCTATCTCCTTAGTGCGTTGATGCCCTGGACGGCACCTTCTGTGGCGACGGTTCGGGGGTCGAGCCGGGGCCTCCACGTGGGTCACAATTCCTTCCAGCCTAGCCAACGGCCTGACGCACTACTAGCTGGCCTGCCCCAAAAGCAACCGTACGGCGTCGTAATTCCCCACCTTTGCCGCCTTGTCATTGCAGCCTCCCCTGCAAGTTCGCGGCTTGGGCGGGAAGCGGCTCCCCAAAGGTGGGGAGGACCAGCAGCACGCCGGGAAATGAGGCGACGCTGTTGCCATTCGCCGCGAAAAAAGCACCGCTCACTGCTCCAGATGTGATGCGGGACAGCCCAGGTCCCTGCCTAGAGGCTAGTGTTGACTGCGGAACAGCTCTTTGCGGAAAATCCGAAAGGGGCCGCAGCCCGACGTCGCGCAACCGGCCACAGCGGGCAGCCCCGAGGGAACTTACCGCGCAGCAAAGATCGATGAATGATGAGGTTCACCATGTCCCAGGACAACACCGGATCCACGGCCACCGCTGCACGCAAGACGGGCCCAGGAGACGCGACGCCACCTCACGGCGACGCCCTGGAGAACCTGTTGCATGAGAACCGCAGTTTTGCCCCG
>NZ_JAGGPK010000044.1 GCF_018613855.1 Arthrobacter sp. ISL-30
CTCGTTGCCGAGGACCCCGCTATCGCCGAGTACTCCGGTGCCGGTGTTGGTGCCGGTTTCGAGAATGGTGGCACTGGCGTCAGTCACAGTCACCGGGACAGCGATCGCGCCCGTTTCTGCAACGCCAGTTCCACTGGTTCCGCCGACTGCTACGCCATCGACGAAGGCACCTGTATCGAGGCTGGCCACGCTGGCGTCTGCGCCGGTGGTGTCATTGCCCAGGACCCCGCCGTCGCCGAGTACTCCGGTGCCCGTTTCGAGGACGGTCACGTTGGCGTCCGTGACTGACGCGGGGGCGGCAATATCACCTGTTGTGAGAGTCGTATCCGCGTTGGCCGCGGTTGCGCCGAGGGCCAGAAGCCCTCCGGCGAAGAGGGTGCCAAGCAGCCCTCTTCGAATGTTGGAGTTCATATCGATTTCTCCTGAAAAACTAGTTGTTTGGGCATTCATCCAGAGATCGGAGTGCGCCCATAGGACCTTTTGCCGCAGCCGGAATATTCCAACGCGGCACGGTCAGGCAACTAGCCGGGAGAAGAACCGGGGTCGAACGATACCGGCTTGATATGTCGCTCGCCCTCTACGGACCCTGTAATGGTCCACGTTGGGGGTGGGCTGACAACGTTTTCCTGGATCCATGCTGCTGATGAAGCGGACGGATTCACGGCGCTGCTGCCGGATCCTGTGGCGTGGCCGTCAGGCAGAAGCGGCGGACCTGTAGGAGATCCCTCTTCCTGCAGTCGTGGCTCGGTAGGATGTACCGTCGTCGCCGGGCTGGCCCGTCCCGAATGGAAGACGCGATCAAAGGAATATCCGGGAACGCCCGCCGCGTTGGTGGCAGCCAAAACGGCGCCGACGGCGGAAGCGGAACCTGCCGTCAGCAGGGAGGGAACCGCCTCAGGGTGGCTAAATGACCGTTGCAAGAGTGGTTCGACGACGTCTTTAGCGGGGTCGGGAATAACATCAATGACCTGATCGACCAGCGGCTCGATCGCCTCATCGATCGCCGGAGCCAAAGTGCCTATTGTTTCGTCCACGGCCCCAAGCACAGGATCAGAGACGGGAGAAAGTACTTCGGAAACTTCCGGAACCACCTCATTGATGACCGGAGCTTCCGCGACGAGAAGATCTATCGTGCCTGCCAGCTCCGACACCACAGGCTGGAGTTCCGGCACGGGAATGCTCAACGGTACGACGGCGGGCAGTTCCGGGCGCGGAACTTGCTGGATCACTGACGGTGGCTGCGGGAGGGGACGCGGCTGCGGTGCGGGGGGCACGGCTGGCGCGGCCGGCTGTTCCTGCGTCACGGACGGAAGCTGGACCAGACCCTTGGGAATGGAGTCCCCAGAACGATGGACAGCCTGCGTGGCTGCAGACGTGACCGGCTTGAGCTCATCAAGAATTCCGGATCCGGAATCGGCGCTAGCGCCGTTCGCCGATAGGGCGAGCCACACAACACTCCCGGCTCCGGCGAGCAGGACTGAGCGGAGAATACGGAGAGCGCGCGGTCGTGTGCGCTCATCGTTCATCTCGACACCCCCCAGCGTCACCGGCAAACCGTCGGTCGCCTACATCCTAAGACCGGTGAAAATCGTTAGTCCAGAGGTTGCGGGCGTTCTGACGGAACTTTCTGAAGCAAACTTACTATTTCTGGTAACAACGCATACAGTGCCCGTTCCTAACGTGCGTCGTTAGGGTAACGGATGCCCAGCTGGGACCGAACACCGTCGAAGATGCGCATTGTGTTGACGGAGTGTTCCAAGGGCATCACAGGGCTTTCCGTGAGGCCTTGCTGGATGCAACGAGTCACTTCGCGGAGCTCATACGTGTAGCCGATGCCAACCACATCGAACCGTTCCGTCCGGGGCTCGTCCCAGCCCGAACGCACAGAGATTCCCCTCGGATTGTTGATGGATCCGTTGGTCTGAAGGAATCCGAGTGAACCGGCGACAGTAGCATTCCGTGGGCCATGGGCCAGCAGCGAGGAGGTCAGTTGCGCCTGGGCGCCATTCGCGTAACTCAGCGTCAGGGCATTCTGCGAGTCAACGCCGTCGTCGTTAAGGCTGGCGACGGCGGTGACCGCCTGTGGGAAGCCAAGGGTTCCCAGCGCCCACAGCATGGGGTAAACAGTGATGTCCAGCAGGGCACCGCCGCCGGCGGCCGGTGACCAGAGCCGCGCGGTGGGGGAGTAGGGCGCGGGAAAGCCGAGGTCGGCGCTGACCCATTGGACGTCGCCCAGTTCGCCGGATGCTGCAATGTGGAGGGCACGCTGGATGCTTGGCAGGAAGCGGCTCCAGACCGCCTCCATCAGGAAGAGCTTCTGCTCCTGGGCGAGTTTGGCCAGCGCGGCAGCTTCGCGCGCGTTGATGGTCAGAGCCTTCTCGCACAACACGTGTTTTCCGGCAAGCAGTGCGGCCTTCACAATTTCGAAGTGCTGGGCATGGGGAGTGGCGACGTAGACGACATCCACGGCCGGATCGTCGAACAGGCGCTGGTAGCCGGGCACACCGTCGTCGTCACTGTACGCCTTGCCAAAGCCTCGCGCAGTCGCGAAGGCAGTGGCTGCTTCCTGAGTGCGGGAGCTGACAGCGTACAGCTCAGCATCCTCCAGCTGCGACAGGTCCTCGGCAACCAAGTTGGCGATGGCGCCGGTGGCGACGATACCCCAACGCAATTTCTGTCCAGTGGCGGAACGGGGATCCTGGTTCAACTGACTGAACAACCACGGCTTGGGAATGTGCGCACTCATGCCGCCTATCCTGCCATTGCCCGGGTCCTTGGCGTCGACGGCGCCTTCAATATGAAGACCGCAACTGACTCGCAGTTGTTGTCGCTATGAGGGCTCATAACGACAACTAATGCGAGTCAGTTGGGTGGGGTACGGCGTTGGGTGGGGTACGGCAGTTGGGTGTGCTGCCTTATCCGGCACAGCCTCCGACACTTGCGGCCGTCCCTGCCTGGGCCGGAACTCCCTCGCTATCCAGGGAAGTTTCCCGTACACCGCCACGGACGGTTTCCTCCGACAGCCTGCCTTGTTGTAGGCGGAACCGGCGGTCGGTCTTGTTCGCCAGCCCCCTGTCGTGGGGCACCACGAGAATGGTGGTGTTGTGGTCCCGGCTGAGCGACTTGAGGAGCTCGACGATGTGTTCGCCGGTTTGCTCATCGAGGTTGCCTGTGGGTTCGTCCGCCAGGATGAGCTTGGGCTCGTTTGCCAGCGCACGCGCGATGGCAACGCGCTGCTGCTCGCCCCCGGAGAGCCTGTTGACGCGGCGGCCGTGCTTGTCCTGGCTGAGCTGCACCTGCTCCAGGAGCTCGCCTGCCCTTTGCCGCCTGGCCACCTTGCGGACGCCGGCGAACTCAATGGGGAGCATGACATTGTCCACGGCGGAAAGGTTGGGGATCAGGTTGAACTGCTGGAACACGAACCCGATATCCCGACGCCGGTACTCGGTCAGTTTGCCGTCCGGCAGCCCGGCGAGGCTCATGCCGTCGACGACGACATCGCCGCTCGTCGGTTTGTCCAGCGCCCCCAGGAGCGACAGGAGGGTGCTTTTTCCGCTGCCGCTCTTCCCCACGATAGAGGCCAGTGTGCCCCTCTCAAGTCCGAAACTGACGCGGTTGACGGGCTTGATGGTCCGGTCTCCGGATTTAAACTGGCGGACAAGGTCCTTGACGACAATCATGGCTACTCTCCTCGGAGGACTTCGATGGGGCGGATGCGGGCGGTCAGAAGCGCGGGGACCAGCGCGCCGATGATGGCGACGCCGAACACTGCGGCAATGCCGGCCGCGATGACGGGCGGGGAGGCATTGGCCGAGACCGACGTCAGGAGCTGTGTCGTGCCACTGAAGGGACCGCCTTGGGCGCCTCCCGGGAACCCGCCTCCCATACCCGCACCCCTCGGGGTGGCCGCTGCGGCCGTGGCGCTGTTGGAACTGATGAGGGCCGAGGCGATCCCGCCGCTGGCGAAGGATGCCACCGCGGCGCCCACGGTGCTTCCGAGGGCAACCAGGACCAGCGCCTCCAGGACGAACTGCAGTCCGATGGTGCGGTTGCGGGCGCCGATGGCTTTGAGGACGCCGATCTCGCGCCGACGCTCACGGACCAGCATCACCATGATGAGCAGGATGATGATCCCCGCGGTAGCGAGGGCCGCTACGAAGGCTATGAGCGAGATGCCCTTGACGCTGTTGAGCGAACTGGCGGCGGTCTCGAGGTTCCGCTGGCCCTGGGTGACATCGGCCTTGTCCGTGCCCAGTGCGTTCTCCAGCGCAGTCTTGGTGCTCTCGACGTTTTCCATGCTGTCGACGGTGACGATCATGCTGGAAAGTTCACCAGGCAGGGCGGCGAGGTGTTGGGCGTCAGCCAAGGACAAGTACAGGGCATTGTTCCCGAACGCTGTGCCGGAATCGAAGGTGCCGGCGACTGTGAAGGCCTGGCTGTTGATGGTGAAGGTGGAGCCGACCGTGAGCCCGTTCTTCTCAGCCAATGTGGTGCCGAGCAGGGCCTTGCCGGTTGTTGCGCTGTAGTCGCCCAGGCCTGTGCCATCGATGATGGTGAGGGCCTTGCCGGTGCTGTCGACCTCTGCGCCGATGCCCGTGGCCGTGATCGGCAGGGAGAAGGCAGGGGCGGTTTGCGTGCCTGTCGTCCCGGTGTTCGTGCCGGTGCCTCCGGCGCCGTTGCGGTTCCCGAGGGTTCCGGCGTCGATGGCCGCCTGCAGGCTGGTGGTTGCTGCCGCCGCCGACTGGCCTCCCGGTCCGCCACCGCCCGGTCCAGTGGGCGGGGTTCTCCCGGCGTTAGTTCCCGACGTCGTTGCCGTCTCAGTCCCCAGGCGCAGCGCCTTGGTGCCGACCACGGAGGCGACGTTGGGAACGGCGGCGGCCGTGGCGGCCTGTTCCTGGGTTAGGGGTTCGCCGCCCCCTTCGAAACCCTGGCCTCCTGCAGGGTTCACGGTCAGGACCGTGCCCACTGAGGCGTTGAGTTCCTGGACCTTGGCGGCGACGGCCTGGTTGGCGACGAGCATGGCCAAAGCCAGGCCGATAGCCACGGCGAGGACGGCCACAATCGCCGCCGTTCTGATCTTGTTACGGAAGGCATTGCCCACACTGCGCGCAAGGACGCTCACTGTACTCCTACGGAACCGGCGCCCGCACCTGTCCGGCGGGCTGTTGGCTCCAGGACTTCCGCGGCCTCCTGTGTGCAGGGGAGGGCGGAGCTATGTGTTGGCTGTGAAGGTCCGGCCCTCAGTTGGGCCCTTGACACGTGCGCCCCTTGTCGAACCGGGCCCTTGACACGGGCTTGAGGTTCCGGGACATAATGGATTCGCTGAGAAACCGTTTTCTCTCATTGCATTTCCCTGGTCGGGAAAACGGGAAGGCAAGCTGCAGCATAAGCACCTCCGCTCATTCACCCGCTCATCCTCAACCAGGCATGCGCGCTATTCGGCATGCCGGAAAACAGGCCAATGAAGTCCACACATGCACGTCCTAAACCCGGCAAGACCATGAGTCCAGTGAAGACTGTGAGCGCGACGGCGGCACTCGCCGTCGCGCTTGGAACACTCCTGGCGCCCGCGCCGGCAGGAGTCGCCGATTCTGGAACCACGGCCGGCTCAAGCACAGCGTCCGTCCACGATGCGGCGCCAACCGGCTGGGCCGCCGTCGGGCCCGGAACCAACGGCGGCTCCGAGGCGCCCCCGGAGAATATCTACGTGGTCAGCACGCTCGCCGAGCTCAAAGCTGCGGCGGCCAACCACGGCGCGCCGACCGCCCCGAAAGTCATCTACGTTCGCGGCACGATCAACGGCAATGAAGCTGCCGACGGCCGCATCCTGGGCGAGCAGGACTATGGCCCCGGCTACGACATCGCCAAGTACATGTCGTGCTTCCTCGACGGCGGCAGGACCTGGAGCGACCAGGCCTTCGGCTACTGCAAGAGGATGCGGCAGCTTCGCCAGCAGGGCAGCAATGCAATGAAGCGCCAGATCGAGGTGAACCTGCCTAGTAACACAACGCTCCTTGGACTTGGCGACGACGCCGGACTGATCGGCGCCAACGTGGTCCTGCACGTGGCCAGCAACGTGGTCATCAGGAACCTGAGCATGGAGGCTCCGGTGGACTGGTTCACATCCTGGTCTCCAGACGACGGCGACGGCGCCTGGAACGCCCGCTTCGACGCGTTCTCTGCGGTGACATCCGACCACATCTGGATCGACCATGTGCTGCTCAGCGACGGCCGCTTCCCGGACAGCGAAGCTCCGCGGGGCTTCCGGAACGAACCGGTCATTCGGCACGACGGGCTGCTTGACCTGAAGGACGGCACGGACTTCGTGACCATCTCCAACAGCCAGCTCCGCGACCACGACAAGACCAGCCTCCTTGGCTCCGGGGATGAACATGTGGACAAGGACGGCGGCAAGCTGCGCGTCAGCTACATCTCCAACCTCTTCCAGAACACCCAGCAGCGTGGACCGCGGGTACGCTTCGGGCAGGTGCACATGCTGAACAACTACTTCGTGGGCAGCACAGTGGACCCCGGCTATCCCATGATCAGCGAGGCCCAGGGCGGTCACAGCTACTTCATGGGAGCCGGCTACGAGTCACGGATCTTCTCCGAATACAACGCCTTCGATTACACGGGTCCGAACGCGGATGAATCGATCATGGTCAGCAGCTACAACGGACACATGTTCAGCGACCGTGGCTCCTGGTTCAACGGTGAGGCCGCCGACCTGGAAGCAATTGCCGGTGACTCCTTCGAGAAGCATAAAGCCGAAGCGATTGCCGAAGCCGAGGCGGCCGGCACCCCTGCTCCGGACTGGACGCAGCACTCGTTTACGTCCGACGTCGGGTGGGACCCCGCCGTCGAATACCGGTACCAGGCGCTGAAGTCGCCGTCGGCAGTGCGTAACGCCGTGCTGAACTTTTCAGGACCCGGCGTAATCAAGGTCGAGGAAGGCAAGTAGTCCCAGCTTGGACGGGGTCCAGCAACAAGAAGCCCCGGAGGCAAGAAGCCCCCGGGCAGGAAGCCCCGGTCCGCCAGGAGGCGGACCGGGGCTTCGGTGGTGCTGAGGGATTACTTGGTGATCGGGCCCAGGATCGGGTCGTCCACGTAGGCCGTCTTCACGTTTGCAGCGGTGACAATGACCGGTTCCAGAAGGTAGGCCGGAACGGTCTTGACGCCGTTGTTGTACGACTTGTCGTCGTTGATCTCAAGTTTCTTGCCCGCCTGGAGGTCCTTCACCATGGTGATGGCGTGCTCTACCAGCTTGCGGGTGTCCTTGTTGATGGTGGAGTACTGCTCGCCAGCGAGGATGGACTTGACGGACTCAACCTCGGAGTCCTGACCCGTGATGACCGGAACCGGCTTGCCGGCGGCCTTGACAGAGGTCAGGATTGCGCGGGCCAGAAGGTCATTCGGGGACAGCACACCATCTAGGGAGGCCGTGCCATAGCTGCCCGCCAGGAGGGTATCGGCGCGCCTTTGCGCGTTTTCGCCCTTCCATGCCTGGGTCACTGCCTGTTCAAAGGACGTCTGGCCGGACAGAACCTTCAGGGTGCCATCGTCGATCTTCGGCTTCAGGACGCTCATGGCGCCGTCAAAGAAGACCTTCGCGTTGGCATCGTCGGGGGACCCGGCAAATAGTTCGATGTTGTACGGTCCGTCGGGCTTCTTTTCCTTGAGTCCGTCCAGCAGCGCCTGGCCCTGCAGTTCACCGACCTTGAAGTTGTCGTAGGCCACGTAGTAGTCCACGTTCTCCGTGTTCAGGAGCAGGCGGTCATATGCGATGATGGTCGCGCCGGAGTCCTTGGCCTGCTTCAGCTGGCTGCCAAGCTGTGAACCGTCGATGGCTCCCACGATAAGGACCTTGGCACCCTTGGTGACCATGGCGCTGATCTGGTTCTGCTGCTCGGAAACGCCACCGTTAGCGAACTGTACGTCCGGCTTGAACCCTGCCTCGCTCAGTCCGTCATTGAACAGCTTTTCCGCCAGCACCCAGTTCTCACTGGTCTTCTGAGGAAGGGCGACGCCGATCGAGGAGTCCTTGGGGAAGGCTTCTCCGCCGCCCGTGGAACCGCCAGTTGTGCCGGTGTCCGTGCGACCGCAGGCAGTCAGCGCCAGTGCTGCGATTGCGGCTACTGCTGCAGCCTTTCCTGCTTTACGAAATGTTCGCATAACTTGGTTCACTTTCTTTGTGGGTGGGGTGGAGCAGTTGTTGCGGAAGCCGCTCATACTTCCTTGGAGATGACTTCCTTGGTTTTCGTCGTCTCGTCGGGCTGGAGCACGGTGGGGGTCCGGCCGAAGTTCTTCATCATCATGCCGATGATCGACTTCTTGCCCTGGGTTTTGTTGTAGACATCGAAGGCGACGGCCGCGAGGAGGACGAGGCCCTTGATGATCTGGGTGAGGTCGGCTCCGACGCCGAGCAACTGGAGGCCGTTGTTCAGGACGGCCATCACGAGGCCACCAACGATGGAGCCGATGACGGTGCCCACGCCGCCGGTCACTGCAGCGCCGCCGATGAATACAGCCGCGATCGCATCCAGTTCCCAGCCGACGCCGTCGAACGGACCGGAGGCTGTGGAGCGGCCGACGAAGATCATGCCGGCTAGTCCGGCAAGGATGGACATGTTCATCATGACCAGGAAGTTGACCTTCTTGGACTGGACGCCGGAGAGCTCCGCGGCGTGCCGGTTGCCGCCGACGGCGTAGATGTGGCGGCCGACGACTGTCTTGGAGGAGATGAAGCCGTAAATCAGCACCAGGACGGCGAGGATGAGGCCCGGAACGGGGAAGGACGTTCCCGGACGGCCGGTGGCGAACAAGTAGGTCGCGTAGAGGATGGCGCCGCAGATCAGGATCAGCTTCGTGGCCATCACCCAGCCCTCGGGGACCTCGGCGCCCAATGCCTTGGCGTTCCGGCGGGCACGCAGCTCGCCATAGACCACGAAGGCGACGGCGATCAGGCCGAGCAGCAGTGTCAGGTTGTTGTAGCCGGTGTTGGGCCCCACCTCAGGCAGGTACCCGGAGCCCAGGTACTGGAAGTCCTGCGGGACGGGGATGGTATTGGACTTGCCCACGAACTGGTTGAAGCCGCGGAAGAGCAACATGCCTGCCAGCGTTACGATGAACGCCGGAATTCCTACGTAGGCGGTCCAGAACCCTTGCCAGGCGCCGATCAGTGCTCCCAGGCCGAGGCCGAGAAGGACACCCATGTACCAGGGGATGCCCCAGTCGCGGATCGCGAGGGCCACCGTGACCCCGACAAAGGCGGCCACGGATCCGACGGAAAGGTCGATATGGCCGGCGATGATCACGAGGACCATTCCGATGGCCAGGATCAGGATGTAGGAGTTGCCGTTGAAGAGGTTGATGACGTTGCCGGGAGTGAGGGTGCGGCCTTCCGTGAAGATCTGGAAGAAGACGATCAGGGCAACGAGGGCGAATATCATGCCGAATTGGCGGGTATTGCCGCCAAACAGCTTCTTGAGCGCGTTCATTGTTTTGGGTCCTTGTGTCCGGAGTCGGGTGCTTGCCAGGGTCAGGCGGCTTTGCGGGAGGAAGTCATGAGTTTCATGAGGCTTTCCTGGGTGGCTTCGTCCTTGTTCAGTACGCCAGTGATGGCACCTTCAAAAATCGCGTAGATGCGGTCGGAGAGGCCCAGCAACTCGGGCAGCTCCGAGGAAATGACGATTACGCCTTTCCCTTGGTTGGCCAGTCGCTGGATGATGCCGTAAATCTCGTACTTGGCGCCGACGTCAATGCCTCGGGTAGGTTCGTCCAGGATGAGGAGCTCCGGCTCGGTGAACATCCACTTCGCCAGGACCACCTTCTGTTGATTTCCGCCGGAAAGTTTGGCCACGCCCTCCTGGACCGTGGGTGCCTTAGTGCGAAGCGACTTGCGGTACTGCTCAGCCACAGCGAATTCCTTGTTGGCGTCCACGACGAAGTTCTTGCTGATCTTCTTCAGGTTGGCCGAGACCGTGGTGGTCTTGATGTCATCGAGCAGGTTCAGGCCGAGGGTCTTGCGGTCCTCCGTCACATAGCCGAGTCCGGCGTCGATGGCCTGGCGGACGTTGTGCAGGTGGACTTCCTTGCCGTCAACGTAAATGTGTCCGGAGATGAATCGTCCGTAGGAGCGGCCAAACACCGAGCGGGCCAGTTCCGTTCGCCCGGCACCCATCAGGCCGGCGAAACCTACAATCTCGCCGCGGCGGACGTAGAAGCTGGAGTTTTTGCAGACGAGTCGGTCCGGGATCTGCGGATGTCCCACCGTCCAGTTCTTGACTTCGAAGAACACCTCGCCGATCTTCGGCTCGTGGTCCGGAAAGCGGGACTCCAGGGTACGTCCCACCATGCCCTTGATGATCCGGTCTTCGTCCACGCCGTCGGCCTTGACGTTCAGTGTCTCGATGGACTTGCCGTCGCGGATGATGGTGATCGAATCGGCGATCTGTTCGATCTCATTGAGCTTGTGGGAAATGATGATCGAGGTGATGCCCTTGGCCTTCAGCCCCAGGATCAGGTCCAGGAGGTGCTGGGAATCGGATTCATTCAGGGCAGCCGTGGGCTCGTCCAGGATGAGCAGCTTGACCGACTTGTTGAGCGCTTTGGCGATCTCCACGAGCTGCTGTTTGCCGACGCCGATTTCCTTGATCGGGGTATCGGGATCGTCACGCAGTCCCACTCGAGCCAGGAGTTCAAGGGAACGACGGCGGGCCTCGGCCCAGTCGATCACGCCGCGCTTGGTGGGCTCGTTGCCCAGGAAGATGTTCTCCGTGATGGAGAGTTCGGGGATCAGCGCCAGCTCCTGGTGGATGATGACGATGCCAGCGTGCTCGCTGGCCCGGATGTCCTTGAACTGCTGGACCTCGTTCTGGTAGATGATGTCGCCCGAGTAGCTTCCGTAGGGATAAACCCCTGACAGAACCTTCATCAGGGTGGACTTGCCGGCTCCGTTTTCGCCACAGATTGCGTGGATTTCGCCGGCCTTGACCTTCAGGTTCACGTTCGAAAGCGCCTTGACACCAGGGAATTCCTTGGTGATCGACCGCATTTCCAGGATGAGGGGCTCGCTCTGCGTTGTGGGGGTGGTCATACGCCCTTACGCCTCCAATGCGTGACGTCGTTGTCTCCCCAAGAAAAGGGGCTGTCTGATGAGAAAGTAAACTTGATCACAGGTCTTGTCGTCAAGACTTGAACGCAATAACGGGATAACGAATTGATGTACTTCGCTATCCTGCATGGCTATGCCCTCGCGATTCCGGCGTGCTGAAATACCAGGGCCGCGGCCCCCAAGGCTTCCGCCCGGGCGCCGAGGGAAGACATCGCAAGGTGTGTGGTCTCACCTACGACGGGCACGGCATGGCGGACCAGCCCCCTGTGGATCGGGTCCAGCAGCAAGTTGCCAAGTCCTGCCAAGGGGCCGCCCACAACGATGACCTCGGGGTTGATGAGGTTGGCCACATTCCCCAACGCGCGGCCGACGGCCAGTCCGGCGTCGTCCACCACCCGCAGGGTTGCGGAGTCCCTGGCAAGGGCGTCGCTGACGATCTTGTCGGGCCCGAAAGGCTCGCCGCGGCCACGGCTCAGGAGTTCGATCATGGTGGTGGTAGAGGCGATGGTTTCCAGGCACCCCCTGTTCCCGCAGCGGCAGACGAGGCCATGCTCGTGAATGGTGGCGTGGCCTATTTCGCCAGTGATTCCGACTGTGCCGTAGTAGGGGGCACCGTTGAGGATAAGGCCAGCGCCGATACCCGAGCCGATCTTGAGGAACATCAGGTTGCTGACCCCGCCATGGGGCCCCCACGTCACTTCCGACAATGCCCCGAGATTGGCGTCGTTATCAACGAACACGGGCATGTCCAAGGCTTTTTCGAGCCTCTCGAGGATGTGGATCCCCACCCACTCAGGCAGGATGGCGCCCTGGGCGACGGTACTGGACCGCCGGTCGATGGGCCCGGGAATGCCGGCACCTGCGCCCACCACGGCACTACGGTCCACCCCGCTTTCCAAGAGCAGTTTGTCCAGGAGGTCGACGGCGGCGGCGATGCCGTCCTCGGCGTGGTGGCCGAGGGGAAGTTCCACTGATTCTTCGGCGATGATGTGGTAGCTGAGGGAGGCGAGGACTACCCGCAGGTGTCGTCGGCCGAAATCGATTCCGACGGCGAGCGCTCCGTTGCTGTTCAGCCTCACGTTCAGTGCCCGGCGGCCGGAGCTGGTGGTCGGTTCCGTGGAAACGAGTCCCGCGCCCTGCATGATCCTGACGATGTTGGAGATCGTGGCAGTGGACAAACCTGTCTGGCGGGACAATTCTGCCTGGGTGGACGGGCCGTTGAGCAGGCATTCAATGATGCGCTGCTGGTTCAGGTGCCGAAGAGCTGATTGCGAACCAGGATTTGGGGGCCTGCTCTTCGTTGAGCGCGGTGTTGCGGGCATGACAAGAAGCGTGCACCATTCCATCGTTGTAGTCAAGAAGTTAACGCAAGTAACAGCCTTGGCGTGGACTTCTCGTCCGCATACAGCTTCGGCAGGGTGCTGGAAAAGGGGAGCGCCAGCCGGGTGCATTATGTCCTGGAGAGCAGTCCGCCGGGTCCAATCATCCACCGGCGCCGACGATGGCGGTGCCTACTCTGGAGGAACAAGCTCTGGAGGAACAAGGCGCCGCCGCACGGGGCGGCAGTGCCTCCGAGGAATTCCTAGACAAGGTGGTCATGATGCTGCTTGCCGTACTGCAGGCCAGTGCCGCGCCCCTGGATGTCGACGCCAACCTGAAGGTGATCGACTCCGCCGCGCAGCACGCCGCAGCCGCCGACGCTGCGATCCTGCTGACTCCTGAGCTCTTCCCTGTAGGGTACGAGCCCCTCGGAGTTAGGGCTGGGATTGATCCCATGGAGCTCCCTGCTATTAGGGGCGAGCTGGCCAGGATCGCGTCGACCTGCGGCATCGGACTGGTCTATAGCCTTCCTGCCGTGGGCCCGGAAGGAGACTGGCACATCACTGCCACCCTCCTGGATGCCTCGGGCGCCGTGCTGCTGGAATACGCCAAGGTCCATCTTTTTGGTGAGGAAGAGCGAAAGGCGTTCGTGCCTGCCGCGGCGCCTCCCGCCGCCGTCGATTTCAACGGCCTTAAAGTGTCCCTGCTGATCTGCTACGACGCCGAGTTTCCCGAGACCGTGCGCGCGGCGGCCGTGCGGGGCGCGAAGCTGCTCCTCGTTCCGACCGCCCTGGCGGAAGGTTTTGACTCGGTACCCCAGGTACTGCTCAGGGCGCGGGCGCTCGAGAGCCAGGTGTATGTGGCCTACGCCAACCATTGTGGAGGATCGTCTGGGGAGCGGTTCCTTGGCGGCAGCATCGTGGCTGGACCCGACGGGGCAGTCCGGGCCGAGGCCGGGGAGTCCGCGGAGCTCATCTTCGCGGAGGTCTCCCCGGACGCTGTCGCCTCAGCCCGAAACCTTGTACCTTACCTGCGCGAACGCCGTCCGGACCTCTACGCAGCTTGGGGACTGTAGCCGGCTACCGGGGCTGTAGCCGGCGCGGGCATAGTAGCCGGCTAACCAACCTCCCTGATCAGTACAGCTAGGCGGCCAGGAGCTCATCCACGTACTGAAGGGCGATCCACAGTTCTGCGCGCACCTGCGCCTGGTTCAGGTCAGTGTCGAGCAGTTCCGCGACGACGCCGATCTGGCGACGCACGCTGTTTCGGTGCAGGCCGAGCGCCTTCGCGGTACCGTCCCAGCTGCCATTTTCCCCAAGCCAGCCGCGCAGTACCGCCAACAGCGGGTCCCTGCGGTCAGGTTCCAGGGCAAGGATCGGTTCCAGCAGGCGGGCCGCGAGCATCGTGCCGGCCTCAGGCCCCAACAGCCCGGTGACGGACCAGCTTTCCTCACCAACGCGGGCGCTCGTCCCGCTGGACTTCACTCGTGCGCGGAGTGAAGCCGCCCGCCGATACGCCTCCGGCAGATCCGTGAGTTCAGCGGGATCGCCAATCACCAGGCGCCAGCCGAGGCGTTCGACGTCGGCCAGCAGGGCGTCGTCGACCTTGAGGCGGGTGATCGCGGCGAATCCGTACTCGGTAATCTCCACGAGCTTGGTATCGAACATGCGACGCCACTGCAGGAGTTCGCGGACGGGACTGTCTCCGGCAGGCCAGTCGGGTGCATCCACCTTGATGCCCTGCACCACGCGGATGGGGGCGGAACGGGTGGATGAGAGGCTTTGGGCCAGGAGGTCCTTGAGGCCGTTGATGTGGCGGGTCCCGCCGGTGATGAGGCTGTCCGGGTGCAGCAGCACCGCCGTCGCAAGCTGGCTGGGAGCCAGCGAACCGCTGGTGCGCTGCCTCACCAGGAGTTCCAGCAGTCCGACGGCTGACGAGACCACGCTGTTCTGCGCCGCCGTCAGTGGCGCGTCGGATCCCAGGATGAGCGCACCGAGGTTGGCATCCTTGGTGCTTCGCAGCGGATGTCCCATTACGAGGGTTGAGCCCGGGATGTCGAAGCTGTCCGTTTCCACCCTAGGGCCGCTCCCGGACAGGAGTCGGTCAAGGAGCGGTGCGAGGGTGGAGGGCTCGACGCCGGTGCGCCCGCCCGCCCGGTTGTGCCCGCGTGCACGAACGCGCCCGTCGGCACCGAAAAGCATCGCCCAGACCGGGACGCGCTGGACCAGCACGGCGAGCAGCTCATGTTCCGGGCGGGAGGAAAGCACCGCCCGCATAAGCTGCCTGTTGGTTTCCGCGAGCTGCCGGAAGACGCGAGCATTGTCCGACTCCAGCAGCTGCGAGAACTGGAGGCCGATCGCGGCAAACGGCAGCGATTCCGGGATTTCCAGCAGGGTCAGGTTGTGCTTGCGGCATGCGGCCAGAAGGTCCTGGGGGACGGCGTCGAAATACGGCTGGATGCCGAAGCCCAATGCCGCCACCCCTGCCCGGACCAAGCGCTCAACATAGGCATCCACCTTTCCGCGGCTGCCGCCTTCCCCCAAGAAGGGAAGCCCGGACGTCAGGACCAGCTCCCCGTCGACCAGGTACGGGGTGGGGTCTCCGAGCTCGCTGGGTTCAACCCACCGGAGCAGCTCGGCGCCGCTGCCGCCGTCGTGAAGGATCTTCAGCTCGGGCGGCAGCTGCGCCAGGAATTGCTCCAGGGTCACAAAGCTCAGGCGGCCGGCGGGGTCAGACTGCATGACCGCTCCGTTCGATCAGGGGCTCCTGGTAGTCGGGGCACTCGTGGACGTCGGACTCGTAAACGCGGGGGAGGCGCGGAGCAATCCTGTTGATGATTTCGTCACCGTGGCTTCCGATCGCGGCTCCCCATTCGTCCGCGCTGGCCGCGCCGCTGCCGGGGTCGCCAAATAGCACAGCTGTGTCACCAACTGCGATTTCGCCGACGTCGGGTCCAAGGTCAACCATGAACTGGTCCATGCAGACCTTGCCGATCACTGGAACCTGGCGATTGCCGATCCGCACCACGCTCCGGCCGCTGATGCCCTTGGGAATCCCATCCGCATAGCCGAGGGGTATCAGTCCCAGGAATCTTGGTTCGTAGGTGATTGCCTGGTGTTCATAGCTCACGCCCGTGCCGGCGGGAACCTTCTTCACCATCACGAGTGGCGCCGTGACGGACAAGGCGGGTCGCAGCCCGAAGTCGGCCGGGTCCAGGTGGCCCGCCGGTGCGAGCCCGTAGATGGCCAGTCCGGCCCGGACCATATCGAAATGGAAGCCCGGCCGTTCCAGGATGTTGGCTGAACTGCAGACGTGCCTGAGTTCCGGCCTGAGGCCGGCCACGCGGGCTACCTCGACGGCGGCCTCGAAGTCCGCGACGGCGGCAGCATTGCCGGGATGGGCGGGGACGTCAGCCCAGGCAAGGTGGGTCCAGACACCACGGACCCTTAGGGTTCCGTCCAGTTCGGCCTGCCGGGCTCGTGCCACCAGTCCGGGCCAGTCCTCAACCCTGGCACCGCCGCGGCTCAGGCCGCTGTCGAGCTCCAGGTGCACTGCGGCAGGCCGCCCCAGCTGCCGTGCAATGCCTGTCAGGACCTCCAGTTGGCCCACGCTTCCCAGCGAGAGGTCGACGTCGTATTCCAGGGCTTCCCGGATAGCCGCGCTCGTCTGGGATGCCAGATAGAGCCACGACAGGACCGGCACTGTAATGCCCGCCTTGCGTAGGGCCACCGCTTCGCTCAGTTGCGCGGTCCCCAGCCAGTCGGCCCCGGCTTCGACGGCGGTGCTGGCCACTTCGATCAGCCCGTGCCCGTAGGCATTGCCCTTGACTACAGCCATGAAATGCGGCGCCTTGCTGCGCTTCCTGAAGGCCCTGACATTGTCTGAAATAGCGGAGAGGTCGACGGTGACCTGGCCTGTGAGCGGCGTCTTTGCCGCAGTTTGTGATTGTGCATTCTGTCTCATGGTTGACCACTATAGGTCATTTTGCACAAGGTTGAGAGCTGCCTCACAGCCGTACTGTTGGACACGGGAACCACCAACTACCTAGAAGGGACGTCAACGGTGACTGTGCCTGTAACCACCAAAGAGCAAACGACCGAAAGCGCGGCAAGGCCGCGGCTCGGCGCGCAACTGCTCCGCCGCAAGCCCATCGCACAAATGGTCAACGAGGCCGGAAGCGGGGAAGGCGGCACGCCGCTGGTCCGCAGCTTCGGCGTGCTTCAGCTGACCATGATCAGCGTCGGTGCCACGCTCGGCACCGGCATTCTGGTCATCCTGGGCGAATCGGTGCCGCTGGCCGGCCCCGCCATCTGGATTTCCTTCGTCATCGCCGGACTCGCAGCACTGCTTTCGGCCGTGTCCTACGCCGAGATGGCCGGCCTGGTCCCCGTGGCGGGATCCAGCTACTCCTACGCCTACGCCACAATGGGCGAGGGCATGGCCTGGATCTGTGGCTGGTGCCTCGTCCTCGAGTACGCAGTGTCCGTAGCCGCCGTCGCTGTCGGTGCCGGGCAATACGTCAACGAGACACTTGCCGTCTTTGGCCAAGTGCTGCCGGATGCCATGTCGCAGCCTCCCGGTGACGGCGGCCTGGTCAACATCCCTGCCGTGGTGATTGTGCTCCTGGCCATGGTGCTGCTGGTTCGCGGCGCCCGCGAAAGCGCCTGGATCAATACCGCGATCGTCGTGATCAAGGTCGGCATCCTCGTGTTCTTCTGCGCCGTGGCCTTCACCGCCTTCAACGCCGGCAACTTCGAACCGCTGCTTCCCATGGGCGCCGCGGGCGTCTCCGCCGCCGCCTCCACCGTCTTCTTCTCCTACATCGGTTTCGACGCCGCCTCCACGGCCGGTGAGGAAGCCAGGAACCCGAAGAGGGACCTCCCGCGAGCCATCATGCTCTCCATGGTGATAGTCACCAGCATCTACGTCCTGGTAGCCGTGGCCGCAGTCGGTGCACGCCCCTGGGGCTGGTTCGACGGCACCGAAGCCGCCCTGGTGCAGATCCTTGAAGAAACCACCCAGCAGCCGTGGATCGCCCTCGTCTTCGCCGCCGGAGCTGTCCTGGCCATCGCCTCGATCGTCCTCACCGTGTTGTACGGCCAAACCCGCATCCTGCTCTCCATGTCCCGCGACGGTATGGTGCCCAGGATCTTCGGCCGCGTTTCCCGGCGCACCGGAACTCCCGTGGCCGGAACGATCATCGTGGGCATCGCCGTCGCTATCACGGCAGGACTTGTGCCGCTTGGAGCCTTGGCCGACGCCACCAGTATCGGCACGCTGTTCGCGTTCGCCCTCGTGAACGTCGCCGTCATCTACCTGCGGCAGAACCGGCCGGACCTGGAACGTACCTTCCGCGTCCCGCTCTACCCGCTGACTCCGGTCCTCGGCACCCTGATGTGCGCCTTCCTCATGGCCAACCTTGGCGCCGACACCTGGATCGTGTTCGGAGCCTGGATGCTGGTAGGAACCGCAATCTACCTCGGCTACGGACGCCGCAACTCCCGCGTGGCCGCTCTCAGTGAGCAGGACTACCGCGACCTGACCACCCGGGCTGCAAGCCCCGAACTCGTGAAGGCAGACCTTTCATGACCATCGCCACCGAGCTCATTCCGGACCAAGCTAGCCAGCCTGCCTTCGAAGGCCAGCCAGCCTTCGAAGCCGGCCACCCCGATGGCCGGGCCCCGATCACCATGCTGAACCCGGACTTCCCGTTCAGCTACGACCATTACCTCGCCCACCCCGCAGGGCTGGGCCAGGTACCGCCGGAGCTGTACGGCGCTGAGGTAGCAGTGGTGGGCGCCGGCTTGTCTGGTCTTGTCACGGCTTACGAACTCATGAAGCTCGGCCTCCGCCCGGTGGTCTACGAAGCGGAACAAATTGGTGGCCGGCTCCGCACCGCGGGCTTCCCCTCAGCTCCCGGCGTAGTGGCGGACCTGGGCGGCATGCGCTTCCCGGTGTCCGGCAAGGCGTTCTACCACTACGTGGACCTGCTGGGGCTGGAAACCAAGGCGTTCCCCAACCCCCTGGCCCCGGCCACGTCCAGCACAGTGATCGAACTCGCGGGAGAGAAGCACTTCGCCGAAACCCCAGCCGACCTCCCCGCCTTCTTCCATGAAGTTGCCGACGCCTGGAAGGCCGCGGTCAACGACGGTGCCAAGTTCAGCGAAATGCAGGAAGCCATTCGGGCACGCGACACCGCTCGGATCAAGGAACTCTGGAACGGACTCCTGCCGCTGCTGGACGAACAGACCTTCTACGGCTTCATCGCCGCCAGTGAGGCTTTCAAGCAGGCAGGATTCGCCCACCGGGAGGCATTTGGCCAAGTCGGCTTCGGAACAGGCGGCTGGGACACGGACTTCCCCAACTCCATCCTCGAAATCCTCCGCGTCGTGTACACCGACGCCGACGACCAGCATCGCCTCATCGAGGGCGGAGCGCAGCGGCTCCCCGAGGCACTTTGGAACCACGCGCCGTCGGGCATGGCTTACTGGCCGGACGGCACGTCCCTGGCATCCCTGCATTCCGGGTCGCCGCGCGGCGCGGTGGACCGGATCGCCCGGGCCGAAAACGGCGACCTCCTCGTCCGCGAACGCTGGGGCCGCGAGACGGCGTTCCCTGCCGTCGTCACCACCTGCCAGTCCTGGCTGCTCTCCACCCGTATCCATACCGAGGAATCCCTGTTCCCGGCTGAGCTGTGGACGGCGATCGAGCGCTCCCACTACATGCAATCCTCCAAGACCTTTGTCATGGTGGACCGCCCGTTCTGGAAGGACATCGACCCGGCGACCGGCCGCGAAAAGATGTCCATGACCCTCACGGACCGGCTGAACAGGGCTACCTACCTGCTGGACAATGGGCCGGACAAGCCCGCCGTCATCCTGTTGTCCTACACCTGGAACGACGACGCATTGAAGTGGCTGGCACTGGACGCCCACGAGCGCGTGGACCTGATGCTGCACTCCCTGAAGCAGATCTACCCGGATGTGGACATTGCCAGCCACATCGTGGGCCAGCCCATCACGGTGTCCTGGGAGGCAGACCCCAACTTCATGGGTGCCTTCAAGGCCAACCTCCCGGGGCATTACCGCTACCAGCAGCGCCTCTTCAGCCACTTCAAGCAGGACGAGCTGCCGGAAAGCCAGCGCGGTATCTTCCTCGCCGGGGATGATGTCTCGTTCACCGCGGGCTGGGCCGAGGGCGCCATCACCACCGGGCTGAACGCGGTCTGGGGTGTGGTGAACCATCTGGGTGGCTCATCCGCACCGGGCAACCCGGGACCGGGGGAGCTGCTGGACGAACTGGGCCCGATCAGCCTGGACTGACCTGCTGTTGGTAGGGCTTGTCGAAACCTGGAGTTCGACAGGCTAGATCATCGATTGTGGAGCTCGCGGTGCAATGCCGCGAGCTCCACGTAGCGGGCGGCGTTGGCCTTGACGCCGTCGAACTCTTCCTCGCTGAGCTCCCGGCGTACCTTTGCCGGAACACCGGCGACGAGTGACCGCGGCGGCACTACGGTACCTTCCAGCACGACGGCCCCGGCTGCGACCAGCGAACCCGTGCCGATCACCGCGCCATTGAGGACTGTGGCGCCCATGCCGATGAGGCAGTCGTCCTCCACTGTGCAGCCATGGACGACGGCGCCGTGCCCCACGCTGACTCCGGCGCCGACCGAGCAGGGAAAGCCCGGATCGGCGTGCAGCACCACGTTGTCCTGCAGGTTGCTGCCGTCGCCCACGGTAATGGCGGCCGTGTCCGCACGGACCGAGACACCGTAGAAGGCGCTGGCTTCCTGGCCGAGTGTGGCGTTGCCGATGATCGAGGCCGTGGGCGCCACAAAGGCGGTGTCAGGGATGACCGGGAAAGTGCCGGCAAATTCATAAACGGGAGCCATGGAGCCAGCCTAGTGGACTGCACCTTCCTAACTAGGACGGCGTCCTAAGGATCAGGTACTGGTAGTGCTGGACCCACTTTCCGCCTCCGGGTCCTGACTCCGTCCCCACACCCTCGGGCCAGGTTTCGAAATGCTCCACCGTGCCGTGTGCGCCGAAGATCCGCTTCACTGTCTCGTCGCTCCGGCGGCTGTGGAAGCGGCGCGGTTCCTCGATGTCTTCCGGATTCAGGACCTCCTCGTCGTTGCCTGACCAGAGTCCGACGGCGATCGGCGCCCCGGGCGCCGTCACCCGAACCATTTCGGCCAGGACGGCATCAATCTCCGAATTCGGAATATGCAGCAACGTGCTCATGGTCCACAGGGCCGGGAAGGCGCTGTCGGCGAACGGCAGGTCCCGGCCGCTTGCGACTGACGCGTCCAGCCCCCTGGCCCTGGTCAGGCGGACATGCTCCTCCGACAGGTCCACACCCGTGTAGTGGATCCCGGCCTGGACGAACTTCAGGCCGTCGATGCCGGGCCCGCAGCCAAGCTCCAGGATGCCGTGACGGTGTTCAGCCTTGAGGAATTTGATGAACTCTTCCTGGTGCTTCACCCGTTCCCTGGTCATTGGGCGGGTGTTCCGCACTGCCGCCTCAAGGTCGTAGAACGCCGCTAACCGGGCTTCGGCGTCGCTTCGCTTTCTGTCCCCGTCCATGCCCTCAGCGTACGGCTGCGGCAGGACGACTGAACAGGTTCGGCCTGGCTGAAGCCTTAGTTGAAGACCACCGTGCGGGTGTCGTCCAGGAGCACCCTGTGCTCGGCGTGCCATTGCACTGCCTGCGCCAGCGTTCGACCCTCCACATCGCGGCCCATCTGCACGAACTGCTCGGCCGTGCGGGCGTGGTTCACGCGGATGACTTCCTGCTCGATGATCGGACCCTCATCAAGGTCCCCCGTGACGTAGTGGGCGGTTGCGCCGATGATCTTCACGCCGCGGGCATGAGCCTGGTGGTACGGCTTGGCACCCTTGAAGGACGGCAGGAACGAGTGGTGGATGTTGATGGCCCGGCCGTTGAGCTTGGAGCAAAGATCATTGGAGAGAACCTGCATATACCGGGCCAGGACGGTGAGTTCGATGCCGTGTTCGGCAATGAGGTCCAGCAGTTGGGCCTCGGCCTCCGGCTTAGTCGCGGCCGTCACGGGAATGTGGTGGAAGGGAATGCCATAGAACTCAGCCAGGCCTTCAAGGTCCCTGTGGTTCGACACGATGGCAGGCACCTCGATAGGCAGGGTGCCAGAGCGCTGCAGGAAGAGCAGGTCGTTGAGGCAGTGTCCCTGCTTGGATGCCAGCAGCAGGGTGCGGACTTTCCGGCCCACCGGATTAATCTGCCAATCCATCCCAAAGCTCTCGACGACCGGACGCATCTTGGCTTCGACGTCGGCCTGGCTGGAGGGCGTAGTGACTTCCACCCGCATGAAGAAGTTGCCCGTGCTGGGGCTCCCGTACTGCTGGGAGTCGGCGATATTGCAGCCCGCCTCCAGCAGCGCTCCTGCGACGGCGTAGACGATGCCGGGACGATCGGGGCAGGACAGGGTTACAACAAATTCAGATGGGAGCGCGGATTCAGTCACACATAACAGCCTACCTGCGGCCCAAAGGTGCCCTGTTGTACTGTTAACCCTGTCGCAACTGGCGTTGGGTGGTGAACCACCAGGGAGCGGCATTCACGAAGACCACGGATCGTACGCCTGGGCCGAGGGTCATGTCTTGCCGGTTGTTTACCGTGCCCCGTAACCAGGGGGACGGTGCCATGCCCCAGCCGGTAGCCTGACCTGTAGCAGTACCCGTTGCCTAATCAGGAGATCTCCGTGACTACTCTCACCACTTCCGCGACTGTCAGCAACCAGTCGCTGGCCGAACTCGATCCCGAAATCGCGGCAGTCCTTGACCAGGAACTGGGCCGCCAGCGCGGCACCCTGGAAATGATTGCCTCCGAAAACTTCGCCCCCCGCGCCGTCATGGAAGCCCAGGGCTCGGTCCTGACCAACAAGTACGCCGAGGGTTACCCGGGTCGCCGCTACTACGGCGGCTGTGAGTATGTCGACGTCGCGGAGCAGCTTGCGATTGACCGCGTGAAGGCGCTGTTCGACGCCGAATACGCCAACGTCCAGCCGCACTCCGGTGCCCAGGCAAACGCCGCGGCCCTGTCCGCCATGATCACCCCCGGTGACAAGATCCTCGGCCTGTCCCTGGCCCACGGCGGCCACCTGACTCACGGCATGAAGCTGAACTTTTCCGGCAAGCTCTACGAAGTCGCCGCCTACCAGGTCGAAGAGGACACCTTCCGGGTGGACATGGACAAGCTGCGCGCGCAAGCCATTGCCGAGAAGCCCCAGGTCATCATCGCCGGCTGGTCCGCCTACCCGCGCCACCTCGACTTCGCTGCCTTCCGCTCCATCGCGGACGAGGTTGGCGCCCTACTCTGGACGGACATGGCCCACTTCGCCGGTCTCGTTGCCGCGGGCCTGCACCCGAGCCCTGTCCCGCACTCGGACATCGTCACCTCCACTGTGCACAAGACGCTCGCCGGCCCGCGTTCCGGCGTGATCCTGGCCAAGCAGGAGTGGGCCAAGAAGCTGAACTCCAACGTGTTCCCCGGCCAGCAGGGCGGCCCGCTCATGCACGTGATCGCAGCGAAGGCTGTTGCCTTCAAGATCGCCGGCAGCGAGGAATTCAAGGAGCGCCAGGAGCGCGTCCTGGAAGGCGCCAAGATCATCGCAGACCGCCTGAACCAGTCCGACGTCGCCGAAGCCGGCGTCTCGGTGCTGACCGGCGGCACCGATGTCCACCTGGTCCTGGTGGACCTGCGCAACTCGCAGCTCGACGGCCAGCAAGCAGAAGACCTCCTGCACTCGGTGGGCATCACCGTGAACCGCAATGCCGTGCCGTTCGACCCCCGCCCGCCGATGGTCACCTCGGGCCTGCGTATCGGTACCCCTGCGTTGGCCACCCGCGGCTTTGGCGCTGCCGAATTCACCGAGGTTGCCGACATCATCGCCACTGCCCTAAAGGCCGGCTCGGCCACGAACGTTGAGGCCCTGCAGGCCCGCGTGGACAAGCTCGCTGCTGACTTCCCGCTCTACCCGCAGCACGAGCAGTGGTGACCGATGGCTGAAACCACAAAAACGGCGCAGGTCCTTGACGGCAAGGCCACGGCCGCTGCCATCAAGTCCGAACTGACCGAACGCGTCGCCGCCCTCAAAGCCAGGGGTGTCACGCCGGGGCTGGGAACCGTCCTCGTGGGATCGGACCCGGGTAGCACCTGGTATGTGGCCGGCAAGCACAGGGACTGCGCCGAGGTGGGCATCCAGTCGATCCGGCGCGACCTGCCGGAGGAAACCACGCAGGAAGAGCTCCTCGCCGTCGTCCGCGAACTGAACGAGAACCCGGAATGCACCGGTTACATCGTCCAGTTGCCGCTTCCCAAGCACATTGACCAGGACGTCATCCTGGAGGCCATGGATCCCGACAAGGACGCCGACGGCCTGCATCCGATGAACTTGGGCCGCCTTGTGGCCAACGTCAGCGGGCCCATGAAGTCCCCGCTGCCGTGCACTCCCAAGGGCTGCATAGAGCTGCTGACCCGTCACGGCATCGACCTCAAGGGCAAGCGCGTCCTGGTGGTTGGCCGCGGCGTAACCATCGGCCGGCCCGTCGGCCTGCTGCTCACCCGCAAGGAGGTCAACGCCACGGTTGTCCTCGCGCACACGGGCACGGTGGACCTTCCGGCGGAACTCCGCCAGGCCGACGTCGTTATTGCCGCCGCCGGGCAGCCTCACATGATCAAGGCGGAGGACCTGAAGCCGGGCGCTATTGTGCTCGACGTCGGCGTCAGCCGGGTCGACGACGGCAACGGTAAGGCCGTAGTCACCGGAGACGTCGACCCGGCCGCGGCCGACGTCGCCGCATGGCTGTCGCCGAACCCGGGTGGAGTCGGCCCGATGACGCGTGCCATGCTGCTGGCCAACGTCGTAGAGACCGCGGAACGGCACTTGGCAGAAAAGGGCACGTCAGGCATCGCCTAGCCAACCCCAACTGACTCGCATTAGTTGTCGCTATGAGCCCTCATAACGACAACAACTGCGAGTCAGTTGGGAGGTCCTCCAGTTACTTCAGCTGGCCCCGGACCTCGCCTCCCAGGAAGGTGGGTGTGTGCACGTTGACGTAGTAGTTCCTGGGGTTGCTGGAGATGGCGTCAAGATCAGCCTGTGAGAGATCTCCCTCGCCCGCCTTGATGCAATCTTCGACGGTCCAGCTGGTACCGGCGCGGGTATCTAGGGTCACCTCAATGCGGCCGGCCTCGCGCCTCAGGCCTATATGGATATGTGCGCCAGTGGCCGAGCCGGAAAGGTTGCTCACGGAGAGCGTGTAGCAGAGCTCATCATCGTCGATGGTGTAGCTGAAGAATCCATGGGCCCCGGTATTCGAGCCAGTAACCTCCTGCCCGACGTTCAGGGGAATGGCTGGAACCCCGCCCGGAGCGGCTGCGGCGGATCCGGCGCTGGTTGCCAGAAGGGCTGCTGCCCCTAGTGTTGCGAAACTGCGGATTCTGGCGCGGCTCGTGATGTTCATGATTGGTCCTTCCATGGGAAAACCCGGATCTGACACACCCAGCTGATTTCAACCTACGCCGCAGGCTTATACGGCACAACCGCTCGCCAGCGCCGCTTTGCCCGCCTCATTCATGAGGCTGCAGGTACCGAATGAAATGTTTCATTTAATAGCCTGCGCCCTCTGTCGCAGCCGGCTTTGCTGCACTAGTCTTCTGGAGTGCACGATGAAGCAACCCGGTCCGCCCACGCCACAGCCAGCATCCCGATGAAGCCCGACGTCGTCATCGCTGCCCACAAACTGACCAAGAAATACGGCGACCTGGCCGCCGTCGACGGTATCTCCTTTGAAGTAAGTGCGGGGGAGTCCTTCGGCCTGCTTGGCCCCAACGGGGCTGGAAAGTCCACCACGATGAAGATGATCGGCGGTGTGTCCCAGCGGACGTCGGGGCAGCTGAGCATCATGGGGCTCGACCCCGAGAGCCATGGTCCGGAAGTTCGGGCCCACCTTGGCGTGGTGCCTCAGCAGGACAACCTGGACGAAGAACTGAAGGTCCGCGAAAACCTGCTCGTGTACGGCCGCTACTTCGGACTGCCGCTGAGCTACCTCAGGCCCAAGGCCGACGAGCTCCTCGAATTCGCGCAACTGACAGAGAAGGCGAAGTCAAGGGTGGACGATCTGTCCGGCGGCATGAAGCGCCGGTTGACCATTGCCCGCTCGCTCATCAATGAACCACGCATCCTGCTGCTGGACGAGCCGACCACGGGCCTGGATCCGCAGGCGCGGCACATTCTCTGGGACCGCCTGTTCCGCCTCAAGGAGCAGGGAGTAACCCTCATCCTCACCACGCACTACATGGACGAGGCGGAACAGCTCTGCGACCGCCTCATCGTGGTGGACAAGGGCCGGATCATGGCCGAGGGGTCGCCGTCGAGCCTGATCCGGGAGCACTCCACGCGAGAGGTGCTGGAATTGCGGTTCGGTTCCGAGCGCAACACCAGGATCGGCGCGGAACTCCAGGGCATCGGCGAACGCCTGGAAACCCTTCCGGACAGGGTGCTCATTTATGCCGACGACGGCGAGGCGGCCCTGGAGCAGGTTACCGCCCGGGGCCTGCACCCCCTGACATCGCTCGTGCGCCGATCGTCACTGGAGGATGTCTTCCTGCGGCTGACCGGACGGAGCCTCGTTGACTGAGCTGCATAGTGAACGGGATGCACCACTGACTGGGACGACGGCAGGGCGGGCACACGCTCCTGGGACCTCAGCTGCAAAGGCACGCCGTTGGGGGTCTTTCTACTACGCGGAGCACGTCTTGAGGGTATTCCGCGGCTACGCCATGTCCATCTTGTTGTACAGCGTGGGCATGCCGGTGGCCTACCTCTTTGCGATGGGAGTGGGACTGGCAACGCTCGTGGACGCCAATCAGGCGGCTGCTTTTGGCGGAGTCAGCTACCTGGCCTTCATTGCGCCTGCCCTGTTGGTTTCCGCGGCTGTCATGACATCATCCGGGGAGTTCTCCTACCCTGTCATGGCAGGCTTCAAATGGCGCCGCACGTACTACGGGCCACACGCCTCCCCCCTTGTTCCCCAGCAAATCGCTGTGGGACACATCATGGCCGTTACGCTGCGGTTGCTGTTCCAGTCGGCAGCCTATTTGGGCATTATGGCCCTGTTCGGGGCCTCGCCCAGCCCTTGGGGTTGGGTTTCCATCCCGGTGGCAACCCTCTCGGGCCTCGCCTTCGGACTGCCGCTCATGGCCTACTCCGCGAGCCTCAAGCAGGACAAGGGGCAGTTCGCCCTGGTCCAGCGTTTCATCGTCACCCCGTTGTTCCTGTTCTCCGGCACCTTCTTTCCGCTGGACACGCTTCCCCTCGCTGTCCGCTGGATCGGCTGGATTTCCCCGGTGTGGCACGGGACGGAACTCGGCCGGGTCTTTAGCTATGGCTATGACGAGGATCCGCTGCTGACCATCGGGCATGTGGTGTTCCTGCTGGCCTGCGCAGGCGTTGGCTGGACCCTGACCCAGCGCTGCTTCGTGCGAAGGATGGGGACATGAGCAGGACCGGCCAATGAGCAGGATCGGCCAATGAGGGGGATCGGAGCATGAGCGTCATGGCAGAGGGCCACGAGGCTACCGAAGCGGCACGCGCCCGGAAGTTCGGTTCGTTGTACTCCCGGAACGCCTCAGCAGTGGTATCCCGAGGCCTGATGGCGACCAGGAGCAGCAACTGGCTGGTGATGGCTTCGGGATTCCTTGAGCCGGTGCTGTTCCTGGTGTCCATGGGGGTTGGCCTGGGTTCGATTGTGGGCCCGGTCCAAGGACCATCGGGGCAGGAGATCAGTTACGCCGCGTACATCGCACCGGCGCTCCTGGCAGTATCCGCCATGAACGGCGCCATCTATGACTCCACATGGAACGTCTTCTTCAAAATGAACTTCGCCAAGCTCTACCAGGGGATGCTCTACACCTCCCTGGGGCCCCTTGATGTTGCCATGGGGGAGATCTTCCTGGCCCTCCTCCGCGGACTTCTCTACGCCACGGGCTTCACGGCGGTCATGGGAATGATGGGCCTGCTCACCACGCCCTGGGCGCTACTCATGATGCCGGCGTCAGTCCTGATCGCCTTTGGCTTCGCAAGCTTTGGCATGGGCGTCACGAGCTTCATGAAGACGTTCCAGCAGATGGACTGGGTGAATTTCTTCCTGCTCCCTATGTTCCTGTTCAGCGCCACCTTCTACCCCCTGAGCGTGTACCCGGAGCCCATCCAGTGGCTGGTCCAGGCAATGCCGCTCTGGCACGGAGTGGAACTGCTGCGGCAAATCAGCGTAGGCAGCTTTGGCCCGGCCACCGTCGTGCACATCGGCTACTACCTGGTGATGATCCTGGTCGGCATCCTGCTGACCACGGGAAGGCTCAGGGCCCTCTTCCTCAAATAGGCCCGCTTCCTCATGTAGCGCACGCACTGTCACCCCGTTACCTTTCTTATGGCCCCTAAACGAGCAAGAATCGGGGTTGCTGGCCTGTCGGCCCCGGCATGATCTTTTCCCCCAGTCGATCATGATCCGGGGGGTGTTGTCACCGAGGTCCGATAGGCGCCAGGGGATCGCTAATGGGGACCAGACCAGCCGCAGACTTGCCGCGGGAGGCCGGCCGTAACGTGGATGCCGAACTCTGGAGCCGCAGGACACGCCAGCGCTGTTGGATCAGACCGGACTTCTGGAGGTTATGCGTGATCAGGGACCACGAATCCGTCGATGTCTTCATCGGCGTCGACGTCGGCAAGACCAACCACCACGCGGTGGGCCTGGACCGGAACGGCAGGAAACTGCTCGACAAGGCCCTGCCCCAGGACGAGGCGAAACTGCGGGCGATCATCGACAGTCTCACAAAGCACGGAACCCTGCTGCTGGTCGTGGACCAGCCCGCCACCATCGGCGCGCTGCCGGTCGCCGTCGCTCAGAGCGCAGGCATCCTGGTCGGCTACCTGCCGGGCCTGGCCATGCGCCGCATCGCGGACCTGCACCCGGGCGAGGCGAAGACGGACGCCCGAGACGCTTACATAATCGCTGAAGCAGCCCGGACCATGCCGCATACCCTGCGTTCCATCGCCGTGGCCGATGAGCAGGCCGCGGAACTGTCGATGCTCTGCGGTTTTGATGACGACCTCTCCAAGCAGGCCACGGCAGCCTCGAACCGGATCCGCGGACTCCTCACCCAGATCCACCCCGCCCTGGAACGGGCCATCGGCCCGCACCTGGACCACCCCGTGATGGCCGAGCTGCTGCGGAAATACCCGGCCCCGGAGGCCCTGCGCAGAGCCGGCCAGAACAGGGTCAGCGCGTTCATGATCAAGTCGGCGCCGCGGGCAGGCAAGCGCTGGGCCGAAGAGATCTTCGCGGCCCTGGACCAGCAGAGCGTGGTGGTTGCCGGCACCGGCGCCGCCGGCATCGTCCTGCCCCAACTCGCCGCGCAGCTGGCCCAGCTGCGCGCTTCCCGTGCCGAGGTCTTCACGCAGGTGGAGAAACTCGTGGAGGCCCACCCTCTTCATCAGCTCCTGACGTCCCTACCGGCGGTCGGCGTCAGGACGGCAGCCCGGATCATCACCGAGGTGGTCGGTAAGGACTTCAAGACCGCCGGGCACCTGGGCTCCTACTCCGGGCTCGCGCCCGTGACGTGGCGCTCCGGCACCTCCATCCGCGGCGACCACTCCTCGAGGAAGGGCAACAAGATCCTCAAACGGGCGTTCTTCCTCTCCGCGTTCGCGGCACTGAAAGACCCGGTCTCGCGGGAGTACTACGACCGCAAACGGGCCGAGGGCAAACGGCACAACCAGGCGCTGATCGCCCTGGCCAGACGCCGCTGTGACGTCCTGTTCGCAATGCTGCGCGACGGAGTGCTATACGAGGCACCCCAAATCAAAGCGGCCTGACAAGACCGCACATCAGCCGTCGTCCTCCGGGACGTCGGCCACTACTCTGCGCCCAAAAACCTCGCCAAACGGCGGCAGAGAAAAGCTGCTCCCACAGCTTGACAAAGAACATAGGGACACCCCCCTGCTGTTCGCCCCCGGTGGAAGGGGGCTATTCCAGTCCAGCAGGTTTGCGACAATTGGCATATGCAATCTCTCGGTGGTCCCCGCCCGTCCGCATCGTCTCCCGGCTCCAAAGGTCCCCTGAAGGGCTTCCGCATTGGCGGGCTTGGGATGACCGTGGTGATCATCGCCTTCCTCGTGGCGGTCATCTTCGCGGCCAACCAGAACGACGTCGTGGGCTGGGTTGTCGCCGTCGTCTCCTTCGGCTGGCTGGCCCTGGCCACCTTCGTGGTGCTCAGCATCCAGAGGGCGGCAAGGCGGGCCGGGGCGAAACTGGCCGAGGCGCAGGATGCCTTCAACGCCGCAACCGGCCGGGCGCCGTCGTCGTCCAGCGCCGACCACGGCGGCACCAGGGTCGTAACCCAGCGTAATGCCGCCGACGGGGTTCGGGACCTCAAGCTGGACCATTCCTTCAAGATCGTGCAGGTCCAGGCCCGCGTTGTGGAAGAGGAACGCGCCAAGGGGGCGGCCGCCAACCAGGACACGATCGATCGCGCACTGGAAACCATTGCCATTACAGCCACCAACGCCCGCGACATGCTCAAGTCCTCCGGCGCCGGGGACGAGCCGGTCAGCGGCACCATCATCGACTAGAGTGGACCGGGTGAGCTTGGCATTGAACAAGGATTTCCTCCGCATCGCATCGGTCAACGTCAATGGCCTCCGTGCCGCCTACAAGAAGGGCATGGGGGAGTGGCTGGAACCCCGCGATGTGGACATCCTCTGCATGCAGGAAGTCCGGGCCCCTGACGACGTCGTCCGGCAGCTCATCGGCGAAGGCTGGTTTATCCTCCATGCCGAGGCGGAGGCCAAGGGCCGCGCCGGCGTGGCTATCGCGTCCCGGAAGGAGCCCGTGGCTACCCGTGTGGGAATCGGAGATGACTACTTCGCCACGGCCGGCCGTTGGACCGAGGCCGACTTTCTGGTCAAGAATGCCTCGGGAGAAGATGCCACCCTCACCGTAGTGAGCGCGTATGTCCACTCCGGTGAGGCAGATACGCCCAAGCAGGTGGACAAGTACCGCTTCCTTGACGTGATGCTCAAGCGGCTTCCGGAACTCGCCAAACATAGTGACCACGCGCTGGTGGTAGGCGACCTCAACGTCGGCCACACTGAGCTGGACATCAGGAACTGGAAGGGCAACACCAAGCGCGCGGGCTTCCTTCCGGACGAGCGTGCCTATTTTGACCGTTTCTTCGGCGAAGAGATCGGATGGAGGGATGTCCACAGGGGCCTGGCGGGAAATGTCGATGGCCCCTACACCTGGTGGTCCCAGCGCGGAAAAGCCTTTGACACGGACACTGGCTGGCGTATTGACTACCACATGGCAACGCCTGCGCTCGCTGCGGCCGCTTTCTCGGCCGTTGTTGACCGGGCGGCGTCATGGGATACCCGTTTCTCCGACCATGCACCGCTGGTAGTCGACTACCGGCTCTAGGCCCCCGAAAGTCTATTTCATGACCCTCCCCTCCACGACAGAAGCCGACGCCGCGACCCTCATGCAGAACGCACCGGATTCCCGCCCCGCCCCCGGGACCAAACAGCGTGTGCTCTCCGGTATGCAGCCCTCCGCCGACTCCTTGCACCTGGGCAACTACCTTGGTGCGCTGGTGAACTGGGTCCGCATGCAGGAGGAGTACGACGCCGTCTTCTTCATCCCGGACCTGCATGCCATCACTGTTCCGCAGGACCCGGCAGAACTGGCGCATCGCACCCGCGTTACGGCGGCCCAGTACATCGCAGGCGGTGTTGATGTGGACAAGTGCACTCTCTTCGTCCAGTCCCAGGTTCCGGAACACGCCCAGCTTGCCTGGGTGCTGAACTGCATTACCGGCTTCGGCGAGGCCTCGCGCATGACGCAGTTCAAGGACAAGTCGCTGCGGCACGGCTCGGACCAAGCCAGTGTGGGGCTGTTTACGTACCCGATCCTGCAGGCCGCAGACATCCTCCTCTACCAGCCGCAGGGCGTACCCGTGGGCGAGGACCAGCGCCAGCACGTCGAACTCAGCCGCGACCTGGCCATCCGCTTCAACAGCCGCTTCGGTGAGACGTTCACGGTGCCCGAGCCCTTCATCCAGAAGGAATCGGCCAAGATCTACGATCTCCAGAACCCTGTCGGCAAGATGTCCAAGTCGGCGGAATCGCCGAACGGCCTGATCAACCTGCTGGACGATCCCAAAATCACTGCCAAGCGCATCAAGTCTGCGGTGACCGACGCCGAGACCGAGATCCGCTTCGACCGGGAAAACAAGCCCGGCGTGTCGAACCTGCTGACCATCTACTCCGGAATCTCCGGCCTGCCGGTCGAAAAGATCGTCGCCGACTATGAAGGCAAGATGTACGGCCACCTCAAGGTGGATCTGGCTGAACTGGTCACCGAGCATCTGGCGCCCATCAGGGAACGCGCCCATGAGTTCCTGGCCGATCCCGCCGAACTGGACAAACTGCTGGCCCACGGTGCCGACAAGGCACGCGAAATCGCTTCCGCCACACTGCGGGATGTGTATGCCAGGGTGGGCTTCCTGCCTTACGCGGGAACCCAGGGAAGCCTCTAAACGGATGTGTGTAACAGGCAAGCTCGGCATCCTGGCCGGTTCCGCTACCGCGGAAACCGGCCCTGATGTGGATGCCCGCCTGGCTGCCCGTAACGTCAGTGAGTGCGGGGCAGGCGACAGCATCTGCATCGGCGTCATCCTTGGTTTCCCGCCAAGGGTTGCCAGGGAGCTGCAGCAGTGGCGCGCCTCTTTCGGGGACCCCATGGCCGGGATCATTCCGGCCCACATCACCCTCATCACCACCACTCCCACGCGGGATTGGGAAGCCACCAGGGATCACGTGCGGGATATCGCCCGACGACAGAGCCCCTTCACGATCACCATTTCGGGAACCGGATCATTCCGCCCGGTGTCGCCGGTGGTGTTCCTCAACGTGGAAGAGGGCTATGGCGAATGCGTGAAGCTGCATGAACAGCTCCAGACCGGTCCCCTCGAGCGGGACCTTCCCTTTCCGTATCATCCCCACGTGACCGTGGCCCACGATGTTTCCCCCGAAAGCCTCGACGCGGCCGAGATCGCGCTCAGTGACTACAGCGCCACGTTCCCCGTGGTTAGCATGGGACTCTACGAGCACGACAGCAACGGCATCTGGCAGCTACGGGAAGAGCTCGATTTTGGCAGCGATACTGACGAGGAACGCGAAACGCAAGGGACAGCAGCCGGACGCAGCTCCGCCGCTTCCGACTGACCTGGCCAAGCTGAAGCTCCAGGTCATCCACCGCAAGGTCGAATGGGGCAAGGCCAGGAGGTCCGGGGAAAGCCAGCCAGCGAAGGCAATGGCCCTGCTCCAGCTGTTCCTCGCCAGGCTGACTGCCCTGCGGCCAGTGAGGGTGGTGCAGCATTACAACCTGCAGCACGGCCCGCTCATGAGTGCCGGCATCGGCTTCAACATGTTCTTCTCCATCACCGGTCTGCTCACTACCGGCTTCGCCGTCGCGGGCCTGGTGCTGAGCGGCCAGCCGCTCCTGGTCGACTCGGTGATTGCCAATGTTTCGGCCAGCGCCCCGGGATTGTTGAAGGTCGACGGCGGAGAGGGCCTGGTGGACCCGAACGACCTGCTGAATCCTGAGGGCCTCGGCCTTACGGCCATCATTGCCGCGGCTGTCACCGTTTTCACATCGCTGCGCTGGATCGACAGCGTGAGAGCCGGACTGCGCGGCGTCGTGGGCCTGCCCCCGCTGAAGCGAAACCCCGTCCTGCTGAAGCTGTTCGACGCCGGAACCCTCCTCCTGCTCGGCGTGGCGCTTGTGCTGAGCGCAGGCGTGTCCCTGGTCTTCGGCACGGCAGCCAGATGGTTCATAGACCTGCTTGCGGTGGACCCCCGGGTGGCCGATCCGTTCCTGTGGCTAATGAAGACCACCGTTCCGCTGCTGTTGAACTGGACGACCGCGGTTATCATGTTCCGGCTGGCCGGGGGCCTTGAGCTCCGCCGCCAGGCGTTCCTCGAGGGAACCATCCTCGCCGGCATCGGCACAACAGTCCTGCAGATCTTCAGCACGGAACTTCTGGCCCACGCCGGTCGGAACCCGCTCCTGGCCTCGTTCGCCGTCATCATTGGCCTGCTGATCTGGTTCAACCTTGTCAGCCAGGTCTACCTCATGTCCGCTTCCTGGGCGGCCATCAGGGAAGGGGACCGGAAGTCCGAAGGGCACCCGCGCAAGCCGACGCTGGGCTCCCGGCACCAGCCGCCGCGCCAGCTCTCTTAGCCGGCCGCGTCGAGGTACTGGTCCGCCCAGGCGGAGATGATCTTCGCTACCCGCGCTGCCTGGCCCTTGGCGGTGAGCAGGTGGTCGCTGCCTTCCAGGGACACAAAACTGCGGGGATGCCTTGCTGTCTGGAAGATGGTGCTGGCGTTTTCGATTCCCACAGTGTTGTCGGTGGGGGAGTGGAGCACCAGGAGCGGCTTGTGCAGCGTCCTGATGCAGTCGCTGAGGTCTGCGTTCTGGAGGTCTTCAACGAAATGCCGGCGTATTTCCACGCGCTTGCCGCCCAGGTCCACCTCGGCGCTGCCTTCGCTCAGGATTTTGTCCATGGCCGAATCGAAGACGTGCTCCACATGCTTGGGCGAGAAGGGCGCTCCGACCGTAGCGACGGCATCGAGTTCGGGAATGTCGCGGGCCGCAGCGAGCACGGCAGCGCCGCCAAAGGAATGTCCTACCAGCAGCGAGATCGGTTTTCCCATGGAGCGCATGAATTCGGCGGCGCGAACGGTATCTGCGACCTTGTGGCTGAACGATCCTTTGGACCATTCGCCGCCGGAGCCGCCAAGTCCCACGTTATCGAAGCGCAGCATGCCCACCCCGGCGTCCGCCAGCCCCTTACAGATGCGCGAGGCGGCCGGACTGTCCTTGCCCAGGGTAAAGCCATGGGAGAACACTCCCCAGCCTCGGACCGGGCCTTCGGGAACGTCAAGGATTCCGGAAAGGATTTCTCCAGTGGTTCCTTCGAAGGTGACCTTTTCGGAGTGGTGCATCTTTTCCGCCTTTCAGTAGGGGTTCTGAAACGACGACGACGGCGCCGTCCCCCAACATTCCCTACCCTCGCAAGCTCGGGCAGGGGACCCTATGTAGGTGGGCCCTGTTGGGGAAGCGGCGCCGTCGTCGTACTTCCTGCTAAAGCCTGCGATCCTAGATCTTGCGGGCCAGGATTGCCTGCTTGACCTCGGCGATGGCCTGGGTGACCTGGATGCCACGGGGGCAGGCCTCCGAGCAGTTGAAGGTGGTGCGGCAACGCCACACGCCTTCCTTGTCGTTGAGGATCTCCAGGCGCATGTCTCCGGCGTCGTCGCGGGAGTCGAAGATGAAGCGGTGGGCGTTCACGATCGCCGCCGGGCCGAAGTACTGGCCGTCCGTCCAGAACACCGGGCAGGACGAGGTGCACGCGGCACACAGGATGCACTTGGTGGTGTCGTCGAAGCGCTCACGGTCCTCGATGGACTGCAGGCGTTCCTTAGTGGGCTCGTGGCCCTTGTTGATCAGGAACGGCATAACCTCTCGGAAGGACTGGAAGAACGGTTCCATGTCCACGATGAGGTCCTTTTCGACCGGCAGGCCCTTGATGGGCTCGACGGTGATGGGCTTGGAGGTGTCCAGGTCCTTCAGCAGGGTCTTGCAGGCCAGGCGGTTGCGGCCGTTGATGCGCATGGCATCGGATCCGCAGATACCGTGTGCGCAGGAGCGGCGGAAGGAGACGGAACCGTCAATCTCCCACTTGACCTTGTGCAGGGCATCCAGGACACGGTCAGTGCCGTACATGGTGAGTTTGTAGTCGTCCCAGCGTGCCTCTTCGGAGACCTCGGGATCGTACCGGCGGACACGGAGGGTGATGTGGAAGGTGGGGATTTCCCCGTCCCCGGCCACGCTCGCGGGAAGCTCGACCTTGGAGGCGGGCTCAGCCATTTCGGTAGTCATTAGTACTTACGCTCCATTGGCTCGTAACGGGTAAAGACAACGGGCTTGGTTTCAAGACGGATGCCCGCAACAGCTTCCGCAGACAATTCGGCCGTTACCGAGGAATCCCTGTAAGCCATGGAGTGCTTCATGAATTTTTCGTCATCGCGGTCGGGGAAGTCCTCGCGGTAGTGTCCACCGCGCGACTCTTCACGGTGCAGTGCACCGACGGTCATGACCTTCGCCATGTCAAGGAGGAAGCCCAGTTCCACAGCTTCGAGGAGATCCAGGTTGAAGCGCTTGCCCTTGTCCTGGACCACCACGTTCTTGTAGCGCTCCTCGAAGGAAGCGATGTCCTTCAGGACCTTCTCCAGGGACTCCTTGGTGCGGAATACCTGCATGTTGGCGTCCATGGTGTCCTGCAGTTCCTTGCGGATCTGTGCAACGCGCTCAGTGCCCGTACCGTTCAGCAGGTTGTCCAGCAGGCCCCGGGTCTCCAGTTCCGGGTTTTCCGGGAGCTCCACGAAGTTCGCCGTCTTGGAGTATTCGGCGGCGGCAATGCCGGCCCGCTTGCCGAACACATTGATGTCCAGGAGGGAGTTTGTGCCGAGGCGATTCGAACCGTGGACGGATACGCAGGCCACCTCACCGGCGGCGAACAGGCCCGGAACCACGGTGTCGTTGTCCTGCAGGACCTCGGTGGAGATGTTGGTGGGGATGCCGCCCATGGCGTAGTGCGCCGTCGGGAACACGGGCACCGGATCGGTGAACGGCTCCACGCCGAGGTAGGTACGGGCGAACTCCGTGATGTCCGGCAGCTTGGCCTCGATGTGTGCCGGCTCAAGGTGCGTCAGGTCAAGGAGGACGTAGTCCTTGTTCGGACCGCAGCCGCGGCCTTCACGGACTTCGTTGGCCATGGCACGGGCAACAATGTCACGGGGTGCAAGGTCCTTGATGGTGGGGGCGTAGCGCTCCATGAAGCGCTCACCTTCGGAGTTACGAAGGATGGCACCTTCACCACGCGCACCCTCGGTCAGGAGGATGCCGAGGCCGGCGAGGCCGGTCGGGTGGAACTGGAAGAATTCCATGTCCTCCAGCGGGATGCCGCGGCGGAACGCGATGCCCATGCCGTCGCCGGTCAAGGTGTGGGCGTTGGACGTGGTCTTGAAGACCTTGCCGGCGCCGCCCGAGGCGAACACTACGGACTTGGCCTGGAAGACGTGCAGCTCACCCGAGGCGAGGTCGTAGGACACGACGCCGGCAACGCGCTTCTGCTTGTACGCCGTGCCGTCTTCGCGGACTGCGTCTTCTTCGACGATCAGCAGGTCCAGGACGTAGTACTCGTTGTAGAACTCGACGTTGTGCTTAACGCAGTTTTGGTAGAGCGTCTGCAGGATCATGTGGCCGGTACGGTCGGCTGCGTAGCAGGCGCGGCGTACGGGCGCCTTGCCGTGGTCACGGGTGTGGCCGCCGAAACGGCGCTGGTCGATCCGGCCCTCGGGCGTGCGGTTGAACGGCAGGCCCATCTTCTCGAGGTCCAGCACGGCGTCGATTGCTTCCTTCGCCATGACCTCTGCGGCGTCCTGGTCAACCAGATAGTCGCCACCCTTGATGGTGTCGAAAGTGTGCCATTCCCAGTTGTCTTCTTCGACGTTGGCAAGGGCCGCACACATGCCGCCCTGGGCCGCCCCTGTGTGGGACCGGGTGGGGTAGAGCTTGGTCAATACCGCTGTTCGTGCGCGCTGGCCGGATTCGATGGCTGCGCGCATGCCCGCGCCACCGGCGCCGACGATCACGACGTCGTACTTATGGACCTGCATACCGGATGCTCTTTCTCTCTAATTCAGATGGTCGGCGGAGCTGACTCCGCTAAATTGAGCACTGCAGGAGCTACTCCTGCGGTGCCGCGGTAGCCGCTACGGCGCGGGGCAGAAGCCGCCCGGCAGCTGGACGCCGTCGACGACGGGGCAGGGGTTGAACGTGAAGATCACCAGGGTGCCCAGAATGATGATGACGGCGGTTGCCGCGTAGAGGACCATCTTGAGCCAGAAGCGGGTGGAGTCCTTCTCGGCGTAGTCGTTAATGATGGTGCGGACACCGTTGGTGCCGTGCAGCATGGCCAGCCACAGCATGGCCAGGTCCCAGAACTGCCAGAACGGATCGGCCCACTTGCCGGCAACAAAACCGAAGTCGATGGCGTGGATGCCCTCGCCGACGAGCAGGTTGACGAACAGGTGGCCGAAGATCAGCACCACCAGCGCGATGCCGGAGAGCCGCATGAACAGCCATGCGAGCATTTCAAAGTTACCGCGGCTGCTGCCGGTGCGGTTGTACCTGGGCAAAACCTTGCCCGAACGCGGGGCCTGAATCGTACTCATGGCTTAGTGGCCTCCCAGTGCGAGGGACAGGTGACGGATTGAGAACGCCACCATCGTGACGAGCCATAGTGCCAGCACGATCCACAGCATCTGGCGGTGGTACTTGGCGCCCTTCTTCCAGAAGTCGACGGCGATGATGCGCAGGCCGTTGAAGGCGTGGAAGACGATTGCTGCGACGAGGCCCGTTTCTCCGAGGGCCATAATCGGGTTCTTGTAAGCGCCGATGACGGCGGTATAGGCCTCAGGGGACACGCGCACCAGTGAGGTGTCCAGCACATGGACCAACAAGAAGAAAAAGATCACTACACCGGTAATACGATGTCCAACCCAGGACCACATGCCTTCACGGCCGCGATACAAGGTACCAGCTGGTTTTGTCGGCACTGAATAAACCTTCCTGCAACACAGCGGCGCTGGCACGGGATCCATGCGGGGGGAACGCCTGCTGCGAGAGCACTCGTAGCTCAGGCCTAAATCTAGGCTTCGCTCACAGCTTATTCAATTTAGGACGGCCTTGTCGGCCTTGATTTACGGCCGGATATCCCGTATTTCCGGCATTTCAGGAGGTAGATGAGACGAATGCCACACTGCCCGTACTTCAGCCAGTCCCGCTGTGGCCGCTCCGGATCCCCGACATGGCCCGCGTCGGTGCTGCAAACCGTGGCGACTGGCGGGTACTTTACCGCCGTCGGATACAGTAATTTGCGTGACTACAGACAACGTGACAAGCCAGGACTCGCCACTGCGCCGCTTTATCGCGGTCATTCCGGCCGGCGGAGTGGGGACCCGCCTATGGCCTCTGTCGCGCGCCGCAGCCCCCAAATTCCTCCACGACCTCACGGGTTCAGGGAGTACCCTGCTGAGGGCAACTTACGACCGCCTGGGGCCGCTGGCGGACAACCGCGTCCTCGTAGTGACGGGCCAGGCGCACGAGGCTGCTGTCTGCCTGCAGCTCCCCGAACTCCAGGAATCCGACCTGGTCCTTGAGAGCGAGCCCAAGGATTCCGGGGCCGCCATCGGCTTGGCTGCCGCCATCCTGCACCGTCGCAACCCGGAGACCATCATGGGCTCCTTCGCAGCGGACCAAGTGATTAGCCCTGAGGAGCTGTTCCAGGAGGCCGTCCGTGAAGCTATCCACGTCGCCGCCGCCGGGAAGATCGTCACCATCGGTATCAAGCCCACCCACCCGTCCACCGGCTTCGGCTACATCCGTACGGGGGCTCGCCTGGACATAGAGGGTGCCCCGAACGCGCATGACGTCGCAGTCTTCGTGGAGAAGCCCAGCGAAGAGGTTGCCCGGAAGTACGTAGAGTCCGGAAACTACGTCTGGAACGCAGGCATGTTCGTGGCGCCGGTTGCCCTGATGCTCAAGCATCTCGAGGCCAACCAGCCGGAGCTCTTTAAGGGGCTAGATGAGATTGCGGCGGCCTGGGACACCCCGGACCGCGACGAGGTCACAGCCCGGGTCTGGCCCACGCTGCCAAAGATCGCAATCGACTATGCAGTGGCCGAGCCGGCCGCGGAGGCCGGCGATGTCGCCGTCGTCCCCGGTACCTTCCGCTGGGACGATGTGGGTGACTTCGCTGCGATCGGCCGGCTGAACAGCGCCCGCGAAGTGGACGAGGTAACGGTGCTGGGAGAGGGCGCACGCGTTTTCACCGAAAACGCCAGTGGTGTGGTTGTCTCGGATACCAAGCGTGTGATTGCCCTGATTGGTATCAAGGACGTCGTGATCGTGGATACTCCCGACGCGCTCCTGGTAACCACCAAGCAACACGCCCAGCGGGTCAAGGGTGCCGTTGACGCCCTCAAGGCCAGCGGCGATACCGACGTCCTTTAGGCCGCTTCGTCAGGGACAGTTCCCTCCCTGGGTCGCCCTCGTGGCGTAACCAAGAGCAGTCAATCACTCTTTGCGCTGCAGGGGTGGCTAGAGTTGTGACGTGCGCAATTACACGACCGAAACCGAGCCGACCCCCGTCGTGGGTCCTTGGCTCGAAGAACTGCTCCCGGAGATCATTGAGTTTCGACGGGACCTGCACGCGCACCCGGAACTGTCCTTCAAGGAATACCGCACCACAGACAAACTTGCCGAACGCCTTGAGGCGGCCGGGCTCAAGCCCCGCCGCCTCGAAGGCACCGGCCTGACGGTGGACATCGGAGCAGGGCCCATCGCCACCGCCCTCCGTGGTGATATCGACGCCTTGCCCATCATTGAGGAAACCGGCCTGCCGTTTGCCTCCAAGAACCACGGCGTCACCCATGCCTGCGGCCATGACATCCATACAGCCACCATGCTGGGAATTGCGCTGGTGCTGCACAGGATGCACCTGGATGAGCCGCTGGGTGGAACTGTACGCATCATCTTCCAGCCCGCAGAGGAAACCATGCCCGGCGGCGCGCTGTCATGTATCGAACAGGGCGTGCTCGACGGCGTTCCCCGCATCATGGCGCTGCACTGCGATCCGCGGATCAACGTGGGCCAGATCGGCACACGCATCGGGGCCATCACCTCAGCCTCGGACACGATCAAGATCGAGCTCACCGGACGGGGCGGCCACACCTCCCGGCCGCACCTGACCGAGGACCTTGTCTTCGTCCTCGCCCAGATCGCCGTCAACGTCCCCGCGGTCCTGTCGCGGAGGGTGGATGTGCGCAGCGGCGTCTCCGTTGTGTGGGGGCAGGTGTCAGCGGGCTCGGCACCCAACGCCATCCCCGGCACCGGCTTTATGGCCGGCACGATGCGTTGCCTCGACCGCGACGCGTGGCATAGCGCCGGGGAACTGCTGGACGACGTCGTCCGCCAGGTTGCGGCGCCCTACGGCGTGGAGGTGCACCTGGAACACACCCGCGGCGTCCCTCCGGTAGTTAACTCGGAGCACGAAACGGCGATCATCGAAGCTTCGGCACGCGCCGAACTCGGCGAACACGCCGTCGTCCTGACGCCGCAGTCCATGGGCGGCGAGGATTTCGCCTGGTTCCTGGCGGAGCTGCCGGGCGCCATGATGCGATTGGGCACCAGGACCCCGGGAGGCGAGGAGTACGACCTCCATCGCGGCGACTACATCGTCGATGAGCGCGCCCTCGGCCACGGCATCCAGGTGCTGGCGGCCGCGGCCCTGCGCACCATTCGAGACCTCTAGCCCCCACTCAACTGGCTCGCAGTTGTTGTCGTTATGAGGACCCATAACGACAACGAATGCCAGTCAGTTGGGGAAAATACTCGTTGGTAACAAAGGCCCAACAATCTGCGGATTGTTGGGCTTTTGTGACTATTGGCTGTGTCGCACGCCACTAGTGTTGATTACATCAGCGCGCCCCCAAGCGCAGTGCTGCGAACCATCAGTGAAAACAGAATTTCAGTGTGGAGCATTCGAAACGGACACTCATTGACCATCCGTCGTAGCGCGTACCACTTTCTTCCTGGAGGAAAATTGAAGAACTCACTGCGTGCCACCCTCAAACGCGGTTCAATGGCAGGCGTTGCCACCGCCAGCGCTGCCGGGCTCCTGCTTACCGGCTGTGGAGCGCCTCCCGAAGCGGGCCCGGGCGGGAACACTGCAAGCGCCTACACCGGCTGCATTGTCTCTGACTCCGGCGGCTTTGACGACCAGTCGTTCAACCAGTCTTCCTTTGAGGGCCTCAAGAAGGCCGAGAAGGACCTTGGAATTACCGTCAGGTCAGCCGAATCCAAGTCCAACAGCGATTTCGAAACCAACCTCAACGGCATGGTCGCAGCAGGATGCAACCTGACGGTCACCGTCGGCTTCCTCCTGGGTGATGCCACCAAGGCAGCGGCAGAGAAGAACCCGGACAAGCACTTCGCCATCGTCGACTTCTCCTACGACCCGCCGGTCCCCAACGTAAAGCCCGTGGTTTACGACACCGCACAGGCCGCCTACCTGGCCGGCTATGTTGCGGCCGCCACGTCCAAGACCGGCAAGGTGGGAGCCTTCGGCGGTGTCAAGCTTCCCACAGTGACCATCTTCATGGACGGCTTCTACGACGGTGTCCAGGCGTACAACAAGGCCAAAGGCGCCAACGTCCAGGTGGTCGGCTGGGACAAGGCCAGCCAGGACGGCTCATTTACTGGCGACTTCGAAAAGCAGGACACCGGCAAGCAGGTCACGCTGAACCTCCTTGACCAGGGCGCGGACATCATCATGCCCGTCGCCGGCCCTGTCGGCTTGGGTTCAGGCGCTGCCTTGAAGGAAGCCAAGGCTGCCGGCAAGGACGTCAAGCTCATTTGGGTCGACGCAGACGGCTACCTCACGGCACCGGAATACAAGGACCTCATGCTCACGTCCGTGGTCAAGAAAATGGACCAGGCCGTGGAGGCCGTTGTAAAGGATGACAAGGAAGGCACGTTCTCCAACGAGGCCTATGTCGGCACCCTGGAGAACGACGGCGTCGCGATCGCCCCGTTCCATGACTTCGAGTCCGCCGTCCCGGCCGAGACCAAGTCCGAGCTGGAAACGCTGAAGTCGGACATCATCTCCGGCAAGCTCGTGGTTGAGTCCCAGGCCAGCCCGAAGAAGTAACACTCCTCAGGACGCGCCGCCGGTACCGTGCACACGGTACTGGCGGCGCGTTTTTGCCCTAACTAGGCTGTGCTCAAGCAGATCGGAAGTTGAGCTGTCCAGCCGTCCCTTCGGACCAACAGAACGGTGGGGAGTTGTGAAACTCGAATTGAAGGGTATCTCGAAGGCTTTCGGGACCTTTTACGCCAATCAAGACATTGACCTCGTGGTCGAACCCGGACAGATCCACTGCCTCCTTGGGGAGAACGGAGCCGGTAAATCCACCCTCATGAACGTGCTCTACGGATTGTATGAGCCAACGGCCGGCCAGATCCTGCTGGATGGCAGGCCCGTGAACTTTCGCGGACCAGGGGATGCCATGGCAGCCGGGATTGGCATGGTGCACCAGCACTTCATGCTGGTTCCGGTGTTCACTGTTGCCGAGAACGTTGCCCTTGGAGCCGAAACCACCACCTTCGGCGGCGTCCTCAGTATCGAGGAGACCCGGAAGAAGATCCGCGAAATCTCCGCACAATACGGCTTCCACGTCGACCCCGACGCCCTCGTGGAAGACCTCCCTGTCGGTGTGCAGCAACGAGTGGAAATCATCAAGGCCCTCGTACGGAAGGCCAAAGTCCTCATCCTGGACGAGCCGACGGCGGTGCTGACGCCCCAGGAAACCGACGAGCTGCTCGACATCATGCGCCAGCTCCGGGACGGCGGCACGTCAATCGTTTTCATCTCCCACAAACTGCGGGAGGTCAAAGCCGTTTCGGATGTCATCACCGTTATCCGCCGCGGCAGGGTGGTGGGCGACGCCCCGCCCACGGCTCCCACCACGGAACTGGCCTCGATGATGGTGGGGCGCCCGGTGAGCCTGACCCTGAACAAGGACCCTGCCGCGCCCAGGGAGACCACCTTCGTGGTCACGGACCTGACAGTGCGCGCCCCCAACGGGACCACGGTGGTGGATGGCATCAGCTTCGACATCGCCCAAGGTGAGATCCTCGCGGTTGCAGGTGTGCAGGGCAACGGCCAGACGGAACTGACGGAGGCAATCCTTGGGATCCAGGAACACGTAACCGGTTCGGTGACGCTCGACGGCAAGGAGTTGCTCGGGCTCCCCGTCAAAGACGTCCTGGGAGCCGGCGTGGGCTTCGTGCCTGAGGACCGCAGCGTAGACGGACTCGTGGGGCCTTTCTCCGTGGCGGAAAACCTTGTGCTGGACCTCTATGACAAGGCTCCCTTCGCCAACGGCATCAGCATGAACCCTTCGAAGGTCCATGAACACGCGAGGACCAAGATCGAGGAATTCGACATCCGCACGCCTTCCCCGAACGCGGCAGCCGGAACCTTGTCCGGCGGCAACCAGCAGAAGGTGGTCATGGCCCGGGAACTGTCACGGCCGCTGCGGCTCTTCATTGCCAGCCAGCCCACCCGCGGCGTCGACGTCGGCTCCATCGAATTCCTGCACCGCCGGATCGTCGCAGAACGCGACGTCGGAACCCCGGTCATGATCATTTCCACCGAACTGGACGAAGTCATGGAACTCGCGGACAGGATCGCAGTGCTTTACAAAGGCAAACTGGTGGGCATCGTCCCGTCGGGAACCCCGCGGGACACCCTCGGGCTCATGATGGCCGGAGTCGGCCCGGAAGGAGGGCACCATGGCCACTGAGGATGGCAAGATTCCCGACAGCTCAGCCCCCGAAGGCACCGCTCCAGGCGACTCCGTTCCAGGCGCAACGGTTCCAGCCAAAGCTGCTCCCGCCGAATCCCCCCAGGACGTGCAGGCTGCCGACGTCGCGCTGGACACCGCGGGCGGACTGCACGAGCCGTCCCTGGTTCCCGTCTCGTCACAAAGCGGCGACGTCGGCCACAAGCAGGGTAACGTCCTCCAGCAGATCATGATGGGCAGCGGCTTCGTTTCCATACTCGCCGTCGTGGTGGCACTGGTGCTTGGCGGACTGCTAATCGCCAGCACTGACAGCGATGTAGCACGTACCGCCGGATATTTCTTCGGCCGACCCTCCGACTTCCTGGGCGCACTCTGGAGCGCCATGACGAGCAGCTACGTGGCCCTCTTCCAAGGCGCCGTCTTCAACCCACGCCAAGGCTTCCTGCCGCTACTGGAGACCATGACCGTGGCTACGCCCCTCATTTGCGCGGCCCTTGGCGTTGCCCTGGCCTTCCGAGCCGGGCTCTTCAACATCGGCGCCCAGGGCCAGGTCATCATCAGTGCCACTGCAGCTGCCTACGCCGGATTCGCCTGGCATCTTCCCTCGGTTGTGCACCTGATCGTGGTGATCGTCATGGGCATCGTGGGAGGCGCGATCTGGGGTGCGATTGCCGGGGTACTCAAGGCCAGGACTGGGGCGCATGAGGTGATTGTGACCATCATGTTGAACTACATCGCCCTGTTCTTCCTGGACTTCCTGCTTAACACTCCGGCGTTTCGCCGGCCCGGAGAGAACACGCCGATTTCGCCGCGAATCGACGAATCGGCCGCTTACCCGCCACTCATCCCCGGCTCCAGGCTCCATTTCGGCTTCATCGTGGTGGTGCTTCTGACCATCGCCGTCTGGTGGCTGCTGAACCGCTCCACCATCGGCTTCGAGTTCCGGGCAGTAGGCGCCAACCCTGCCGCCGCACGGACAGCCGGGGTCAAGGTGCCGCTTGCGATGATCCTGGCCATGGCCTTCGCCGGCGCGCTTGCGGGCTTCGGCGGGGTGGCGCAGGTCGCCGGTACGGAAAAGGTGCTGACGGGAGGTATCGCTGCGCAGATTGGCTTTGATTCCATTACAGTAGCGCTGCTGGGACGCAGCACGCCCTGGGGAACATTCTTTGCCGGCCTCCTGTTTGGTGCCTTCCGCGCCGGTGCAGTGCAGATGCAGATCCAGACCGGCACTCCCATCGACATCGTCCTTGTGGTGCAGTCGCTGATCGTCCTCTTTATCGCGGCCCCGCCGCTCATCCGGTCGATCTTCGGCCTCAACCCCGGCAGGAAGAAGAACAAGCCGGCCAGGCCAGCCCGCCGCTCCGCCGTCGCCACTGCTACAGGAGGTGCCAAATGAGCGCCGCAACCACAGCCCCCAGGCCGCCCGCTTCAGGTTCGGCAATAGCGACGGCGGAACGCCCTCCCTTGAAAGTCCCCATCGCCCTCAGCACGCTGTCCCTCATTGCCTTGGTGTTCTTCGGACTCCTTGGACCGGGCCAAACCGCGGAAATGAGGATCAGCGACCCGGGCGACGCCTGGATGCTGCCCGACCTGCTGATCCCCGGCCAGGCAGGTGGCATCGTCCTGGGGGTCCTGCTGCTGGCCATGGCGGCCTACTCCGTCTATCTCTGGACCCGCGGCGAGCGGTCCCCAAAGTGGCTGCCCATCGTCTTCACGGCAGTGTTCGTGTTCGCCCTCCTCGTCTGGATCGTGGCCGGGGCGCGTCAGCCGTCCATTTCGCTGGCAGGCCTGATAGCGGGGTCCGTCACCCTCGCCGTACCCCTCGTGTTCGGCTCGCTTTCAGGGGTGCTGTGCGAACGGGTGGGTGTGATCAACATCGCGATCGAGGGCCAGCTCCTGGGCGGCGCCTTCACCGCCGCACTTGTAGCCACGATCACGGGCAGCCCCTATATCGGCCTGCTCGCGGCTGCGGGGGCCGGAGCCCTGGTCTCCATGGTCCTCGCAGTTTTCAGTATCAAGTACCTGGTGAACCAGATCATCGTGGGCGTGGTCCTGAACGTGCTGGTCTCGGGCCTCACGGGCTTCCTGTTCGGAACGCTCATGGTTCCCAATAAGGCCCAGTTCAACACCCCCGGCCGGCTGGACATCCTGCCGATCCCGCTGCTGGCGGATATCCCGATCATAGGGCCCATCCTGTTCCGGCAGTCGATCGCAGGCTACCTGATGTACATCGCCGTGGCCGTCGTCTGGTTCGCGCTGTTCAAGACCCGCTGGGGCCTGCGGGTTCGCGCCGTCGGTGAACATCCACAGGCTGCCGACACCCTGGGCGTCAACGTCAACGCAACGCGGTTCTGGAATGTCACCCTCGGCGGAGCCATCGCAGGTATCGGCGGAGCGATCTTCACCCTGGTCACCATCGATTCCTTCACAAAGGAAATTTCCGGTGGCCGCGGCTTTATCGCACTGGCTGCCCTGATCTTCGGCCGGTGGAACCCGATCGGCGCTTTCCTGGCCTCCCTGCTCTTCGGTTTCGCCTACAACCTGCAGTCGATCCTAGGCATCATCGGCACCCCCGTTCCGAGCCAGTTCATGGCCATGCTGCCGTACCTGGTGACCATTTTCGCCGTCGCCGGAGTTGTCGGCCGGTCCAGGCCGCCGGCGGCAAGCGGCATACCGTATGTGAAGGGGTGAGGCGTGAGCGGATTTATTCACAACCATGCCGACGTTGACTGGGAGGCCCTGCAGGCCGCCGCCGTCCAGGCGATGGAGCGCGCGTACGCCCCTTACTCGGAATTTCCTGTCGGGGCTGCGGCGCTTACCCATGACGGCAGGATCGTCAGCGGCTGCAACGTGGAAAACGCCAGCTACGGCCTGACCCTGTGCGCGGAATGCGTCATGGTCGGCAACCTGCAGATGACCGGCGGCGGGAAGCTGAGGGCCTTCTACTGCGTGGACTCCAACGGCAAAGTGCTCATGCCCTGCGGGCGCTGCCGCCAGCTGCTGTACGAATTCCGTGCCCCCGGCATGCAACTCATGACAAGCCAAGGCATCAGAAGCATGGACCAGGTGCTGCCAGACGCCTTCGGTCCCGAACACCTGGAGGAGCAGCTATGACACAAGGCTCACCACAAGGAATGACGCAAGGAAGCGCGACACAAACAACAAGAACTACGGCCGAGGCGTTTGACGCTGTCGACATTATCCGCACTAAACGGGACAAAGGCACGCTTAGTCCCGAACAGATCGACTGGACGATCGATGCTTACACAAGGGGCGTCATCGCCGACGAGCAGATGGCAGCACTGAACATGGCCATCCTGCTCAACGGGATGGACAGGTCCGAAATCTCCCGCTGGACGGCGGCGATGATCGCCTCGGGAGAGCGGATGGACTTCTCCGGGCTTCGCAACCCCGACGGCAGTGTGAAGCCCACGGCCGACAAGCATTCCACGGGCGGCGTAGGCGACAAGATCACCCTGCCCCTGGCGCCGCTGGTGGCGGTCTTCGGCGTCGCCGTGCCGCAGCTTTCCGGACGGGGCCTTGGCCATACGGGCGGCACGCTGGACAAGCTCGAATCAATCCCGGGGTGGCAGGCGTTTCTGAGCAACGAGGCGATTATGGCCCAGCTCCAGGATGTCGGGGCAGTGATTTGCGCCGCCGGAGCCGGCCTCGCGCCGGCAGACAAGAAGCTTTACGCACTGCGGGACGTGACCGGGACGGTGGAGGCCATTCCGTTGATCGCCTCGTCGATCATGAGCAAGAAGATCGCGGAGGGAACCGGATCGCTGGTCCTGGACGTCAAGGTCGGTTCGGGTGCCTTCATGAAGGATGAGGCGAAGGCCCGGGAGCTCGCCGAGACCATGGTTGCGCTGGGGCAGGACGCCGGCGTCAACACTGTCGCGCTGCTCACCAACATGGACACGCCCCTCGGCCTCACCGCCGGGAACGCCATCGAGGTAGAGGAGTGTGTGGAAGTGCTGGCCGGGGGCGGCCCGGACGACGTCGTCGAACTGACCGTTCGGCTCGCGGAAGAGATGCTTGCTTGCGCTGGAGTGCACGACGCCGACCCGGCCGCTGCGCTTAAGGACGGCCGTGCCATGGACGTCTGGAACCGCATGATCCGTGCACAAGGAGGCGATCCGGGAGCAAGGCTTCCGGTTGTCAAGGAGTCCGAAACGATCTATGCGGAGGCGGACGGCGTCCTCGTGCAACTCGATGCCCTGTCGGTCGGTGTCGCCGCCTGGCGACTGGGGGCCGGCCGGGCACGCAAGGAGGATGCAGTGCAGGCGGGAGCCGGTGTTCGCCTGCATGCGAAGCCCGGCGCGCTGGTCAAGGCCGGCGAACCCCTCATGACGCTGCTGACAGACACCCCGGAGAAGTTTGACCGCGCCCGGGAGGCCCTTGCCGGGGCCACGGTCATTGCCCCCGAGGGGTCCCGGCCGGCGCAGCAGCTCATTATTGACAGGATCGCATAGGCTTACCTCCCGGGCTGCTTTCGCCGGCGCCCGGGAGACCGGCCGGCCACGTGTGAGGAAAAAGTGCAGGCAATCAACGAATTCATCCTTGCTGCGGCCGGGCAGCCCTGGGTCCTCCTGCTCGTATTGGCCTGCTGCATCATCGATGGCTTCTTCCCACCCATCCCCAGCGAATCGGTAGTGGTGGGCCTCGCTGCGGTCTCGGCTACCGCCGACGTCCCCAATCCCTGGTTTCTTGGTGTGCTTGCTGCGGTGGGTGCCTTTACCGGGGACAACATCGCCTACCTGATCGGCCGTAGGGTAGGCACCCAGCGCTGGCATTGGATGCGGTCCCAGAGGATGCAGGCAGCCTTCCGCTGGGCGGGCCGGGAACTGAAACGACGCGCGGCTTCCCTCATCATGGTCGCGCGGTTCGTTCCGGTGGGAAGGGTAGCGGTGAACCTGACGGCTGGAGCTACCCTTTTTCCGCATGGAAAGTTCATCGCCCTGACTGCCCTGTCCGGCGTGCTGTGGGCCACTTATTCGGTCATTATCGGGCTCTTCTTCGGGCAATGGTTCGAAGACAACCACTTGCTGGGCGCGGTGATTGCGATCGTCTGCGCAGTAATGATCGGCATCATCATCGACCGCGTCGTGAGCAAGGTTCGCGGACCCCTTCCCGAAGAGGAAAAGTCAGTCCCACGGAGGACGCCGGAACCACCGGTGCACGGCTAGCGTTGAACTGTTATTCCGGAGGCTTGGGGCGTAGCGAATGACGCCTTGGCCGTGGGACACTGAGAAGCGATTTCTGTCAATTTTTGCCCGTGTAATTTTCGTCTAGGAGCAATGCCCGCGTGGAGTTTATTAATGAGGCCGTGCTCCATGCAGCTGGTCAGTGGTGGATTTACCCGCTCCTGCTTGTTTTCTTCTTCGTTGACGGCTTCGCCATGGTGGTTCCGAGCGAAACCCTGATCGTTGCGCTGGCCGCATTTTCCCGACACAGCGGGGAACCGAATCTTTGGATCCTGGGCCTCACGGCGCTCGCTGGAGCAATGGCCGGGGACAACATGGCCTATCTCCTCGGGCGGAAAATCGGGCTCGAACGCTGGCGTTGGATGCGCAAGCCCAAAGTCCAGAGGGCCTTCGCCTGGGCACGGTATGAACTCGAGAAGCGCGGCGCGGTGCTGATCTTCACAGCGCGCTACATTCCTTGGGGCCGTGTGGCCGTGAACTACGTGGCTGGAACCACGGGTTTTCCGCACCGCAAGTTCTTCTGGCTGGACGCCTTCGCCTGCGTCACGTGGGTGGGCTACTCCATCGGCATTGGAATCATCGCCAGTTCCTTCCCCTGGCTTCACCACAATCCGCTGCTCAGCGCCGGAATCGCCGTGGTCTTCGCCGTCGTCCTCGGCATTGTGATCGACCACGTGCTGCGCTGGTGGCACAAGCGGCTGGGGCGCAACGACGTCACCATTGATGAGGCCGAGGAAATGCTCGACGAACAAGAGGACAGGTTCACCCAGGAAGAGGACAGGTTCACCCAGGAAGAGGACAAGGACCCCCTCTCCGCGTAGGTCCGTCCGTATCCGGGAGGCAACTAGCGCCCGCCCGATGCCAACCCTAGAGTTGGTACGTGACTGAGCCTATTGTTGACGCCGCCCCTGCCATCGATTTCGACCTGAAGAGCCTCCCGAAGGTCTCCCTGCATGACCATCTGGATGGGGGACTTCGGCCCGCCACCATCATCGAGCTCGCCGAGGCCGTTGGCCACACGCTCCCTTCCACGGACCCCGTGGCGCTGGGGGAGTGGTTCCGTGAGTCCGCGGACTCCGGCTCCCTGGTGCGCTATCTCGAAACGTTCGACCACACCGTTGCCGTGATGCAGACCAAGGAGGGCCTCTTCCGGGTCGCCAAGGAATTCGTCGAGGATCTGGCGGACGACGGCGTTGTGTACGGCGAGGTGCGCTGGGCACCCGAGCAGCACCTCCAGAAGGGGCTGACCCTGGATGAAGTGGTGGAGGCCGTCCAGGCAGGACTTGATGCCGGCGTCGACGCCGTGGAAGACAGCGGCCGCCAGATCCAGGTGGGTCAGCTCATCACGGCTATGCGCCACGCCGACCGCGGCCAGGAGATCGCAGAACTGGCAGTGCGCCACCGTAGCTCCGGTGCAGTCGGCTTCGACATTGCCGGTGCCGAAGACGGCTTCCTCCCCGCCCGTTTCCGTGAGGCCTTCACCTACCTGGCCGAGCACAATTTCCCGGCCACTGTGCATGCAGGCGAGGCCGCCGGGTTGGAGAGCATCCAGTCGGCCCTCGTGGACGGCCGCGCGCTTCGCCTCGGCCATGGTGTCCGGATTGCCGAGGACATCAACGTCGAATTCGAAGACGGTGCCGACGAGGATGGCGAGGAGACTGTCGGCATGGTCAGCCTGGGCGAACTTGCCTCCTGGGTCAGGGACCGCGGCATCCCCTTGGAGATCTGCCCGTCGTCGAACCTGCAGACCGGGGCGATCGCCGGTTTTGGTGAGGGAATCGAAAGCCACCCGGTGGACATGCTCTACCAGATCGGCTTCAACGTCACCATCAACACCGACAACCGCCTCATGAGCGGTGTGACCCTGACGGACGAATTCGAGCTGCTCGTGGAGACGTTCGACTACGACCTCGATGACCTGCTGGAACTGACCCTGAACGCCGCCGAGGCATCCTTCCTGCCGCTTGACGAGAAGGAAGCGCTGGTGGAGTACATCAACGACGCCTACACGAACCTTGGCTGACGACACCCCCAGGAACGCCGCCGCCGTCGGGCGGCTCGTGGAGGTGATCGCAGCCCTGCGCGACCACTGTCCCTGGATGGGTGCCCTCACCCACGAATCGCTGGTGGAGTACCTGATCGAGGAAGCCTACGAAGTGGTTGAGTCGATCGAGGGCGAAGCCGCCGGTTCGGGCACTCCGGACGAACTCCTCGGCGAGCTCGGGGACGTGCTGCTGCAGGTAGTGCTCCACGCCCGGCTCGCCGAGGAGCACGGGCGCTTCAACTTTGACGACGTCGTACAGACCCTCACGGCGAAGATGATCCGTCGCAACCCGCATGTGTTCAAATCCGACGGCACACTGCAGGAGAGCTTCCCCGCAACCGTGGACGAAATCGTGCAGAAGTGGGATTCCATCAAGCTGGCTGAGAAGCCGGCCCGCAGGGATGCCTTCGAAGGCATCCCTGCAAGGCTCCCGGCGCTCGCCCGGGCCCAGAAGTCCCTGGACCGCGCAGCCCGATCTCGACAGGCTCGATCACCGGAGGCGGCTGAGCTTGCCGGATCTGGACAGGCTCGATCACCAGAGTTCGCCACCGAGGAGGATCTCGGCGAGCTGCTGTTCGCCGTCGTGGCCTCCGCGCGGGAGCGGGGTTTCGACGCCGAAAGGGCCCTCCGCGGGGCCGTCACCAGATACCAGGGGAGCCACCGCGACCCAACATGACGTGAGGCGCCGGAAGCCGTTCCGTAACCTCTGCCACTCTCGACTACGCTAGTAGCGACGAGGACGTCCAGACTTTCCCTCTAGATTCCCAGTAGATCGCTTCACCATAAGGAGCAAATCCATGGCGCTTATCGATGCCATCCACGCCCGCGAGATCCTCGATTCCCGCGGCAACCCGACTGTAGAAGTTGAGGTCCTGCTTTCCGACGGCCAGATCGGCCGCGCAGCAGTTCCTTCCGGTGCCTCCACCGGTGAGCACGAGGCCGTTGAGCTCCGCGACGGTGACAAGGGCCGTTACCTCGGCAAGGGTGTCCAGAAGGCCGTCGACGCAGTCATCGACGAGATCTCCCCGGCACTGATCGGCTTCGACGCCACCGACCAGCGCAGCATCGACCAGGCCATGATCGACCTCGACGGCACGGCCAACAAGGCGAAGCTTGGTGCCAACGCGATCCTCGGCGTTTCCCTGGCCGTTGCCAACGCCGCAGCCGCCTCCGCCGACCTCCCGCTGTACAAGTACCTGGGCGGCCCGAACGCCCACGTCCTTCCGGTTCCGCTGATGAACATCCTCAACGGTGGCTCCCACGCCGACTCCGACGTCGACATCCAGGAATTCATGATCGCCCCGATCGGCGCCGAGACCTTCTCCGAGGGCCTGCGCTGGGGCGTTGAGGTCTACCACAACCTCAAGTCCGTGCTGAACGAGAAGGGCCTTGCAACCGGCCTGGGCGACGAGGGCGGCTTCGCCCCGAACCTGCCGTCCAACCGCGCAGCCCTGGACCTCATCCAGGAGGCCATCACGAAGGCCGGCTACACCCCGGGCAGGGACATCGCCCTGGCCCTGGACGTTGCCTCCTCCGAGTTCTACAAGGACGGCGCCTACCAGTTCGAAGGCAAGGCCTTGAGCTCCTCGGAGATGAGCGCCTACTACGCCGAACTGGTTGCCGACTACCCGCTGGTCTCCATCGAGGACCCGCTGGACGAGAACGACTGGGAAGGCTGGAAGACCCTCACCGACACCATCGGCGACAAGGTCCAGCTGGTTGGCGACGACCTCTTCGTCACCAACCCGGAGCGCCTGCAGCAGGGCATTGACGCCGCCACGGCCAACTCGCTGCTGGTCAAGGTCAACCAGATCGGCTCCCTGACGGAAACGCTCGACGCCGTGTCCCTGGCCCAGCGCTCGGGCTACACCACCATCACCTCGCACCGTTCAGGCGAAACCGAGGACACCACCATCGCCGACATCTCGGTCGCCACCAACGCCGGCCAGATCAAGACCGGTGCCCCGGCACGCTCTGAGCGCGTGGCCAAGTACAACCAGTTGCTGCGCATTGAAGAGGAACTCGACGACGCCGCACGCTACGCCGGCCGCGGCGCATTTCCGCGTTTCAAGGGCTAATACCCGCGAAATTGACTGACCGGTGGCTATGGTGGAAAAAACCATAGCCACCGGTTCTGTTTAACCCGCCGGTCTTCGACGCCGGTTGCGGACCGCGAAGATCGCATCGGAAACTGAACCGCAGGCACCACGCAAACGAGCATGTGCAGCAAACTGCCAGGCAAGCACCGGGCATTACAGGAGTGTCATGGCCACCCGTCGTCCCAAGGTTCCCAAGGCAAGTGCCCTGTCCGGGCAGCCCAGGAACGAGAGCGACGGCGGCGACGTCATCCGGGCCGATTTCGGGGCCGGCAGGGGAGCGTCCGCGGGCACGGGGAAGCCTGGCGCTGGAGATTCCGGCGTAAAGCCCCACTACCGGGCCACTCCGAACCGGACTGCACCAAACCGCACTGCCCCGAACCGCACTGATCTGAACGAGCGAACTGCCCCGAACCGCACTGCCGCGGGCGCGCGGACCACAGCGGAGGCGGGAACCACGTGGAAGGCAGGGACCACCTCGAACCCGGGAACCAGGAACCGGGGCGAGGACCATGCACCCGTGCCGGCACGGGCCTTCTCAGGGCGCATGCTGGCCCTTGCCGTCGTGATGATCGCAATCACCGTCATGCTTGCGCCAACCGTCAAGATCTTCTTCGAGAAGCGGGCGGAAATTGCGGCGTTGGAGGATGAAATCGCGAGCCGGAAATCGGAGCAGGAGGACCTCCGCCGGCAGGTGTCGCGTTGGCAGGACCCCAACTATGTGAAACAGCAGGCTCGCGACCGCATTAACATGGTTATGCCGGGTGAAACGAGCTACTGGGTGTTTGGCGGGGAAGAGACCGTCGGCACAGCACGAGACAGCACTGGCACAGGAGCTTCCGGAAACCCGGCAAACCTGCCTTGGGTGGATGCGCTGTGGGAGTCCATCAGACGCTCGGCAACTGACTAGAACGCGGTGCCCGCCGCCGTCGTGCCCCCAGGGACACGGCCACAGGGAAGGAAGGACGGCAGCGCAGTGGACGGGAATGCAGTGGAAGAAAACAGCACCAGACCCCAGGAGGCCCGCCAGCCATCGGCCCACGACCTTGAGGTCCTCAGCCGCCAGCTAGGGCGGCCGGTGCGCGACGTCGTCGAGATCCCCGCGCGCTGCGTCTGCGGCAATCCACTCGTAGCGGCAACGGCGCCGCGCCTTAGTAACGGAACACCGTTCCCCACCACGTTCTACCTTACGCATCCAGTCATTACGTCTGCTGTCTCGAGGCTGGAAGCCGGCGGCCTCATGAATGAGATGAACGATCGTCTCCTGGCCGACGAGCCGCTAGCCGCCGCCTATGCCGCGGCCCATGAGGCGTACCTGGAGGCCCGGAATGCCATCGCAGCGCGCTCCGGCACTGGGGACGTACCGGAGATTGCCGGAGTCTCGGCCGGTGGCATGCCTACCCGCGTCAAGTGCCTGCATGTCCTCGTGGGGCACTCACTGGCGGCGGGGCCGGGCGTGAATCCCCTGGGCGACGCGGCACTTGAAGCCATCGCGGAATGGTGGACCAAGGACCTTTGCTACTGCGACGGCGCCTGGGACACCGCCGGGGAGGCGCCCTCGCGCGACCTGAGCAGGCACGGCCCGCAGGGCCTGCCCGAAATTGTGGGGCGCGAGGCACCGGTCCGGAAGTCCAAAAGCGCGACGCCGAACGAGCCAACCATAGGGGAGGTCAACGAATGACTCGAGTAGCGGCCATTGACTGCGGAACGAACTCGATCCGCCTGCTGATTGCGGATGCCAACGGACAGGCTGGCGGTCCGGCATTGGCTGGGGATTCCGGGCAGGAGACAGGGGGTGAGTCCGCCAAAGTTGCGCAGCCCGGCCCCCTCACCGACATCGTCCGCGAGATGCGGGTTGTACGCCTCGGCCAGGGAGTGGACGCCACGGGCGAGCTTGCCCCGGAAGCCCTTGAACGTACCTTCGAAGCGACGCGGGACTATGCGGAGCTGATCCGCCGCCATGGAGCAGTGCGTGTGCGCTTTGCCGCAACGTCCGCTACCCGGGATGCGCGCAACCGCCAGGTTTTTGTCGACGGCATCCGCGAACTCCTTGGAGTTGAGCCGGAGGTGATTTCGGGCGACGAGGAAGCTGCGCTGTCCTTCGCCGGTGCCAGCAGCGTCCTGCCGTCGCGTGGCAAGGAGCCTGTGCTGGTGGTGGACCTCGGGGGCGGTAGCACTGAATTCGTCCTTGGCGACGCCGAAGGTGTTATCGCCGCAAAATCGGTTGACATCGGCTGCGTGAGGATGACCGAGCGGCACCTCCTGGATGATCCTCCGACTCCTGACCAGATCGCGGCAGCCGAGGCCGACGTCGACGCCGCCATTGACCTTGCAGCCGAAACCGTTCCGCTCGGGCAGGCTGCCGTGGTCGTCGGCGTCGCCGGATCGATTACAACCATTACCGCGCACGCCCTGGGCCTGGACCGCTATGATCCACGGGCCATCCATGGCGCTTCCTTGGATCTCGGAACCATTAGCGACGCCTGCACCAGCCTGCTTGAGATGAGCCGTGAAGAGCGTGCGCGACTGCCGTACATGCATCCCGGACGCGTTGACGTCATCGGTGCCGGTGCCTTGGTGTGGCGGAGGATCCTCCAGCGCGTGGCAGAGGCAACGGACGGCACCGTCTCGGGAGCCATTGCCAGTGAGCACGATATTCTGGACGGCATTGCGCTGAGTATCCGCTAGTGGCGTTGCCGCACGTTGACAGCAAACTGCCAGACGTACAGCTGAATGGACCACTAATGACCAAGCGATACCCCTTACGCCGCAGGGTGGCCTCGGCCGCCCTCGCTGCGCTGATCGCAGGCGGAAGCCTCGCCGGCGCCTTGGCCGGCGAATTGTCCGGAGCCCCCGCCGCCTATGCCGACTCTTGGCGTGACAAGGAGTACTGGCTCAAGGAATCGGGAATCACCAGCGCCTGGAAGTCCTCCAAAGGCGCCGGCGTAAAGGTGGCCATTATCGACAGCGGCGTCGACGGCCAGCATCCCGACCTTAAGGGGGCCGTCGTCGGAGGGTCCGACGCCTCCGGTGCAGGGAGCCTGGACGGACAGAAGGGCCTCGGCTCCAAACCCGAACACGGCACGCTCGTGGCAACCCTCCTGGCGGGCCGGGGGCATCAGCCGGATGACTCCACCCCGAGCCCCGGCGCTGACAGGTCGAACGGCGTCATGGGAGTGGCTCCCGAGGCCCAGATTCTAGCGGTGTCCACGTGGCTCGGTTCGCCGAATCCCGGTGGCAGGAGTGATCAGGAACAGATTCCCGCCGCCGTCCGCTGGGCAGTGGACAACGGCGCCAAAGTGATCAATATCTCCCTGGGAAGCACCTCGCCCGGCTGGCCGCAAAGCTGGGACGCTGCGTTTCTCTATGCCGAACAGAAGGACGTCGTGATCGTCGCGGCGGCTGGGAACAGGCTGGCTGGAAACGTCCAGGTCGGTGCGCCTGCAACGATCCCCGGCGTCCTCACCGTCGCGGGCCTGGACCGGGAAGGCAAGGCCAGCTTTGACTCATCCTCCCAGGGCATCACCATAGGGGTTGCCGCACCTGCCGAGAACCTCGTTGGCGGCATGCCCGGCGGGGGATATGCCGACTGGGCGGGAACGTCCGGCGCAGCCCCCATCGTCTCCGGAGTGGCGGCGCTGATCAGGTCCAAATGGCCCGAGATGAGCGCAAAGCAGGTCATCAACAGGATCGTCAGCACCGCCAAGGACACTGGTCCGGCCGGGAAGGACCCGATCTACGGCTTCGGCATCCTCAATGCAGAGGCGGCATTGAGCGCGACTGTACCAGTGGTCGACGTCAACCCCCTCGGATCCATCGCTGACTGGATTCGGGTACATCGACGCGGAGATCTCAGGGCACCTGCGCCACAGCCGACTGCCCCACCGACAAGTGCCCCGCCCACCCTGCCGGAAGCCACGATCCCCGTGGCCAAGCCTCCCTCCCAAGTAGACAACGCGCTTCCCGCGGCCGTGGTCATCGGGTTCGGCTGCATTTTCGCGGCTATCCTGGTCGGCGCCGGAGTGCACCTCAGGCGCGCCGTCAAGAACCCGCCGGAGGCTCCCAAGGAACCCGAAACAGGGGTGGTGGAAGTGGCGGACAAGACAGCCCCCAAGTAGTTAGTGAAGATTTTCACAAAGTACTGTATTCTGGATTTATGGCAACCACTCCAGAGCTCCAGGACCGTCCCCGTGTACTCGTCGTCGGCGGCGGATACGTCGGCCTGTACGTAGCACTCAAACTGCAGAAGAAGATCGCGAATGCAGGTGGCATCGTCACTCTCGTGGATCCACTGCCCTACATGACCTACCAGCCGTTCCTCCCCGAGGTAGCCGGCGGCAACATTGAGGCGCGCCACGCCGTCGTCTCCCACCGTCAGCACCTCAAGCAGACCGAACTCATCCAGGGTCGCGTCACTTCCATTGACCACGCCAACCGCACTGCGGTCGTGGCGCCGGCGGATGGCGGCTCCCCATTTGAAGTTCCGTACTTCGACGTCGTCCTCGCGGCCGGCGCCATCACCCGCACCTTCCCCATCAAGGGCCTCGCGGACAAGGGCATCGGCCTGAAGACCATTGAGGAAGCCGTTGCCCTGCGGAACAAGGTCCTTGAGCGGATCGAGGCCGCGTCCACTATGACGGATCCGGCGCTGCGTGCCAAGGCGCTGACGTTCGTTGTTGTAGGTGGCGGCTTCGCCGGCATCGAGTGCATCACCGAGATGGAAGACCTCGCCCGCGCCGCGGTGAAGAACAACCCGCGCGTCAGCCAGGAAGAAGTCCGCTTCGTCCTGGTCGAGGCCATGGGCCGCATCATGCCTGAGGTCACCCAGAAGCAGGCCGAGTGGGTTGTGGAGCACCTCCGCAGCCGCGGCATCGAGGTCCTGCTGAACACCTCCCTGGACAATGCCGAGGAGGCCCTCCGGCTTATCAACCTGCCGGACAAGACCCTGGCCCAGGAGTTCGAAGCCGACACCCTCGTGTGGACCGCCGGTGTGCAGGCCAACCCGATGGTGCGCTCCTCCGATTTCCCGCTTGAACCGCGCGGCCGTGTCCGTGTCCTTTCGGACCTCCGCGTCGCAGGCGACGAGGGCATCATCGAGAACGCCTGGGCTGCCGGCGACATCGCCGCAGTACCCGACCTCACGGACAGCGGGCTGCCGGACGGCACCTGCGTCCCCAACGCCCAGCACGCCCTTCGCCAGGCCAAGCGCCTTGCGAAGAACCTGTGGGCCTCCCGTTGGGAAAAGCCGCTCAAGGATTACAAGCACAAGAATCTTGGTGCGGTGGCCGGCTTCGGTGAGTGGAAGGGCGTTGCAAACATCAACCTCATCGGCAGCATCGGCCTCAAGGGCGGCCTCGCCTGGCTCGCACACCGCGGCTACCACGGCCTGGCCATGCCCACTGTGGAGCGCAAGGTCCGCGTGATCTTCGGCTGGATCCTGGCGTTCTTCCTGGGCCGCGACACCACGCAGCTCATCGACCTGGACAACCCGCGCGGCGCCTTCGTGGCCGCCGCCACTCCGGCCCCCAAGCCGGCAGCGGCAGCCCCGGTGGACAAGCCTACGGCACAGGCGGAAGTCAAAACACCGGTTTCAGCTGACGCCAAGTAGCGCTTCCAGCAATATCGACGGCGGCCGCCTCCCCTTACAGCGGGGAGGCGGCCGCCGTCGTCGTCCACAGGCAGAACTAGACTGATGGCATGGCAGGCGAAACCGACCTCAAGACCCTCCTTACCTCGCTGCGACCGGCGGTCCGGGAGGGCGACTATGTCTACGCTCTTTGGCCCCACGGGAAGCCCCTTGCGGGGGACATCGAGGCCGCGGTCCGGGAGGCCGAAGGCCTGACAGTCGTCCTGAGCAGGACAGAGGCGGACCGGCTCGGGCTTTCGTACGACTTCGTCGCTGCCTGGATCACGCTGCAGGTGCATTCTGCGCTTGAGGCAGTTGGGCTGACCGCCGCCGTCAGCGCTGCCCTGACGAAGGCTGGAATCAGCTGCAACGTGCTGGCTGGTTTCCACCACGACCACCTCCTGGTTCCCAGCGACGACGCTGGACGGGCGCTTGACGTCCTCACCCTGCTGGGCCGTGGACTTGTCTTGAGGGATGAACAGCCCGAGGACCGGGAGGCGCTGCTCGCCCTGACCGCTGAGGCCTTCGCCATTTCCCCCGTGACCGGATTGCCCGTGGACGGTACACCGATCGAGGTTGGAGCACTCCGCGAACTCTTCGACTGCCCCGAGTACATTCCCGCGCTGAGCATTGTGGCCGAGCTCGGGGGAGAAATCGTGGGGCACGTCATCAGCACCCGTGGATGGGTGGGGGAACTTGAGATGCTGGGGCTTGGACCGATCAGCGTCCATCCGCATTTCCAGCGCCAAGGCATCGGCTCGGCCCTCATGCACGAATCGGCCAGTCGGGCGGAGGCTGCCGGTGAACCCGGTATCGCCCTGGTCGGCAACCCCGCCTACTACGGCCGGTTCGGCTACGCGCCTTCCCACAGCTTCGGCGTCGAACCGCCCCACGCCGAGTGGGGAGAGGCTTTCCAGCTCCTGCCGCTATCCGGATGGCCCGACGGCGTCCGGGGAACCTTCCGCTACTCCGGGCCGCTGGCGGCGCTGTAGCTCACTGTTAGGGCGGGTATTCCTTGGTTGGCGGCCTTCCCCTGGCGGGCTGGCTTCCGTCTGAGGAGTCTCGGTGGGTTACCATTGTGCGGGCGCCCCAGTGGCCCAATTGGCAGAGGCATCAGACTTAAAATCTGAGAGTTGTGGGTTCGAGTCCCACCTGGGGCACACGATCAATCCAAGGACCATTCCACGAGATCTCTCCTGGGGATCCTTCGGCGAAAGGCGGGGCCCGAGCGGGCCCCGCCTTTTCCGTTGTCTCCGCGTAATTTTATTGATTCCCCACAGGCAACGAGAGTTACAAGGATGTGACCTCATTCACTTATCTTCCCGATTAATTTGGACTAGCTTGAGACTTAATCAGGAATCCCTGATCAATCGCTCAAAGGCAGTTCGCACCTTTCGATCGAGGAGACAATGAATGTTTGATCTTTCCCAAGCGGCACCCCGGACTGCCAGGCTCACAGCGCTTGGCGTCGGCGTCGGCGTCGCTCTTCTAGCCACAGCTTGTGGTGGACCCTCCACACCAGGCTCAACTGGAACCACCACGGCCGGGGCCGGAGGAATCTCCTGTCCTGCTCCTGGTGCGGGGGCCGGTACCGCCACTACCCAGGCCGCCGCCGCCCCCACGGGACCAGTACCTGCCTCGACCACCACCACCGACACGCCACTGAAGATTGGCTCGCTGCTGCCCACAACGGGCAACCTGGCCTTCCTTGGCCCACCCGAAATTGCCGGCGTCAACCTCGCCATCAAGGAGATCAACGCCGCTGGCGGCGTCCTTGGCAAGCCCGTAGAGGTGATCCACCGCGACTCCGGCGACACCAAGACGGACACGGCAACTCAATCCACTACCGCGCTCCTAGCGGCAGGTTCCCAAGCGATTATCGGGGCGGCATCGTCCTCGGTGTCCAAGACGGTCATCAACCAGATCACGGGTGCGGGCGTCGTGCACTTCTCGCCGGCCAACACCTCGCCGGACTTCACCACATGGGATGACAAGGGCCTCTACTGGCGCACAGCTCCTTCCGATGTGCTCCAGGGCAAGGTTCTTGGCAACTACATGGCCACCTGTGGCGCCCAGACCGTGGGCATGATCGTCCTCAACGACGCCTACGGCACCGGCCTGCAGAAGAACGTCAAGGAATCCTTCGAGGCCGCCGGCGGCAAGGTTGTTGCCGAGGAGCTGTACAACACCGGCGACTCCCAGTTCCAGTCCCAGGTGGACAAGGTGGTGGCTGCCAAGCCGGATGCCATTGCACTGATCACCTTCGATGAGGTGAAGCAGATCGTTCCGCTGCTGACGGCCAAGGGCATCAAGGGCAGCCAGATGTTCCTCGTTGACGGCAATACTTCGGACTACAGCCAGGTCTTCCAGCCCGGAACGCTTACGGGTGCACATGGAACCTTCCCTGGAACGTTCACGAAGGACGAATTCAAGCAAGCCCTGCTTTCCGTTGATCCGGCCCTGACGGACTTCACGTACGGCGGCGAATCATATGATGCTGCGAACCTCATCGCTTTGGCCGCCGAATCCGCGAAGAGCACCAAGGGAACCGATATTGCCGCAAAGCTGAAGGACATGTCCGAAGGCGGAGATAAGTGCAGCGACTACGCATCCTGCGTCACGCTGCTTCGCAACGGCAAGGACATCGACTACGACGGCAAGTCCGGTCCGATTACCTTCTCTGATGCTGGAGACCCGACCGAAGCCTACATCGGCATCTACGAGTTCACCAACGAAAACTCGCTGAAGCCGGTTCAGGAAGAGTTCGGCAGGCTGTAAGCCGCATCCGACTGATGCAGTAGTAGAGGCCCCGTTCCTGAAGGAACGGGGCCTCTTACTTGTGCCTGGAGGTTCTTCCTGGCGGCTCTTGCAGCCTTAATCCACGTTGTCTGCCAGCGTGCCAAGGTACAGGTGGATCACCTTCGGGTCACTCATGAGTTCCCGGCCAGTTCCCGTATACGCGTCCTTGCCCTGGTCCAGGACATAGCCGCGGTCACAAATCTGCAGGCAGCGGCGCGCGTTCTGCTCCACCATGATGACCGATACTCCGGCGCGGTTGATCTCGTGAACCCGCAGGAACGTCTCGTCCTGCTTGACGGGCGAAAGGCCGGCGGATGGCTCGTCGAGCAGGAGCACAGCCGGATCCATCATGAGGGCGCGACCCATTGCTACCATCTGCCGCTCTCCGCCAGAGAGGGAGCCCGCCCGCTGGGCGCGGCGCTTGCCAAGTTCGGGGAACAGGCTGGTGACGAAGTCGAAGCGTTCGGCGAAGGCCTTGGGCCGCTGGTACATCCCCATCTGCATGTTCTCTTCGATGGTGAGGGTGGCAAACACGTTATTGTTCTGGGGCACGAAGCCCACACCCTGGCTGACCAGCTTGTTAGCTTTCAGTCCCGTGATGTCCTTGCCCCGAACCACCACCTTGCCTGAGTGGACCTTGACCAGGCCGAACATGGCCTTCAGGAGCGTGGACTTCCCCGCTCCGTTGGGTCCGATAATGCCGATCAGTTCACCCTTGCGGGCCTCGATGCTGCACCCGTTCAGGATGTTGACGCCGGGAAGGTACCCGGCCACAAGATCAGTGACGCTGACAACGAGGTCGTCCGTCTGGGAAGGGCTGGCTGCTGGCATTGCACTAGTGGCACTCATTTTTCGTCCTTCTCTTTGAAGCCTGGGTCCTTCATGCCGGATTCCAGCGAGCCGGGATCCTCGGCGGGGGGCGACTGAAGTCCTTCTGGACTGAGTTCGTGTTGCCTGAGGTCACTGTGGAGCAGGTCGGGGGCAACGGCGTCGATGGCAATAATGCCGGCGTCTTCGGTGCCTACAATGGACTCCTCGTCCGCCTCGAGCTCGGCCTCCAGCGCTTTGATGCCTTCCGTGTCGCCGAGGTCGACGTCGTGGTGGGCACCCAGGTAGGCGTCGATTACGGCGGGGTCCCTCATGACTTCTGCGGGAGGTCCCTCAGCAACGATCCTGCCTTCCGCCATGACCACTACCCAGTCGGCGATGTGGCGCACCATGTTCATGTCGTGCTCGACGAACAGGACGGTCATGCCTTCTGCCTTGAGGTTCTTGATGTGGTCCAGGAGGGACTGCGTGAGCGCCGGGTTCACCCCTGCCATTGGCTCGTCAAGCATGACGAGTTTTGGCTTGGCCATGAGGGAACGAGCCATCTCGAGGAGCTTGCGCTGGCCTCCCGAAAGCGACGCGGCATAGTCGTCCTTCTTGGCGTCGAGCTTGAACTTTTCGAGCAGGGCATCGGCCTGGGTCGTGATCTCCTTTTCCCGAATGCCCCAGAGGTTTTTGAAGAGGGCCTTGTGGAGCCGTTCACCCGGCTGGTCGGCGCCGCCCAGGCGCATGTTTTCCATGACCGTGAGCTTGCCCATGACCTTGGTCAGCTGAAAGGTCCGGACCATTCCCATACGCGCCAGTTTGTAGGAGGACACACCTTCGATGTGCCTGCCTTCAAACTTCCATTTACCGGAGTTTGGGGTGTCAAAGCCGGTCAGAAGGTTGAACAGGGTGGTCTTCCCTGCGCCATTCGGGCCGATGAGGGCTGTGATCTTGTGCCTGGGGACCTCAAGGTATTCGACGTCGACGGCGTTGATGCCGCCGAAGGAGCGGGTGACTTTTTCCGCCACGAGGATTGGATCCCGCTTCCGGCATCCCGGACCGGCTTCCTCGGCCGCGATGGGCCGGGTATCGGTCATGTAGTCGGTGTTTTCGTTGACTTGTACTGACACTTGATGCTCACTCATGCGAACGCAAGCTCCTTTTTATTGCCGAAGACGCCCTGCGGCCTGAAGATCATGAGGAGCATCAGGGCCACCCCCACGAGGATGAAACGCAGCTGGCCGGCCTGGACCGTTGAGATGAAAGTGACCGCTCCCGATTCGATGAGTCCGGACAGCACGTTCTGCGTCAGGGAGAGAACCACCCAGAAGATCATGGCCCCGACGATCGGCCCAAGGACCGTGGACATACCGCCAAGGAGCAGGACCGTCCATAGGAAGAACGTGAGGTCCGTGGCGTAGTTTGCAGGCTGCACCGAGCCGCGCGGCAGGGTGAACAGCAGCCCGGCCAGAGCACCGAGAATACCGCCGATGATCAAGGCCTGCATCTTGTAGGAATAAACGTTCTTGCCAAGCGAGCGGACGGCATTCTCGTCCTCCCGGATGCCCTTGAGCACGCGTCCCCAAGGGCTGCGCATCAGCAGCCAGACGGTCAGCGCACAGAGGATCACGACGGCCCAGCACACAACCCGGACATAGAGGTCCCGGTTGCTCCAGCCAAAGATGTAGGTGCCTTCCGGGAAGGGGTTGAAGGTATCGAATTCCCGCTGGAAAGATGACAGGCCGTCGGCCGATCCGGTGATGCGGAAAAGGGTGTTGGTGGTGACGATGTAGCGGATGATTTCCGCGGCGGCGATGGTCACAATGGCCAGGTAGTCGGCCCTCAGGCGGAGCGTCGGTACACCCAGCAACAGGGCAAAGGCCACGGCGCAAAGGATTGCGATGAGGAGGCCGACGATGAACGGCACGTTGAAGGTCAGGGTTGAAATAGCGAAACCATAGGCGCCAACGGCCATGAATCCGGCCTGGCCGAAGTTAAGCAAACCCGAATAGCCGAAGTGCACAGCCAGGCCGAGCGCCGCGAGGGCATAGGCAGCGGTTGTCGGCGTCAAGAACTCGCCGAGGGCGAGGCCGAAGATACTTCCAAAGTCCATAGCTGTTCCTAACCCACACGCTCACGCCGGCCGAGGATACCCTGCGGACGGAAGAGAAGGACGATGATCATGATGACCAGGGCACCGACATACTTCAGGTCCGGCGGCAGGACCAGGCTGGTGAGCTCGATGAAGACGCCGACCACGAGGGATCCGATAAGCGCGCCGAACACCGTGCCCAGCCCTCCCAAAGTCACGCCCGCGAAGATGGCCAGCAGGATCTGGGAACCCATATCCCACGTCACTCCGGGTCGGTAGTAGGCCCAGAGAATGCCTCCCAGGGCGGCGAGGACGCCACCCACCACCCAGACGATGCGGATGACCCGATCGACGTCGATACCCGAGGCCGCGGCAAGGGCAGGGTTATCGGCAACAGCTCGTGTCGCCTTGCCCAGGCGGGTCTTGAGCAGGACGAATCCAAGGGTCCCGATGACGACCGCCGAGACGAGGAGGGACCACAAGGTGTTCGGGGACAGGGAAAGCGTACCGATCTGGACGTCGCTGACCTGGGCGCCGGGCAGCTGTTGCGTGGCTCCGCCGAAGAAGAACTGGTAGAGGTAGCGCGTGGCGAGGGCGAGGCCGATGGAGACGATCATCATCGGCACAAGTCCGGTACCTCGGAGGCGCAGCGGCCTCCAGAGGACAGAGTCCTGAAGGAAGCCAAATCCGGCCCCCACAACCAGTGCCAGCGCAATCCCGATCCATAGCGGCAGGCCCAGGCCGTTGAAGACGAACACAGAGAGTGCGCCCAGCGTCACCATCTCGCCATGGGCGAAGTTGGTAAGGCCGGTGGTACCGAAGATCAGCGATAGTCCGACAGACGCAAGGGCGAGCAGGAGCCCGAAGCTCAGGCCCGCTACGAGCCGGTTAAGCACATTCTGGGCCAGGTTCTGCTCCTGTAACACGATGCCTTTGCCGAACGCGAAGATCACCGAGAGATTGGAGGTCTGGCTGAAGGTGACACTACGTGGGTTTTCCTGTCCCTCGGCGAGGGTGATGCCTTCGGGAAGAGTGGAGGTGTCCAGCTCGACTTCATAGGTTCCCTGGGTGGGAACACCGATACTCCAGGAGCCGTTGGCAGAGGAAGTGGCAGATCCCTCGAAGCCATTCCCCCTGGCGGTGATCTTCACCCCGGGGATGGGCGCACGGGTATCGTCGCGGAGGAAGCCGCTGATGTTGTTCTGGAACTGTTGGGGGGAAGGCGAAGGCGATGGGGTAGTAGCCTGCGCTGCCGGAGCGGCGACCAGCAGGGCCGTCATGAGGACGGCGAATAATGCCCCCATGGCTTTCTGCAGTCCTTTGGACCGTCTCTTGGACTGGTCTGGGGGTGTGCTTCTCAAAATGGAAACCTCCACAGTGGGGGTGATCCCGGCTGCGCCATTGCTGCCGGTGCGAACGGTCACGGGCCTTTGAAACAGCCTCAAATACTGCCTCTGCTGTGACGCTGGTCACCCGTGATGGGCCTATGTTACCGCCCGGAAAGGGCAAAAAAACCGGCCCGGCCTGCCGCCCATGTCGCGATCGGATAACAACTGTGCCTTTTGAGGCAACAAGCGAATGGAGAAATCTCCTCCAACGGCGTATCACGGTTGTATTGCGCTTTGTCTCGCAGGGAACTTTCCCTGCCACCGGAGCGTGGGAATTGATACCGTGAACTATAACTTTGCCCTTTCCTCAGGAGGAAACCCGTAATGGCACTTGGCGGAAACCCGATCTTCAACGGAAAGAATTTCCGTGGAGCCACCCAGGCACCGCCTGTTCCGCAGGCCCCGTATGGCCAGGCTCCCTATGGCAACAACCCCTACGGCCAGGCTCCCTACGGCCAGGCTCCCTACGGCCAGGCTCCCTATGGCCAGGCACCGTATGGCCAGGCTCCCTACGGCCAGGCACCGTATGGCCAGGCACCGGGCCCGAGCATGACCCCGGAGCAGCTGGAGCAGATGTACAACCGGCCGCCTGCCGGGCCGGTTGAGACCGGCCGCATCACCTACGACGACGTCATCGTCAAGACGGTTGCCTGCCTCTCCGCCGTCGTACTCGGTGCCGCGGTTACCCTGTTCGTTTCGTATTCCCTGGCCGTTGTCCTCATGATCGTCGGCGCTTTGGGCGGCTTCGTCCTGGCGTTGGTGAACACGTTCAAGAAGCAGCCCTCGCCGGCGCTGATCCTGGCGTATGCGGGCCTCGAAGGCCTCTTCCTTGGCGGCCTCACACGAATTCTTGACACAATGGCTCCCGGCGTCGGGCTTCAGGCCGTCATCGGAACGCTCTCCGTCTTCGCCGTGACCCTCCTGCTGTTCAAGAGCGGGAAGGTGCGCGCCACGCCCAAGGCGATGCGGTTCTTCATGATCGCCGTCATCGGCTATGCGGTCTTCGCCCTGATCAACATGATGCTGGTGTGGACCGGAGCAGTAGATTCCCCGTTCGGACTCCGTACCAGCGTCGAGATCTTCGGCATCCCGCTGGGTGTGTTCATCGGCCTCCTGGCCATTGGCCTTGCTGCGTTCTCGCTCATCATGGACTTCACCATGATCGAAGAGGCCGTCAACCACGGTGCTCCGCAGCGGTTCTCCTGGACAGCGGCTTTCGGCCTTACTGTCACCCTGGTGTGGCTGTACGTGGAGATCATCCGCCTGCTTGCGATCCTGCGCGGCGAGGAATAGACGGTTACAAGCTGAGCCGGAAAAGCTGAGCTAGGAAAATACCCCCGGCGGATTCATCGCCGGGGGTATTTTCATGCGCAGTGTCCCAGCTTCCCCTCTTAGCTGAGCCGTTCGAAGACCACGGCCATTCCCTGGCCCCCGCCCACGCAGAGCGTCGCAAGCCCCAGCGTTCCGTCCCTCTCGCGCAGGCCATTGAGGAGGGTTGCGGTCATTCTGGCCCCGGTCATGCCGAAGGGATGGCCGAGGGCAATGGCACCACCATGGACATTGAGTTTCTCCGGGTCGATGCCCAGATCCCGGGCGCTTGCCACAACCTGGACCGCGAACGCTTCGTTCAACTCCACGAGGTCGATGTCCTGCAACGTCAGCCCGGCCTGTGCCAGGGCCCGCCTGGTTGATTCAACAGGCCCCATGCCCATGAGCTCAGGTGAAAGTGCACTGACCCCGGTCGAGACGACGCGCGCCAGGGGCTGAAGCCCCAGTTCGGCCGCCCGGGTGTTGCTCATGACGACGACGGCTGCCGCACCGTCATTGAGCGGGCAGGCATTGCCGGCCGTGACTGTCCCTTCGCGCCGGAACACGGGCTCCAGTGCTGCGACAGCCTCGAGCGTGACTCCCACGCGGGGAGAGTCGTCCCGGTCCACCACTGATCCGTCTTTCCTGGTGTAGGGAGTGATCTCCCGGGCATAGAACCCGGAGGCGATGGCGGCTTCGGCCCTATTCTGGCTCAGCACGGCCCACTCGTCCTGCTCAGCCCGGCTGATGCCGTAGCTCGTGGCGACGTTTTCGGCGGTCTGCCCCATTGCGATGTAGACGTCCGGAAGGCGCCCGCCCAGACGCGGATCGGTCCAAGGCGTGTTGGAAGCAGCGCGGGCTGCTGTACGCTTCCCTGCCGCCTCAAACAGCGGGTTGTGATTGCCGGCATCGGTTTCCCCGGCCCCGGCCCAGTTCTGGTACCGGGAAACGGCTTCAACTCCGGCGGAGACAAAGGCATGCCCTTCCCCGGCCTTGATGGCATGGAAAGCCATGCGCAGGGTCTGCAGGCTGGAGGCACAGAACCGGTTCACGGTCACGGCGGGCACCTCATCCATTCCAGCCAGCACGGCCACCACCCGCGCCATGTTGGAGCCCGCCTCACCGCTTGGTTCGGCACAGCCAAGATAAAGGTCGTCAAGGGCGCGGCCGTCATTGAGGCCGGCCTCGAAGCCAGGCACCTTGGCAAGTGCCGCCATGACCATTGCGGTGGCGAGATCGTCAGGGCGTTCGTCCTTCAGGGAGCCCTTGAAGGCCCGGCCGATCGGACTCCTTGCCGTGGATACAATGACAGCCTCAGTCATGGCCTCAGCTTAGCCCCCTGCCTAAGGTTGCTAAAGGGCCGGAAATCCCCAACTGACTCGCATTAGTTGTCGTTCTGGGGGCCCAAAACGACAACTAATGCGACCTACTTGGGCGGCGCTCGAAGCAGGCGTTCCGGCAGGCCGTTCAGGCGAGGCGGCGGGCGCCATCGGCGGGGGTCACCGTGAAGATGTCCGGGGTGGTGAACCCGGCGTCGGCAAAAGCGATAACGACGGCGTCCCGCACCTGCTGCTCCAGCCTGGCGGGAGTCAGGGCAATGGCAGAGCCGCCAAAGCCGCCACCGGTCATCCGGGCGCCAATGGCGCCGCTTGACCGGGAGGCTTCCACCGCTACGTCCAGCTCCTGGCAGGAGATTTCGAAGTCGTCCCTCATCGACACGTGGCTGGCGTCCAGGAGGGCGCCGATGTACTGAGGACCATCCGAGCTGAGCAGTTCCACTGTCTGCAGGACGCGGTCGTTTTCGGTCACCACGTGCCGGACCCTGCGGAATGTCACGTCATCCAGCAGGCCGGAGGCCTCTTCCAGCATCTCGACGCCGACATCCCGGAGGGCGGGAACCCCCAGGACCTGGGCGCCGAGTTCGCAGGATTCGCGGCGGGACGCGTAGCCGCCGTCGGCGTGGGAGTGCGAGACCTTCGTGTCGATGACGAGCAGGACAAGTCCTGCTTCTTCGGCTTCGAAAGGGACAAGCTGCACGCCCTGGTCCCGGCAATCCAGGAAGACTGCATGGCCCTTGGCGCCTCGCAGCGAGGCAGACTGGTCCATGATCCCGGTTGGCGCGCCCACGAAGGCGTTCTCCGCATGCTGCGTGGCGAGCACCATCTGCTCGGCCGCCAGGCCAGCGTCCGTCAGCTCATTCAGGGCGAGGATGACCGCGCATTCGATCGCGTGGGAGGACGACAGTCCGGCGCCCAAGGGCACGTCCGAGTCCAGGAGGAGGTCAAGCCCGGGAACGTCGATACCGCGTTGCTTGAGCGCCCAGACGACACCCAGCGGATACTTGGTCCAGCCCTTAGCCGTCAACGGTTCCAGGGTGGCGATATCTGTTTCAACCAGGCCATGGTCCCCGTACGTGGACAGCATCCGGACCGTCGAGTCTCTGCGGACGCGAATGGCTACACGTGCTGTCTTATCGATAGCGAACGGCAGGACAAAGCCCTCGTTGTAGTCAGTGTGTTCACCGATCAGGTTGACCCTTCCCGGGGCCTGCCAGACGCCGTCGGGAGCGGTACCAAAGGCTTCCTCGAAGCGGGAGCTGAGCTGGGCGACTGAGGGAGCGGTAATCATGAGTTCACGCTTTCCAGGACTGTGGTGGCTGCCGGGACGACGACTGAGCGAAGGCGTTCGGCCACGGCTTCCGGTGTGGTGTCGTTGATGAAGGCTCCCATGGCGGCTTCCGAGCCTGCAAGGAACTTCAGCTTGTCGGCGGCGCGGCGCGGGGACGTCAATTGCAGGTGGAGGTAGCTGGCGGGGCGAAGCACGGCGTCAAGGGGCGCCTGGTGCCAGGCCGAAATATAAGGCGTCGGTGTTGGGTAGAGAGCGTCCAGCCTCTTCAACAGGTCCAAGTAGACGTGGGCGAGCTCGTCCCTTTCTTCGCCCGTCAGTCCCGCAAGGTCCGGAACCTGGCGGTGCGGAACAAGGTGGATCTCCAGCGGCCAGCGGGCGGCAAAGGGAACGAAGGCGCTGAAGTTGTCGCTTTCGAGAACCATCCGGCTTCCGTCCTCGCGTTCTGCCCGGAGGAGCGACGCCATCAGCGTCTCCTTGCCGTCCACCCGGTCGAAATGACGGCGGGCTGCCGCCCCCATGACTTCAGCGCGAGGCGTGATGTAGGGGTAGGCGTAAATCTGGCCGTGCGGATGGTGCAGGGTCACTCCGATTTCCGCGCCCCGGTTTTCGAACGGAAACACCTGCTTGATGCCGGGCATCGCGCTCAGGGCCGCGGTGCGCTGGGCCCAGGCCTCTACGACAGTGCGGGCGCGTACTTCGCTCAACCCACTGAATGAACCCGTGTGCTCCGGCGTGAAGGAGACCACTTCACAGCGGCCGTAGGCGGGCCCGGTCGTGCCCCAGGTGGGATGGGAAGGGATGTCCCCAAGATCCGGCCCCAACGAAGGGAAGCGGTTTTCAAAAACGACGACGTCGTAGTCGGACGCCGGGATCTCCGAGGGATTTCCCGCAGTGGTGGGGCAGATGGGGCATTGTTCTGCAGGAGGCAGGTGGGTTCGGCTCTGCCGGTGCGCGGCCACGGCCACCCATTCGCCTGACAGCGCATCGAAGCGCACTTCGCCGGGGGCTCCACGGGGCGGGAGTTCCCGATGGTCCGTAGTGGCCTCGGCGGAGCGGTCACGGCTGCCGGGCGCGGCCGTGGAATCATCAAAATAGATCAGCTCCCGGCCATCAGACAGGGTGGTGTTGGTGATCGTGGTCATCGCTGGTGTCCTCACGGGGGCTGGACGCGTACGGGTTTCTGACGTCCAGTGTCCCACACTTTGCGCCAAAAACGTTCAAAACAGCATAAATTCAAACAAAAAGTAACAATGGGGAGGCGAGGAGGCAGGCTGCACTGTACTGGTGGCACGGTACGGTATTGCCATGCACCCCGATTCTCCTTCCTACGCCGACGCCCACGACGCTGAATCCCGGCGTTACGCCACAGGCCGGCAGTTTGAACTGCGCCGCGGCGACGCCCTCGCCGTCGTCACCGAGCTCGCCGCCGGGCTGCGGCTGTTCAGCCGCTCCGGGATTCAACTGACGGAGAGCTATTCCGACGACGAGATTCCTCCCGGGGCCACCGGTATCACCCTGGCCCCCTGGGCGAATCGTATTGAAGGCGGAGTCTGGTACCTGAACGGCAAGAAGCAGCAGCTGGATATCACGGAGGTCTCCAGGGGCAATGCAAGCCATGGCCTGCTGCGCAACGCCTCCTATTGCCTCATGGAAGAATCCGAGTTCTCCATCACGCTGGAAGCCACGATCTTTCCGCAGCACGGTTACCCCTTCCTGGTGCGGCACCAGGTCAGGTATGAACTGGACGAAAGCTTGGCCCTGCGCGTCGCCCAAACCCTGGTCAACGATTCGCACAGCGCCGCCCCTTTCGTGCTGGGGGCACACCCGTACCTGCGGCTCGGTGACACACCGTTGGAAGAGCTCGTGCTGACCGTGCCTGCCGCTACCCGGCTGCTCGCGGACGAGAAATTGATTCCCCGGAATGCGGAGCCCGTCGGCATAGACTTCGACCTCCGAGAAGGCCGGCAGGTTTCCGGACTGAAGATCGACGTCGCATATACGGACCTGGAGTTCGACGGCGGCACCGCCCGCCACGTTCTTTCGGCTTCGGACGGTCGCACCGTTAGCCTCGAACAGGATGAGAACTGCTCCTATGTCCATGTCTTTGTCTCCGAAACCTTCCCGGGCCGCGAAAAGGCAGTTGCGATCGAACCCATGACGGGACCGGCCAACGCCTTCAACAGCGGCGACGGGCTGCGGTGGCTCGCCCCAGGGGAGTCCTTCATGATGAACTGGGGTATCACGGCCTCCCTATAAGGGACCGTTGGCCCAACGGTTTCCCTACCGAGTTTCCCTACAGGGGTGTGGCTGGGGAAGTATTGAGTCATGACGCCTGCAAACGATGCCTCATCGACTCCGCCAATGGCGACACAAGCGGCCGTTTCCCAGCAGCTGTCGCAGGAGCCCGCGCTGTCGCAGGAGCCCGCGCTGGCGCAGGAGCCTGACCAGTCGCAGGAAGCGGGCGCGGCCAGGACTTCGAAGCGCAACGAGACGCAAATTGCCGAGGACATCCCGTACGGCGTCCGCATCGCGGCCGCCTGGGCATGGCGCATCGGCCTGCTGCTAGTCGTTGGCGGCGCCCTTGTATGGCTGCTGGGAAGGGTCAGCTTCCTGATCATTCCCATCATGGTGGCCGCTCTCCTCGCCGGACTCCTGTACCCGGTTGTGGCGTGGCTGCGGAACGGGCTTCCCAATGGAGCCGCCGTGGCTATCACAGTGCTCGGCTTTATGGGGCTGATCGCGGGCGCGCTGGCCCTGGTCGGCCGGCAACTGGTGTCCGGTTTCGCGGAGCTGTGGCAGGAATCCCTGGCGGGCATCCAGACCATCCAGACCTGGCTCGCCGAAGGACCGCTGCACCTCACTGCTGCCCAAATCGATCAATACATCAGGGACGCAACCACAGCCCTGCAGAACAACAGCAGCAGCATCCTCAGCGGCGCCCTTTCCTTCGGAAGCACAGCAGGACACTTCGCGGCCGGGATGGTCCTGGCGCTCTTCATCCTGATTTTCTTCCTGCTGGAGGGAGAACGAATCTGGGGCTTCCTGGTACGGCTCATGCCGCGCCAGGCACGCGCCGCTACGGACGGCGCCGGCCGGCGCGGCTGGACCTCAATGGTGAACTACACCCGCATCCAGATGTTTGTGGCTTTCGTGGACGCGGTGGGCATTGGCGTCGGCGCAGCGATTATCGGAGTGCCCCTGGCACTTCCGCTGTCGGTGCTGGTCTTCATCGGTTCCTTCATTCCGGTCGTTGGTGCCCTGGTGACCGGCGCCATCGCGGTCCTGCTGGCCCTTGTGGCCAACGGCCCGGTGAACGCGCTCATCATGCTTGGCATTGTGCTGCTGGTGCAGCAGCTGGAGAGCCACATCCTCCAGCCCCTCGTGATGGGCAAGGCCGTGGCACTGCATCCAGTGGCTGTGATCCTCTCCGTGGCAGCCGGTTCCTACCTCGCGGGCATCCCGGGAGCGCTCTTTGCCGTCCCCCTGCTGGCCGTAGCAAACTCGGCCATTCGCTATATTGCGGCGCGGACGTGGGAACATGATGAAGGACTGGCCGTCGCCCGACTGCGGACCGAGGCTGCCTTGGCGGCCACAAGCCAGGACACAACCATCAAGACTGTCAGCTTCCCCGGCTCGCGGAACCGCGGTATCGGCGGCGGAGCTGCCAAGATGTCTGCCGCGGAAGCCTCCTCCCGGGGTGCGGCCGCCGACAAGGACAAAGGAGAATGACCTGTGAATACCCTCGAAGTACTGCCCGTCACGCTGGACGATGTCCTCGAGGCGCAGAAGCTGCTTGAGGGAATTATCACCAGGACGCCGATCGAGACGTCCAGGGCACTGGGCGCCATGGTGGGTGGCGAGGTCTTCTTCAAGTGCGAAAATCTCCAGCGCGCCGGATCCTTCAAGGTGCGGGGCGCCTATGTGCGCATGGCGCGTCTCTCCCCGGAGGAAAAGAAACGCGGAGTTGTTGCGGCTTCAGCCGGTAACCACGCCCAGGGCGTCGCCGTCGCCGCCAAGAGCCTGGGGATCAAAGCACGGATCTATATGCCGTTGGGTGTTGCTCTGCCTAAGCTCGCTGCGACACGAAGCCACGGCGCCGAAGTGGTCCTGCACGGCCACAACGTGGATGAGGCCCTCGCCGAAGCCCAGCGGTACGCCAACGAGACCGGGGCCGTCTTCGTCCATCCCTTCGACAATGTGGACGTTGTTGCCGGCCAGGGCACCATCGGCCTGGAAATCCTGGAACAGGTACCCGACGTCGACACCATCCTTATGGGGGTCGGCGGGGGCGGGCTGCTCGCGGGCGTGGCGGTAGCCATCAAGGCCAGGGCCAAGGAACTGGGGCGCAACATCAGGATCATCGGCGTCCAGGCGGAAAATGCGGCCGCCTACCCGCCGTCGCTGGCTGCCGACGCCCTTGTGCCGCTGAAGAGGGTTTCCACCATGGCGGACGGCATCGCCGTCGGACGTCCCGGACAGCTGCCCTTCAGCATCATCCGTGAACTCGTGGACGACGTCGTGACAGTGAGTGAGGACTCCCTCGCCAGGGCACTGATTTTCCTGCTCGAGCGGGCCAAGATGGTAGTGGAGCCGGCCGGAGCGGTGGGAGTCGCCGCCCTCATGGACGGCAAAATCGAAAACCCGGGCACCACGGCGGTGATCCTCTCCGGCGGAAACATCGATCCCATGCTGATGCTCAAGGTCATCCAGCGCGGCCTCTCAGCTGCCGGACGTTACATGACTGTGCGGATGATGCTCGACGACCGTCCCGGCTCACTTGCCACGATCGCCCGCATCATTGCCGAGAACGACGCGAACGTGACGGGGCTGGACCACACACGTGTGGGCGGCTCCATCAGCATGGGCGACGTGTCCATCACTGTTAACCTTGAAACGAAGGGCCATGAGCACGGTGAGCAGGTGCTTGGTGCGCTTCGCGCCGAGGGGTTTCAGCCGATCGTCGTGCACTGATAGTTCGGCTGTACTGCACTGAATGGCTGTACTGAACTGGCTGGCTGTACCGTATTGACTGGCTGTACTGACAGGAGGAGCGCTCATGGTGCTCGGTACTTCCGGGGGCGAGCCGGAGGCCAGGGACACGCTCGCGGGCAGGGCCAAGGGTGGCCTGCTGTTCATGGGCGGCTTCGTGATTGTGCTGTTCGTCGTTGAGCTGATTAATATCCTCATGCTGCACAGGCTCAATGTGACCTTCGGCCTGCGCCCGAGGAGCCCCGACGGAATCTTTGACATCTTCACGTTCCCGCTCCTGCACGCCAACCTGGCGCACTTGCTGTCCAACGCCTTGCCGCTGATCATCTTCGGATTCCTGGCCTTCCTTTCGGGAATCCGGGTCTTCCTCACCGCCCTTGCACTCAGCTGGCTCGGTTCCGGCCTGGCCGTGTGGCTGATCGGCGCCGGGGGGATCACGGTTGGGTCCTCGGGCCTGGTCTTTGGACTCTTCGCGTTCCTGCTGGTGCGTGGCTTCTTCAACCGCAGCTGGTGGCAGATCCTGCTATCGGTAGTGCTTTTTATGGCCTACGGTGGCATCCTGTTCGGCGTAATTCCCACCGTGGCCGGCTTCGTTTCCTGGCAGGCCCATCTGGGCGGTGCTATCGGAGGAGTAGCGGCCGCAGTCCTGCTCCGGGTACGAGGCCCGGGACGCGGCCCATAAAGCGACGCGGAGTCACTTGTCGCCCATTCCAGCGCCATGGATGGGCGATATGACCCCGCGTTGCTAAAAAGGGGTGGCGCCGGAACCTAACAAAACGCCGCAAAACAACGACGCCGGTCCTCCCCGGGAGGGGGACCGGCGTCGCTGTTTGGTGTTCGGACTGGCTAGCCGGCGTACGGCTTGGCAGAGATGATTTCGACGGCGATTTCCTTGCCGTTCGGGGCGGTGTAGCTGAGCTTGTCGCCTTCCTTGTGGCCCATGATGGCCGCACCGAGCGGAGACTTCTCGCTGAAGACGTCGATATCGGAGTCGCCGGCGATTTCACGGGAGCCGAGGAGGAACTTTTCCTCGTCACCGGCGATGCGGGCCACAACCAGCATGCCCGGCTCAACGATTCCGTCGTCGGCAGGGGCCTCCCCGACCTGGGCGTCGCGCAGCAGGGCGGTGAGCTGGCGGATGCGGGCCTCGATCTTGCCCTGCTCTTCCTTGGCTGCGTGGTAGCCGCCGTTTTCCTTGAGGTCGCCCTCCTGGCGGGCTGCTTCGATCTTCTGGACGATCTCCGCCCGGCCGGCACCGGAAAGATGGTCCAGCTCTGCCTTCAGGCGGTCAAAAGCTTCCTGGGTAAGCCAAGCTGCTGCAGGCGCGCTGTTGGTGGTAGACACGGACTTCTCCTTATGGATCTGACAAGCAAAGACCCCGCCCAAGGTGGCCACCAGTGGAACTCAGCAACCAACTAAGCGGGGTGAAGGTATTGGTCCATTGTAGTCAATCCTGTGGATAAACCAAAGCCGGACGAGGCGCAGCTCACACCGGAGCTAGGTACCGCTGTCCACGATCCAGCAGCTGTCGACCACTCCGGAAACTGCTTCAGACTCGGTGCGCAGGGTAGCGCGCTGGGCAGTGGTCCGCCCGCCGTCGGCGCCATCCTTCGGCTCGTTCGGGCCGATTTCCACGACCTTCCAGCCCACTATTGCGAACTTGGAGTCGAGGGCCTTCACTGCGCATTGTGCGGTGGCGCCGGGATACTTCGTGACCTGGAAATCGACTTCGGCAAGCGTGGAATCAACCGTGCTATAACCGATGTCCTTGTAGGTGACGGGGGCCTGCGCGGACGAGGTGGCAACCCATGCCAGGAAACCGACCCCAAGCAGGAGGGCAGCGAGGACGAGGAGCCGCTTGGACTTCCGGGTCAGCGCGTGCTTTTGGCCGCCGTAGCGATTGGCTAGGCTGGTACTTGCCGGCGGTGGGGTGGCCGAAGGATCCTCGGGAGTCACCCATCCAGTTTAGTGCGGTTCCTGGCGCCTGCCGTACGCCGGTAATGGCGAGCGGGAACTGCCAGCACCGTACTGCCGGCACTGAACTGCCAACACCTGCGCCGCCTGCACCTGACCGCCCAAGCCCGCTGGCAACCGCCGCGAGAGTAGAAGAGGAACGTCGCCCATGACAGCCTCCACCAGTCCAGCACCGCTCCGCCTGCTGGCCGTCCACGCGCATCCGGATGACGAGTCCAGCAAGGGCGCTGCGACTATGGCTATGTATGCAGCATCCGGAGTGGAGGTCATGGTGGCCACCTGCACGGACGGTTCCCGGGGCGATATCCAGAACCCCGCCATGGCCGATGCGCCGCACCCGAAGCGCGACATGGCAGGTGCCCGGCGGCTGGAAATGCAGGAGGCAGCGAGGATCCTGGGGGTTAAGCAGCGCTGGATCGGTTTCGTGGATTCCGGGCTTCCGGAGGGCGATCCCCTTCCTGCCCTGCCCAAGGGCTGCTTCGCGCTCCAGCCGCTGGCGCGGGCCGCAGCCCCCTTGGTGCGCCTTGTTCGAGAGTTCCGCCCGCAGGTGATCCTCAGCTATGACGAAAACGGCGGCTATCCGCACCCTGACCACATCATGGCCCATAAGGTCGCAGTAGAGGCCTTCGAGGCTGCCGGCGACCCGTCGAAATATCCGGGGACTGGAGAGGCGTGGGAGCCCAGCAAACTTTATTACGATCGCGCTTTCAGCCCGGAGCGCTTCAGGGCGCTGCACTTCGCGCTGGAGGAGGCCGGCCTGCAGTCGCCCTATGCGGAGCGGCTTGCCGCCTGGCTCGAAGCCGACGCCGAGGGACACACCCCCACCGTTCCAGTCCACCAGACCACTACCCAAGTGGATTGCGGCGATTACTTCGAAGTGCGCGACGAGGCCCTCCGCGCGCATCGCACCCAGGTGGACCCGCTCGGCTTCTTCTTCGCCGTTTCGGCAGAGATGCAGGCGCGGGTGTGGCCCTGGGAGGACTACACACTGGTGAAGTCCAGAATCCCGTCGGAGCTGCCGGAAAAGGACCTGTTTGCAGGGATAAGATAGGAGTATTCGCTACTTCTATCAAGCGTAGAAATTCCCACCAGAAGGTTTGAACCGTGCAGCACTTGATCATCGCCCTGGCCACGACCCCCTCGCCGGCGCCCTCGCCGTCGTTGCGTCCGGGGTTGTCTGAAGACCAGGTCACGCCCGGCACGTGGGGATTCATCCTGACGGCCTTCATCGTGGTGCTGACCACGCTGCTGATTGTGGACATGGTCCGGCGCATCCGGCGGGTCCGTTATCGGGCACAGGTTGAGGAAGCCCGGCTGGCAGCACAGGAGCCGTCAGCACAAGACCTGTCAGCACAGGACGGGTCAGCCCAAAGTAACGACTCCGGAGCGGGCGAAGGCAGCTACCCTGCCGGGCCCCCCGACCCATCGGAAGGGGACGGGGATGCCGCTCCCCGACGTACCTGAGCATTCCAATGCCCTGCGGAACGAACCCTCCGCCTACTTGCGCCAGCACGCCGACAACCCGGTGTTCTGGCAGCCCTTCGGCGACGAGGCCTTCGCGCTTGCCGCGGCAAGGGACGTCCCTGTTTTCCTGTCCATCGGTTACGCCGCCTGCCACTGGTGCCACGTCATGGCCCAGGAGTCGTTCGAGGACCAGGAGACCGCGGACTTCCTGAACGCAAATTTCGTCTCCATCAAGGTGGACCGTGAGGAACGCCCGGATGTGGACGCGATCTATATGGCCGCCACGCAGGCCATCAGCGGCCAGGGCGGGTGGCCAATGTCAGTCTTCCTCAATCCCGAGGGCCTGGCTTTCCACGCCGGAACGTACTTCCCGCCGACTCCCGTGCCCGGGCGCCCGTCGTTCCGGCAGGTGCTCGAAGCCGTGCGGGATGCCTGGCTGGAGCGCCGCGACGCCGTCGAAGAGAACGCCCGCAGGCTGGCCGCAGGCATGGCCGAAGCACAGCAAGCTCTGGCGGTTTCGCTTCAGGGGCCCCCGGCAGCCGTGGACCCGCACCTGCTCTCTGAAGCCGTACGCACCTTGGCCCGCTCAGAAGACCCCGACGCCGGAGGCTTCGGCGGGGCGCCGAAATTCCCGCCGTCGGCGGTGCTTGAATTCCTGGTGCGCCATGCAGCGGTGGAATCCATCACGGCCGACTCGGCGAGGGGGATGGCGGCGCGGGCCCTGGCCGCCATGGCGCGTTCCGCATTGTTCGACCAGCTCGACGGCGGCTTTGCCCGCTACTCCGTCACAGCTGACTGGGCTGTGCCGCACTTCGAGAAGATGCTGTACGACAACGCCCAGCTCCTGCGTGTCTACGCACACTGGGTTCGGCTCGGCGGCAGCGACGAGTTCCCGGCGAGCGAAGCGGAGGACATTGCCTCCCGCACCGCTGATTGGATGCTCGCGGCGCTGGGCCTGGAACCTTCTGGCTCCAACGCGGGGACAACCGGCGGGACATCTCAAGGTGCCCTGAGTGCGAGCGGAGGACTGGCTTCCTCCTTGGACGCGGATACCGTGGTGGACGGGGTACACCACGAGGGCGCGGTGTATCTCTGGACACCAGCCCAGCTTGTCAAGGCGCTCGGCCCCGGCGATGGCGAGGCCGTGGCGCTGCTCATGAACGTCCGGGCGGAGGGCTCGGTGTCCGAGCTGGGCTCGCCCCTCCATCCTGGAGGCCCCTTGGAGGGATCAGCCGCCCGGCTCTGGTCGCGGGTGCGGCCCGTTCTTTTGGCCGCCAGGAACAGGCGGCCCCAGCCGGCCCGGGATGACAAGGTGGTGGCGGGCTGGAACGGCCTCGCCATTGCCGGACTGGCAGAGGCGGGCGCGATTTTGGACCGGCCCGAGCTGGTGGCGGCTGCGGAAGAGATCGGCACGTACCTCGAGAGGGTCCATTGGCAGGCTGATCGGCCGGAACCGGTCCTGGTGCGCGTTTCCCATGCCGGGCAGGCGCGCGGGATCGGGGGACTCTTGGAGGACTACGCCTTCTGCGCGGACGGCTTCCTTTCCTTGTACGCCGTGACCGGACACCCTCACTGGTTCCGCCTGGCCGAAGACCTTATTGCGGCTGCCAGCGCACGATTCGTGGTGGGCGGGCGCCTGGTTGATACAGCAGGAGAATCTGCGCAGGTCTTCAACGCGCAGGGTCAGCATGCAGGCCTTGATCCCTTCGACAGCGCAACGCCCAGCGGCGCCGCTGCCTTCGCCGGAGTCCTTCTCGCTTACTCGTCCTACACCGGGTCCCACGAGCATCGGGCAATGGCGGAAAATATCCTGTCCCTGCTCCCGCCGATCGTTTCCCGGGCACCCCGCGTCGCCGGCTGGCTCCTTGCAACGGCGCAGGCGGACGTCGTCGGACCCGTGGAGGCCGCCGTCGTGGGTCCGGACTCGGACACCAGGCGGGAGATGCATGACCTCCTGCTGAAATCGACAAGCCCCGGAATGGTGGTTGCGGTGGAGCCTCCGCCAGGAGACGGGCCAGATGACGACGGCGAACCTGTCGTTCCGCTGCTGGCCGGCCGTTCGGCGGCGCCTGACGGGTCCCCGCGGGTCTTCCTCTGCAGGGGCATGGTGTGCGATCTGCCGGCCGGTAGTGTCCAGGAACTCCTGGGCCAGCTTGCCGCGCTGGCACGGCAGGGCTAGCCAGAGCAGGCAGGGTTAGCCAGCGCGGCAAATTAGCCAGAGCAGGCAGGGTTAGTTCAGCAGGCGTCGTTCGGGCTCAGCTCAGGACAGCCACGGTGATCGCTGCGAAGTGCGCCGCGAAGCCGAGGACGGTGAAGGCATGGAAGAGCTCATGGAAGCCAAAATGCTGATAGCTGAAGTTCGGCTTCCTAATGCCGTAGAAGACGGCCCCGGCAATATAGAAAATACCGCCGACACAGATTAGGATGGCCGCCGGAATGCTCGCGGTGAAAAAGGCGGGAAGGTAGAGCAGGGCTCCGCAGCCCAGGGCTACGTAGATGGGAACGTAGAGCGCACGAGGCGCGCTCATCCAGAGAACCCGGAAAAGGACCCCGATCAGCGCTCCCGGCCAGATGACCCAGAGCAGCAGCACGGCCTGCTGCCGCTCCAACAAGGACCAGGCCAGCGGGGTATAGGTTCCCGCGATGACCAGCATGATGTTGCTGTGGTCAAGGCGTTTGAGCACCATCCGGACATCCGGGGACCAGTTTCCGCGATGGTACACGGCGCTAACGCTGAAGAGCATGACGCCGGTCAGGGCGTAGATCGCGGATGTGAGCTTCCTGTCGAGCGTGGGGGAGAGGGACACCAGCACAATTCCCGCGACAACAGCCAGGGGAGTGGCGACGGCGTGGATCCACCCGCGCCATTTCGGCTTAATGGTCAGTAATTCTGCGATGCGTTCGGCAGCGACATCCCCGGTGCTCCGGGTTTCCTCTTCCGAATTGTCCCCGCCGGGATTGTGCCCGGCGGAACCTGCGCCCTCTTTCGGCACTTCACTTTCCATCTCTTTAGATTAACCCACGATCGCGACCATAAGTTACTCGTGGGTAAGGGCGGTATTGAGGTCCGAAGGCTGCCCGCGTGAAGCAACCGCAGCTCAGCTGCGGGTAGCCTAGGATGTGCACCTCGGCACCCAGCGTGCCGCCGTCGTAAGTTTTCCGCCATGTCCAGGAAGTCAGGTGAGTGTCCGGTGGAATTGCCCGGGGTCCTCTATGGCTTCTACGAGCGCAAGCTGCAGCGTTCCCTCAAGCAGGACAGGATCCCCAGGCATATAGGGGTCATGGTGGATGGAAACCGGCGCTGGGCGCGGCAATTCAACGCCCCCACGAGCCAGGGCCACCAGGCCGGGGCGGACAAGATCCACGAGTTCCTTGGCTGGTGCAAGGAACTCGGCGTCAAAGTAGTGACCCTCTACATGCTGTCCACGGACAACATGAGCAGGTCCGGCGAGGAACTTGACCTCCTGATGGGCATCATTGCCGAGACCATGGATCGCCTGGACGAGACCGAAAACGTGTCCGTCCACGCAATGGGTGCGCCCGAGCTGTTGCCCGATTACCTCGCGGAACGCCTCAACAAGCTGACGGCCCGAACCCCCGTCCGGGAAAAGCTCCACGTCAATGTCGCCGTCGGCTACGGTGGGCGCCGGGAAATCGTCGACGCCGTGCGGGAACTGCTGCACGACGCCGTCGCCTCCGGGCGTGACATCGAAAAGCTCGCCGATGAACTGACAGTGGACGACATCTCACGGTTCCTTTACACGCGCGGGCAGCCTGATCCCGACCTCGTCATCCGCACCTCCGGCGAGCAGCGGCTGTCCGGGTTCCTCATGTGGCAGAGCGCCTATAGCGAGTTCTACTTCTGCGAGGCCCTCTGGCCCGCTTTCCGCAAGGTCGACTTCCTCCGCGCGCTCCGTGACTACGCTGGGCGGCAGCGGCGCTTCGGCACCTGAGCGCAGGCATCTGAAGCGCCGAGGATCAGAGAGCCTTCAGGACTGTGGTGAGTTTGCCTTCACCTTAAATTCACGCACCCGCAACACGAATCGCCGTCAACTTGCCATGGAATGTCGGACGCTGGACTTACGTTATTCACATCAGCAGGCAAACCGCCGGCTGATCGGGGAGGCCAGTAGATGGAGCGATCACTCGCACCGGTTACATGGGAGGCCGAGCCTGGCCTTCCGGCCGAGCCGCCTCACCAATAACAAAGCCGGGCCGGTGCCCGGGGCTGGAGTCGAAGTGGCTATTTCTGAAGAACTGCCCGAGGTCGTTGCAGACGAGGGAAGGAAAGCTACCTCTCGCGCCAAGCGAGTCAGCGCAGGGACAACCGCGGCGAAACCCGCCAGCATCAATTCGAAAACCGGAGCAGCGCAAGAGGACGCTGCGGCCGGTTTTGTTTTTTCCGGGACGGCCCACGGCCGCAGCTACGTTATCGACACGTCCGTGCTGCTCTCTGACCCGCACGCGCTCCTGCGCTTCGCCGAACACGAGGTGATCGTGCCCATCGTGGTCATTACCGAGCTGGAAGGCAAACGGCACGACCCCGAACTCGGGTACTTCGCGCGCAAGGCGCTCAGGCTCCTGGACGATCTGCGGATCGAACACGGTGGACTGAACACCTCCATCCCCATCGGGAAAGAAGGGGGCATCCTCCGGGTGGAAATGAACCACATATCGCCCGACGTGCTGCCCGCCGGATTCCGCGGTGGAGACAATGACAGCCGCATCCTCGCCGTTGCGAAGAACCTCGCGAACGAGGGCAGCAACGTAACGGTTGTCTCCAAGGACCTGCCAATGCGGGTCAAGGCCTCCGCAATGGGCCTCAGCGCGGACGAGTACCGCAACGAGCTCGTCAAGGACTCCGGCTGGACAGGGATGGCCGAAATCGAAGCCACCGAGGAGGAAATCGGCGTCCTCTACGGGCACGAACCCGTCTTCATCCCCGCGGCGGCGGAAATGCCCGTCAACACTGCCCTTGTGCTCCTGTCCAACCGCGGCTCCGCCCTGGGCAGGGTGGGCGTCGACAAGCAGGTCAGGCTGGTCAAGGGCGATCGCGACGTCTTCGGCCTGCACGGCCGCTCCGCGGAACAACGCCTCGCGATCGACATGCTCATGGACCCCGCCGTGGGCATCGTCTCAATTGGTGGCCGAGCCGGCACGGGCAAGTCGGCCCTGGCCCTCTGCGCGGGCCTCGAAGCCGTCCTGGAGCGCCGCGAGCACCGCAAAGTGGTTGTGTTCCGACCCCTCTACGCCGTCGGCGGCCAGGAGCTCGGCTACCTGCCCGGCTCGGAATCCGAGAAAATGAACCCTTGGGCGCAAGCGGTTTTCGACACCCTCGGGGCACTGGTCAGCCAGGAAGTCGTCGAGGAAGTCATGGACCGCGGCATGCTGGAAGTGCTGCCGCTGACCCACATCCGCGGGCGTTCCCTGCACGACGCCTTCGTGATTGTTGATGAGGCACAGTCCCTTGAAAAGAACGTCCTGCTGACCGTCATGAGCCGCATCGGCCAAAACTCCAAGATCGTCCTGACCCACGACGTCGCCCAGCGCGACAACCTGCGGGTCGGCAGGCACGACGGCATCGCCGCCGTAGTCGAGACCCTCAAGGGGCACCCGCTCTTCGGCCACATCACCCTCACGCGCTCGGAGCGCTCGCCGATCGCCGCCCTGGTGACGGAGTTGCTGGAGGGAGCGGAGATCTAGGCCTTCCGCCGGTTGCCGCCGCTGCGTGAATCGCCTTCGCGTGGCGGCGGCGCCATTTGCGCAGGGTAGTGGTCGCCTTCGCTTGGCAGCGGCCTTCCGCCGTCGCTTAGACTCAACACAAAAGGTCCCATCCGGTCGCTGGGCGACCTGCGGGGACCGTTGTGTCGCGATGCGCTCCTTCGCGGAAGACCGCAGCCGCGCTTGTGCCGGAAGTCCCTGACGCTCGCTCACGTTTGGGTGTTTTTCTTCTGACGCTCACTCACGTTTTGCATGCTTTTCGGGATGCTGTCTCACGTTTTGGCGGGGTCAGGGGACCGGTACCACTATTAGTCGTTCACCTGATTTCGCAGTCCACCTGAACCGCTGCCGTCCCTCCGGGGCGGTGGCCGAAGGGGGCCTGACGGGAGTTTGCTGACCGTCCCGGAGCACGCTGGACTTTACGTTTCCCTCGGGGAGGCATAGGACAATCTCCTCGTCTCGGGCTGCGTGGATGTCCAGCCGGTCGAGCCTGCCATCCTTCCAGGAGACGTCCGCTATGTGTCCACCACGGGCGTGTACGCCCCGGAGGCTTCCGGCGGTCCACGCGGAAGGCAGTGCGGAGAGTGCCCTGATGCTGCCGGATTGGGACTGAACCAAGGCTTCAATGATGCCGGCCGCGGCACCGAAGTTTCCGTCGATCTGGAACAGGAAGCCAGTGGGATGGTCGCCCATGGGGTGGAGGTCCAGCAGGGACGTGGAGGTTAGTTTCCTCACCAGGATGTCCAAGGATTCCTGCACGAGCTCCGGGTCCCGCAGGCGGGCTGCGAGGCAGAGAATCCAGGCCTGGCTCCATCCCGTGTGCCCGCCGCCGTTCGCGATGCGCTCCTGAAGTGCCCGGCGGGCGGCGTCGTAGGTGACGGGTCCAGCCAGCTCATCAATGGACTCACCCGGGAAGAGACCGTAGAGGTGGGAGACATGCCGGTGACCGCGGTCCTCGGGCTCCCAGTCTTCGATGAATTCAAGGAGCTCCCCACGAGCGCCAAGCTGCGGTTTCCGCAACGCCGCCAAAGCCTCGCGAGCCTCAGCCACCAGGGAAGCTGCCTGCCCTCCGTCGGGTGAGAGTCCGGCGTCGTGCAGCGCGAGCACACGCGAGAGCGTCTCGCGAACGAGTTCCAGATCCATGCTGCTGCCGGCTGCTGCGGCAAACAGGCCTCCACCAGGAGCATTAAACATGTGCTCCGGTGAAGTGGAGGGATTCGTAACCAGGAGGCCGTCGTCGTAAGGTTCCAGCAGATCCAAGGCGAACTCCGCAGCTCCAGCGAGGACCGGCCAAAGGACCTTACGCGCCCAAGCGCGATCCTTGCCGTAGGCGAAGCGCTCAAAGAGCTGCGCTGCGAGCCAAAGCCCGCCCATTGGCCAATTCGACCACACGGGTTCGCCCTTGACCGGGACGGTAAATCCCCACAGATCAGTGTTGTGGTGGACCGCCCACCCCCTTGCCGAATACGCGTCTTTCGCGGTCTGCCGGCCGAGCTCAGCGAGGTCACCGATGAAATCCAGCAGCGGCGCGGCGCAATCGGACAGGCCAGCGGCCTCGGCTGGCCAATAGTTCATCTGCACATTGATGTTGGTGGTGTAGTTGCAGCTCCAACCCGGCCTGACGTCCTGATTCCAGATGCCCTGCAGCGTGGCCGGCTGGCTGCCGGGGCGGGAGCTGGAAATCAGCAGGTAGCGCCCGAGGTCGAAGAATACTTCGGCCGCCGCCGGATCCGCGTGGTCACGCTCCTTGGAACCGTCGGCAGCGAGGGTGGCAGGCGGCGCTCCGCTCCGACTGGCGGAAAGGTCCAGATCGATCCGATCGAAGTAGCTGGCGAAATCGGCTTCATGCGACTCCCGCAGTTCGTGGGTGGTCTTCCCCGCAGCGGCCAGGACAATCTCCACCGCCTGCTCCCCGAGGGCCTCCACATCTGCAGAAGGCCGGGAAGTGCGACCCCTGAAACCGTCGACGGCGGCAACGAGGACCCGCTCGCCGTCGTCGCTGTTCCGTTCGCTCAGTACCGCGACGGCGAACCCCATGCCCGCGTCCACCAAGCCCGCGCTGTCAGGGAGGTCGTCCGCATAGCGGACCGGACGAGGCTCGTCATGGACGTAGTTCGGCGCCACAAAGGATGGGGCGCGGCCCATCCACAGCCGCAGGTTCTGGTCCCGGCCGCTGGACACGATGTGGGATCGGGTCAGATGCGGCGACTCGAACGTGGCTTCAGGGAGGACCTTGCCAACGGAGGCGGGACGGTCAAGCGCGAAGACGGCAACTTTATCCGGCGCCGAAACGAACGATTCCAGCTGGATACGCTCGCCGCTGCTGCGGTAAGACACCGTGGCGACTGCCCGACGAAGATTCAGCGCGCGGAGGTAGTCGTCCTTTCCCGACGGTGCCGGGCCGTAGTTCCACTCAAGGGTGCCAAGCGGCTGGTATGACTGCGTGTACTGCTGACTCTGCAGTTTCCGGGCAAGTTGATCCGCTTCAGCAAAGTTGCGGGAGCGGATGGCTTGGCGCAGGGGATTCAGCCATTGTGAGGGGTTGGTTGCGGCGTAGTCGTTGGGATTTATGGGTCCGCCCGACCAAAAGGTATCGAGGTTAGGGGCGGCTCGTTCCGTTCCGGGATTCCCAAACATGGCGGCCCCGAGGCTGCCATTGCCGAGGAGGAAAGCGTCGTGAAATGTTGCAGCAGGCGAGGCGAGAGCCAATGTGTGCCTCGAGTTGGTCATAGATGCCCTTTAGGAAACTCCAAATGACTGGCAATTGTGGTCGTTGTGAGGCCGGTGGAGTCATATGGTCGTAGCAACGCTCTGAATTGATGGAGTGTTCT
>NZ_JAGGPK010000045.1 GCF_018613855.1 Arthrobacter sp. ISL-30
CGCGGCGGCATAACCCACCACCAATGCCTCACACCCGGTGCCGCCCACCGATCACTCAACCCTGCCCACACCACACACGGCCCACCTCATTTTCGGACTAGTTGGGTTAACCGCAGGTGCGGGCTACTTCGCAAGCTCCCCGACGACGTAATCGATGCTGGAAAGCAGTGCGGAAACGTCTTCCGGATCGATGGCGACGAACGTTGCGATCCGAAGCTGGTTGCGACCCAGCTTGCGGTACGGCTCAGTGTCCACAATTCCGTTGGCGCGAAGGACCTTGGCGACAACAGCTGCATCGATCGACTCATCAAAGTCAATCGTGGCGATGACGTTGGACCGCTCCTCGGCCTTGGCAACAAACGGCGTGGCGTATTCGGAGGCCTCAGCCCAGTCGTAGACGCGTCCTGCGGAATCGGCAGTCCGGCCAGTGGCGAAGTCCAGGCCGCCGTTGCTGTTCAGCCACTGCACCTGAGCGTCCAGGGTGACCAGCGTGGACAGCGAGGGCGTGTTGTAGGTCTGGTTCAGCTTGGAGTTGTCGATGGCAGTCTGCAGGTCCAGGAAGTCCGGAATCCAGCGTCCGGTGGCCTTGATGCGGGCGGCCCGTTCCAGGGCTGCGGGGGAGAAGAGGCCAAGCCACAGGCCGCCGTCCGAAGCAAAGTTCTTCTGCGGGGCGAAGTAGTAAACGTCCGCTTCTGCTACATCCACATCGAGGCCCCCGGCAGCCGAGGTGGCATCAACGAGGACCAGGGCGCCGTCGTCCACACCGTCCACCCTCTTGACCGGGGCGGCGACACCGGTGGAGGTTTCGTTCTGCGGCCAGGCATAGACGTCCACGCCGACTTCGGCCTTGGGGTCGGGGCGGGTGCCGGGTTCTGACTTGATGATGGACGAAGCTTCCAGGAACGGCGCCTTGTCCGTTGCCGCGGCAAATTTGGAACCGAATTCGCCGAAGGAGAGGTGCTGGGCCTTCTTGTCGACCAGGCCAAACGCCGCCACATCCCAGAACGCCGTGGAACCGCCGACGCCGAGCACCACTTCGTATCCTTCGGGAGCACGGAAGAACTGGCTGAGGCCATCGCGTACAGAACCGACGAGATTCTTCACCGGAGCCTGGCGATGGGACGTGCCGAGGATCTTGGAGGACGCGGCTGACAATGCCTCGATCTGTTCCGGGCGAACCTTGGACGGGCCGGCACCGAAGCGTCCGTCCTTGGGTAGCAGGTCGGCAGGTATGGTGATGCTGGTGTCGCTCACAGGTGGCTCCAATGGTCAGTGGCCGTCGAGATGGTCGGGGCAGGCGGCATCGGGGGGCGCCTTCGACTCATGCCCAATTCTGCCTGACCGGTCGCACGGGGCGGAAACGGGCCCGTCAAAGTCCGAAAAGTGAGATGGTCGACAGCCGCAATAGTTATCCGGAGTTATTCCAAATAAGCTAGGATGATTGTTGGCGTAGCAGCGGAAAATACCGCTCCGCCGGTGGGCGCAACCGTAACGCGATACGGTGGAAAAAGCGCGGGATACTGTGTTCGAGGAGCTGAACGGGATGACGGACCTAATCGATACGACTGAGATGTATCTGCGGACCATTTTGGAGCTCGAAGAGGAGAACATCGTTGCCCTCCGGGCCCGGATCGCCGAACGCCTTCGCCACTCCGGTCCGACCGTATCGCAGACCATTGGACGCATGGAACGCGACGGACTGGTGGTTGTTTCCGGTGACCGTCATCTTGAACTCACTGAAATGGGCCGGAAACGCGCAACGGAAGTGATGCGTAAGCATCGGCTCGCCGAACGCCTCCTGGCGGACGTCATCGGCCTGGACTGGGCCTACGTTCATGACGAGGCATGCCGGTGGGAGCATGTGATGAGCGAGCGCGTCGAACGCCGGCTGTACGAGCTGCTGGATCACCCAACGGAATCGCCCTACGGTAATCCGATTCCCGGGCTGGAAGCCCTGGGCGGCAAACCGTCCGAATCCTTTTCGGATGGGGTCGTCAACCTGCTTGAGGCCATGGCCTCGTACTCCGGCGACTCCCAAGTAACAGTCAGTCGCCTTGCGGAGCCGGTCCAGGTGGAGCCAGAGTTGCTGCTTCAGCTGGAAGAAGGCGGGATCAGGCCGGGCGCCCGGATCTCGCTCGAGCGGGTGGGGGAGTACATCTCGGTTCGAGTGCCCAATATCGAGGGCGCACTCGAGCTGCCGCCGGAGGTTGCGGCACATGTCTTTGTCACTGTCCGTTGAGTGAACTGTCCACAAAGTGGACTGCCAGCCACGTGAGAAAAGTTACATTCTCTCCGGCTTTCAAAGGGCCAACTTACGGCTGACCTGCAGGCGCCATCGAATGGCGAAATTCAGCTCACTGGGGCGCGCCCGCGAGCAAGATAACGGAATTATTACTGCTCGCCCTTATCGCCTATAGTGGTTGATTAGCGCCGATACCAAAGCGTTACCTCATCCGGAGCCGAGCTCTGCCAGCGGATGAGGTGTTCGAACCATCTACTGGCAGAGGCGGGGGAACCACCAGCGGCCGTTGAGAAGCGGCCTTGGGGTGAAGCCCGTTTCGGATGCGTGAAAACCAATGAGGGTCCTTCCCTGGATACCCCCATGCCGTTTTCCGCCTCCCTGGCGGGCCGGGTCTGAACTCTCTGATCCGAATCCGACAGCTAACTTCGCAGGCTTCCAGAGAGGAAAAGTCTTTGACCACGCAGAACGCACGGGGCCGCCGAAGGGCGTCGGGCCCCACTCAAGAGCTGCGGCCTGCCACCTTCGCAATTGAGGACCGGCCCCGCGATGTCCACCGCGACGCGCGCCGCCGTCGAGGTCCGTTTCGCCAGGTGGCCGAGTTCGCCGCAGCCAGCGGCGTGGGGCAGAAGGCGGGCATCGCCCTTGCTGCCACAGGCCTGGCGCTGACCGTAACACTGCCAGCCACCAGCCCGGTGGTCGCGACGTCGGAGAGCGGCCAGTCGCCGTCGGCTATGTCCTTGGGCGCGCAGCCGGAAATCTCGGCGGCCGCCAACGCCAAGATTGACTTCAGTCGGGCATCCGTTGCCACCAAAGCAGATCCTGACGGCAAGCTCAAGTCGCTGCTAAGCGCCCAGTCGGCGGGCAGCGTCAGCCCCGCGGCTTCGGCAGGCACCCTGGGCAGCCCATTGGACCAGCTCATCTCGGCCTCCCCGTTTGGCTATCGCATCAGCCCGATCACGGGCGGCGCCGGCGAGTTCCATCGCGGCCAGGATTATGCGGCGCAGTGCGGAACCTCTGTCTATGCAGCTGCCAGCGGCACCGTGACGTTTGTCGGCTGGCACCCATACGGCGGTGGAAACCGGGTCGTGATTGATCACGGCAACGGGCTGGAAACCACGTACAACCACCTGTCCTCCTCCAGGGTCCAGGTTGGCCAGCAAGTGAGCCGTGGCCAGATTGTGGCCCTTAGCGGAACCACCGGCGCATCCACTGGATGCCACCTCCATTTTGAAGTGATGGTCAATGGCGAAGTCGTTGACCCCAAGGGCTGGCTGTAGCCAATCCGATGGTCTTCTATCAAATTCCGGTAACACCTCGTGACCTGAATGTGACATTGGACCAGAACTGCTGTACCGTCTAGATCACGCCAACTTTTTAGGGAGTTAGCGTGCTTGAGTGGATTGCCTAGCTCTGCCACCACTCAGGATCCGTTCGCAAAACATCGTCTGGCAGAGGCGGGGGAACCAATTTTGGTCTTCGAAAGAAGACCTTGGGGTTAAGTCGCAAAGCTTCCTTGGAAGCGATGCGGCCGGGTGACTCCCATCCGAATCCGACAGCTCACCTCGTAGGCACTGGGAGAGGCTACCTGTGTCGTCACGCAACAACCTTGCGCGCCATCGCGCTGAAACGGGTCCAGTAAACCCGTTGGGCTCCATTTCCAAGGCTGTTACCTCGAATGCCGGCACTGTAGGTCGCCAGGCCGCTGCTATCGCAGCCGCATCGGGCCTGTTGTTGACCGTTGGCCTGCCGGCCCAGGCCTCAGATGCAAAGATTGATTCTTCCGTTTCGGAAACCGGCTCCGCCCAAATGGTCATCTCCGTTGAGCCGACGGCTGCCGTGTCGTTTGAGAGCCCGGCGGTAGCTACCAAGGCAGCTCCCAAAATCGAGGCCCCCCGCGTCGAGGTGAAGTCCACGGACGAATCCACCCAAAAGTCCGACGCCGCGGCTTCTGCTGCAGCAGCAGGCCTCGCCGCCATTGCCTACACCGGGATCGGCAGCCCGTATCTCTGGGGCGGTACCACCCCCAGTGGCTGGGACTGCTCCGGCTTCACCCAGTGGGTTTACGCACAGGCTGGCATCAGCATTCCCCGCGTGAACGCCTGGACTTCCATGACGCCCACCTCCACCCCGGCGCCCGGCGACCTTGTCATGCAAAACGGCGGTGCCCACGTGGGTATCTACGTCGGCAACGGCATGATGATCAGCGCGCTCAACCCCTCGCAGGGCACCATCCTGCACGCAGTGTCCGCTACGGGCACGTCCTCGTTCTACACCCTCCGCTAAGGAATCCGTTCGGGGCGATCCGGCATACCCCCAAGATGCCGGCGCGCCCAAAGCCCGCAAGCTGCACCCCCAGCTTGAGGAAAACGAAAGAGAGAAATAATGACTACACGTGCAAACACCATTGCACGGCACCGCGCCGAGGTCACCAAGACCAACTCGCTGGCTGTCATTGCCAAGGCTGTCGGCGACAACGCCGGTGGTGTAGGCCGTCAGGCTGCAGTAATCGCTGCAGCTTCCGGCCTGGTTCTGACCAGCGGCCTGGCCGCTAACGCCGCCGAGACCAATGTCCAGCGTGAATCGACGTCCGCGTCTACGCTCGACGTCAAGTCCGTAGCCCAGGCAAGCATCTCCGCAGCCTCCAGCGTGGCCATCTCCTACGAAAGCCCCGCGGTCAGCACCGTGGCGGCTCCCGTCGTTGAGGCCCCCAAGCCGGTTGTCGAGGTTCAGGAAACTCCGGCCGCTCCCGCTGTAAACGTTGCTGCCAAGGTTGATGTGGCTCCCGCAGCAGCCAGCGGCAAGGGCGCGGCTATCGCTGCCGCAGCCTATGCACAGCTGGGTGTCTCCCAGGACTGCACCATGCTGGCCACCAACTCCCTGGCTGCTGTTGGCATCCACTACCACGGCTGGCCGGCAGGCTACCTTTCCCTGGGCCGCACCGTGAGTGCCGCTGAGGCTCAGCCGGGCGACCTCGCCTACTACGAAAACGGCGGCATGGGTATGGCCCACATTGCTGTATATGTCGGCAACGGCCAGGCAGTGCACGGTGGCTGGAACGGCGGCACCACCGCCCTGTTCAGCGTCAACGTGGGCTCGGGTCCGGTCTTCATCCGCGTCGGCGGCTGATTCCTTTTTGCGTCAACACCCCCGCGGCCAGTCGGCCTGCGGGGGTGTTCTCGTTAAATTCCTGGATGTCCGGAGCGTGAACTTTCGCCGACACCCTTGCTTTCTGATGAGGCCGATTCGGTGATACGGCCCTTTGGCGCTTACCCTAATGGTGTCGATCCATAGCCCGGACATGCAGAGGGCAGCCGGCCCTCGTGCCCCTGACGGGTGCGGCCGTGAAGAGGTATGTGCATGCGCACTCTCGTTCTTAATGCTGGATATGAACCGCTGGCGGTAATTACATTCCGCCGGGCGCTGGTCCTTGTGCTCACTGGAAAAGCTAGCGTAGTGGCCGAAGGCGACGAGCCTGTCGTCGGGCCACAGGAGATTTTCGGACGGCCCTCCGTCATTCTCCTTAACCGCTACATCCGGCCACGGTACAACACCACCACCGCCGTCAGCCGCCGGGGTGTCCTGCGGCGCGACGGGCACCGGTGCGCCTACTGCGGGAAAGCTGCACACACCATTGACCATGTCCAACCCAAGTCACGCGGAGGCGCCGACACCTGGGAGAACCTGGTTGCTGCGTGCCTGCGGTGCAACAACGCCAAGAGTGACCACACTCTGGCCGAGATGGGCTGGAAGTTGAGATTCACTCCAGCAGCACCCACGGGCACCATTTGGCAGATCAAGGAACTGGAAAAGCCCTCGCCTGCTTGGGACCCGTTCCTGCTGCCGGAATCAGCAGCCTGACCCTTCCCGGAACTGCCCGCCAGGTCCCCGTACAGCCAAGCTCCCATGATAAGGGGGCGCCAGTCTGGGGATAGGCTGTTCTGGTGGGAACGAACGCTCTGGTCGAGTTTGATGCGCTGATTCTGGCAGGCGGGCAGTCCACCCGTCTCGGTGGCGTGCCCAAATCCGGGCTGATTTACGACGGCGGCACCCTCCTCGAGCACACGCTGCAGGCTGCGTCCGAAGCCCGCGCCGTCGTGGTTGTTGGTCCCGATCCGGGCAACCTACCCAAAGGAACTATGATCGTTCGGGAAGAACCGCCCTTCGCCGGGCCGGCTGCGGCCATCGCGGCAGGACTCGCGGCCCTGAGATCTACCCAAAGCAGCTCCCGGACCGCAGCGGAATGGACACTCATCCTGGCATGCGACATGCCCCATATAGGGGAAGCTGTGCCGATACTCCTTAGGGCCCTCGAAGCTCGAACGCTTGAAGGTGCGTCCCTCGGGGACGGAGTTGTAGCCTCTTCTGCGGACGGCCGTCTTCAGCCACTGGCCGGCATCTACAGGACAGCGGCACTCAGCCGTGAAGCCTCGGCCGCGGCGGACCGTGACGAGTTAAGAAACGGCCCGGTGTTCCGGCTCCTTGCTAGGCTTGAGCTGCTGCCAGTGAACGTCCCTGCCCATTCCACTGATGACGTGGACACCTGGGATGACGCGGCGGCACTCGGCGTGAGGAATGACTTGCCCGGCGCCAAGAGCGGCGCCAACGAATCGCTGCACGAATGACAGGCTGCAGGGAATGATGCAGCACAGGAAGATGGAGGCGGACGTGAAGAGCCAGGAAGAGACGCTCGAGGAATGGTGCCGCACCCTCCTTCAAGCTTTTGAGCTCGAGGGCGTCGAAGTCGACGTGGATGAAGTCCTTTCGCTCGCGGGTGTGGCCGCGCATTCGGTGGTTCGCCCGGCCGCACCGCTGACAACGTTTATTGCCGGCTTCGCGGCAGGCATGGTCGCTGGTTCAGGGCAGGCCAGCGACTCCGTCTCAATGCATGCCGCGATGGATCTTGCACGCAAGCTCTCCAAGGAATACCCGGAACCGGGAATCGGAGCCGAATGACAGAGGCCCCTCAGCAGGGCACAGGCGGTTCCGACGCCGCTGAGGACGGTGTCACTCAAGTGGGACGCCATGCGGCCCATACTTGGTTGGAAGCCCGCACACTGGCCTTCGAGTGCGCAGCTCCGATTCCTGCCTCACCCGTGCCATTGGCAGCAGCCCTTGGCCGCACCCTTGCCAACGACGTCCTGGCCCTGCAGGATCTGCCGCACTATGCCTCCTCTGCCATGGACGGCTGGGCCGTCAACGGTAGCGGACCATGGATCCTCGCCGAGCCTGGCCACCACCTTGCTCCCCACCAGGCCAGCCCCATCGTCACCGGCGGCCTTGTGCCCCCTGGGGCCAAGGCAGTGTTGCGCAGCGAGAGCGGAGAAATCGGCAAGGACGACGACGGGCTGCCCATCCTGGTCCTGGGCGGGGGAGCCAAGCCCGGGGAACCGCGGAATGGCCAGCACATCCGAAAGGCCGGGGAAGAAGCCGCCGCGGGAGAAGTACTTATCAAAGCCGGCACTGTCTTGAACCCTGCCCACATAGCCCTTGCCGCCGTCGCAGGACATGATGAACTGAGTGTCCTTGGGAAGCCCGTCGTCAAGCTCGTACTGACGGGCTCCGAAGTCGTGACGTCCGGACTACCGGCCCCGGGACAGGTCCGGGATACGTTCGGGCCCCAACTGGGAGCCGTCGCCGAAATGCTCGGCGGTCTTCGCGGCGAGCAGGTCCGCGTGGGCGATTCCTATGCTGAGTGGCTCGAGGCCCTCGAGGACCTGGAGATTCCCGGGGCGAGTAGTGACGTGACTGATGGGGCAATCCCGGCGGCACCGGGCCTGGCGGCACCGGACTTGGCGTTACCGGGCCTGGCGGCCGGGGCCGTGGCCGACGTCGTCATCACCACCGGGGGGACCGGCATGTCGGGCACGGACCATTTCCGCAGGGCAATCAACGAACTGGGCGGTCGGCTCCTCATTGACGGAATCGCCATGCGACCAGGCCACCCCGCCGTGCTGGCCGAACTGCCCGACGGCCGCTTCGTGCTGGGACTGCCTGGGAACCCCCTCGCGGCGATGATGGCCCTGTTCACCGTGGGCGGTCCGCTCCTCGCCGCCTTGGGGAACAGCGGGCCAACAGCCTTGGGTGAGGTGCCATGCGGAACCATCATCGATCCCGATCCGGGACGCACGCGGCTCATGCCCTTCCGCCTCTTGTATGGCCTCGCCTCCCCGGCGGGCCATTCCGGTCCGGGCATGATGCGCGGCCTTGCTGGTGCCGATGGCGTGATGGTTGTGCCGCCCCACGGTGTCCAGTTGGGTGAACTTGTTCAGGCCTTCGCGCTGCCTTGGGGGCCTCCGCTGCCGGATCCGAAGTCGGCTGACGGGAAGCCGGGACAGGCGCGCCGTCCCGGTGCACGAGGCAAACGCCCCGCAGCCAAGGATTCCGGGCCCGTTGACTGGAGCGCCCTGACGGATTGAGTGCCCTGACGGATTGGGTGCAGTGACCACCGATGCCCGCCCTGACCTGTTGAACACGCTGACCACGGATGGCTAAGCGGACGGCATTGGATTCGATTCGCGCAGCTTGCAATGATGGTCTTATGAACGAACCGGAACCAGGCATCGCGCAAGGATGTTGTTTCGGCCCCGCAAGGCATCAGGAAGGTGCGTGAAGTGGGACGGGTTACGCAGCGCCGCAAGGTGCACAAGTATGTGTTGGACGGGACACCGGAAGCGGCGGATTACCCGGTGCGTTTCCGCGAGGACACCCTCGCAGTCGAGGAGCCATTGGAAATCCGACTTGGTAACCTGTCGTATTCCGTGACCATGCGCACCCCGGGGGATGACTTCGACCTCGTTGCGGGCTTCCTGTTGTCAGAAGGCGTTATCTGGGAGCCTGGTCAACTGGTGTCGCTCCGGTTCTGCGCCGGCGAGGACGAGAATGGGGTGCAGACCTTCAATGTGGTGGAGGCGCAACTGCGGCCCGACGTCGTTCTTCCGGAGATTGGGCGGAACGTCTATACCTCAAGCTCCTGCGGCATCTGCGGAACGGATTCCATTGAGGCAGTACGGAAATCGTCACGCTTCAGTCCGGGGGAGGACCCCCTCACGGTGCCCGTAGAGGTCCTGGCGGCTTTGCCCGACCGCCTGCGGCAGGCGCAGGCCGTCTTTGACAAGACGGGCGGAGTGCACGCGGCCGGGCTCTTCCGGGTCACCGGTGATGGGTTCGACGACGACGGCGGTGTGGAACTTTTGTGCCTGCGCGAGGACGTGGGCAGGCACAACGCGGTGGACAAAGTGGTTGGCTGGGCGCTTCGCGAGGATCGGCTGCCCTTGGCGGGCACGGTCCTCCAGGTTTCAGGCCGTGCATCCTTTGAACTGGTGCAGAAGGCCGCCATGGCGGGCATTCCCGTCCTCGCCGCCGTTAGTGCGCCGTCCAGCCTCGCCGTCCAGCTGGCAGAGGAGGTCGGCCTGACCCTCGTGGGCTTCAGCCGTGGCACAAGCTTGAATGTTTATGCAGGCCGGGACCGTTTGCCCCTCCCTGTGAAGACAGAAGGGTAGTGCTCGATCACTTGGTTAAATGCCTTGGCAGGAAGTAGATTTTATCCATCAAATGGAACCTGCTTCCGATACCTTCAACCCTGCTTGTCAAGGCTTGTTTCGTTGGTTATGAGGCCCTTTAACCCAGCAGACGCGCCAAAGGGGATCTAAATTGCACGACGACCGCCGGATTACGGAAGTACGGCTCGAGCGTTTCGTCCGGGAGCGGCTCTATCCCGCCATTTACACAAGGACGGTCCCCCTCGAGCTCAGCTCCTGGGACGCACCAGGGGAGCCGGTGCCTGTGACTGAGGCCCTTCTCCAGACATTCGTTCCACAGCGGCAGGGTGCGCCATGGGGGAGCCCGTGGAGCACTAAATGGCTGCGGCTCCAGGGTGAGGTTCCGGAAGGATGGGGCGCGGGCGTTGGCCGGAGCGTTGAAATCCTGGTGGATCTTGGCTTTACCACTGAAATCCCGGGATTCCAATGTGAGGGAATAGCCTGGCGTCCGGACGGCACCATCATCAAGGCAATTTCTCCGCGCAACCACCATGTCCCGCTCAAGATGCTGGGCAGCGGAGTGTCCGTGGACTTCTACGTGGAGGCGGCGGCCAACCCGGATATTGCACAAGGATGGCTCTTCGCGGCCACACCACTGGGGTCCAAGGAGACGGCCGGCGATGAACCACAGTATCGCCTGGGGAGCATCTCGATAGCGGAGCGTGACGAGACAGTTTGGGAACTGCACCAGGATGTGTGGACCCTCAATGGCCTGATGCACGAGCTTCCGATGGACCTCCCGCGCCGCCATGAGATCCTGCGGGCCCTTGAACGCATGCTGGACGTCATGGATCCGGAGGATGTTCCGGGGACAGCAGCGGCGGGCCGCGAGGTCCTGGCCGAAGTGTTGAAGAGACCCGCCTACGCATCGGCCCATCGCCTTCTGGCCACCGGGCATGCCCACATTGATTCCGCCTGGCTCTGGCCTGTGCGGGAAACGGTCCGCAAGTGCGCCCGCACCTTCTCCAACGTGGTGTCGCTGATGGATGAGTACCCGGATTTCGTTTTTTCGTGTTCCTCAGCCCAGCAGCTGGCATGGATCAAGGAGTTTTATCCGGAGCTGTTCATCCGCATCAGGGAAAAAGCGAAGGCGGGCCAGTTCATGCCCGTCGGCGGAATGTGGGTGGAATCGGACACGAACATGCCTGGTGGAGAAGCGCTGGCGAGGCAATTCCTGGAGGGCAAGTCTTTCTTCCTCCAGGAGTTCGGCATCGACTGCGAGGAAGCCTGGCTGCCGGACTCCTTCGGCTATTCCGGCGCCCTTCCGCAGATTGTCAAGGCTGCCGGCTCCCGATGGTTCCTGACCCAGAAAATCTCCTGGAACCAGGTCAACCGAATGCCGCACCACACCTTCCACTGGGAGGGGATCGACGGCACCAGGCTCTTCACCCATTTTCCTCCAGTGGACAGTTACAACGCCGAACTCAACGGGCGCGAGCTTGCCCACGCGGAGCGAAACTTCCGCGATCACGGCCGCGCCAGCATCTCCCTTGTCCCCTTCGGCTATGGCGACGGCGGTGGAGGGCCTACGCGGGAAATGATTGCTGCCGCCCACCGCACAGCGGACCTGGAAGGGTCGCCAAAAGTTCGCCTCGGCACGGCACGCGCTTTCTTCGAACAGGCCGAGGCCGAGTACAAGAATCTTCCCGTGTGGGTGGGGGAGATGTACCTCGAACTCCACCGGGGAACCTACACCAGCCAGGCGAACACCAAGAAGGGAAACCGGCGAAGCGAGCACCTGCTGCGCGAGGCCGAGCTGTGGTGTTCGACGGCGGCGGTGCGGTCCGGAGGCAGCTACACCTATCCTGCCCAGGAACTGAAACGGCTCTGGCGCCTGGTCCTGCTTCAGCAATTCCATGACATCCTGCCCGGCAGTTCCATCGCGTGGGTGCATCGGGACGCGGAACGGAATTACGACGCCATAGCCAAGGACCTGGAGGGCATCATTGCCGACGCCGCCTTGGCTCTGCTGGGTCCCGGCACCAGGTCATTCCTGTTGAACGCGGCTCCCCATGAGCGCAGTGGTGTCCCGTCCCTGGCCGCGGCAGAGGCGGTCCCGGCCGAGCTCCCCGTGGAGGTCAAGGACATGGCCGGCGGGTATGTCCTGGACAACGGCGTCATTCGAGCCGTAGTGGATGCGAACGGGTTGCTCACGTCCCTGTCAGACCACGCGAGCGGCCGGGAGGCCATCGCCCCGGGCGGGTTTGGAAACCATCTTGAACTGCATCGCGACACGCCAAATGAATGGGACGCCTGGGACATCGATGAGTTCTATCGCCGGAATGTCACATCCATCACGGAGGCCCATTCGGTAACGCTGGAGCGGGCAGGCTGGGATGCGGTGGTGGTCGTGGAGAGAGTGGTTGGGTCCTCGACTATTACCCAGCGCATTTCCCTGGAAGCAGGAGCGGAATCGCTGGCCATCTCCACCGCTATTGACTGGCAGGAGCGCGAGAAGCTCCTGAAGCTGGGCTTCCCGCTGGATATACGTGCGGACAGGTCGGCCGCCGAAACGCAGTTTGGCCACATCTTCCGCCCAACCCACGTGAACACGTCCTGGGAAGCTGCCAAGTTCGAGATTTGCGCGCACCGGTGGATCCACGTAGGGGAGCCGGGCTATGGCGTGGCCATCTCGAATTCCTCCAGCTACGGGCACGACGTCACCCGCACCGTCAGGAGCGACGGCGGCACCACCACCAACGTGCGGGTCTCCTTGCTGAGGGCGCCGAAGTTCCCGGATCCGGACGCGGACAGGGGCCGGCATGTCCTTGACGTGACCATTCGTCCCGGCGCGGGCATTGCGGATGCTGTGGAGGAGGGCTACAGGACCAACTTGTCCCCTCGACTGGTCAAGGGCGGCAACCCGGCGGACCCGCTGTTTACGGTCTTCAATCAGGCAATCGTGGTTGAAGCGGTAAAGCTTGCTGAAGATGGCTCCGGAGACGTGATCGTGCGTTTGTACGAATCGCTCGGGGAACGGTCTACAGGCGTGGTTTCGGCCAATTTCGAGACCAGGGAAGTCCTCGCTGTAGACCTCTTGGAGCGGCCGGTCCAGGAAGCTGCCGTGATCGCGGGCAAGGACGCGGCCGAGCTGACCCTCCGGCCCTTCCAGCTGGTCACGCTGCGGTTCCGACGGTAGCTGAGGCTACAGCACGACCTCAGGCTATACGTCGTGCTGTAGCCGCTTGACGAACTGGCGCGTGCGCTCCTGGCGGGGCGCACGGAGAATCTCAGCCGCCGGCCCGCGCTCCACCACTACGCCGCCGTCCATGAAGATGACCTCATCCGCCACCTGGCGGGCGAAGGCGAGTTCGTGGGTGACGATGACCATGGTCCATCCCTCCTCGGCGAGTTCCTTGATGACGCCAAGGACTTCACCTACCAGCTCCGGATCCAGGGCCGACGTCGGCTCGTCGAACAGCAGCAGCTGTGGTTTGAGGGCAAGGGCGCGGATGATCCCCACGCGTTGCTGCTGGCCTCCGGAGAGCTCGAAGGGATAGGCATTGCGCTTGTCGGCCAGGCCCACCCTCTCCAGCAGCCGCTCAGCGTCCGCCACAGCCTCGCTCCGTGGTCGCTTCTGCACCTGCACAGGGCCTTCGATGACGTTCTGCACGACGGTCATGTGGGGAAACAGGTTGTAGTGCTGGAACACCATGGCGCTGCGGTCGCGCAGGGCCGCCCGCTCCCGTTTGCCCACTTTCCCGCCAAAGTCGATCTCCAGCGCCTCCGCCAGGGGTGAGCCCTCGCCAGTACCCGCGATGGTGAGGGTGCCGGCGTCGGGCGTTTCCAGTCCGTTCAGGGAACGAAGGACAGTTGTCTTTCCGGATCCTGAGGGGCCGATCAAGGCGAGGACCTGGCCACGGCGCACGTCGACGTCGATGCCGCGCAGGACCTGATTGGTCCCGAATGACTTCGTAAGGCCCCGTGCTGACAGCACCGGGACGCCGTGTCGGCCGTCCGGGCCGTGAACTCCAGGGCGGCTGCCGGAGGCGTCAGTGGGCGACATAGCGGTCCAATCTCTTTTCCAGGACGGACTGGCCGCTGGACAAGGCAAGGCAGATGACCCAGTAGACCAAGGCCGCTTGGAGGTACAGCACCATGAACTCCTGGCTGAAAGCGGCAATCTGCTGGGCATTACGGAAGAGCTCGGTGACCAGGATCAGCGAAGCCAGCGAGGTGTCCTTCACGAGGGAGATGAAGGTGTTGGACAGTGGCGGCACAGACACCCGGGCAGCCTGGGGCAGGATGATCCGGAACAGCGTCTGCGCCCCGGACATACCGATGGTGTGCCCCGCTTCCCACTGGCCCTTCGGGACGGAGAGGATCGCGGCCCGAATGATTTCCGCGGCGTAGCCGCCCACATTGAGTGAGAACGCGATGATAGCGCTGGGCCACGGGTCAAGCTTGACGCCCAGGTTGGGCAGGCCGTAGAAGATCACGAAGAGCTGGACAAGGAGCGGGGTTCCCCGGATCACCGAGACATAGAACCTGGCGACGCCGGAGAAGATCCGGTTCCGGCTCAGCCGCAGGAGGGCCACGAGGAGGGCGAGGAGGAGCCCCAGCGCAAACGACGCCAGGGTCAGGGGAATGGTGCCAGTGACCGCGCCCGTTACCAGGGGACCGAAGGAACTCCAGACCAGGTCCCAGTCAAGTGGCATCTACTTAGTGACGTCCGTGCCGAAGTATTTGTCAGAGATCTTCGCAAGCGTCCCGTCGGCCCGCAGATCGGCAAGGGCATTGTCGATGGCGGACGTCAACTCCGTGGAGCCCTTGCGCAGCGCGAAGGCGCTCTGGGACTTCTCGTCCGTTTCCGCGGCGATCTTCAGTCCGGCGTCGGGGGTGGACTTGGCGTAATCCAGGTAGGTGAGCTTGTCATTGACGATGGCGTCAACGCGTCCTTGGCGGACAAGCGTCACGCCCTGGGCCCAGCCCTCCACGGCCTGGACGTTCGCGCCGCTTTCCGTTGCCAGCTGGTACCAGTTGCTGGTCAGTGACTGTGCGGTGGTCTTGCCCTTGAGGCTCTCGAAGCCGGTGATGGTGTTGTTGTCTGCCTTGGTCACGATGACGCCTGTGGAGACGGTGTATGGGGCTGAGAGGTCGTACTTGGCTTTCCGCTCGTCATTGATGGTCACCTGATTGGCAATGACATCGAAGCGCTTGGCCTCCAGGCCGGCGAAGATGCCGTCCCATTGGGTTTCCTGGAAGCTCGCCTTGACTCCGAGTTTGTCAGCCACGGCCTTGGCGACTTCCACGTCGAAGCCGGTCAGTGGCCCGGCCCCGTCCTGGTGGAAGCTGAACGGGCGGTAGGTGCCCTCGGTGGCGATCACGATTTCGCCCTTGGACTTCACATCCGACAGGGACGTATCAGAGCCCGTTTGCGTAGGCGCCGACTGGCCTCCGCAAGCAGAGAGTGCCAAGGCAGCAGCGGCAAGGGAAGCGGCAAAGAGTGAGCGTCGAGTACGAGAGCGGTCCATGAGGCCATCTTAGCCATGGCGTCGCACAGCATCAGGACGGCGTGCGGTGGTGGCTCTGCGTGTGGAGTTTATGGCGACCGAAAGGGTGCGCTTAAAAGGCTGAGTGGGGGCGGTCCCCAACAGCCCGCCACCACTCATCCCCCCAATATGTGATTCAACAGGCGCCAACGCCACCGAAAACCCGTTCTCCGTTTCGGCGGCTGGCAGCAGCTGATTTTCACACATTCATGATTGTGTCACGTTCTAATGATTTTGTGAAAGATTACTTTTTCTTTTTCATGCGGGTGCTGCCGGCCAGGCCTTCATACCGGTTTCGACCGCGGCGCGCTACCGCCTTGGATACCCCGATTCCCGCCAGCCCGAGGGCGATCAGCAGGGCGGCTGAGTAGTTGATGAGCGGTTGCAGCCAGAGCAGGGACGGAGGTATGAGGGGAAAGACCTGGGACAGGACCAGCAGTGAGAGCCCGCCCATAAGCAGGGCGGCCGCGAGGCGCAGGAGTCCCGGTCCCGAGCCGCGGACGGTACGCCAGATACCGGGGATGAGGCAGACGGCAACGTAGGCGGGATAGAGCCTCCCCAAGGCGGCATAGAATTCAAGGCTTGTTCCTTCGGGCAGTTCCCTCAAGCCGGTCGTGGAGCCCTGTGTGTCCGAGACCGCGAAGCACCAGACGGTGAGGGCCGCTATGACTCCCAGAACTGTCAGGCCGACCGGGCCGCGGACGGCGCGCTCACCGGACTGCGAACCGAAGGCCTTGGTGGACTTCACGCCGACTGCAAAAAACGTCGCGTAGAGCACGAAGCGAAGAACCAGGTTTGTCACATTGAAGCCGCCCAGGACTCGATCAATGGCCATGTACGGAGCATCGATACTCAAGAGGATGGCGAGCGTGATGAGCGCGAAGATGAAGAACAGGGAGCGATTATGCCCTCGGATCGCTCCCGGAAGCCTTGCCAGGGTGATGGCGAGGCAGACAATCAGCGTGGCCCAGGCAAGGACATCTGTCATCCGAGGTTCTCCCAAATTCTGTCGGTACGTTCTTGATCGTGCTCGTGACGGCGGAGTGCCTTGCCCAGTGCCTCCAGCCGGTCGCCCGCCAGCAAGGCGAGGTCGCTGTCGCTGAGGCGGTCCAGGGCTGCCCTGCGGGAGTGTGGTGGCCAGCCCGCCTCGCGCTCTGTGATGAGCCCACTGGCTACCAGGCCTGCGGTAGGACCGACGCCGGCCGCCCGGGATGTTGCAATCACAAGTTCCGGAGGCATGCGGTTGGCTGTGAGGTGGGCGGAAAAGTTCTGTGGCGCTATCCCCGTTGCCTCAGTGACCCGCAGCCTCAATTCGCCGTCGTCGATGGACTCCACCCAGTTCTTCACCGACGTGGTATGAGGCGGTTCGGCCAATTCGAAGGGAGCGGCCGGTTCCTGGCCGGAGCGCTGGATGACGGCCTGGAGCAGGTCCAGGGTGGCCACCTGGCTCAGCAGTTCGGCATCTGTGGGCGGGGCTATGGGACCGGCCAAATCAGCGTAGGTTTCGAAGCTCGACAGTGCCACCAGCGGATTGACGTTGAACGCCCTGCTGATGCTGACTACCTTGCCTTCCGCCACCTTGCCGCGAACCATCTGCTGGGCGAGGGTGGTGCGCTTTAATCCTGCAATCCGGCAGACGTCGGCAATCGTGACGTCCGGGGCGATGCCCTTGAGCCAATGCTGGAACGCCTTGGAAGGAAGCGGCATGGAGACTTTCTGCTTGGAAGCTACGGGCGGTGAACTGAAAACGCTGAACTGAATCGGTGAGCTGAAACGGCGGGTTGAAAAGTGAGACTCGTGTCGATTTTACGGGGACGCCACCTTGAATTATGCTTGATTCTCGAACCCGCTGGTCCGTACACCCCCCAAGTCCGGACCGGCGGGTTTTCCCATGCCGCCGGCTTTTTTACGGGCAGAGGGGCAGTTTTTCAGGGCGCGGGCAGTGAGAGGATTGATCAATGACTGCAACGCTTGTCGCCAAAGAGCTGTCCGGAGGCCACGGCCATCGCACGCTTTTCTCCGGGCTCTCCCTGACCGTAGCCCCCGGGGACGTCGTAGGTGTGGTGGGAGCGAACGGAGCCGGCAAGTCCACGCTGCTGCGCCTGCTGGCCGGAGCGGACCAGCCCCAGGGCGGAACCGTGAGCCTCGCCCCCAACGACGCCTTCGTCGGCTGGCTGCCCCAGGAGCATGAGCGGGTGCATGGCGAAACCATCGCCTCCTATATTGCCCGGAGGACGGGATGCGCAGAGGCCACCCACGCTATGGAAGCCGGGGCCGAGGGCCTCGCTTCCGGCGCACCCGGAAGCGATGATGCCTATGCCATGGCCTTCGACCGTTGGATGGCTTCCGGCGCCGCCGACCTCGACGACCGCATCGCTGCCACCCTCGCCGAGCTCGGGCTTGAGGCTGGACCGGATGCGTTGATGACAGGCCTCTCTGGAGGACAGGCGGCACGGGTTGCGCTGGCCGCCCTCCTGCTGAGCCGCTTCGACGTCGTCCTCCTGGACGAACCCACCAATGATCTCGACCTGGACGGCCTGGCCCGGCTTGAGTCCTTTGTGCAGGGGCTGCGCGGCGGCGTCGTCCTGGTCTCGCACGACCGCGAGTTCCTGGCCCGCTGCGTCACCAGGGTGGTGGAACTGGACCTGGCCCAGAACTCAGTATCCGTGTACGACGGCGGCTACGACGCCTACCTGGAGGAACGCGCCGTGGCGCGGCGGCACGCCAGGGAGCGCTACGAGGAATTCGCCACCGCGAAGGCTGACCTGGTGGCGCGGGCCCGAACGCAGCGCGAATGGAGCTCCCAGGGCGTCCGAAACGCGATGCGGAAAAATCCTGACAACGACAAGATCCGCCGGGCCGCAAGCACGGAATCCTCCGAGAAACAGGCACAGAAAGTCCGCCAGATGGAGTCCCGGATAGCACGGCTGGAGGAAGTCGAAGAACCCCGCAAGGAATGGCAGCTTCAGTTCAGCATCGGTCAGGCACCGCGATCCAGCGCCGTCGTCGCCACCCTGCGCGACGCCGTCGCCGTCCAGGGGGACTTCACGCTGGGACCGGTGAACCTGCAGCTGAACGCCGGTGAACGGATCGGCATTACGGGCCCAAACGGAGCCGGCAAGTCCACGCTCTTGAGGCTGCTCCTGGGAATCCAGGCCCCGGATTCCGGGAATGCTTCCATGGGAGAATCAGTCGCCGTCGGCGAAATTGACCAGGCCCGCGGGCTGCTGACTGGGCCGCTGAAGCTGGCTGACGCCGTTGAGGCCGTGCTCAGCGACTGGAACACCGGCGACGTCCGCACCCTTCTGGCAAAGTTCGGCCTCAAGGCCGACCACACAGCGCGGACCGTGGACTCGCTGTCTCCCGGCGAACGCACGCGTGCCGCCCTGGCGCTCCTGCAAGCGCGCGGCGTGAACCTGCTGGTGCTGGACGAACCCACCAACCACCTGGACCTGCCGGCGATCGAACAGCTCGAGGAAGCACTTGAACACTACGACGGCGCACTGCTCCTGGTCACGCATGACCGGCGGCTGCTGGAAAACGTCCGGCTGGATTCCCGCTGGCATCTGGAGGACGGGACCGTGACTGAAGTACATTTCGACACCCAGGCCGGAGGGCTGAAGCCATGAGCATGGACCGGGTGGCCTGGAGCTCCCTGTACAACATCACCCGTGCCAAGAGCGGCTCCCGGCCCTTTTCCAAGGAGACGCTCAAACGGGTTTTCGGCTTCGCCAAGCCCCACAAGGGCAAACTCATCGCCTTCGTGCTCGCCTCCATCGCCGGCGCCGTGCTCGCTGTGGCCACGCCGGTGCTGGCCGGCCAGGTTGTAGATGCAATCATCGCCGGCGTCGGAGCCCAGACTGTCATCTGGCTGGCCGTCCTGATCGCTATCGTTGCCGTGGCCGAGGCCGGATTGGGACTCGTAACACGCTGGCTGTCCTCGACCATTGGCGAAGGAGTGATCCTGGACCTTCGTACACGCGTGTTCGACCACGTCCAGCAGATGCCGATCGCCTTCTTCACCAGGACACGGACCGGCGCCCTGGTCAGCCGCCTGAACAACGACGTCATCGGGGCACAGTCGGCCTTCGCGGGAACGCTGTCCGGGGTTGTCAGCAATGTGGTGGCGCTCGCCCTCACGCTGGCCGTGATGCTCAACAAGTCCTGGCTTGTAACGGTCCTGGCAATGCTCCTGCTCCCGATCTTCCTCATTCCGGCACGACGGATGGGCTCCAAGCTGGCCGATCTGCGGCGCGAAGCAGCCACCCACAACGCCACCATGGGCACCCAGATGACCGAGCGTTTCTCGGCACCCGGCGCCACGCTGGTCAAGCTGTTCGGCCGCCCCGACGAGGAATCCCGCGAGTTTGCCGTGCGCGCAGGCCGCGTCAAGGACATCGGCGTCCGGACTGCGATGCTGCAATACACGTTCGTCACGGCGCTCACGCTGGTTTCCGCGCTCGCGCTGGCCCTCGTGTACGGGCTGGGCGGCTGGCTGGCCATCGAAGGCCAGCTGGCAGCCGGCGACGTCGTTGTGCTGGCCCTGCTGCTGACCCGCCTTTACGCTCCACTCACCGCGCTCTCCAACGCCCGCGTGGAAATCATGAGCGCTTTGGTCAGCTTTGAACGGGTCTTCGAGATCCTCGACCTCGAGCCGCTTATCAAGGAAAAGCCCGATGCCATGAAGGTTCCGGCCGGCCCTGTGGCCGTGGAGTTCGACGACGTCCGCTTCGCCTACCCGTCCGCGGACAAGGTGTCCCTGGCGTCCCTCGAGGAAGTGTCCACTTTGGATACCCGCGGCGGCGAGGAAGTGCTGCACGGTATCAGCTTCCGCGTGGAGCCGGGGCAGACCGTGGCCCTGGTGGGTTCCTCCGGGGCGGGGAAGTCGACTATCGCCCAGCTTCTGTCCCGCCTGTACGACGTCGACTCCGGGGCTGTGCGCCTGGGTGGCCGCGGCCCGCGCACCGGGCTGGACGTTCGCGACATCACCTTCGAATCGATGCGGGAAACGCTCGGCATGGTCACCCAGGACGGGCACCTGTTCCACGAAAGCATCGCCTCCAACCTGCGATTGGCCAGGCCCGAGGCCACCGATGAGCAAATGTGGGAGGTGCTGCGCAGGGCACGGCTTGAGGACATGATCCGGTCGCTCCCGGACGGGCTCGAAACCGTCGTGGGGGAGCGGGGCTATCGGCTCTCGGGCGGTGAACGCCAAAGGCTCACCATTGCCCGCCTGCTCATTGCCCAGCCGCGCGTCGTGATCCTGGACGAGGCCACCGCCGCACTGGATTCCACCAACGAAGCCGCGGTCCAGGCCGCCTTGGGGGAAGCGCTCGAGGGGCGCACCGCCGTCGTGATTGCCCACCGCTTGTCCACAGTCCGCGCCGCCGACCTCATCCTGGTGGTCGAGGACGGCACGATCGTGGAACGGGGGACGCATACAGCGCTGCTCGCGTCCGACGGTCGCTACGCGGAGCTCTATCGGACGCAGTTCGCAGAGGCTACAGCCGTGGCCGAGGCGGCGGTTCCCGAGCACTAGGGGAGAGCGCACCAGGGGAGAGCGCTGCCGAGGAGCGAGCTTTCACGGCTTTGGCGGCGTCAAAGGGACGAGATCTCGCCCCTCGGCGACGCCAGCAGGGGGAGGATGTGCTCCGTGAGGAGTGGCGCAAGGTCGCCGGGGAGTTCCTCGGTGGGGTCAAGCCAACGGATCTCGGCGATTTCCGCTGACGGCCGTGCCTCCCACGTTCCCGGAGCGATGAAGACTGTGGCCTCAATATTTGTGTGATCCTCGTTAGCGGCCATTGCCAGCCACGTGCCCAGGAGTTCCAGGTCCTGAGGGGCAACGCGGATCCCCACTTCCTCGTCGAGTTCGCGCGAGGCCGCTTCCGCCGCCGACTCGCCGATCTCCGGCTTTCCACCCGGATGCATGAACTTCTCCGTGCCGCGCTTGCGGACAGTGAGCAGCCGGCCTGCAGCGTCAAAAACGCAGACGGCGCTGACAACGATCAGGTCCTTGCCTGCCGGCTGCGATTGGCCTGGAGACTGCGATTGGCCTGCCGGCTTTGCTCCGCTGGCTGGAGTGTTCATGGTTCCTTCCGCAGTCGGGTCTGAAGCAGCAGGTCTTTCGCGGGGCCCTGGACGTCCCAGGCGTAACTGAATTCCTGGGGCCCCTCCCACGTGTAGCTGACCCTGTAGGTGTCCGGATCGCACCAGTGCCTGTCATGGCGATCCTCTGGGGCAAAACTCATTCGGTGGAATGGTCTGCCGTCACGGAAGAAGACGTCCATGGCTTGGGGTTGATCTGAGGGGCGGAGCACGTACTCGCGGGAGGCGGGGCCGGAATGGCTGGGCCAGTGCATGGTGCCTTCCTCGCGGAGGAGGAGGCCGCCGTCGGGCGTTTCGGTGAAGGTGACGACGCCGGTGAACGTACCGCGGCTCCCGGTGGCCCGATCCAGCATGGTACGTTCCGCGAGCCATGCTCCGGCGAGGTAGGACAGAAGGTCCAGGACGGGCTGCACTGCATCGACCGGCTGCGCGGCATCGGATGGCGGCTTCAAGTGCCCTCGATTGGAATCGAACCAACGACACCGGCTTTAGGAGAGCCGTGCTCTATCCACTGAGCTACGAGGGCTTGCGCGAACAGGGTCCCGAAAGCCCGGGGCCGCTGAACACGCTTACAAGCATACAAGCTGTTGGGGCAGCCGCCGAACCCGCTGACACTAGGCTGGCGGACATGAAAGAAGACACGACGGTTCAGCGTGGAACAGGCAGCTACTTTCCGAACCTCAGGTCCAAGCGCGCCTATTTTGGTGCCTGGGCCCAGCTGAGCGTGGTCCAGTATTTCGTGGCAGAAGCCGCGGTGATCGAGGCGTGGGCCGGGCCGACGCCCTATGACCGCCGGATCGGACTCATCAGCGACCTCGGTGCTATTCATTGCGGCGTCTTCCACGACAGGAATGTGTGCTCCCCACTGCATTTGCTCATGAATGCCTCGTTCGTGGTGCAGGGCCTCGGCCTCCTGATGGGGGCGCTCCTGCTCAATTCGGCACTCCTGCGCATCGCGGCACACCCCGGCATCCGCGTTTCCCAGGCTGGCGACGGAAAATTGTGGCTGGCAGGCACGGCGGTACGCATCCTGACGGGTGCCGCCGGAATAGGCACTGTGATCGTGGGGCTGGTGCCGGAAGACGTGGGTTCGCCGTGGCACTTCACAGGCGCTGTCATGTTCTTCCTCAGCGGGGGCGCCGCACTGGTGGTCCTTGGAATCCTGTGGCGCCCGCACACCCCGATCAGCTGGTTTGTCCTTGCCTGTGGACTAGTCTGCCTTGCGGCGCTCACGGCCGGGGGAATCACTGCGATGGACGTGCCGGAACCGGGAAGCCTGGAGCGACTCATGGGCTATCCGGTCACGATCGGCTTCAGTGCCGCCGGCCTGGTGATCGCCCAGCGGGTACGCCAGGAACGGAAAGCGGCGCGGGCACAGGCCCGGGCCACGCAAGCGTGAGGCCGTTTAGCGCTCTGCAGCAGCCTGCCGTGCCGATTGCCGTGCCTCGCGCCGGCCCAGGAACACCGCGGCACCCCCGGCGAATAGGCTGAGCAGGAACAGCACCCACCCCGCGACTGTGAGGGTGGAGGCCAGGGCCACCGCTCCGGCGTCGGGGGTTGCGGATGCCAGGGCCGTGTCAATGGCGACGTTGCCCCACAAACGGACGACGGCGAACAGCAGCGGGGCCGCCCACATGGCCCAGCGCAGGGCCTTCCGGGACACGTTGGTGCCAATCAGGAGCAGCCAGCTGAAGCCAAAAATGAGCGGGAAGAGAGTCCCGGCAGTCTTGTGGACGTAATTCAGCTGGCCTCGGGCGTCGTCGTCCATGACGGCGCGCAGATCGCCCACGTACTCGACCGAAAAGCCGCCCACCAAGGAATCCGGCATGGCAAGGCCGCCGGACAACTGGGTCATCTGGTTCAGCGTAAGCAGATGGAGGTACCAGAACAGGAAGAGGCTGGCCACTACGCCGGCGATGACGATCAGGTTGCTGTTGCTCTGGGCCTTCTGCGGAGAGCGGCTTGTAGTTGGGTTGATCACCGGAGGCAGCTGATGCTGGGGTAACACGGCCTTGCTTCCGTGCTTTTTGATGCGCTGCGCTGGAGTCTTGGCCATGATCACCATTATCCCGCAGGCACCCTAAGCTGGATCCATGATCACGGGCAGGCACACAGCAACCGAACTTGATCCATCGCTCAGCGACTTCCAGCTGGCATCCGCCCTGGTTCGCGAGGCCGGCCAGCTGGCGCTGCTCATGCGGTTGGGTGGCCTGCAAGGGGAGCGGAAGACGTCGACGTCGGACATCGTAACGGCGGCCGACCGGGCCGCGGAGGCCTACGTGCTCGAGCAGTTGCAGCGGTGCCGACCGGACGACGGGGTCCTGGGTGAAGAAGGCGCATCCGTGGCCGGATCCAGCGGCCGGATGTGGGTGATCGATCCCGTGGATGGCACCTACAACTTCCTGCACGGCTCCACGTACTGGTGCTCCGCGATAGCCCTTAGGGACGCTGATACGCTTACTGACGGCGATCCACTGACTGACGCCGATCCCCTAACTGATAGCGATCCACTGACAGGCGGCAACGCGGGCCCCAACGGAGGCGCCGATCCGGCGGTCATCCTTGGCGCGATCTACCAGCCTGAGCTGGACAAGCTGTGGATCGGCGGTGAGGGCCATCCGGCCACCCTCAATGGGGAGCGAATTGCCGGTCCGGCGGAAATTCCCCTGGCCGAGCTGGGGGTCGCCACGTACATCCACCCCACCTGGCTGGCGGACCCACGCTGCGCCATGCCCTGGCACGCAGCGGCAATCTCCGCGGCGTCCCTGCGGATGCTCGGCTCCGGTTCGTGCGATCTGGGCCGAGTCGCGGATGGGGAGATTGGTTGCTGGTTCCAGCACAGCTGCCCTGAGTGGGACTGGCTCCCCGGAAAGGCGATTGTCCGCGCCGCCGGCGGGGACACCGACGTCGTCAGGGTCAACGGCCTGGACTGGTTTATGGCAGGAGGTTCGACGGCGGTGCGGGAACTGCGCGAGGCCCTCACCTCGACGCCGATGTTGAGCTGAAAACCGAGGTGCCGCTGTGGCTCAGATCCTTAGCGTCGGACCCACCGCCTAGACTGGTGTCACCATGGATATGTTGTTTGACCCGTACGCAGACGGTCCGTTCAAAGCCGGCAGCAGGACCGCACTGAAGGCTGCGCCGTCCACGATTTCGCCGACGGAAAGCGGCCTGCCGTCCTCCGGCTATGGCGGCGACGCGGGAGGTTCTTCCGGGCGCGAGCGGCATTCGTTGCCATCCGCCGCAGCGCTGCTGCAAGGGCTGAATCCGCAGCAGGAAGAAGCGGTCAAGCACTCGGGAAGCCCCCTGCTGATCGTGGCGGGGGCCGGTTCCGGCAAGACCCGTGTGTTGAGCAACCGGATCGCCTACTTGATCGCCACTCGGCGTGCACACCACGGCGAAATCCTGGCCATCACCTTTACTAACAAGGCTGCCGCAGAGATGCGGGAACGCATCGAGGCCCTTGTTGGCGGACGGGCCAAGGCCATGTGGATCTCCACGTTCCACTCCTCGTGCGTGCGGATCCTCCGGCGGGAGGCAGTCAACGTCGGCCTGAAATCCAACTTCTCCATCTACGATTCCGCTGACTCCCTCCGGTTGATCACCCTGGTAGCCAAGAACCTGGACCTTGACCCCAAGAAGTTTGCGCCCAAGGCAATCCAGCACAAGATCTCCGCGCTGAAGAACGAGCTCATTGACGATGATTCCTACGCCGCTGCCGCCAATTACAACGACCCGTTCGAGCAGGCTGTGGCCGAGGTGTTCAAGGGATATGCGCAGCGCCTGCGCCAAGCCAACGCAATGGACTTCGACGACCTCATCGCCCAGACCGTCTACATGTTCCGGGCCTTCCCGGCGCTCGCCGAGTCCTACCGCCGCCGCTTCCGGCACGTGCTGGTGGACGAATACCAGGACACCAACCATGCACAGTACGCCCTGGTCCGCGAAATCGTCGGCGAAGGCCCCCACGCCAGCGAGCTCACCGTCGTCGGCGATTCCGACCAATCCATCTACGCGTTCCGTGGTGCAGACATCCGCAACATTGTGGAGTTCGAGAACGACTACCCCGACGCCCGAACCATCAAGCTGGAGCAGAATTACCGGTCCACCCAGAACATCCTGAGCGCGGCGAACTCTGTAATCTCACGCAACCCCAACCGCCCTGAAAAGCGGCTGTGGACGGCCGAGGGCGACGGCGAAAAGATCATCGGCTACGTTGCGGAGAATGAGCACGACGAAGCCCAGTTCATCGCCAAGGAGATCGACCGCCTCCAGGACGAGGACGGGCTGAGGCCCGGGGATGTCGCCATCTTCTATCGCACCAACGCCCAGTCCCGTTCCATTGAAGACGTTCTGGTGCGCGTAGGTCTGCCGTACAAAGTTGTGGGCGGCACACGCTTCTATGAGCGTAAGGAAATCAAGGACGCCCTCGCCTACCTGCGCGTGCTGGTCAACCCCGACGACGACGTCAACCTGCGTCGGGTGCTTAACGAACCCAAGCGGGGCATCGGCGACCGTGCGGAAGGGGCCGTGGCGGCCTTCGCCGAGCGGGAACGCACCTCCTTTATCACCGCCGCCCGGCGTGCCGCCGAGGCTCCAGGGATGGCAAGCCGCTCAGTCAACGCTGTGCTGGGCTTCGTGAAACTCCTGGACGACCTCGCCGAAGTCGCCTCGGGTTCCGGTGCTGCCGCAGCTCTCGAGGCCGTTCTTGAACAGACCGGCTACCTTGCGGGGCTGCGGTCCAGCAACGATCCCCAGGACGAATCGCGAGTGGAAAACCTTGCCGAGCTCGTCGCTGTTGTGCGTGAGTACGAGCGCGACAACCCCGAAGGTTCACTTGAGGAGTTCCTGGAGCAGGTGTCCCTCGTGGCTGATGCCGACCAGATCCCCGACGCCCCTGCAGGCACGGAGGAGGAAGCCGCAGCGGCGGTGGCCGAGGCCAGGCGCATGGGCGTCGTCACTCTGATGACGCTCCACACCGCCAAGGGCCTCGAGTTCCCGGTGGTGTTCCTGACGGGCATGGAGCACGGAATCTTCCCGCACCAGCGCTCCGCCACCGATCCCAAGGAACTGGCTGAAGAACGCCGCCTGGCGTATGTGGGGCTGACCCGGGCCCGGAAGCGCCTGTATGTGACGCGCTCGGAAGTGCGCAGCATGTGGGGCCAGAGCCAGTACTACCCGGCCAGCCAGTTCATCCAAGAGATCCCGTCCGACCTCGTGGAATGGAAGCGCGAAGGTACTGCCCGCCAATCCGCCGGTTGGAGTAGCGGTGGGCCCATCGGGTCCGAACGCTATAGCGGGTCGTTCTGGGGTGCGGGCACCTCCCGCGGTCCGGCCGCCAGCGCCACCGCAGGGTTCGACGCCGATGTACCGGCATCAGTGGCCCGCAATCGGGTGCAGCCGCAAAAGGAAGTCATCTCCTTGGTGGTGGGGGACAAAGTCAACCACACCAGCTTCGGAAACGGAACCGTCGTCGGCGTCGAGGGCGCCGGGGACAAGACCGTCGCCAAGGTGAAGTTCGACATCGGGGAGAAGCGCCTCCTGTTGCGGTACGCGCCGCTGACCAAGCTGGAATCCTGAAACTTGGAGGCACCATACGTCGCGAGGGCTCCCCGGGTGCAAAACGATCCACGGGCATAATGGGAGCCATGCGACGGACTGTATTGGGGATCACGGCTGCCCTGCTCCTGCCTGTGGTGACCGCCTGCTCGGTTGCCACCAAGGACCCGGAGTATGTTCCGCCCGCGCCGTTGGCGCCCCTTGAGCAGCTCACGCAGATTCCGGTTTCGCAGCCTTCCGGCCTCACGATGAACGACGAGTACGTAGCGTTTGTGACGCCGGACCGAAACATTGTGTGTGCCATGACCACAGCCCGCGGGGATCACCTCAACCTTCCCTACGAGCCCAACTCCTATGGCGATCCCGTCAACAACAAACTCGCTACAGTCCCCGTGGTGCACTGCGAGCTGGCGCATTATCCCAAACCGGCCTCGGACGACGTGAAGGATGACTGCGCGGGAACAGGCCTGGGATACCTCGGCGGTACGATCCTGCTCACCCCCGAGAAGGCCACCTATGGCGGGTGCAGGTCGGGCGTGACCGAGATGGAGGCGGAGTTCGGCCCCAACGGCAGCCGCAAGGGGCCGATCGCCGAGGTTCCGGTGCTCGAAGACGGACAAAACATCGAGCGCAACGGGCTTCGCTGCTCCGCCTATAACGGAGGGGTTGCCTGCGGAAATGTGTCGGCCGGGGTTGCCTTCTTCGTAGGCCGTGATGCGTACCAGATCGTGTCCCCACCAGCGCCGACAAACAGTCCGAGTCCCTCAAAATCCGCATAATACAAGGGCATTTCTACGTCTGATAGAACTGTGTGGTTACTCACTTAACAGGTACTGTGGATCAGGCGGGACTGCCCAAAGGGCTAAAGTTCCCTGTGGAACTTACGTAATGTGACCGGCCTCGGCGTCGGCCCTGCAGCGCGTACTCTCCGCAGCTGGCTATCGCGGTCAACGTGGTTTCCGGCTGTTCAGAAACTACTTCGACGTAGAAGGACACTAAACCGTGGACCTGTTTGAATATCAGGCGCGCGATATGTTCGAAGCGCACGGTGTACCCGTGCTCGCCGGCATCGTGGCGCACACCCCTGAAGAAGCAAAGGCTGCTGCCGAGAAGATCGGCGGCGTCACCGTCGTCAAGGCGCAGGTAAAGATCGGTGGGCGCGGCAAGGCCGGCGGTGTCAAGGTTGCCAAGTCCGCCGATGAGGCCCTTGAGCACTCTACGAACATCCTGGGCATGGACATCAAAGGCCACACGGTCAACAAGGTCATGATCGCCCAGGGCGCTGACATTGCTGAGGAATACTACTTCTCCGTCCTGTTGGACCGAGCCAACCGCAACTACCTGGCCATGTGCTCGGTTGAAGGCGGCATGGAAATCGAGCAGCTCGCCGTCGAGCGCCCGGAGGCCCTCGCCAAGGTATCCATCGACCCCGCCGTGGGTATCGACCAGGCCAAGGCCGACGAAATCGTCGCAACCGCCGGCTTCGCTGAGGAACTGCGCGGCAAGGTAGCCGACGTCATCCTGAAGCTCTGGGATGTTTTCAAGAAGGAAGACGCCACCCTGGTGGAGGTCAACCCGCTCGTCAAGACCGGCTCAGGCGACATCGTTGCCCTGGACGGCAAGGTCTCCCTCGACGAGAACGCCGACTTCCGCCACCCGCACCACGCCGAGCTGGAGGACAAGGAGTCCGCCAACCCGCTCGAGTCCAAGGCCAAGGAACTGGACCTCAACTACGTCAAGCTTGACGGCGAAGTCGGCGTGATCGGCAATGGCGCCGGTCTGGTCATGTCCACCCTGGACGTTGTGGCCTACGCAGGCGAAAACCACGGCAACGTGAAGCCGGCAAACTTCCTGGACATCGGCGGCGGAGCCTCGGCTGAGGTCATGGCCAACGGCCTGTCCATCATCCTGGGCGACGAGCAGGTCAAGAGCGTGTTCGTCAACGTCTTCGGTGGCATCACCGCGTGTGACGCCGTCGCCAAGGGCATCGTGGGCGCCCTCGCCGAACTCGGCAAGGAAGCGAACAAGCCGCTGGTCGTGCGCCTGGACGGCAACAACGTCGAAGAAGGCCGCCGCATCCTCACCGAAGCCAACCACCCGCTGGTGACCCTGGCTGCCACCATGGACGAGGGCGCCGACAAGGCCGCCGAGCTCGCCCACGCCGCTAAGTAAAGGGACACGAGAATGTCTATCTACCTCAACAAGGACTCCAAGGTCATCGTCCAGGGCATCACCGGCGGCGAAGGCACCAAGCACACCAAGCTGATGCTGGCTGCCGGAACCAACATCGTCGGCGGCGTCAACGCCCGCAAGGCTGGCTCCGTCGTCGTGCATGGTGGCAAGGACATCATCGTCTACGGCACCGTCAAGGAAGCCATGGCCGAGACCGGCGCCGACGTTTCGATCGTCTTCGTTCCCCCGGCCTTCACCAAGGACGCCGTAGTGGAAGCCATCGAAGCAGGCATCGGCCTCGTCGTGGTCATCACAGAAGGCGTGCCCGTGCAGGACTCGGCCGAATTCTGGGCCCTCGCGCAGTCCAAGCTGGACGCCGACGGCAACCAGGTCACGCGCATCATCGGCCCGAACTGCCCCGGCATCATCACCCCGGGCGAGTCCCTTGTGGGCATCACCCCGGCCACCATCACAGGCAAGGGCCCCATCGGCCTCGTCTCCAAGTCCGGGACCCTGACCTACCAGATGATGTACGAACTGCGGGACCTCGGTTTCTCCACCGCTATCGGCATCGGTGGCGACCCCGTCATCGGCACCACCCACATCGACGCGCTGGCCGCTTTCGAAGCTGACCCCGAGACCAAGGCGATCGTCATGATCGGCGAAATCGGTGGCGACGCCGAAGAACGTGCCGCGGACTTCATCAAGGCCAACGTCACCAAGCCGGTCGTCGGCTACGTGGCAGGCTTCACCGCTCCCGAGGGCAAGACCATGGGCCATGCAGGCGCCATCGTCTCAGGCTCAGCCGGTACCGCCCAGGCCAAGAAGGAAGCCCTCGAAGCAGCAGGCGTGAAGGTCGGCAAGACGCCGTCCGAGACCGCCGCACTGCTGCGCGAGGTTTACGCAGCCCTCTAGGCGAACAGTCCCCTTAGCCGGGGGCCTGTAGCTGGAACTAACGACGGCGTCCGTCACCTTCCCTGCGAAGGTGACGGACGCCGTCGGCGTTTAAGGCAGTTGCTAGCCCCTCCACGAGGGATCGGTGGTCCGGCGAACCACGAGCGTGGGTCCAAGATTGGTGATGGAAGGCTCCCTGTCGGGATCGGACAATCGCTGCAACATGGTGGCGGCGGCGGTCCTTCCGAGTTCTCGCGAATGCTGGTCGATGGAGGTCAGCCCCACTAGCGTGGATGCCGCCACGTCGCCCGGGACGCCCAGTCCGTGGCCCATGAGTGCCTCCAGGACGCCGATGGCGGTGAGGTCGTTGTCCGCGAAACCGCCGTGGGAACCTCCTGCCCGGAGGAGAGGAACTCCTCCATCGCCTTCCTGCCGCCCATTTCCGTCATGCGGGCAACATCCTCCATGGTTACGGAACGGGCGGTGCGGGGCTGCTGGCTCACAATAAACCACTATGCCATCTGGGCCTTCATTGTCAGGTTTGGCTGGATCCTCCTGTTGCATGCTCGGAGTACTTTGTTATTATGTCAGGACAAACTATTGAAGGAGTGGGACGTGCCCCTCGTCAGAATCGACGTCAACCAAGGCCGTAGCGCCGAGGAACTTGCCACTCTGAGCAAGGTGATCCATGACGCAATCCTTGCGGAATACGGAATCCCGGAGCGGGACTACTTCCATATCCTCACTGAGCACCCGCAGGGGCAGATCTTCGCCCAAGATGCCGGACTGGGCTTCGAGCGCAGTAGTGGCGTTGTCATGATCCAGATCTTCACCCAGGGAGGGCGGAGCCAGGAGGCCAAGCAATCGCTCTTTGCGGCCATAGCCGAACGCCTGATCGGAATCGGCGTTGCCGGCGAAGACGTCTTCGTCGGCTATGTCGAAAACGCTCCCGGCGACTGGTCCTTCGGGTTTGGTCGGGCTCAATACGTCACTGGTGAGCTGGCAGTCCCGGCCAAATAGGCCAGCGCTGAAGAGCGTCTTCTTGACCCATTGTGTATGTTGTAAATATGTCAGTACAAACTTTTGACAGGACATAAATTCTGGTGCAAAGTAGTGGTTGTGGTCCCGCTCACGTGTAGGGCGGACAGCTACGAAGCCCTTCTGTCCTGCCGGATTGACTTCAAAAGAAAGGTCCACGATTACTGTGACCCACGAACTGCTCACGATCGGGCGAATCAGCGTTGATATCTACCCGAACGATATTGGAGTGGACCTGGAGGACGTAGCTTCCTTCGGCAAGTATCTTGGCGGTTCCCCGTCGAACGTCGCCGTGGCGGCGGCCCGTCATGGGCGACGGACGGGCGTCATCAGTCGGACCGGCGATGACCCCTTCGGCAGGTACCTGCACAAGGAGCTGAGGAAATTTGGTGTTGACGACACCTTCGTCTCTCCGGTGCAGGGGCTCCAGACACCAGCTACGTTCTGTGCAATCCAGCCCCCGCATGATTTCCCGCTCTACTTCTACGGCCGTTTTCCCACGGCACCGGACCTGCAGATCAGGGCCGAAGAGCTCGATGTGGAGGCGATCCGGGAGGCCGGCATCTTCTGGTCCACCGTGACGGGCTTGTGCCAGGAGCCCAGCCGGGAGGCGCATATCAAGGCACATGAGTCGCGTCCTCGGGCGGGCCTGAAGCCGGGACAGTACACCATCCTGGACCTCGATTACCGTCCGATGTTCTGGGCCTCGGAAGAGGAGGCCCAGGCTGAGGTTGCCAAAGTCCTGCCGCACGTCACCGTGGCGATCGGCAATGACAAGGAGTGCGCCGTAGCCGTCGGCGAAGGCACTCCCGATGAGCAGGCGGACCGCCTGCTGGCTGCGGGTGTTGAGATCGCCGTCGTGAAGCTTGGTCCCGAGGGTGTGATGGCGAAGACCCGTACCGAGCGCGTTGTCTCGGCTCCCGTTCCGGTGGAAACCTTGAATGGCCTGGGCGCCGGCGACTCCTTCGGCGGTGCCTTCTGCCACGGTCTGTTGTCCGGCTGGCCGCTGGCCCAAGTCCTGGATTATGCCAATGCGGCCGGGGCCATTGTCGCCTCCCGGCTCTCCTGCGCTGATGCGATGCCGACGCCGGAAGAAGTCACCTCGCTGCTGGCCGAACGCGGACGCCTGGTCCCTGACTCGACTATTGCCCCCGCTACCGAAGGAGCCGCGCGATGACCGTCAACGACGACCCTCGCCGTTACGAACACCTGGCCGCGATCCGTTTGGAGGACCCGACGGCAATCGCGCGCGCGGCTGCTGCCCGCCGTCGGCACCCCGGGCCGCGGCACGGGACGCAGAACTTCATTGTCGCTGCCGACCATCCGGCTCGTGGTGCCCTCGCCGTGGGCAACAACCCGGTGGCGATGGCGGACCGGAGGGACCTGCTGGACCGCTTGCAGATCGCCTTGGCGAACCCTGCTGTTGACGGCATCCTGGCATCCCCGGACATCATGGATGACCTGCTGCTGCTGGGCGCGTTGGAGGGCAAGCTGGTGTTCGGGTCGATGAACCGTGGCGGGCTGTCCGGGCTGGTGAACGAGTTCGATGACCGCTTCACCGGCCACACCGCGGCCGCGCTCGAGGAGTTGGGGGCCGACGGCGGGAAGATGCTGACTCGGATCTGCCTGGGCGACCCCGATACCGTGTCCCTGCTGGAAGCCACAGCGAAAGCCATTGACTCCCTGGCCGAGCGCAGGCTCATCGCGATGGTGGAGCCCTTCCTCTCAACATGGGAGAACGGCAGGGTCCGTAACGACCTGTCCCCGGACGCTGTCATTAAGTCGATCGCGATCGCCGAGGGCCTGGGTTCCACGAGCGCCTACACCTGGATGAAGCTGCCGGTGGTGGCGGAGATGGAGCGGGTAATGGCGGCGACCACGTTGCCGACCGTGTTGTTGGGCGGGGACCCGGACGCCGGCCAGGACGAGGTTTTCGCAAGCTGGGAAGCCGCCCTGGCGCTGCCCGGGGTGCAGGGCCTGACCGTGGGTCGGACCCTGCTCTACCCGGCCGACGGCGATGTCGCCGGGGCCGTGGCCGCCGCAGCCTCGCTGCTGCAGAAATCGCCCACCACGGCGTCGAACGAGGTCCGTACCCCTGTGAAAGTATCGGAGTAAGACTCAATGGGAACAGCAACAGGAACAGGTTTCCGCCGGATGACCGTGGCGCAGGCCGTGGTCGAGTACCTGTCCAGGCAGTACACGGTCGATTCCGTTGGGGGCCAGGATTATCGGGAGCGCCTGATCCCGGGGACCTTCGGCATTTTCGGGCACGGCAATGTTGCCGGTGTCGGGCAGGCGTTGAAGCAGTACCAGGCTGCTGATCCGAGGATCATGCCGTACTACCAGGGCCGGAATGAGCAAGCCCAGGTGCACCAGGCTGTGGGGTATGCCCGGCATACCCGGCGGCGTCAGACCTTTGCGATCAGCACCTCGATCGGCCCGGGTTCCTCCAACCTGCTCACGGGGGCTGCCTTGGCCACGACCAACCGTTTGCCGGCGCTGCTGCTGCCCAGTGACACGTTCGCCACTCGGGCGGCGGATCCGGTGCTGCAGCAGCTCGAACAGCCGTATGCGTATGACATCACGGTCAATGACGCGTTCCGGCCACTGTCCAAGTTCTTCGACCGGGTCTCGAGGCCGGAGCAGCTGTTCTCGGCCTTCCACCACGGCCTGCGCGTGCTCACCGACCCGGCCGAGACCGGTGCTGTGACGATCTCCCTGCCGCAGGACGTTCAGGCCGAAGCGCTGGATGTTCCGGAGGAGTTCCTGGCCGAGCGTGAGTGGCGGATCCGCCGCCCGGAGGCCGAGGACGATGACATCCGCCGCGCAGCCGAGGCGATCCGTGCTGCGAAGCGACCGCTGATTGTTGCCGGCGGTGGCGTGCTGTACGCCTACGCGAACGAGGAACTCGCGAAGTTCGTGGAACTGACGGGTATCCCGGTGGGGAACACGCAGGCCGGCGTAGGGGTCCTGCCGTGGGACCACAAATACTCGGTTGGTGCGATTGGTTCGACGGGGACGACGGCGGCGAACGCCCTGGCCGCGGAGGCTGACCTGGTCATCGGGATCGGCACCCGGTACGAGGACTTCACCACCGCCTCGCGGACGGCGTTCCAGAACCCGGACGTGCGCTTCATCAACATCAACGTCGCACCGATCGACGCGTACAAGCACGGCACATCCCTGCCGATCGTGGCCGATGCCCGCAAGGCTTTGGTGAAGCTGAACCAGGTCCTGGGCGGCTACCGCGTCGGCGCTGACCTCGAACAGCGGATTGCCGCGGAGAAGCAGCGCTGGGACGGGATCGTGGATGAGGCGTTCGACACCCGGCATACCCCATTGCCGGCGCAGAACGAGATCATCGGCGCCACCAACCGCGCCATGGACGCCCAGGATGTGGTGATCTGTGCTGCGGGTTCCTTGCCCGGGGACCTGCACAAGATGTGGCGGGTCAGTGACCCGTTCGGCTACCACGTGGAGTACGCGTACTCCTGCATGGGCTATGAGATCCCGGGAGGGCTGGGCGTCAAGCGCGCCGCCCTGGCCGAAGCCGCAGCCAGCGGTGAGCAGCGCGACGTCGTGGTCATGGTGGGGGACGGGTCCTACCTGATGATGCACACGGAACTGGTCACCGCCGTCGCCGAACGGATCAAGCTGATCGTGGTCCTGATCCAGAACCACGGCTACGCCTCCATCGGCTCACTCTCCGAGTCGCTGGGTTCGCAGCGCTTCGGCACCCAATACCGCGTCCTGGACAAGGAACAACACTCCTTCGACGACGGTGAGCGGCTGCCGATCGACCTGGCCACCAATGCCGAGTCCCTGGGCGCGAAAGTCATCCGGATCGAACCCGGCGAGAAAGTCATCGCCGAACTCGAACAGGCCATCCGCGACGCCAAGGCCGCCCCGGAAGAGACCGGGCCGATCGTGATCCACGTCGAATCCGATCCGCTGCTGGACGCCCCGAGCTCCGAATCCTGGTGGGACGTGCCCGTCTCGGAAGTCTCCGAACTCGAATCCACCAAGAACGCCTTCAACACCTACATCGACCACAAGTCCCGCCAGCGCAAACTGCTCGGCTGACGCCCTCAATACACAGAGCGAGGAACTTTTCTGATGACACCGTCAACGACGACCACCACAACCATCAACCATTTCATCAACGGCGCCGAGACCCCCGGTGAAGGCGACCGCACCCAGCCGGTCTACAACCCGGCCACAGGGCAGGTCACCGCGGAGTTGCGGCTGGCGAACCGGGCCGACCTGGACGCCACCGTCTCCGCAGCCAAGGCTGCTTCGGAAAAGTGGGGCGACATCTCCCTGGCCAAGCGCACCGCGGTGCTGTTCAAGTTCCGTGAACTGGTCGCCTCCCACGTCGACGAGCTCGCCGCCCTGGTCACGGCCGAGCATGGCAAGGTGATCTCGGACGCGAAGGGCGAGATTGGCCGCGGCCTGGAAGTGGTTGAGTTTGCCTGCGGTATCCCGCAGCTGTTGAAGGGTGAGTACTCGGACCAGGTCTCCACCGGCATCGATGTGTTCTCCTTCCGTGAGCCCCTCGGCGTGGTCGCCGGGATTACGCCGTTCAATTTCCCGGTGATGGTGCCGTTGTGGATGGCGCCGATGGCGATCGCCACCGGGAACGCGTTCATCCTCAAGCCCTCCGAACGCGACCCCTCCGCCTCGCTGCTGCTCGCCAGGCTCTGGAAGCAGGCTGGCCTGCCGGACGGGGTGTTCCAGGTCCTGCACGGGGACAAGGAAACCGTTGGCGGCCTGCTGACCCACCCGGACGTGGACGGCATCTCCTTCGTCGGCTCCACCCCGATCGCCCAGTACGTGCACGAAACCGCCACGAAGCACGGCAAAAGGGTCCAGGCCCTGGGCGGGGCGAAGAACCATGCGATCATTCTGCCGGATGCGGACCTGGACAACGCCGCCGACCACCTCGCCGCCGCCGCGTTCGGCTCCGCCGGGGAACGCTGCATGGCCATCTCGGTGGCGGTCGCCGTCGGGGACGCCGCTGACCTGCTGGTCAAGAAAGTCGAAGATCGTGCCCTGGCCGTGAAGGTCAAGAACGGCACCGAACCCGACGCCGAAATGGGCCCGGTGATCACGCCGGCTTCGAAGGAACGCATCGTCAGGATCGTCACCGAAGCCGAAGCCGCCGGGGCAGCGATGGTGGTGGACGGCCGCGATCTCGTGGTCCCCGGCCACGAGGAAGGCTTCTGGGTCGGGCCCACCGTGATCGACCACGTCAAGACCGGAATGAGTGCCTATACCGAGGAGATCTTCGGCCCCGTCCTCGTCGTCGTCCGCGTGAACGACCTCGAGGAGGGCATCAAGCTGATCAACGCCAACCCCTACGGCAACGGCACCGCCATCTTCACCTCCTCCGGCGCCGCCGCCCGGAAGTTCCAGCGCGCGGTCACCGTGGGCATGGTCGGCATCAATGTCCCCCTCCCTGTGCCGGTGGCGTACCACTCCTTCGGCGGCTGGAAGGCCTCGCTGTTCGGCGACAAGCACATCTACGGCCCGGAAGGCGTCTCGTTCTACACCCGCGGCAAAGTCGTCACGTCCCGCTGGCCCGAAGCCACCCACGCGTCCGGTGCCTCCTACAACTTCCCCTCGCACGCCGACGACCACGCCGTCCGCCACGACGGCATCGCCGAAGGCCTCCCCGACCACCTGGCCGGGGGAGAGGACGCCGTTCCCGGCCGCGCCGACGACGGCACCGAAGGTCGGACCCACCGGGACTAAGCCCCGGGTTTACTGGCCCAAACATTGCCCGGTGCAAGTCGACAAAAGAAAGACAATGCTGTCATGACTGAAGTAGAAAACAAGCTCATCATCGGAACCGCTCCGGACTCGTGGGGCGTGTGGTTCGCGGATGACCCCAAGCAGACTCCGTGGGAACGTTTCCTGGATGAGGTGGCGGAATCCGGCTACAAGTGGATCGAGCTCGGCCCCTACGGCTACCTGCCCACCGAGCCGGCGCGGCTGGCCGAAGAGCTCAAGCAGCGGGATCTCAAGGTCACCGCAGGCACGGTCTTCACCGCGTTCCACCGCGGCGCGGAGCAGTACGACGAAGCGTGGGAGCCTGCCCGTAAGGTAGCAGAGCTGACTGCCGCTATGGGCGGCGAGCACATTGTGGTCATCCCCGCCATGTGGCGCGACGACGTCACGGGCGAGGCGGTGGAGAGCGGCCAGCTCAACGACCGCCAGTGGGCGGACTTGTTCGCCGGCCACAACCGGATGGGCAAGGTCCTGCTCGAGGACTTCGGCCTCAAGCAGCAGTTCCACTCCCATGCGGACTCCCACGTCGGCGCCCAGGAGGACATCGAAACCCTCCTAGCTGCCACCGACCCCAAGTACCTGAACCTTTGCCTGGACACCGGGCACGCGGAATACTGCGGGGCTTCCAGCCTGGAACTCATCAAGAACCACCCGGACCGTATTGGCTACCTGCACCTGAAGCAGATCAACCCGGAGATCCTGAAGAAGGTCAACGAAGAAAACATGACGTGGGCCGCTGCCAACCTGGCCGGCGTCATGACCGAGCCGCCGAACGGGCTGCCGGACCTGCGCGCCGTCATCGAAGCGGTGGAAGGCCTGAACCGTCCAATCTTCGGCATCGTGGAGCAGGACATGTACCCGATTGCGTTCGACGTCCCCATGCCGATCGCCAAGCGGACCCGCAACTACCTGCTCTCCTGCGGCTCCCGCACCACAGTGGGCTAACGGCCGCCACCGAAACAACTGCTTACGCCAACCACCGTAACTAAGGAAGAACAATGACTGATAACCTCCGCGTCGCCGTCGTCGGCGCAGGACGCATGGGTGCGGACCACATCAAGCGCCTCAACACTCGCATCCACGGCGCCGAGGTTGCGGCCGTCGTCGATGTTGACCTCGCCCGAGCACAGGCTGCCATTGAAGGCATTGACGGCGCCGTGGCACTGGCCAGTGCTGAGGAAGCCCTCAACAATGGTGACGTCAACGCAGTACTGATCGCCACGCCGGGCTTCCTGCACGAGGAGATCCTTTACAAAGCGCTCGAAAAGGACTTTCCGATCCTCTGCGAAAAGCCTCTGACCCCCGATGCCGAGAGCGCCTGGCGAGTGGTGGAGGCAGAGACGGCCCTCGGGCACAAGCGGATCCAGGTGGGCTTCATGCGCCGTTTCGACGCCGAATACGCGGCCCTGGGGTCCATCATCCGCGACGCCGAACTGGGTGAACTGCTCATGCTGCACCATCAGCACCGCAATCCGACCACTCCCGAAGGCTTCACCAACGAGATGCTCATCAACGACTCCGTGGTTCACGAATTCGACGCGATCCGCTTCTTCACAGGCGAGGAAATCACCTCGGTGCAGGTCCGGCTTGGCAAGCCCACCCGCAACGCCCCGAAGGGACAGCATGACCCTCAGCATGTCCTCCTGGAAACCGAGTCCGGTGTGCTGGCCGACGTCGAAATCTACGTCAACGCCAAGTTTGGCTACGAGGTAGCAACCCAGGCGTCCTTCGAGGACGGGATCGTGAACATCGGCGGCGACGGCGGACCGTACGTGCGTACCGCCGGACGCTGGGGCGGGCGTGTGACGCCCGGCTTTGAGGAGCGCTTCGGCGCAGCTTACGACGTCGAGGTCCAGGCCTGGGTGGACGCCGCCCGCCATGGTGAAATAGGCGGGCCCACCGCTTGGGACGGCTACGCCACCGCCGCGTGCTGCGAGGCCGGCGTCGAAGCCCAGAAGTCGGGCGAAAAGGTGAAAGTCCAGCTGAACGCCAAGCCGGACCTCTACAACTAAACAGGCGACGCCGAACAGCGGCACAGAGCGCGGTGCCTGGGGATGGCCGGCCGGGGATGCCGGCCGGCTATCGCCTTGTGCCCCTCCAAAAACTTATGCCCTCCAAAACCTGAGCCGACCACAAAGGAGTGACCATGAAAATTGCACTGGACCCCACGCCCTTCCATCACAGCCACAGCCTGCTGGAATTTCCGCTCGTGGCAGCCGACCTCGGCTACAAGTACCTGCAGATGACGCCGCATGCGGACTTCATCCCCTTCTTCAACCACCCCAAGGCCGACGACGAGCTCGTGCGGCAGCTGAACAAGGCGTGTAAGGACGCTGGCGTGGAAATCGCTTCGGTGCTTCCGGTGCTGCGGTGGTCCGGACCTGACGAGGACGCCCGCGAGGCCGCCGTCCGCTACTGGAAGCGCGCTATCCAGATCACCGTGGACCTCGGCGTAAAGACCATGAACACCGAGTTCAGCGGCCGCCCTGAAAAGGCCGAGGAATCGGAGCGTGCTTTCTACCGTTCCATGGAGGAGCTGCTCCCCATCATCGAGCGTGAAGGCCTGGATGTGCTGATTGACCCGCATCCGGACGACTTCGTCGAGGATGGGCTGGCCGCGCTCCGCGTCCTCCGCGGCGTCAACTCCCCGAACATCGGCATGGTCTACGTCGCCTCGCACACCTTCCACATGGGCAACAAGCCACTGGAGATTATGCGCGCCGCAGGCGACAAGCTGCGCCTGGTCCACGTCTCGGACACCATGGACCACCACGCTTCGCACGGCCTGCGCTACATCACCAACCCGCCAGGCAACGCCGTCCGCGTGCACCAGCACCTGAAGATTGGCGACGGTGACGTGAACTGGGATGAGTTCTTCGGCGGGCTGAAGGAAATCGGCTTCCTTGACCGTGAAAACACTGTCATGGTCTCCAGCGTCTTTGCGGAAAACGAGAACGCACAGGAAGTGTCCCGCTTCCAGCTGGAGACCATAGGTGAGTATGTCCGTAAGGCAGGCGAATGACGACGTATTTCCGTTCTAAACAGAGAGCCCCCCTGGATCATAAACGCGCCCTCCGTCGGGTAACAATCATCTCCACCTTCGGCGGTCTGCTCTTCGGGTACGACACCGGGGTTATCAACGGCGCGCTGCCCTATATGCAGACGGACCTCGGCCTGACGCCATTGACGGAAGGCATCGTCACGTCGTCGCTCCTCTTCGGGGCAGCCTTCGGTGCCCTCACCGGAGGACGGCTCGCCGACCGGCACGGCCGGCGGAAGATGATACTGGTCCTCGCTTTCGTCTTCCTCCTGGGCACACTCGGCTGCACCCTTGCACCTACCACCGAAATCATGGTTGTCGCACGGCTGATCCTGGGGCTCGCCGTGGGAGGCGCCTCGGTCATGGTGCCGGTTTACCTGGCGGAGATGTCGCCATCGCGCCTGCGAGGCCGGATCGTCACCCAAAACGAGCTCATGATCGTTTCCGGGCAGCTCATGGCGTTTGTGTTCAACGCCGTCATCGGCAACACCTGGGGCGAGAGTGCCGGCGTCTGGCGCTGGATGCTTGTCCTGGCCACCCTCCCGGCGATCTTCCTCTGGTTCGGCATGCTGATGATGCCTGAGAGTCCCCGCTGGCTCGCTTCCATGGGCAGCTTCGGTGAGACCCTGACCGTGCTTCAGAAAGTACGTTCGGCGGAGGAAGCGCGCACGGAGTTCGACGAGGTGAAGGCATTGGCCGTGGAGGACTACAAGTCCAAAATGGGGTCGCTCAAGGACCTCGGCGAGCCATGGCTGCGTCATATCTTCTTTGTCGGGCTCGGCCTGGCCGTCATCCAGCAGATCACGGGCGTCAACTCGATCATGTACTACGGCACTCAAATCCTGACCCAGGCGGGCTTCGGCACGGAAGGCGCCTTGGTGGCAAACATCGCCAACGGCGTCATCTCCGTGCTGGCAACCTTCGTGGGGATCTGGCTGCTGGGCAAAGTGGGGCGCCGTCCCATGCTGATCACGGGGCAGATCGGCACGACGTCGGCGCTGCTGCTGATCGGGGTCGCCTCCCTGGTGTTGCCGGAGGGCATGGTCCGCGGCTTTGTGATCCTGTCGCTCACCGTGACGTTCCTTGCCTTCCAGCAAGGTGCGATTTCGCCGGTGACCTGGCTCATGCTCTCTGAGATCTTCCCGCTCAAGATGCGCGGTATTGGCATGGGTATTTCAGCGTTCGTCTTGTGGATAGTCAACTTCCTGATCGGCTTCGGATTCCCGCAGTTGCTTTCTGCCATTGGCATCTCGAACACCTTCTTCGTTTTTGTGTTGCTGGGGATTGCGGCAATCACGTTCGCTGCCAAGTTCGTTCCTGAGACCCGCGGCAAGTCCTTGGAAGACCTGGAGCACTACTTCAAGGCTCGGGCCGGCTTGCAGGCGGCTGTTGTCCGGGCTTAGGTCCCGGGAACCAGGAACCAGTCAAAAGCACTGGAGACGACGGAGAAGTTTCGTTGTTTCCAGTGCTTTTTTGTTTGCTTATGTTCTTTGTAAGTTAAAACATCCTGATGTCAGGACAAACTATTGACATTGGTGAGCTGAATCACCATGATCGTTCTAGAAGCTCCTGTGGCCGCAAGGTGGCGGCCCAGAGCCAGAGATCAAAGGAGATTCACCGTGACGAAATTTTCCTGGCGGAAGGCCGCTGTTATGGCAGCTGTTATTCCCCTGATGGCCCTTTCCGCCTGCTCCAGCACCGGCGGAAGGCAGCCGGAAGCCGGAAGCGGCGGAGGCGGACAGGTAGCCAGCACACCTCGAATGAAGGTGGCGCTTATCACGCACGCTGCACCGGGCGATACCTTCTGGGACATCCTTCGCAAGGGTGCCGAGGAGGCTGCAGCCAAGGACAACGTTGAACTGCTTTATACCTCGGATCCTGAAGGCGGACGCCAGGCCCAGCTCATCCAGCAGGCCGTTGACCAGAAGGTGGACGGAATCGCCGTCACCCTGGCCAAGCCGGACGCCCTCAGGGATGCTTTGAAGAAGGCCACAGATGCCGGAATTCCCATTGTCAGCCTGAACTCCGGTGCCGACGTCTGGAGGGGTATCGGCGCCTTCACCCACTTCGGGTCTGATGAAAACCTCGCGGGAGCCGCTGTCGGTGAAAAGCTCAACAGCCTCGGTGTCAAGCGCCCGATTTGCGTGATCATGGAACAGGGCAACGTGGCGTTGGATTCACGTTGCGCAGGTGTCAAGTCGAAGATCCCCACCACTGAGAACCTGTTCGTCCAGGGCACAGACATGACCCAGGTGTCCTCCACTGTGACGGCGAAGCTGCAGGCAACCCCCGAGGCTGACGCCATCATCGGACTTGGTGCGCCCTTCACGCTGACCATCAACAAGGCCGTTGAGTCGCTGAACCTTCAGGACAAGGTCAAGGTGGCCTCTTTCGACATGAATGGCGAACTCGCACAGGCCATCATTGATGGCAAAGTCGCCTTCACGGTTGACCAGCAGCCGTGGCTGCAGGGCTACGGTTCCGTCGACGCCCTGTGGCAGGCGAAGCGCGCCGGTATCCACGTTGGCGGCGGCCTCCCGGTGCTGACCGGTCCTTCCATCATCGACAAGTCCGCTGCCCCGGACGTGCTCAAGTTCGCCCAGGAAGGCGTCCGCTAAGGACACCCTTCCAGCCGGATCCGTGGCCCGTCAACGGCCAGGGATCCGGCCCTAGGTAGGAGAATCACCATGACCCAAACAGCCGTCCAACCTACAGCCCGGGACGAACGCGTAACCCGGAAAAGCCCACTCCAGAAACTGCTCGGCCGGCCGGAAGTCGGCGCTCTTGTCGGCGCGATCGTCCTCTTCGTCTTCTTTGCCTCGGTGTCCCAGACGTTCATCCAGCCGAACGCCTTCGCTACCGTCCTGTATGGCAGCTCCACGATCGGCATCATGGCGGTGGGTGTCTCACTGCTGATGATTGGCGGCGAGTTCGACCTTTCCACCGGCGTTGCAGTCATCAGCTCGGCCCTGACAGCCTCCATGTTCAGCTGGTATTTTTCGATGAATGTCTGGGTCGGCGTGCTCCTGGCCCTGGTCGTGTCACTGGCCATTGGCTTTATCAACGGTTGGATCCTGATGAAGACCAAGCTGCCCAGCTTCATCGTCACCTTGGCGACCTTCCTGATGCTGACCGGGCTGAACCTGGGCCTGACCCGGCTGATCGGTGGTGGCGTGTCGTCCCCCTCCATCTCGAGCATGGACGGTTACCAGTCGGCCCGGGCGGTGTTCTCCTCCTCGGTGAAAATTGGTGGGGTGGACGTGAACAACACGGTGTTCATCTGGATCGCGATGGTCGCCGTAGCCTCCTGGGTGCTGCTTCGCACGAGGGTCGGGAACTGGATCTTCGCAGTTGGCGGCGACGCAAATGCAGCCCGCGCCGTCGGTGTCCCGGTCAAGGCGACCAAGATCGGCCTTTTCATGGCCGTTGGGTTCTGCGCCTGGGTCCTGGGCATGCACAACCTATTTGCCTTCGACGCAGTCCAGTCCGGCGAAGGGGTGGGCAACGAGTTCCTCTACATCATCGCCGCAGTGATCGGTGGCTGCCTGCTCACTGGCGGTTACGGCTCGGCCGTGGGTGGGGCGATCGGTGCCTTTATCTTTGGCATGGCCAATAAGGGCATCGTCTACGCACAGTGGAACCCGGACTGGTTCAAGTTCTTCCTGGGCCTGATGCTGCTTCTGGCCACCATCGTCAACCTGATCGTCAAGCGCCGCGCCGAGCTCAAGTAGAGGGGCTGAACACCCATGAATGCCAAGCAGATTGACCAGCAGACCCTGCTGAAGGATGAAAAAGACCCGCTGACCCATACCCCGGTGCACCTGCTGTCCCTGGAAGCAGTGGGCAAACACTACGGCAACATCGTCGCCCTCCGGGACGTCACCATGGCCGTGGACAACGGTCGCGTGACCTGCGTCCTGGGGGACAACGGTGCTGGCAAATCAACCCTGATCAAGATCGTCGCCGGGCTGCACCAACATGACGAAGGCGTCTTCAAGATCATGGGGGAGGAGCGGAAGCTAAGCAGCCCCCGCGAAGCCCTCGACGCCGGCATCGCGGCCGTGTACCAGGACCTCGCCGTCGTGTCCCTGATGCCGATCTGGCGCAACTTCTTCCTCGGCTCCGAGCTCACCACCGGTGTGGGCCCATTCCGCCGCATGGATGTCCAGAAAATGAAGGACATCACCAAGAAGGAACTGGCCGACATGGGCATCGACCTGCGCGATGTCGAGCAGCCCATCGGCCAACTCTCGGGCGGTGAACGCCAGTGCGTGGCGATCGCCCGCGCTGTGTACTTCGGCGCGAAGGTCCTGATCCTTGACGAACCGACGGCCGCGCTGGGTGTCAAGCAGTCCGGCGTCGTTCTCCGCTACATCCTGCAGGCCCGCGACCGCGGGCTGGGGGTCATCTTCATCACCCACAATCCGCACCACGCCTTCCCCGTCGGTGACCGCTTCCTGCTCCTCAAACGCGGCCGTTCCATCGGCTACTACGAGAAAAAGGACATCACCCTCGACGAGCTGACCGCCCAAATGGCCGGCGGTGCGGAGTTGGCGGAACTGGCCCATGAGCTCGAACAGCTCGGCGGACACTCCGACATAGTGAAGGAAGTCCAGAACGAAGTAGCTGATGTCGCCCAGACCGGGGGCGAGTCCCGACACTAGCTTTGACAAGCGGAAGCAAGGGGACCGGTCGTTGAGGCCCGTCCCCCTGCTTTCTTTAACCCCGATTTCCCTTGAGAGGAACACACCTTTGGCTTACATCACTCAACCGGCGGGAAACCGTCCGTCACCTGTCCGGATCGGCCTCATTGGCTCAGGCTGGATGGGGGCATTCCATGCGGAGAGTATTGCCCGCCGCATCCCGGGCGCCGAACTTGCTGCGATCGCCGATCCCAACGTAGAGTCCGCCGAGGCGTTGGCAGCCACGCTGGGAACTCTGAAGGTCACCGCAGACGCCACTGACATCCTGGCGGATCCCGAGATCGACGCCGTCGTCATTGCCAGCCCGGCCCGCTTCCACTCCTCGTTGATTGCGGATGCAGCACGCGCGGGAAAGCACGTCTTCTGTGAGAAGCCCGCCGGACAAAGCCTCCAAGAACTCGACACCGCCTTTGCTGCGGTAGATTCCGCCGGGGTGCACTTCCAGATTGGCTTCAACCGTCGGTACGCGGAGGACTTCCAGGCTGCCAAGAAAGACCTGGCGGCGGGCATCGCCGGAGAGCCCCAACTGCTGCGCTCCCTGACCCGCGACCCCGGAACCGGAAGCATCGGCCATGCCGCACGGATCCCCGCCTGGACCATCTTCCTGGAGACGCTGATCCACGACTTCGACACCCTGAACTGGTTCAATGAAGGCGCGGAGCCTGTGGAAGTCCACGCCGTTGCCGACGCCCTCGTAGAGCCCGACCTCCGGGACCAGGGCTTCCTGGACACTGCAGTAGTGACCATCAAGTACTCCAACCGTGCCATCGCCGTCGCCGAGGCGAACTTCAGCGCACTCTACGGCTATGACGTGCGAGGAGAAGTGTTCGGCTCGAAGGGAATGGTCCAGGCCGGACGGAGCACCGAGACAGAGGCCCGCCGCTACACCGCCGAGGGCCTTTCCGCCGATACGCCAAGGCTGAACGTGGAGTTGTTCCGTCAGGCCTACACCGACGAACTCATCGATTTCGCCTCGGTGGTGCGCGCGAGGCGGGATGGGACGCAACAGGATCGTTTAGCATCGTCTCTCTTTTAGCCTCACTCCGGGCGCCACAGATGCGCGGAGGGCCTTGGCCATGGCACTTGCCTGCATCGAATCGGTACAACAGGGTGCTCCCGTGCGCGTGGCGTCCCTCGGCGTGGCTCCTTCCGGCCCCGCCCAGGCGGCCGTCTGATGCGGCTTGCCGTATGCGCGGAAATGGTCTTCACCGACCTTCCGTTTACTGAGCGCGTGCGCCGCATTCATGAGGCGGGGTTCGACGTCGAGCTGTGGGATTCGCGGAACAAGGACATCCCGGCGTTGAAGGCCACGGGTGCCGTCTTCTCCTCGATGACCGGCTACACCTCGGGCAGCCTGGTGGATACGGACACGGCGGACGACGTTGTACGGACGGCTGAAGCCCTCATTCCAACAGCCCTCGAGCTCGGGGTCAGCCGCATGGTAGTGCACCCGGCAGAGCTGGTCGACGGCGCGGCGGCCCGGCCGGTCTACCGCTCCACCGGGCGAATGTGGGCCACCGGTGCGAGGACCTTGGAGCGGTTGGGGGTGCTCGGCGAGAAGCACGGGGTGACCTTTTGCCTTGAGAACCTGAACACCATCCTTGACCACCCCGGCATCCCGCTGGCAAGGGCGAAGGACACCCTGGCCCTCGTGGAAGCCGCGGGGCATCCGAACGCCAAGCTGATGCTGGACCTTTACCACGCCCAGATGGGCGAGGGGAACCTCATCGAGCTGGTCCGAACGGCGCTTCCCTATATAGGGGAAATCCAAGTGGCGGACGTACCTGGCCGCTGCGAACCGGGAACGGGCGAGATCAACTACGCTGCCGTGGCGAAGGCACTCGCGGACGCCGGGTATGAGGGGACAGTGGGTATGGAAGCCTGGGCGAGCGCGGACAGCAACGCCGCGCTTGAAGCTTTCCGGCAGGCGTTTACCGTATTTGCGGAGGAGAAACGATGAAGCAAATATCACTGGGACTGGTGGGCGTCGGGCGTATCGGCGTCATGCACGCCAACAACATTGCGGCGCTCAATGATGCCCTCAACCCCGAGGGCATCAACGTCGGGCTTCGGCTGACGGACGTCGCTGAGGACCATGCCCGGCGGGTCGCGGAAGGGCTGGACGCGGAGTTTGTGCCTTCCGTTGATGAACTCCTGGCTTCGAACATCGACGGTCTAGTTATTGCCACGGGAACTGCCACCCACCCCGAGCTAATCAAGGCCGGGGTGGATGCCGGCATCCCGGTCTTTTGCGAAAAGCCCGTGGCGATGAATGTGGCGGACGCGCTGCCTGTGCTCGACTACATCAATGAGCGGCACGGGGTCGTCCAAATCGGCCATCAGCGTCGCTTCGACGCCGGGTACGTGGAGGCGAAGCGCGCGTACCAGGCGGGTGAGCTGGGCTGGATCCACTCGCTTCGGGCCGTCACGTGCGACATGGCGCCCCCGCCGGTGGAGTTCCTGGCCAGTTCCGGCGGGCTCTTCCGGGACTGCTCCGTCCATGACTTTGACATTCTCCGCTGGCTCACGGGCAGGGAAATCGTCGAGGTGTATGCCAAGGGTTCCAACAACGGCGATCCGGCTATCGGCGAGGTCGGCGACGTCGATACCGCCCTCGCGCTGGTAACTTTCGACGACGGGACGGTAGGGACCGTGTCGGCCACCCGTTACAACGGGGCCGGGCACGACGTCCGGCTGGAAATCCAAGGCTCCCGGCGCTCACTGATGGTGGGCCTGGACGAGAAGACCGCCCTGTCCTCCGCCGAGGCAGGCATCTCCTTCCCCGGCGGAGATCCCCACAGGACCTTTGCCGAACGTTTCGACCACGCCTACCGCTCCGAGATGGCAGCCTTCGTCGAGTTGATTCTCGGGCAGCGGGAGAATCCCTGCACTCCGGAGGACGCCGTCGCGGCATCCCGGGTTGCCGACGCAGCGCAGGAATCCCTGGCCACCGGCATGCCCGTCCGCGTTGCGAGGGAAGTGGCTGCCTGAATCGCGCAAAGGACACGGATACGGCCTGCGGATACCCGGATACTGGGTTCCGCAGGCCGTATTCGTGTCCTGAGGCAGGTAGCGCGTCGGCAGCTAGGCGCCGAACGGGAGCCGGGGATCGATGTCCTGCTGCTCCCAGGTCCCACGGATCCAGCCGTGGTGGGGGTCATCGCTGATGAGCCAGTCCCGGACGCGACCGGGCCCGGCCATGACGTTGAGGTAGTAGAGGTCGTACCCAGGTGCTGCCATTGCAGGTCCATGCCAGCCATAGGGGACAAGCACCACGTCACCGGTCCGGACTTCCGCTGCAACATCGATTGGCCGTTCATCCGAGGCATAAACCCGGGCATAGCCGACGGCGTCCGCCTCCCCGGGAGCCGGGCTCTCCAGCGCCACGCGTGTTTCGAAGTAGTAGATCTCCTCGAGGGCTGTTTCGCCATCCTTTTCCTCGTCGTGCTTATGCGGCGGGTAGGAGGACCAGTTGCCGGCCGGGGTGATGACCTCGCACACGATGAAACGGTCAGCCTCGAGGGCCGCCGGAGTGCCGAAGTTGTGGACCTGGCGGGAGCAGTTCCCCGCACCACGCAGTTCCACCGGGGTTTCCGCAGCGGTCACGAGCCGGGTGGGATAGGACGCGTTCGCCGGCGCCGTGGCGACGGCGACCCTGCCGCCGTCGGACGAGGTGATGGTCATCTCCTTGCTGATTCCCGAGTACAGGACGTCACTTGGGCCGTGGAAGACGGACTGCCGTCCCGCGAGGCGGTATTCGACGCCGTCGACCGTCACGGTGAAGGAGCCGCTCAGCGGCACCACGATGCGCTCTTCTTCCGAAGCGGGAAGCTCGACGGCGGCACCGGCCGCCAGCGTGGCGACCTTGATGCCGGTATGAGCCCAACCGTCCACCACGAGCGCGGAATCCGAGGCGCCGAGTGAAATGTCCCATTTGCCGTCATTGGCTGTGCCCAGCGGGTATACCCAGTTGGCCATAGATTGCTTCCTTGCGTTCAGTTGTATTTCTAGCGTTGGACTGTATGTCTAGCGTTGGACCAGTGTCATTTCAAAGCTGTAGGAGTCGCCCCGGTACACGTGGTGCCCGGTCTCCACCATCCGGCCGGTATCGTCGACGGCGGTACGTTCCATCGTGACGAGGGCCGATCCCATCGCTGTCTCGAGTAGCGGAGCCTGATAGTCATTGGCCACCATTGCCCCAATGCGTTGGGAGGCCAGCCGGAAGTTGACCCCACCCCTGCGCAGGACGGCGTAAAGGCCTTCGGAGCTGAGGGTTTCTGCGTCGATCTTCGTGATGTCGTCCCGAACCCAGTTCTCCATGAGTGCCAACGGCTTTCCGCCGACTTTCCGTAGGCGGGTGAAGTGGTACACCTTGGAACCGGCGGGGAGCTGCAGCGTCGCAAGGGTTGGCTGGTCAGCTTCCTCATGGGAGAAGCTCAGCACTTCCGTGGTGGGCTGCTTGCCGTTGTTGGTGAGGTCGTCGTACAAGCTTGAGAGCTCCAGCGGACGCCGTACCTGGCTGGAGACCACCTGCGTTCCGACGCCACGCTTGCGCACGAGTAGCCCGCTGCGGACCAGCTCGTCCATTGCCTTGCGCATTGTGGGGCGGGACAGGTTGAGCCGTGCGGCCAGGTCGATCTCGTTGTCCAGACGACTTCCCGGTTCCAGGAGCCCGCTGTGGATCGCGGCTTCAATGCCTTGGACCACTTGATGGTAAAGCGGCACGGGGGAGGAGCGGTCAATGTGGAGGCTGAGTTGATTCGCCATTGGCTCTCCCCTTGCTGCCCCGTCCAGGGCACCGTGGCTTTTCGAAACAAGGATTGTCTGCATATGTATGTTTGATAGGACATCCTGTTTTTGTTGATCATATCAGTGTCGCACGCCGCGTCAAGGCATGTGCTTCTGCTGCCTGCATGTTCTGACATTAAGACTAACCCTTGACAGTGAAATTAGAGCGCTCTACAGCGACTGGCATCACTCAGATGTCCCGTCATCCTCAGATGTCCCGTCATCCTCAGCAGAGAGGCTCGCCGATCGCCTCGGCAGGCGGGGACCCTGCTTGTCTGTGCCGTGCTCTTCTTGGCGGGGGCATTGGGTTGTGCCATGGCCCCTACCCGTTCCCTTCATGATCATGGCTCGCGTGGTGCTGGGCCTTGGTGTGGGCGCCGCTTGTGGTGGTCAACCTGGTGTCCCTGACTTTTGTTGCCAAGTTTGTTCCCGAGACAAAGGGCCGGTCCCTGGAGCAACTGGAGGCTCGCTTCCGCGGCGTATCCGAGGTGCAGGACGCGCCGGCAGTTCAGGCCCGCTAGCACCTGCCTGGGCTGGCCGTCCGCTCGCTAGGCTGGATCCATGAGTCCCTCAGGCGCTTTGAACCCCAGCCCACGCACCCTCGATATCCACAGCGTTGAGGAGTTCGACAAGCTGGTCGGCGCCGGTGCCGCGAGCATGCACGGTTGGCATGCCCAGTCCCTGGACCTGCGGGGAAGGTCCAGGGAGCTGGGCGCCTTGGACGCCCAAGGCGCCATTTTCCTGGGCTGCACCTTTGATGATGGGACGGAGGATTCGCTGCGCAGCCGCGGTGCGCTGATCTTCCCGAGGCTGCACGGCATTCCCTTCAACCCTTACCGGGGAACCCTCTACAGCGCGACGGAGCTCTACCAGAACATCGGCTCCAGCGAATACGAGGCAACACTCGATGCCCGTGTGTACGAGTGGAGCATCCTGCCCCGGCAGCGCGCGAGCCTGGATGCAACCCTTGCAGCCGCATTGCATGACCATGCTATTGGAGACGCCCTGGATGAGCTCCTGGTTGAGGGTGACTTCGCAGATTCGGGGCTGGTGGGCGTTATGGGAGGGCACGCGGCGCAGCGGGGCGGCAATGATTTTGCCGAAGCCGCCCGGCTGGGTCGGCTCCTCGCCGCCTCGGGGCTCAGGGTGGCCACCGGCGGCGGGCCCGGAGCGATGGAGGCCGCCAACCTTGGTGCCTACCTGAGTGGACTGTCCGACGCCGACTTCGCCGTTGAGCTCGAGGCGCTCGCCGCGGTTCCCGGTTACCGGCCGTCGATCACGGCCTGGGCCCGAACAGCTGCGGACGTGGTACGCCGCCACCCGGAGGGGACGGGGTCGCTAGGCATCCCTACCTGGTTCTATGGACACGAACCGCCCAACCTCTTCGCCACGCATATCGCCAAGTATTTTGCCAACGCCCAACGCGAGGCTATCCTCCTGGAACTGTGCAACGGCGGAATCATCTTTTTGCCCGGTTCCGCGGGTACTGTCCAGGAAATCTTCCAGGACGCCTGCGAAAACTACTATGGTGCGCCCGAGACCATCACTCCCATGGTGCTCGTAGGCCGTGAGCATTGGGAACACCGGTATCCCGCCTGGCCGATGCTGCAGAGCCTGGCCAAAGGCAGGCCCATGGGTGGGCGGATCTTCCTGGTGGATTCGGTGGAGGAGGCGCTCGCCGTCGTCTCCGCGCCCCCCAACTAGTCCGAAAATGAGGTGGGCCAGTGTGTGGTGTGGGCAGGGTTGAGTGATCGGTGGGCGGCACCGGGTG
>NZ_JAGGPK010000046.1 GCF_018613855.1 Arthrobacter sp. ISL-30
CGAAGCCGCCGTCGTGGGCGCCGAAGACGAGACCACGGGCCAGGCCGTCGTCGCGTTTGTGATCCTGCGCGGGGACGCTAGCAACAAGGGCGACGAGACCGTGCAGGAGCTGAAGAACCACGTGGGCAAGGAAATCGGCCCCATCGCCAAACCCAAGCACATCCTCGTAGTGCCGGAACTGCCCAAGACCCGCTCCGGCAAGATCATGCGCCGCCTCCTCAAGGACGTCGCCGAAGGCCGCGAAGTCGGCGACGCCACCACCCTGTCCGACCCCACAATCATGCAGGAGATCGCCAACTCACTCAGGAAGTAGGCAGCTGCGGGTCTGACTTGCGGGTCTCGCTCCTGGATCCAGCACGGGTAGACCATGATGGACTAGGGTGCACAGAGCCCCCGCTGCCGCCGAAAGGATCCTCATGCTCCCCGCCGCACGTCACCAGGCCATCGTGGATGCAGTCCAGCGTGATCGGGTTGTCCGCGTGTCCGACCTGGCACAGCAGCTGGGCGTGTCCCATATGACAGTGCGTCGGGACATCGAGATGCTCGAGGAAAGCGGTCGTGTGGAGCGCATCCACGGTGGCGCCAAGCTGCCCGGGGACACCGCCTCCCATGAGCCGGGCTTCGAGCTGAAGTCCACGCAGCTGCAGGCGGAGAAGCAGGCAATCGCAGTTGAAGCGGCCGCCCTGGTGCATGAAGGAATGGCGGTGGGCCTCAGCGCAGGGACCACAACGTGGGCGCTGGCTAAGGAACTGGCAAAGGGGGCAGGCATCACGGTGGTCACGAACTCCATTCGCATCGCTGACTTGTTCCACCGCTCGGCGGGCGCCGGCCACCCCGGCTCAACGGTGATCCTGATTGGCGGCGAGCGCACGCCGTCGGACGCCCTGGTTGGGCCTATCGCGACGGCGGCGCTCAAGCAACTGCATCTGGACGTGCTCTTCCTGGGCGTCCACGGCATGGATGCCGATGCCGGCTTCACGACCCCCAACCTGCTCGAGGCCGAAACTGATCGCGCCTTTGTGGCAGCAGCCCGCAAGCTGGTGATCGTGGCCGACCATACCAAATGGGGCACCCAGGGCATGAGCACCATCGCAGCCCTCGAAGAGGCCGACGAGGTCATCAGCGACGGCGGGCTCAGCGAGGAGGCCCGGCGCGTCCTTCAGGAAAGCGGAAGCCGGCTACGGATCGCTGAAGTCTAGCTGCGGTGCGGGGTCAAGGGCAGCAGTTAGGGGCAGCCGCATGACTGCCTGACCAGCAGCCGCGTCGGGAAGACCCGATGCCGGGGAGGCTCGCCACGGTCGGCTCCCACGAGCGCGCGCACCGCTGCTTCAGCCATCTCGCGCACCGGCTGTTCCACCGTGGTCAGCGGGGGCCAGGAGTATTCGGCTTCGACCGAACCGTCGAAGGAGGTTACCGCGATGTCCCCCGGAACGGACAGCCCCGCCTCATGGAGGGCGCGCAGGAGACCAACTGCCTGCAAGTCGGAACTCGCGAAGATGGCTGAGGGTCGTTGCGCTGACGCCAGGAGTCGTTTTCCCGCTGCATAGCCGCCCTCCCGGGTAAAGGCACTGCGGGCAATGGGACCCTCGGGCAGCCCTGCGTCGGCCAGCGCCTTCAGCCAGCCCTGTTCACGGCCGTCAGCTTCATCGCCCGTGGTGGTACCCATGGCCAGGCCGATGTTTTTGTGGCCATGCGAGGCCAGGTGCTCCACGGCGATACGGGCACCTTCCACGAGGTCCACCCCCATGCTCGTGACCTCGGCCTGGCTATCGCTGTGGCTGAGCAGGACCGATGGAATTTCCGCTGACTCGAGGTCCACGAGGTCCGGTTCGAAGACGACGCTTGCCAGGACAACGCCGTCCACCTGCCGGGCCGCCAGGTTGCGGATATTCCGCCGTTCCTTGGCGAGGTTGCCCGCCGAGTTGGTCAACAGCAGCGCGTAGCCGAGCTCGGCGGCCGCGTCTTCCACAGCGTGGGCCAGCAAGGAATAGAACGGGTTGGTGTTGTCCGGAACCACCAGCCCGATAGTCTCGCTCGACCCCAGCTTCAGGGCCCTTGCGGCAGCGTTGGGACGGTAACCCAGCACTCGGATAGCGTCCTGGACCTTGGCTTCGGTAGCAGGTGCGACCTTCTTGGGACCACCGTTGACCACATAGCTGACGACCGCGGTGCTCACGCCGGCGTAGCGGGCGACGTCCTTGCGCGTCACTGGCCCGCGGGAGGCGGAGGCTGGCTGGGTGGTCATGGCATCATGCTAGCGACAAAGCCTGCGCTACAACCAAGCCGGGGCATCGCCGAAGTCGCGGATGGGCAGGCGTTCCCCACCGCGTTGGGCGGACTCGTGGGCCACGATTCCGGGCAGCGTGAACCGTGCGGCAACCCAGGCGTTCACGGGCGGAATAGTGCCGCTGTTCACCGCGGTGACGAAGTCGTCAACGAGGAACTGATGGCTTCCTTCGTGTCCATTAGGTGCACCACGGAATTCTTCGGGCAGCCTGCTTGGATCGTGGACCGGAGCCAGGCCCGAGATGAAAGCATCGCGGAGCTCCGGCGCCACGTTGGCGAGGGAGGGGTCGTCGGCCGACATGCTGGGACGGGTCTGCATTTGCTCCGAGATGTCCAGGACATCCTGCTTGTCCTGCCACAGTGTGGTGGTGGCGAGCTGTTCAAAGCTTGCCTCCGTCCCAAAGAACCGGAACCGCGACTCGCGAAGGTGGGAGGGGTAGCCCACGCGGCGCATCTCGTTGGTCCGCATGACGCCGCCGTCGCTAAGTTCGAACAACGCGGTGGCGTTGGAGAAGTCGTTGCCGAACATGCTGACGTTCCGGTCGAAGACGCCGTCGTTCCTGTCATCCTTGACACCCACGCAGCTGACGCTGACGGCATGCGCAGGCACGGCACCCAGCACTCCCCCGATCGCGTGCGTGGGGTACAGCATGGGCGGGTAGCTGGCGGTTGCCTTCCAGTTTTCTCCGCCGCTGAACTTGTAGGCGTCGTAAAAGCCGAGGTCCATGTCGTGGACGTAATCTCCCTCGGCATAGAAGATCCGACCAAACCTGCCGGCAGCATGCTGGCTGCGGGCGTAGACAGTAGCCGGGTTGTAATAGCTGGTCTCCCCCATGGCGTAGACAAGTCCGGTTTCGCGGACCGCCTCGATGATGCGCGCGATCTCGTCCTCGGAAACAGCCATGGGCACCGCGGAGTACACGTGCTTGCCGGCGCGCAATGCACGCTCCACCAAGGGACCGTGGGTCCAGCGCTGGGTGAAGATGGCGACGGCGTCGACGTCGGACGCCAGCGACTCGTCGAAACTCGCCATGGTGCCGTCCAGGCGGAACTGTTCGCATGCCGTGGTTGCCCGTTCAGTCAGCTCGTCGACCGCGTAGACGGCACTGACGCCGGGGTGCAGCTTGAAGAGGTGCGCGAATTGCACCCCGAACTGGCCCATGCCCAGCACTCCGATTGAAAACGCCATTGTTCATTCCTTCCGGAAGTCATTCCTGCTCTGATCCTTGAGTCGATTCAGTGTTCCATGCTAAATCTACTCGAGTCAATCGTTCTCAAAGGTGAGGCTTTATTCCATTGATTTTACAGAGAAAACGTCTTGCACATCAAAATCTACTCGTGTAGATTCGGGGAAGTTGTAATCCACATCACAGCGGAGGGATCAAGGATGACCACCACCACCGCCCGCGGCGCCGTACCGGCCCGCAAGGCGCCGCGAGGAGCAGAAGGAACTGCATCTCGCGGCTGGCGCCGCAACCACGGAGACCTGAAGGTCGCCCTGTTCTTCATTGCCCCGGCCATGATCGGCTTTATCGCCTTCTTCCTGGTGCCCACGCTTCGCGGTATTTACCTGAGCTTTACGGAGTACAGCATCCTTGGAGATCCGGAATGGATCGGGGCCAAGAACTACGAGGCCATCGCGAAGGATCCGCTGTTCTGGAATGCCCTGGCCGTAACCTGCCAGTACGTCCTCATCAACATCGCCCTCCAGACGGCACTGGCACTCGGACTGGCGCTGCTGATGCAGAGGGTCGCCAAATCCACCCTGATCCGCGGAACGCTGCTCCTGCCGTACCTCATGGCCAACGTCATCGCAGCACTCCTCTGGTTCTGGCTGCTCGACTACCAGATCGGCATTGTAAACTACCTGATCGAGGGCCTGGGACTGCCCCGCGTCGCCTTCTTCGGCAGCGAGCAATGGGCCATTCCCACCCAGGCGCTCATCAACACCTGGCGCCACATGGGCTATACAGCCCTACTGATCTTCGCCGGCCTCCAGGCGATTCCCAACCACGTGTATGAAGTGGCCAACCTCGACGGCGCCTCCCCAACCCAGACTTTCTGGAAGATCACCATGCCACTGCTGCGTCCCGTGCTTGTCCTGGTCCTCATCGTTACGGTCATCGGCTCATTCCAGGTCTTCGACACGGTCGCCGTGACCACCCAGGGCGGTCCCGTCAACGCCAGCCGCGTCCTGCAGTTCTACATCTACCAGCGGGCCTTCACCGAGTCGGACTTCGGCTACGGCTCAGCACTTGCCGTCATCCTCTTCGTCATCCTCGCCCTGGTGGCCTTCATCCAGATGAAGTTCCTCCGCGGCAACGAGTCGGACCTGGACTAAGGAGACCACTACCATGAGTACCTCCACCCCTTCCCGCCGCTCCGGCGAGGCCGCAATCCAAGGGTCCCGTGCCGCCGTCGGCAGTCCGATCCGCCGAAACCGCAAGCCCTTCAACTGGCGCCGCGCCGGAGCCTGGGCGCTCGTCATCGTCGCGATCGCCGTGTCCGTGCTTCCCTTCTATTGGGTCCTGCGCACGTCCCTCTCAACCAACAATGCGTTGGCGGCCAACGCCACCAACCTGCTGCCGGCAGACTTCAACCTCGGCGCCTACAAGCGGGTCTTTGGACTCCAGACGGCGGAGGAAGCCGTTGCTGAGGGTGGCTCCGGCGCGCAGATCGACTTCTGGGGCTACCTGCGCAACTCGGTTCTCTTCTCCTCCATCACCACTGCCGGAGCCGTGTTCTTCAGCGCCATGGCCGCCTATGCCTTCGCCCGACTGCGCTGGCGGGGCCGGAACGCCGTCTTCAGCCTGTTCCTGGCAACCATGATGGTGCCGCCGATCTTCACGGCGCTGCCCAACTTCCTGTTCATCAAGAACCTCGGCCTGCTCAACACCATGCTCGGCCTGGTCCTGCCGTACGTCTTCATGACCCCGTTCGCCATCTTCTTCCTGCGCCAGTTCTTCCTGAACATGTCCCGTGAGGTCGAGGAAGCGGCCATGCTGGACGGCGCCAAGCACCTGCGCATCTTCTTCCAGATCGTGCTCCCCAACGCGGCAGCACCCATCGCCACCTTGGCGCTGCTCACCTTCATCGGGCAGTGGAACGAATACTTCTGGCCCCTCCTGGTCGGCCAGGACGAAAGCGTCCGCGTCCTCACGGTGGGCCTGGGTGTGTTCAAATCCCAGTCCCCGCAGGGCGCCCCCGACTGGTCCGGCCTCATGGCCGCAACCCTTGTCTCAGCCCTGCCCGTCCTCATCCTGTTCATCGCCTTCGGCAAGAAGATCGTGAACTCCATCGGCTTCTCCGGCATCAAATAGAAACTTCTTCCGAATCCCCAATATCCGCACCATCACCTTCCGAAAGGCCCGTCATGAAGAAAACTATCGGCGTCGCCGCTGCCGCCGCAGCCATCGCCCTCACCCTCTCCGCCTGCGGGGGCGGGGGAGCCAGCACCAGCACTGAAGCCAAGGGCGAAATCAACTACTGGCTCTGGGACGCCAACCAGCTGCCCGCCTATAAGCAGTGCGCCGACGACTTCACGAAGGCAAACCCGGACATCACCGTGAAGATCACCCAGCGGGGCTGGGACGACTACTGGAGCACACTCACCAACGGCTTCGTCGCCGGCACAGCCCCCGACGTATTCACCAACCACCTTGCCAAGTACCCGGAATACGCCAAGAAAAAGCAACTCCTGGCCCTGAATGACGCCGTCGAAAAGGACAACATTGACCTTTCCCAGTACAACGAGGGCCTCGCTGACCTCTGGGTCGATGAAGACGGAAAGCGCTACGGCCTCCCCAAGGACTGGGACACCATCGCGCTGTTCTACAACAAGAAAATGGCCGCCGACGCCGGCATCACCGAAGAGCAGATGAAGAACCTGACCTGGAACCCGCAGGACGGCGGCAGCTACGAAAAGGCCATCGCCCATCTCACTGTGGACCAGAACGGCAAGCGCGGTGACGAGGCAGGCTTCGACAAGAACAACGTAGCTGTCTACGGCCTGGGCCTGGAAAACTCCGGTTCCGGCCAGGGTCAGACCCAGTGGAGCTTCCTGTCCGCGACCACCGGCTGGACCCACAGTGACAAGAACCCTTGGGGCAAGAAGTTCAACTACGATGACCCCAAGTTCCAGGACACCATCAAGTGGTGGGCCAGGCTCGCGGAGAAGGGCTACATGCCCAAGCTCGAAACCACTGTGGGCGCGAGCGTCGCGGACAACTTTGCCGCCGGCAAGGCTGCCATCAACAGCAATGGGTCGTGGATGATCGGCCAGTACACCGGTTACAAGGGCGTGGAAGTCGGGATCGCGCCGACGCCTGTAGGCCCCAACGGCAAGCGCGCCTCCATGTTCAACGGCCTGGCCGATTCAATCTGGGCGGGCACCAAGAATCCTGCTGCCGCCACCAAGTGGGTTGAGTACCTTGGTTCTGCAGCCTGCCAGGACGTCGTGGCCGGGAAGGCCGTGGTCTTCCCCGCGATCAAGAGCTCCGCGGAAAAGGCTACGGAGGCTTTCAAGGGCAAGGGCATCGACGTCTCCCCCTTTGCGCAGCACGTCAAGGATGAAACCACCGTCCTGGTCCCCATTACGGACAACGCGGCCAAGGTTGAGGGCATCATGGAGCCGGCCATGGACGCCGTCGTCTCCGGCAAGCAGCCCGCCAGCTCCCTGACCCAGGCCAACGAACAGGTCAACGGCCTGTTCAAGTAGGGCCTGCTCCCGGTAGGACCTGCCCAAGCCGGACAAACCCTCCCTTGCGAAACGGCTCCGGGTGCCCCGACCTTCTCGGGGCACCCGGCCCCCTTTCAACCCAAGTCTTAACCCGCTTCTAACTCTGCAGGCGGCCTCCAGGCCGTCCTGCCGCACCAACCTCCCGAAAGAGAGAACCGCCATGGACCCCCTCCACCTCCGTTCCGCCGGAACTAGCCTGGTGATCAGCTTTGACAGCGGAGAGGCCGAGGTCATCCACTGGGGCGCCGACCTTGGCGACTCCCTTCCGGACCTCGCCATCCTCGTCGAGCCCATCCCGCCCTCGTCCATCGATGGCACTGTTCCCGCCGGTCTCCTGCCGCAGGCCTCCTCCGGCTGGCGCGGCCGCCCCGCCCTGCGCGGCCACCGGATCATCGACGGCGTTCCCGGCCTCGACTTCTCCCCCCGCCTGCGCGTCGTCACCATCACCGCCGGGCACAACTCCGCCGTCATCGTCCAGTCCGATACCGAAGCCGGCATCACGGTCGAATCATCCCTAACGCTGCACATGGGCGGCCTCCTGGAATTGCGGCACACAGTCGCCAACGACGGCGCCACGCCGTACCAGCTCGACGAACTGGCAACTGTCCTCCCGGTGGCACCGGACGCCGTCGAACTCCTGGACCTGACCGGCCGCTGGGCCCGGGAAGACCATCCCCAGCGCCGCTCAATCCAGCAGGGAACTTGGGTCAGGACCGGCCGGCACGGACGGACAGGACACGATTCCTCCCTGTTGTTTGCCGCCGGCACGGCAGGCTTCGGCAATCGTCACGGCAAGGTCTGGGCCACCCACCTGGCCTGGAGCGGCAACCACGAGCAGTTCGCTGACACCATTGGCGATGGCCGCACGATGATCGGCGGCTCCGAACTTCTGGGTCCCGCCGAGGTCATCCTCGAGCCCGGCGGCACATACGCCACACCTTCCCTCTTCGCCGCCTACTCGGACAGTGGACTGGACGGCATCAGCAAGGCCTTCTACAGCTGGTTCCGGTCCCGCCCACACCATGTGCTTCCCGCCCAGTCCGCCAACGGCGGTGCCGGCAAGGCCCGCCCGGTAGTGCTGAACACCTGGGAAGCCGTCTACTTCGACCACAACCTCGCCTCCCTGATCGAGCTCGCGGACTCCGCGGCTGAGCTTGGCGTGGAGCGTTTTGTTCTTGACGATGGCTGGTTCCGCGGCCGCCGCGATGACCGAGCCGGGCTCGGCGACTGGTACGTGGACGAATCCCTCTGGCCCGACGGGCTGACGCCGCTAATCGAAGCCGTCACGTCGAACGGTATGGAATTTGGCCTGTGGGTTGAGCCGGAGATGGTCAACCTCGACTCGGACATCGCACGCGCTCACCCCGAATGGATCGTTGGTCCTTCCTCCGAGTCCCACAAGGACGGCGGCCGGCTGCCCCTTGAATGGCGGAACCAGCACATCATCGACCTCGTCAATCCGGAGGCCTGGCAGTACATCTTCGACCGCATCGATGCACTCCTGCGCGGCAACAACATCAGCTACCTCAAGTGGGACCAGAACCGCGACCTCCTAGAGCACGGCCACGCCGGCCGCTCCTCAGTGCACCAGCAGACCCTCGCCGCCTACCGTTTGTTCGACGCGCTCCGCGAGGCGCACCCCGGCGTCGAGATCGAATCCTGCTCGTCCGGTGGTGCCCGAGTGGACCTCGGTATTCTCGAGCGTACGGACCGGATCTGGGCCTCGGACTGCAACGACGCCTTGGAACGGCAGACCATCCAACGCTGGACCGGCCTGGTAGTGCCGCCGGAGCTCGTGGGCGGGCACATCGGCCCCACCACTTCGCACACCACCGCCCGCACCCACGACCTCTCCTTCCGGGCCATTACTTCACTCTTCGGCCACTTCGGCATGGAGTGGGATGTGCGTGACGTGCAGGGTGCAGAACGGGAGGAGCTCAAGCGCTTCATCGCTCTCTACAAGGAGCACCGGGACCTGATCCACAGCGGCCGCATGGTGCGCGCCGACGTCGCCGACGACTCGCTGATGCTGCACGGCGTAGTGGCCGACGGCGGTGTCCCCGACGGCGGCGTCCCGGCCGGTACGACGGCGGCGCTGTTCACCCTGGTCAGCACCCGAACGTCCTTCGCGGAGCAGCCAGGGCGGATTACCATCCCCGGACTGGATCCGGAGCTGAACTATCGGGTGGAGGCCATCTTCCCCGCTCCCGGCGATGCCGACTACGTGCACACGTTCACCCAGACCCGGCCGCCCGCCTGGCTGGAATCAGGGGCGGAAGCCAATGGCCGCTTCCTCGCCGAAGTCGGCCTGCCGATGCCGATCCTCAACCCGGAGCACGCGTTGTTGTTGCGCTTCACGGTGGCCTAGAGCAACCCTAGAGGGGCTGCCGCTTGGGCGGCAGCCCCATTATGGTGCAGTCCCCTTACGAGCGTGGGGATGGTGAACGTACGCTGAGGTATATAGGGTCCTCTTCCAACACTCGGGAGTATGCCGTGGACACTGAATTCGCCGAGGTCGCCGGGCATGATGTCACCACCATTACGTGCCTGTGCGGCAATACCGTCAGCAACGAGGGCCTCATCCAGGCCAATTCAGAAGGCATCCCGATCCATGCCGGCGACCCCCCGGTACCAGCCGGGCTGGCCGCCTGGCCGGAGGACGAGGACCTTTACACACTGTGTCCTTCATGCGGCCGCGTATATCGCGATTCCATCATCGAGGAGACTGGAACAGCACCGGTGGCGTTCAAGGTGGACGTGGCAGCGGGACCAATTGCCGAGGCCATCCGGCTTCACTGGGAGCTGAGCTCCTAAGTCCCGCACCTCGGGCAGGGCGTCCCGCATCGTCACGGCGGGCTGCAGCTCAGGCCGCGCTTCCCAGCCGCGCAGATATCGCCGAACCCAATAGCAGCACGCGGAATGTACGCTCCGTGGCTTCCGTCAGGAGCGTGGCCCCCTCGGCGACCGCCCGGTCCAGGTTCATGGGGATAGGGATGATGCCGGCGATCGCGTCGATGCCCGCAGAATGCACGTCCTGGGCGTCCTTGCCTATAGAACCGGCAAGGGCCAGGACGGGAACACCCGCCGCCTGCGCGCGTTTGGCGATTTCCGCCGGAACCTTGCCCCGCGGCGTTTGGAAGTCAATGGCGCCCTCCGCCGTGACCACCAGGTCCGCCTCAGCAATGCATGCATCCAAGTCCACGCCCGCCAGTCCCGAATCCAACAGCAGCTCAAAGCGCGGCACCAGGTTTGCCCCTATCGCTGCCAGTCCGGCACCGAGGCCGCCGGAGGCACCGGTTCCCGGCCCCGTCCGAAGATAGCCCTCCGGCCTGCCCGACGCCGCGGCCAGCACTCCAGCCCAGCGGTCGAAGCCGAGCGAGAGGATCTCGACCTGCTTTTCCGTAGCCCCTTTCTGCGGCCCAAACACCCGCGCCACACCCTGCGGACCACAGAGTATGTTGAAGGGGTTGAGAGCCAAGTCAATGGTGCAACCCACCAGCCGCGAGTCCAGTCCACTGAAGTCGACGGCGGCAACTTCGGCGAGTGCGGCCCCGCCTTCTTCCAGCTCTGATCCGCCCGACCCGAAGACATGCGCCCCCAGTGCACGCAGGGCGCCGGCTCCGCCGTCGGATGTCCCGGAATCCCCGCAGCCCACAATGATGCGCTCGGCTCCCTCGTCCAGGGCGGCGAGGATCAGCTCCCCGACACCGCGAGTCGTCGTTCGGCCGGGATCCCGGCTGTCCTTCGGGACCAGGCGCAGGCCTGCAGCAGCCGCCATCTCAACTACCGCCGTCGGTGTTCCCACCCGTCCAAGCATGGCGAAATGGGAATCGACCGGGGCTCCCATGGGTCCGGTAACCCGGCGGCGCAGGATTCTCCCGCCGGTGGCTGCCGCGAGCGCGACGGCGGTTCCCTCACCGCCGTCGGCCATGGGCACCGAGGTGACGTGGACACCTGGGATCACCCGCCGGATTCCCGATGCAATCGCTGCCGCCACCTCCACGGCGTCGAGGCTTTCCTTGAATCCCGACGGAGCTACCAGGATGCGTTGCGGAATGGACATAACCATTGGATCCACCTTTGCGAGTGAAATTAGTTCGAGGTTGTTAGGGCGAGGTCAAGAGCGGAAGGCCCATGGCCGGCCAGACGAAGAAGCTGAAGAGCAGGACGAGGACGGCGTTCAGCGGCCCGAGCCAGGAGGAGAGCCGGAGGAGGTCCCGCGGTTCGTAATTGGCACGACCATCGATTTCCGCGAAGAGGGCCACAGGTTTGGCCGAACTTGTCAGCGTGTGGCAAAAGCCGGCGGCCGCAGTTGAGGCAAAAGCCGCCGCCACGGCATCAACCCCCATGGTGCCCGCCGACGCCACCACGATGGGAATCAGGACGGCGGAGCGGGCTGAACGCGACTGGATCACGAGGTGGGCCGCGGTGGAGATCGCCACCACCAGGACGAACACCACCGGCTTGGCGGCACCGAGCACTTCTACCGGCGCCAGCAGCGAGGCCGCCAGCCAGTAGGCCGCTCCCGAGGTCACCAGGCTGGAGCCGAGGGCCAACGTGGCCGCCATAAAGATCAGCATGGACCACGGCACCTTTTTCAGGGCCGCCCCCAGCTTGACCGAGCCGTAATACGGCGAGGAAACCACGAGGGCACCGATTAATGCCACGAGGGCCGGTTCCAGTCCGTGGATCGGCTCGGTGCACCACAGGGCCACCACCGCGCCGAGCAAGAGCAGGGACCTGTGCTCGTCAAGGTCAAGAGGGCCTCGCAGCCGGGTCGTTGACTGCTCCTGCAATTCGGTTATGCCTATACGCAGTCCCGCCGTCCGCTCGCCCGGGCTGGTGAAGAGCCTGAGCACCAGCTCGGTCGCCAGGCCGGATGAGACGAGTGCCAGCGGCAGGCCCAGGAGAAGCCATGACGCAAAGTCAAAGCCGCGGAAGCCAGCGGACTCGAGCACTTGGCTGGTGATCAAGTGTGCCCCGGCACCGAGGAAGGAACTGACCGCCGACAGCAGGATGATCGTCGGGAACAGGACGGAGAGCATCTTGACGACGCAAGGGCGGTCCCGGAGCGCGCCACCCAGGGCCAGGAAGATGGGGAGGGCTAGTGCCGCACGACCCGACGTCGCGGGGATGGCGAACGCGGTGACGATCAGTCCCAGGGAGGTCAGGTGTGCCAGTTGGCGCACGCTGCGGGCGCCGGTGATGACAAACGCGGCGCCGCGGGCGGCCAGGCCCGTGGAGGCTACAGCGCCCGCTATGACGAACGCGGCCATGAGGAGCCAGATCGATTCTTCGCCCAGCGCGTGGAAGGGGTCCTGGGTGGGCAACGAGCCACTGATAACCAGTGCGACGGCGGCGCCCAGGGCGACGTAGGTGTCCTCCACTTTCGTGAAAATCCAGAACCAGATCGCACCGATGAAGATACACAGCGTCATGGCCGCGTGGCCACTGAGGCCTTGCCCGTTGACAGCGTTGATCGTCAGGAGGCCCATGAAGGCGAGGGCAACCAGCAGGGAAACCGCCTGGGCGACAGAAGCGAACCCGAGGATCCGTGGTCCTGTTTCCTCCTTGGGAAGAATCGTCCGTGGATGCGATTCGAAGTACACGGTTTTCATCTCAGCCGATACCCCGCGCCGCGGACGGTTTCCAGCCTCTCGGCTCCGATCTTGCCCCGCAGGGCCCGCACATAGACATCCACCACGTTGGACGCGGGGTCGAAGTCCAGGTTCCAGGCATGGGAAATCAGCTGCTCCCGGGTGAGGACCTGGCCGGGATGCCGCAGGAAGACCTCCAGGAGGGAGAATTCCCTCGCCGTCAGGTCCGCGACGGTATCCCCTCGCCGCACGCGTCGGCTGCGCAGATCCAGTTCGAGGTCTTCGTGTCTTAGTGCACGAATCATGCCAGGTTCACCGTCGTCCTGGAGTCGGAGGCGAATGCGGGCCAGCAGTTCCGCGAACTGGAATGGCTTGGTCATATAGTCGTTTGCCCCGCTTTCCAGTCCATGGACGGTATCCGAAACCGAATCATTCGCCGTCAGGACAATAACCGGGGTCTTCGATCCTTCACCGCGCAGCTGTGCCAATACTTCAAAGCCGTTCAACGTGGGCAGGCCGATGTCCAGGACGACCATGTCGAACTCACCGGAGCGCGCCAGCAGGAGGGCGCTCGCGCCGTCGTCGACCACCAGGCATTGGTAGGCCGCAGCCACCAGCCCCTTTTCTATGAAATCGGCAATGCGCGAATCGTCCTCGGCCACCAGGATGCGGCTCATGGGTAGTCCTTCCTTGGCTCTTCGGCGGGCTCGTCAGGGGACACCGGCTGCTCGTCAGGTGCTGGAATCGTCAGCCCAAAAGTGGCACCTTCGCCCGCCTTGCTGCATACCCAGGCTGTTCCTTGATGCGCTTCAGCAATGCTGCCGACAATGGCAAGGCCCAGGCCGGCGCCGGGGCGGATCGGGATGCCCGAGCAGCCTCGCCCCGATGGAAGCGCCCAAAGATCATGGCGGCTTCCTCTTCCGTGACGCCGATTCCCTTGTCTGCGACCCAGATGGAGAACGTTCGTCCCGCCCCGGTTCCGTTGAAGGCCGAGCCCAGCGAGACCGTTGATTCTTCAGCCGAGTACTGACAGGCGTTGGTAGCGAGTTGCAGAACGGCCTGGGTGATGCGCTGCGGGTCCAGGAGGACATTTCCTTCCGCGATCTCCAGGATCGGCCAGCCGCGCGGTCTGAGGGTTTGTGCCTTGGCTTCGATGTCCAGGAGAAGGGAGGCGGCGTCGGTTTCCTGCAACCTGGTGAAGCCTGGCCTGTCCACTTTTGCGAGCAGCAGGAGATCGGTGACGATCCGCCCCATCCTGGCCAGTTCGTCATCAACCAGGGAAAGCGTCCGCTGCCGGTCCTTCGGGTTGTCCTCCATGAGTTCCAGGTGCCCCCTGATGACCGTGATGGGCGTCCGGAGCTCGTGGGATGCGTCGTCCACAAAGGCTCTCTGCGTTCGATAGGCGACCTCCAGCCGATCAAGCATCGTGTTGAAGGTCACGGCGAGTGCCGAGATATCATCATTCCCCTGTACGGGTACACGGGCAGTGAGGTCGTTTTCGGATATATCGTCGGCCACCCGGCGGACCTCTCTAACTGGACGCAGGATCTGGCCCGCAACCAGCCAGGCCATTCCGGCCGTTATTGCAAGCCCCCCAAAGAGACACAGAAAATGATGAGCGTAGTGCTGGCTGCCTCGGCCACCAGGGGCGCCATATAGAAGCCCACGATCAGGTGCCCGGTTTCCTGCCCCGAAACCACCGGCAGCCGCGCCCAGTGCAGTTCCCCGCCACTGGTCTGGGAGATCCCTGACGCAGCAGTCCCACTCCCAATGGCCTCGATCAACTGCCTGTCCTGTGGAAGCTGATGGCTTATGGAGCCCGAACTGAGGGCGCCGGTGGGAGTGTAGAGGACTCGTCCGCCCACGCTTCCCAAGATGACCTCGTCTTCAGCCGCGGATTGCCGGCTCAGATAGATTTCCAGCATCTTTTCGATCGAGGTGAATGGCTTGGCTGTCGTGGGGTCCACCCCTTCCGCCGAGAAAGCCCTGAATTCCCGCAGTTCCTGGGCAATGGCCTCATGGGCCTCCGCCCTGGCTTGATTCATCATGAGGGACCTCACGGTGAGCAGCACCGCCAAAAGCGTCAGAGCTGTCGTGAAAAGGATCCAACCAGCGATCCGCCAGCGGGCGGGGATCGGGGATCCCAGCCGGCGCGAGGCGCCCGAGTGGTCAGCAGACTCCTTCTTATCGGGCTTATCGGGAGTCCGTGGCTCGTAGGAGGTCTGTGCTTCGTAGCTGGTCTGTGCTTCGTCGGCGGTCTGCGCCTTGTCGGTGGTTTGTGCCTCGTAGCTGGTCCTGGTCATGTCAGCCTTTCCGCTTGCCCCTGCCGCGGCGGTGGATGGTGCTGGTGCACCGCTTGCGGGCGATGCCTGAACTGGTGCCGGTGCCACTAGTCATCTCCATAATCGACGTCGTCATCATCTATGACCACGGGGGGCGCCACGGGCGCCGGAGTGGGGGCGGGATTGTTTGCCGGCGGAACAACGGGAGCGGGAGGCGCAGGTTCCAAGGACGCAGGAGGCGGTTGCCCGCCGGGATCTGCAGTGCCTGGATCTGCAGTGCCTGGATCTGCGGCTCCGGGATCAGGAGCCCCGGGATCAGGAGCGTCTGGCTGCGACGGCATTGGGCTCGGCGTCGGAGTGGGCTCCAGTGCCGGGACAGGGCGTGAGCCGGGGCCGTTGAGCTCCACAGGCCGGGGGTCTTCGGCTGGAGGCCCCGACGGAGCCGCCAGGAGGCTCCCGCCCAGTGCAAGCAGGACCGGAATCACAAGGACGGCAGCCATCAGCGCCACCCGTTTCAGCATCTGCATGGACCCATCGTGTCAGGAGCTCATGAAGGGCCTATGAAAGGAGAGTGAAAAAATCTTCATGACCACCAGGCGCGCGTCGATGAGGCTCCGAGCGGAAGATGATGCCCGCCCATCGCCTAGAGTTGGGGCATGAATCACGACAGTCCGACGCCCGCGGAAAACAGTCAGGCAGCAGCCCGGAGCACTATGGAAGCCGCACCTGAGGCCCCTAACGACCCCTCAACTGACCGCGGCACCATCCTCATTGTCAACGGCCCCAACCTGAACCTGCTGGGCACCCGCGAACCCGAAAAATACGGAACCTCCACTTTGGCTGACGTTGAGCAACTAGCGATGGCAGCGGCCGGAACCCATGGCTTCACTGTGGACTGCGTGCAGTCCAACCACGAGGGCGACCTTCTGGATGCCATCCACGCCGCACGCACGTCCGCCGTCGGAATCGTGATCAACGCCGGTGCTTTCACCCACACTTCCGTTGCACTTCGCGATGCCTTGGCCGCAGTGCAGCTTCCCGCCGTCGAGGTCCACATCACCAATGTGCACCAGCGCGAGGAGTTCAGGCACCACTCCTACCTGTCGCCGGTTTGCACAGCCGTAATTGTGGGCGCGGGGGTGCAGGGTTACAAGTTGGCTATCGACTACCTCGCCACGGCGCTCTGATTCTTCTGCCCGCTACTTCCTGTGCACTGGCTACTTCCTGGTGCACTGGCCCGGGGACACGGCGTCGCCCAGGGAGGCAGCCTGGCTGGCGACCGGAGCGAGGTCTTGCATAGTCAGGGCAAAGCCGAAGGCGGCGTCGGACGTGGTTTTCGCGAAGATGACACCCGCAACCTGACCCTCGGTGGTGAGGAGGGGGCCGCCCGAGTTGCCGGGCTGGACGTCGCCAGCCAGCCGATAGACGTCCGCCGGTGACGGGTTGTTCCCGTAGATATCCGGCACAAGGACCGTGGTGATGTCCTGGACGGTGGCCGGCTTGGACTGGAAGGGGCCGCCGTGCGGGTATCCCGCGAACGCCGCCGGGCTCCCGGCCGGCAGGTCAGGACCGAGCGGCAGCGGGGCGGTCGCCAGGCCGTCGACGGCGATGACGGCAAGGTCGCGTTGGCTGTCGAAGTACACAACACGACCGGGAAGTGCACTGCCATCGGGAATTTCCACCACCGGCTGGGGCACACCTGCCACCACGTGGGCGTTAGTGACCACGCGCTCAGGCGACACCACGAAGCCTGATCCGGTCTGGTTCTGTCCGCACTGGTAGGCAGTACCGGCGATCCTCAGGACGGACCGGGCCGCGTTGTTGAGCGCGGGAGTATCAGTGCTGGCGTTGGGGACCGGAAGGGGATTTGCGGGAGCCAGGCCTTCAATGAGCTTGGGAATTCCGTTGCCGATCACCGTGGAGCGCAGTTGTGCCATGGTGGCTTTGACGGGATTCGGCGTCAGTCCATCGATGAAGCGGATGACCTTGGACTCGGCAAGCTGCTGCGAAACGAACGGCACACCAAGCGAGCTGATGCTGAAGGCGAGCATCGACATGACCAGCGCCGTCACCACAACGCTCACAAGCCCGCCAATGATGCGGTCTACGGCGTGCAGGGGCTTGATCCGAACGGCGCTGCGAACCCTTCGACCCAGCATGGTCCCCACGCCATGGCCCAGGATTATGAGCACGACGGCGGAGCCCACTATCGCTGTGAGGCGCCAGCCGCTATCCTCCACCCAGTCACTGACCAGCGGGACAGCCACGAATGCGGCGATGGCCCCTGCGGCAAACCCGGCGATGCCACCCACCGTGACCAGGAAACCGCTCCGAAGCCCATAGAACAAATAGGAAAGCAGCGTCAATATCAACGCAAGATCCAGGACGGTCAAGCCGAACACCAATGCTCCTCACAGCCGTGTAGGTCCCAATTCTAGTTCGGGAGTCTGACAGTAAGCTGCCAAGCGGCAGCGCGGACGCCACCCGTTGCCATGTCCGCGGGTACCGTTCAGATGGGGTCCAATCCGGTCGCCATCCCGTCAATATCCCGTCAATATCCCTTCAAAACGGCGTGACTTCGCGCGTTTCAGGTGCCAAGTACGTCACAGAAGCGCGAAAGTTCTGAAACAATGGCTGAAGCGCCACAGCCGACACATTTACTCAGGAGATTTCATGGACATCGAGGTATTGCGCCGCGCACCCCTCTTCGCCACCCTTGACGACGACGCCTTCCGCCTGCTGACGGACGAGCTCACGGAGGTGGATCTTTCCCGCGGAGCCTCGGTATTCCGCGAAGGCGACCAGGGTGATCAGCTCTACTTCATCGTTTCCGGCAAGGTAAAGCTTGGGCGCACCTCCCCCGACGGCCGTGAATCCCTCCTGGCCATCCTCGGCCCGGGCGAACTCTTCGGTGAGATGGCCCTGTTCGACCCCAGCCCCCGCACCGCTACGGCCACGGCCGTGTCCGAGACCCGCCTGGCCGGCCTGAAGAACGAAAGCCTCAACACGCTGCTCCGCACGCGCCCCGAGGTTTCCGCCCAGTTGCTGCAGGCCCTCGCCCGTCGCCTGCGCCGCACCAACGACTCCCTGTCGGACCTCGTTTTCTCGGATGTCCCGGGCCGCGTCGCCAAGGCCCTGCTGGACCTCGCCGACCGCTTCGGCCGCCCGGCAACCGACGGCGTCCTTGTCGCCCACGAGCTGACGCAGGAAGAACTGGCCCAGCTGGTCGGCGCTTCCCGTGAAACGGTGAACAAGGCACTGGCAGAGTTCGTGCAGCGAGGCTGGCTACGCCTGGAAGCCCGCGCAGTGGTGATCCTGGACATGCAGCGCCTTCGCCAGCGCTCCCGCTAATAACAAAAACACAAGCAAAAAAGTGCCGCCCCGGAAACACCGGGGCGGCATTTTTGTGACCAATTATCTGAGCGAGCATCGAAGAAGAACGCCCAAGACGTGAGCGAGCGTCACAGAGAACGCCCAAAAGGTGAGAGAGCGTCACAGAAAAGAGCGCGAGAAGTGAGAGACCGTCACCTAAAGCCGGGCGGCGGTCTTCGCGAAGGAGCGCATCGCGGTCGAAAGCGTCGCGAAGGTCGCCCAGCGACCGCAGCGGTGCACTTCGATCGTGTCTAAGCGACGGCGAAGGCCGTCGTCCGGCGAACCCAACCACGGCGAACAGCGACGGCGAAGGCCGTCGTCCGGCGAACGCAACCACGGCAAACAACGGATCTCGACGAGCTCGATCACCGGCGAACTCAGCGTTCCCGCTGCGGCTCCCCCGCGATGGTCCGGGCTGCCTCGACTTCGAGCATCAGTGCGCCATCTTCTTCGACCAGTTTGGGCTGGTACACATGCGGCGTGCGCTTGTAGCTCAGGTAAGCGATGCAGCCGTTTGCGGCTGCCATCTTTTCAAGCATGATCTCGGTCCCCGGAACCAGCAGTTGGCCGAGCGTGCGGCCGACGGTCTCCTCCTGGCCCACCTCGTCCCCCAGTGCCGTGGTGTCGCGTTCCTCGATGAGCTTGGCGGGGGAAACCCAGCGACCCCACACGCCCTTGCTTGCGAGGATGGACGGCTCCTGGTTGACCGGCACGGTGGCGGCAAAGTACCGGGTGTTAAAGCGGCGGTGCGCGAAATCCGGGCTGAGCCAGTTGACCAGGGGCTTGAGGAGGTCGGTCCGCAGCTTGAGTCCGCGCTTGGCGAGGACGTCCGTAAACGACTTCTCCTGCTCCGCAACGGCCTCGCGTATCTTCATCCATTCAACCGTGGACGTCGCCTCCACAGTCGAGGACAGGTCACGGCCGGCGAGGAGGACTCCGGTCTCTTCGAAGAGTTCGCGGATGGCGCCCACAATGTGGCGGCGCGCGAGCCCGACGTCGGACATGCCCATCCATTCCGCCCAATGCTGCGGCGACGGACCCAGCCAGCCGACGGCGTCATCGTCGCTGGTTTGCAACGAGCCGCCGGGAAACGCCACGACTCCCAGCGGCGAGGAACCGGCGCGGTAGCCCATCCACGTTTCCAGGCCGGCGGGCGAATCGCGGAGCAGGATAATGGAAGAGGCGTAATTTGCGGCTCGGGGGGTCGGTTCACCGAGTTTCAACCAGTTTCGTGCCGCCCCCTCAAGGTCGGGGGGCAACACAAACAGGCGTCGGGCTAGCTGTGGCACGGTGGTGTTCGGGTCCTTAGCTGAATTCGGCGATCAGCTCGACCTCTACGGGAGAGTCGAGCGGCAGCACTGAAACGCCGACGGCGGAGCGGGCGTGCTGCCCCGCGTCACCAAAGACGCGGCCGAGAAGTTCGGAGGCGCCGTTGATGACTGCAGGCTGTCCCGTGAAGGAAGGATCGGAGGATACGAAACCGACTACCTTCACGATGCGGGTGATGCGGTCGAGGTCTCCGATAACGCTCTTGACTGCGGCCAGGGCGTTGACGGCGCACACGGCCGCGTACTGCTTGGCGTCCTCGGGGGCCACTGTGGGTTCGTCGGAGTGGCCTTCGTCTCCTGTGGATACCTTGCCCGTAGCTTCGAGTTTGCCGTTAATAAATGGCAGCTGGCCCGAAGTGTAGACGTGGCTGCCGGATACGATCGCGGGCACGTAAGCGGCCACCGGCGGGCTCACTTGCGGGAGCGTGATGCCCAGCTCGGCAAGGCGCTGCTCGACGGCGGACGTGGGGACTTCGGCGCCGGCGGATGCGTTCGTTTCCGCTGATGGCGTGGTTTCTGCGGGGGTGCTCATTGTTACCGCTTCTCCCTCTTGAGGTAGGCTACAAGGCCGTTTCCGTCGGGCCCCGGGACGACCTGGACGAGCTCCCACCCGTCGTCTCCCCACTGGTCCAAAATCTGCTTTGTGGCGTGAATAATGAGCGGAATCGTCGCGTACTCCCATTTGGTCATGAGAGAAAGACTAGTCCTTGCCGGTAAAGTGGAAAACATGGCGACTCGTAAGAACCCCTTATTCGACACTGCCACAACCCTCGGAAAGATCTTCGGATTCCTGGGTGTGAGCGCGGTCTGCGGCGTCCTCGTGGCGGGCCTGCTGGTCCCCGCGGCCGCCGTTTCCGGCAGTACTGCCAGCGGTTCGATCCAGTTCTTTGACACCCTCCCGGCCGAGTTGCAGGTGGACCCGCCCAGCCAGTCCACCACGATCCTGGCCGCGGACGGCAGCCGAATCGCCACGCTCTTCGCGGAGAACCGCACCCGTGTTCCCCTGGAGCAGATGAGCCCCTTTATCAAGGAAGCGGTGATTGCTGTCGAGGACAGCCGCTTCTACGATCACGGCGGCATCGACACAACGGGCATTATGCGCGCCATCGTCAGCACGGCACGGGGTAACAAGCAGGGTGCCTCAACCATCACACAGCAGTACGTGAACAACGTCATCAACGAGTCCCTCGTCGCCGAAGGCAAGGATGCAGACGTCAAGCTCAACGGCGTCAACAAGGGCGTAGGCGACAAGCTGCGCGAGATGAAGCTGGCCATCGCTTTGGAGAAGAAGTTCTCCAAGGAGCAGATCCTTGAGGGCTACCTCAATATCGTCTTCTTCAACCGCGACGCCTACGGCATCGAAGCCGCCTCGAAGTTCTTCTTCAGCACCACGGCCAAGGACCTCACCCTTCCGCAGGCCGCCCTGCTGGCGGGCGTCGTGAACAGCCCTTCCTTCTACGATCCGATCAGCAACCCGGATAACGCAAAGCAGCGCCGCGACCTGGTGCTGAAACTGATGCTCCAGCAAGGAAAGATCGCGCAGGCCGACTACGACGCCGCCGTCGCCACACCCGTGGAAACCAAAGTCACTCCCGCCCGCCAGGGTTGTGCCTACGCCTCCACGGCACCGTACTTCTGCGACTACGTCCTGCACCTGCTCCTGAACAACCCCGCCTACGGCGCCGACGCCGCAGAGCGTGAAAAGAAGATCTTCCGTGGTGGCCTGACCATCACCACCACGCTGGACCCCAGCGCCCAGAACATAGCGCAGCAGCAGGTTGATGCCTCGGCCGGAGCCAATCCGGACAAGTGGGGCGCCTCCGTAGTCTCCGTCCAGCCGAATACGGGCAAGATCATTTCGATGGCACAAAACACGGTCTGGCTGCCCGCCGACGGAAAGTTCGACAGCAACATCAACTTCGCCGTGGACAAGCTGGACGAAAACGGCAACGACCTCAATGGCCTGGGTGGCGCCCAGCCAGGATCAACCATGAAGCCATTCACTTTTGCCGAATGGCTCAACGAGGGCAAGTCCATGAACACCGTGGTCAACGGCGCCGTGCGGCGTTATCCGTTGAACTTCCAATGGCGGAACACCTGCGGCGTTGTGACGGGCGGCTACAACACAGCAGAAAAGGGCCTCGGAGCCGCAGATGACCTGCAGAACGCCGAAGAAGGCTACTACCGGCCCATGACGGTCCTGCAGGGTCTGTTCAACTCGATCAACACAGTGACGTTCGCCTCGGCCGCCCAGCTGGATTTCTGTGGAATCCAGAAAATGGTGGACGCCGTGGGCCTTCACCAGGGCTTGCCCCAGACAGACTCCTCGGGCAAGGTCATCGAGGCTCATCCAAAGATCGACATGTCCACCCTGGCCAACCTTCTCGGGTCTACCCAGACGTCACCGCTGACCATGGCAAGCGCCTTCGCAACCTTCGCGAATGACGGCAAGTTCTGCGAGCCGATCGCCATCACCTCGGTTACCGACCACACCGGAGCCCAGCTTCCCGCACAGTCCTCCAGCTGCCGGGACGCCGTCAAACCCGAGGTGGCCCGCGGCGTGAACTACGCGCTCCAGGAAGTGCTCAACCAGGGATCCGGTTCGCTGATCCAGCCGCGGATCTCCACCCGGACCAACTTCCCGATTGGCGCGAAGACCGGTACCTCCAACAACAACGGTTCCACGTGGGTTGTTGGCCACACCACCGGCCTGGCCACGGCAGCGTGGTTCGGTGACCCGCTGGGCACCCAGCTGCGTCCCGGCCAGAACATCACGGTCAACGGCAAGTTCTACAGGGGCATCGACGGTTACATGATCGCCGGTCCCATGTTCTCGAACTACATGGCGAGCGTTGCGCCCGCCTATGGCACCAACCCGTTCCCCGCCCCGCCGTCGAACATGCTGGGCGGTGCACCGGCACCTCGCAACACCACTCCGTCCTCACCGGCAACCGCCAACCCGGCCCCCGCACCGTCCAACCCAGGCGGCGGCAACAACAACAGCGACAAGAAGGACTAAGCCTCAGTGCTCGCTCCTAACGTCCTGGCCCGCCGCGCCCGAACCTTCGGGCGCGGCTTTGCCGTAACAGCAGCAGCCGGCGCGGTGACAGGACTCGCCGCGGCAGCCTATGGCCTGTGGGAGAAGAACCAATTCGTGCTGCGGGAAGAGGCGCTGCCTATCCTTCCCTCCGGGTCCTCGCCTTTCCGGGTGCTGCACCTCAGCGATATCCACTTTGTCCCGGGTCAGGACAAGAAAGCCAAATGGCTGCATTCGCTGGCGGGCCTGAAACCGGACCTGGTGGTCAATACCGGTGACAACCTTAGCCATCCGAAGGCGATTGACCCCCTCCTTTCGGCACTCAGTCCGCTGCTGAAATTCCCCGGGGTCTTTGTCCCCGGTTCCAACGACTACTACGCTCCGCGCCTTAAGAACCCGGCGAGATATTTGCTGGGACCCTCGAAGGTAGAGAAACGAGAGCTGGAACTGGACTGGCCCCGGCTGCGCACGGGTTTCGGCTCGGAGGGCTGGATCGACCTGACCAACCGGCACCAGTCGCTTGCCCTGAACGGCCTTCGGTTCGACTTTTCCGGAGTGGACGATCCCCACCTGAACCGGGAGCGGTATGCCGGCTGGCCGCGGGGAACCGCAGGCCAGGACTCAAAACCACACCTGAAAGTCGCGCTCATCCATGCCCCTTACCAGCGGGTACTGGACCACTTCACAGATAACTCAGCGGACCTGATCCTGGCCGGGCATACCCATGGCGGGCAGATCTGCATCCCCGGCTTTGGAGCCGTGGTGGCCAACTGCGATCTCCCGACGTGGCGGGCCAAGGGCCTGCATGACTGGCAGAACAATGGGAGGACGACGCCGGTCAACGTCTCAGGCGGGATCGGGACCTCGCGCTTCGCCCCGATCCGGATCGCCTGCCGACCGGAGGCTGTACTGCTGACGCTGACCCCGCAGGCTCAGTCGCAAGACTCGTAAGGCCCCCGACGACGGCTCCCACGTTACCTTTACCCACGGTGGAATGGCTGCCATTACACACCGCAATCCTGCTGTCAATTCAGTCACGCCATGGCATAGGGTAGTTGCTACGGGAAACTACATCTGAAAACAGCTTGAGAAGCGGGCATGGCCAAGCAAACTACATTCTTCCGATCCATTAGCCGTCTCTATCCGCATGTAAAACCGATACTCCCCAGGCTTGTCATGGGGCTTGTGTGCGCCCTGCTCGCCAGCGTCGTGGCTCTTTCCATCCCCCAGGTCCTCCGCGTCCTGATCAACACCTCCCTCCAGCCGGGCGGCTCAACCGAAACCGTGTGGATTGCCTCCAGCGTCATCCTTGCCCTGGGCGTTGCCGAAGCCGTCCTCGTGGCCCTCCGCCGTCAGTTCGTCATCAATCCCGCCACCACCGTGGAAACGAAAATGCGGATCTCGCTCTACGGGCATCTTCAGGAACTCGCCGTCTCATTCCACGACCGCTGGGGTTCAGGCCAGCTCCTGTCCCGCGCCATGACAGATCTCAACTTCCTGCGCCGCTGGATGGCCTTTGGCGCCATCATGCTCGTGGTCACGACGCTGACCGTGGCAATCGGCGTCGGGGTCATGTTTTCCATGAGCTGGCAGCTTGCTCTGATCTTCCTCGCGGCCGCCGTGCCGATCATGGTCTATTCCTTCCGCTTCCGCACCCGCTTCAGCAAAGTGGCCCGCCTCAGCCAGGACCAGGCGGGCGACCTTGCCACCACTGTTGAGGAGTCCGTGCACGGCATCCGGGTGCTGAAGGGCTTCGGGCGCAGCCACGAAGCCCTGGAGAACTTCAATGAACAGGCGGAGGAGCTGCGGCAGACCGAGATCGCCAAAGCCAGGCACCAGGCCACCTTCAGCATGGTGGTGACGCTCCTGCCGGAACTTGCACTCGGCCTGGCGCTCGTTGTCGGCATCATGCTCACCGTTGACGGGCAACTGACCATTGGCGCCCTCGTGGCCTTCTTTGCAACTGCGGCAGTTGTGGCCACACCGGTAGAGTTCTCCGGCATGCTGCTGGCCATGGCGCTGACCGCCAAGACCGCCATCGACCGCCATTTCGAGGTCATGGACACGGAGAACACCATCACCAGTCCGGCGGACCCCAAGGATCCGGACTTGTCCAACGTCCGAGGGGCGCTTAGCTTCCGCGGGGCCTCCTTTGGGTTCGACGACGGCGGCCGGCTCCTGGAGGAAATCGACCTGGATGTCCGCCCGGGCGAGACGATGGCCCTTGTGGGCATCACCGGCAGCGGGAAGAGCGCCCTGCTTCAGCTTGTGCCGCGGCTCTTCGAAGTCACCGAGGGGTCGGTGATGATCGACGGCATCGATGTCAGGGATTTCAGCCTCGAGCAGCTGCGCAGCCTGGTCAGCGTGGCTTTCGAGGACACCACACTGTTCTCGAGTTCCGTACGGGACAACGTGCTGCTGGGGGCTCGCGAACGCACCGATGAGGCACTGCACGAGGCCCTCGACGTCGCCCAGGCCCACTTCGCCTTCTCCCTGCCGGACGGCGTGGATACCTTGATCGGTGAGGAAGGGCTGAGCCTGTCGGGCGGACAGAGGCAGCGCATCGCCCTGGCCCGGGCCATCGCAGCCAGGCCTAAAGTGCTGGTCCTGGACGACCCCCTGTCCGCACTGGACGTCAATACCGAGGAGCGCGTCGAAGCGAGGCTTCGCGAGGTCCTGCGTGAAACCACCACGCTCATCGTGGCGCACAGGCCGTCCACCGTGGCACTTGCGGATCGTGTAGCGCTCCTGAGGGAGGGCCGCATTGCCGCCGTCGGAACCCATACCGAGCTCCTGGCAAGCAATGACCACTACCGCTACGTCATCGCGAGTCTGGAGCGTGAGCCGAAGGACCTGGACACGGAACTCCATGAGGAACTCAATGACACTGCCGAACTCAATGACACTGCCCAACTCAACGATGCTGGGGAGACCGTTCGATGAGTACCGCTACCTTCGGCACCATCAACGAGGACAACGCCCACCTGAGCAAGTCCGATAGCAGGGAGCTACGGCGTCGCTCCCTGGCGCTGCTGGCCTCGCTGATTCGACCGGTACGCCTCCGTTTCTGGCTCACGATCGGCATGGTGGTGCTGTCCCAGGCAGCCCGGGTGGCCGGACCCGCCCTGATCGCCTTCGGTATAGACCACGCCCTGCCCGCCCTCCAAGCGGGCAACAGTTTCCCCCTACTGCTGGCCGGTGCGCTCTATCTCGCGGCGGCCGTGGTCACTGCGGTGCTCACAGCCCTCTATGTGACCTCGACGGCGAAGCTGAGCCAGGCCATGCTCCTGGACCTCAGGCTTCGTGTGTTCCGCCACACCCAGCGCTTGAGCCTTGAATTCCACGAGAAGTACACTTCCGGGCGCATCATTGCCCGCCAGACCTCAGACCTTGAAGCCCTTCGCGAACTCCTGGATTCAGGCGTCAGCTCCCTGGTGTCCGGATTCCTGTTCATGATCTTCACGGCAGTTACGGTGTTCGCGCTCGACTGGCGCAGCGGACTCATCGTGCTTGCCGCCGGGCTGCCAATGTACTTCCTGACTCGCTGGTACCAGAAGCACTCGCAGATTGCCTTCCGTGAGTCGCGCGTGGCCTCCGCCGGACTGATCGTGCACTTCGTGGAGACCATGACCGGCATCCGGGCCGTCAAGGCCTTCCGGAAGGAACGCGAGAATGCCGAACGGTTCGGAGAGCTGGCCGAGGACTACAAGAGAGTCACGATACGCTCAATCAACCTCAACGGAATTTTCCAGCCCGGGCTGGTGCTGATCGGCAACATTTGCGTGGCCGTGGTCCTGTTGTTTGGCGGCTTCCGGGTCCTCGCGGGCGACCTTGAGGTGGGAGTGCTTTTGGCGCTCATCCTCTCCACCAAACGCTTCTTCCAGCCGGTAGACCAGATGGCCATGTTCTACAACGCCTTCCAAAGCGCCCAGGCAGCCCTTGAGAAGGTCTCCGGGCTCCTCGAAGAGGTTCCCACCGTCCGGCCGCCCAGGAACCCGACTCCCCTGGCCAAGGCGCGGGGCGAAATCGAGTTCAAGGATGTGGAATTCAGCTATAGCGGCGGACCCCTCGTAGTGCCGCGCCTGAACCTGCATATCCCGGCCGGCCAGACCGTCGCGCTGGTTGGCCAGACTGGCGCAGGAAAATCCACCCTTGCAAAGCTGATTGCCCGGTTCTATGACGTCACCGCGGGTGCGGTGACTCTCGACGGTGTCGACCTCCGGGACCTGTCGACGTCGGACCTGCGCAGGGCCGTCGTCATGGTCACCCAGGAGGCATTCCTGTTCAGCGGAACAGTTGCCGATAACATCGCGCTGGGCCGTCCCGAGGCCAGCCAACGCGAAATCGAGGATGCCGCCAAAGCAGTCGGGGCCCATGAGTTCATCTCCGCCTTGCCGCAGGGCTATGACACCGATGTGAACAAACGCGGCGGACGTGTCTCGGCAGGACAACGGCAGCTCATCGGCTTCGCCAGGGCGTTCCTGGCGGCTCCAGCGGTGCTGATCCTCGACGAGGCTACGTCCTCACTGGATATCCCGTCTGAGCGAATGGTCCAGGCCGGCCTGACCCGGCTCCTGGCCGGTGCCCGTCCGGGAAATCCCGCAGCCAACGGCGGCGGCGCCGGCAGGACCGCGCTCATCATCGCCCATCGGCTGTCCACCGTACAGACGGCGGACAGGGTCCTGGTTGTCCAGGAAGGGCGGATCGTGGAGGACGGCTCGCCCGCCGATTTGATCAGCGGTGGGGGCCGCTACGCCAGGCTGCATGGCGCCTGGCGGGACTCCCTGGTGTGAGCTGCTCCGATTTCGCATCGGGGCAGGTCATCCGCTATTCTTGAACAGTTGCTTTTGCAGCGGATCGGGATGTAGCGCAGCTTGGTAGCGCGCTTCGTTCGGGACGAAGAGGTCGCAGGTTCAAATCCTGTCATCCCGACCAAATGAGAGAGGACCCTCCTTGGAGGGTCCTCTTTTCGTTGTCAATAATGCCGGAGTCAATAATGCTAGTAGAAGGCCTGCTGCCGGGTGCTGAACCGGAGTTCGCGCAAATGAATAAACCCCGGAAATCGTGGCTCGTAAACAATCCCGGGGTTCATTCAATTCACGTGGTTCACAGGCTCTTCAATGGTTCACTGGCTTTTCCAGGTTCACAGCTCCAGGTTCACGGCTCCGGATTCCCGGAGCGGCTCCCCTACATGGGGTCTGGCCAGTTGCCGATGTAGCTGGGCGTGAACATTGGATCCGGCCAGTTGCCAACAGCTTGCGGGGCCCTCATGGGATCGGGCCAGTTGCCCACCGCCACCGCGCTCATGGGATCGGGCCAATTGCCGACGCTGAGCACCGTACTTACGGTGTCGAGAACGGGAGTGGCAGACACAACGGCAGGAGCCGCTGCGGAGAATGCCAATGCAGCAGCCAAGGCGGCCGCGGCAGCAATCTTCTTAAGCATGGTTGTTCCTCAATGCGAGTCGGATTCGTTATGGAATAGCGCGGTCCCCTGTTGACATACATTGTAAAATGTTTTCCACAGAGACTGTCAAGGTACAGGCATGAGCCGCTTCATCACGCCGTGACAGGACTAACGAGGAGGTACCCGTGGGGAACGGATTCGGGGAGAAGCTGCGTGCCGAGCGATTGGAACGCGGATTAACCCAAGCCGAGTTGGGCAGGGATCTCTACTCACCAAGTTACATCTCGTTGCTTGAAACCGGCCGGCGCGAGCCCACGGCCGAAGTCATCGAGGAGTTGGCCCGCAGGCTGGAGCTTGCGCCAAAGGCGCTGGAAGCGTGGAGCCAGCCAGTCTCCATGAGCGACGCCGAGTACGTCCTCTCCGGTTTGTACGCCCGCCAGGCATGGGACCTGCGCGACTATCCTCTCGCAGCCAGCCACGCCGCCACTGCTGCGCAGATTGCGCTCGAAGCCAAGAACACCAGTGCCTGGTGGAACATGACCTACATGCAGGGCGAATGCCTCATGAAACAGGGTCGGCTGAAGGAATGCCAGCAGATCGTCCAGCACCTCCTGGAGCATCCGATGGCAAGCGAATCGGCAGGCCTCGGAGTGCGGGCAAGGCAAATGCTCGCAGCGGTGCTTCAGGGACAGGGACAACTGGCTGCCGCCGTCGAGCAGGCTATGGAAGCCGTAAGGCTGTCCGAGAACCTGCCGAAGGGATCCACGCTGATCATCGGCGCGCATCGCGCGCTCATCGGTGCACTTGCGGAAAGCGGAAAGCTTGATGATGCCTGGAAATACTGCCGGTCCATGATGGACCAAACGGACGAGCACTCCATGTCGCAGCTTGCCGGCGAAGTGGCGTGGGTGGTTGGCAACGTCGCCTTTATGCGCCATGACTATGCGGAAGGTATCAAGCACCACGAGCGCGCCGCCAGGCTGCTCTCCCCCGCCAATGACATCGAGCTGTGGGCGCGTTTCAACAAGGCGTCCGCGGCGGTCCGGCTTGCCTCGGGAATTGTTGAACCGGAGACGCTGTCCGCCCTCGAGCGCGCGGAACTCGCGCTCTCGATTGTGGGAGGCAACAAAACCGACCAGCTTGAGGTCGCTTTCATCCGCGCACGCTGGCTCTACCTGACCGGCGATATCCTGGCAGCCGTCGCGAAGCTGCGCGAAGTCCACGCCGAACGCAAGATGCTTGCCCGACATACCGCCGGGGAAGTCTCGCTCCTCCTGGGAAAATCGCTCAAGGCCGCAGGTGAAAACTCTGAAGCGCTGGTGCACCTCGAAGAGGCCCAGCGGGATTTCGGCGCCGCAGGTGCTGCGGATCGTGTGCAACAGGCCATAGATGCAATCCTGGAAATCCGGCTCGCGGAGCGGCGTGCCGCCGCTGCCCGCGCCGAGGACTTGGGCCCAACGGGCTAAGGGTGGTTGAGCCAGGTTTCGACAGGCTCAACCACCGGCTACAGGCTCAACCTTCGAAGGTACGGCCCGTGAGCTTCTCGAATGCCTCGATGTAGCGCTCGCGGGTGCGCCGTACGACCTCGGCGGGTAAGGCCGGGGGCGGGGTGTCCGAGGCCCGGTCCCAGCCGGAGTCAGGGGAGGTCAGCCAATCGCGCACGTACTGCTTGTCGTAGGACGGCTGTGCCTTGCCCGGCTGGTAGCTTGCCGCGTCCCAGAATCGTGAGGAGTCGGGGGTGAGCACCTCATCGCCGAGCGTGATGATGCCCGTCACCGTGTCCAGGCCGAATTCCACCTTGGTGTCCGCGAGGATGATGCCGCGTTCGCGAGCGATTTCTTCGGCCCGGGTGTAGATCTTGAGCGTGAGTTCTTTCAGCCGCGCGGCGATGTCGTCGCCCAGCATCGCCACCACGTGGTCGTAGGTGATGTTCTCGTCATGCTCGCCCACCTCCGCCTTGGCAGAGGGGGTGAAAATGGCATGTTCCAGCCTGGAGCCATCCACCAGCCCGGCCGGCAGCGGAATCCCGCACACCTCGCCGGTTTCCCTGTACTCCTCCAGGCCGGATCCCGTGAGGTAGCCACGGGCGATGCACTCTACGGGGAACATCTCCAGCCGCTTGCAGATCATGGCCCGGCCCTCGACCTCGGCCGGCACGCCCTTGGCGGCGGTGGAGGCCAGGACGTGGTGCTCCACATCGAGCTGGTCGAACCACCAGAGGCTCAGCTGGGTCAGGATGCGCCCTTTATCCGGAATCTCGCTGCTCAGGACATAGTCATAGGCACTGATCCGGTCACTCGCGACGACCAGCACGCAGTCCTGGCCCATCTCGGCCGTTATGGACTCATCTGACGGAACGTACAGGTCGCGGACCTTGCCGGAGTACACGTGGGTCCAGCCCGGAAGCTGCTGTACATCGGTTTGAAACCCGGCGGTTTCGAAGCCTGCAGTTTCGAAACCGGGTTCAATCTGCTCAGTCATACGCTACGCCTGCACTTTCGGAACCGAACTTGTGGCCGCGTAGGACACTCTGATTTCGCCCCGTGAGGCCTTCCCCGCAATATCCGTGCGGAACTGCGCGCCCTCCAGCTGGATCAGCTCGACGCCGTCGTACGCCTTTTCGCGCGCCTCCACAAGGTCCGTCCCCAAGGCGACAACTGCAAGAACGCGGCCGCCCGCGGAGACAACCTTGCCTTCCTCATCCAGCTTTGTACCTGCGTGAACCACGTGGACGCCTTCCAGCTCCTCCACCTTCTTCAGGCCGCGGATGCGGTCGCCGGTGCGGGGCGTGTCGGGATAGTTTTCGGCCGCAACGACGACGGCGACTGCGGACTCCTTGGACCAGCGCAGCTCTTCGGCCTTGTCCAGCTCGCCCTTGGCGGCTGCCAGGAGAAGGGAACCGAGGGGCGTTTTGAGCCGGGCCAGGACGGCCTGGGTTTCGGGGTCGCCGAAGCGCACGTTGAATTCAATAACGCGGACGCCGCGGGAGGTCAGGGCCAGGCCACAGTAGAGGACGCCCACAAAGGGGGTGCCGCGGCGGGCCATTTCGTCGACCGTGGGCTGGGCGACGCGGTCGATAACGTCCTGGATCAGTCCTTCTGGGGCCCAGTCCAGGGGCGTGTAGGCCCCCATGCCGCCGGTGTTCGGGCCCTCGTCGTTGTCGAAGATGCGCTTGAAGTCCTGGGCGGGAGAAAGCGGCACAGTGGTGTGGCCATCACAGAGGACGAACAGGGAGACCTCGGGTCCGTCCAGGAATTCCTCGATGACCACCGTTCCGCCGGCGTCGAAGCAGGACTGGGCGTGCGCAAGGGCCTCATCGCGGCTGTCGGTGACTACAACGCCCTTGCCTGCGGCGAGGCCATCGTCCTTGACTACATAGGGAGCGCCGAAGGCGTCCAGGGCGTCGGCTGCTTCCTCTGCATTACTAGCCACCCGGGCCATCGCCGTCGGCACGCCGGCCTCGGCCATGACCTGTTTGGCGAATGCCTTGGAAGCCTCAAGCTGCGCAGCTGCCTTACTGGGCCCGAAAACAGGAATCCCGGCCTCCCGCACAGCGTCCGAGACGCCGGCGGCAAGCGGAGCCTCGGGTCCCACCACCACAAGGTCGACGGCCAGTTTGCTGGCGAGCGCTGCGACGGCGGCGGGATCATTGCCGTCAATGGCGTGCGTGGGGACCAGCTTGCTGATGCCTGCGTTGCCGGGAGCCGCATGGACTTCGGAAACGTTGGGATCCTCGAGGAGGGAGCGGACAATGGCGTGTTCGCGGCCGCCGGGGCCAATGACGAGTACCTTCACAGTCTCCAAGCGTACTTTGTGAACGTTGCGGAGTCCTAAGGTGTTTCTCCTGCCGGACCCGCCCCGCGTCGTCGCGGCTCCGAACAGTGTCACGGACCCTAGACTGGCCCCATGGCCAATCCGCATGAAACGTGCACAGTAGAGTCCGCCGTCGAACTGGCCGTCGTTGAGCGCAGCGGCTTCATCGAATCACGACACATCGGCTCCGCCGTCGTTCTTTCCGGGGACGGCAACGTGGTGACGCAGCTCGGCGATATTGAGGCCCCGGTCTTCGCCCGCTCCACCCTCAAACCGTTCCAGGCACTCGCAGCCATGCAGTCCGGCGTCCCCCTGCGCGGCGCCCAGGTTGCGCTGGCCTGCGCCAGCCATGTGGGTTCCCTTGACCACATGGACGTTGTGGAGGGCATGCTGAAGGCGGCGGGAGTCAGGGAGGACCAACTGCAGTGTCCTGCTGCCTGGCCGCACGACGAGACGGCCAGGAACTGGCTGGTCCGCTCGGACCGCGGCCCCTCCCGGCTCGCCTGCAACTGCTCAGGCAAGCACGCCGCCTTCCTCTGGGCCTGCACCGAAAACAGCTGGGACACCCACAGCTACCTGGAGCCGAACCATCCGCTGCAGCAGCGCGTGCGCTCCGTTATTGAGGAGTACTGCGGGGAGCAGACCTCCCACCTGGGCATTGACGGATGTGGAGCCCCCGTGGCCGCGGTGTCGCTAACAGGCCTGGCAAGGGCTTATTCGCAGCTGGCCCGCGCTCCCCGGGATCAAGCCTCCAATGCCCGCGCGGCCACCATTGCAACCTCCATGCTGGACTATCCCTGGGCGGTACAGGGCCGCGGCGAGGCCAACACCGTGGTCATGGACGAACTGGAAGTACTGGCCAAGGGCGGCGCCGAGGGGGTGCTGGTCATGGCCACTCCTGCCGGAGCCACCGTTGCAGTCAAGATCCTGGACGGTTCAAGCCGGGCGGCCTCCCTGGTGGGCCTGACCCTGCTCGCCGTCACCGGCGCCGTAGACATCCCGGGGGTGTCGAGCGTGCTTGAGAAGGTGGTGGACCCCGTCATTGGAGGCGGTCGGCCTGTGGGCAGGATTCGGCTGGGTCCGGCAGTGTCCGCGATGCTGGACTAGCCGTTGAGTGACAGCCAGGAAGGACCATTACGTATGGCAGCAACAGCACGGCGCCGGATCGACCCCTCAGAGGGCCGCGCCGCCTTGGACGCGTGGCAGGCAGCGGCCTCGCAGGGTGCGGAGGCGGCAGCACCGCCGTCGCGCGCTGTGCTGGCAATCGCGGTGCGCTATTCCTTGGAGGAGATTGCCGCGCGTGCCCCGGGCAACTCAGTGGAGGTCCGGGTGCCCCCGTTCGGCGTCACGCAGTGCGTGGAGGGGCCGCGCCACACCCGGGGCACTCCCCCGAACGTGATCGAGTGCGACGCCGCCACCTGGCTTTCCATGGTGACCGGCAGTCTCTCCTGGGCTGACGCCGTCGAGTCTGGACGGGTGGCTGCATCCGGGCTCCGGGCGGACCTGTCGGACATCCTCCCGCTTTAAATCAGGAACGACTGCTCCGATAACGCCCTTTTGAAGGTTCAGAAGGGCGTTATCGGAGCAATCGATGGTGAAGCTAGTCAGGGCTGATGGTGGTGCTGGCGTGCTGGCCGGGCTTGGTCATTTCGAACTGGGGAATGTCCTCGGCGTTGGGGCCGCCGCGGAACTTCGGCGAGGGAGTCTTGCCCTCGGTGAGCCGTTCGAGCTCCTGCTCCTCGAACTCCTCCTCTTCGCCGAGCATGATGGCCGAATCCTCGTTGGTGATCTCGCCGCGGAAGGCACGGACCATAACGTCGCGGTCAAACTGTCCCTCCCACTTGGCGACGACGAACGTGGCGACGCAGTTACCCAACAGGTTGACCACAACGCGCATGGAGTCCATGAGGCGGTCCGCGCCCAGGAGGAGCGCGACGCCGGCAACCGGGAAGATGCCCAGGGCGGCTGCCGTCGCAGACAGCGCCAGGAATGATGATCCGGGGACCCCTGCCATACCCTTGGAGGTCAGGAGCAGGACACCCAGGGCAGCGAGCTGCTGGCCGAGGTCAAGGTTGTGTCCGAACGCCTGCGCCAGGAACAGCAGGGAAATCGACAGGTAGATGGCGGCGCCGTCGAGGTTGAAGGAGTAGCCCGTGGGGACAACGAGGCCCGTGGTTGCCCGGGAGCAGCCCGCGTTGGTCAGCTTGGTCATGATTCTGGGCATGACAGCCTCGGTGGAGGCCGTTCCGAGGGCGAGGAGGAACTCTTCGCGGGTGTACTTCAGGAAGTGCCACAGCGGGACGCGGGCAAAGCTCCAGGCCACTAGGAACAGCAGCGCGATGAACACGATTGCCGATCCGTAGCATGCCGCGATCAGCAGCGCGTAAGTGCTCAGCGTGGCGAGTCCGTACTGGCCAATGATGAACGCCATCGCACCGAAAGCACCGATCGGTGCGACTTTCATGATCCAGGACATGATCTTGAAGACGAGCTCCAGGACGGTCTCCATCAGGCTGATCACCGGCAGGCAGCGCTGGCGGCCGATGACTACGATCGCAGCGCCGAAGAACACCGAGAAAAAGAGCACCTGGAGCAAGCTGTTGCTCGCGAACGCCCCGATCACGCTGGTAGGAATCACACTCAACAGGAACGCGGCTGCGTCCTTGGGCGCGGCGTTGCCGGTCTTGGCATCCACGGCATCCTGCGACAGCGTGTTGGGATCGATGTTCAGCCCGGCTCCCGGCTGGACGATGTTTCCAACGACCAAACCGAAAACCAGGGCGAACAGTGTTGCTGCCGTGAAGTACAGGAGCGCCTTGACCCCGACCCTTCCGACCGCCTTGACGTCGCCCACGGCCGAGATTCCCGTGACGATCACGAGGAAGATCAGCGGAGCGATGATCATCTTGATGAGTTGAATAAAACCATCGCCCAGCGGCCGGAGGGTGGACCCAATGTTCGGCCAAAAATGGCCGATGAGTACACCTGCGACGACGGCGATCAGGATTTGAAAGAAGAGCGACCTATACAGGGGCTTCTTCTTCAGCGGGGCCGAACTCGCCTTCAGCGCCGCAGAGTCTGGGATCTTCATTGATCTGAACCAATCAGTTGGGAACAGCCCCCGATTTTCGGAGGGTCAAATCAATGTAAGCCTCATCACGTCATTCCGCAAGGGGAAATTCAGTTTTCATATCGTGGAATAGGCAACTGCTTCCGATTCAGTCTCTTCCTGCGCAGGATTGGGTATGAGGCCAGTGCCGGACGTTGACGCTCCTACGAAGACCCGGTACCCCCGGCCTTGGTCAAAGCCATGGATTTCACGGGTGTCCAGCGCTGCCATGAACTCGAGGGTCTGCCGGGTAATCACCTGCCCCGGCACCAGGATGGGGAACCCCGGCGGATAGGGCGTCACGAAGCCCGCCGAGACAACCTCCTCACCTGCTGCGATCCGGGCCGTCAGCTCCTCAGCTGACAAGTATTCCTTGGTTCCTGCCTTGTAGCTTTCGAAGTAGGCCGCCCTGATGTCACCGTCGGTGTTCTGATGACTACCTCGGAAACGGTCCGCGAACCTGCTGAAGTCAGGCAGCGGCGGGGTGCTTCCGACGTCGGCCTGCCGCCCGCCGTCGAACGCTTCAGCCGGCTGTCCGGGCTGCTTTTTGCCGTTGAACCGGTTCGACTGACGCTCCTCCTCGAACGACTCGGCGAGCTTGACGAGGACCTCGATCAGGTACGCCACTGCACTCCGGGACGTGCCGATGTTGGTCATAAAAAGCACAGTGTTGCGGGAGGTCTTGTTGACCTGGATTCCGTGTTCGTCCGCCAGGTAGCGGTGCCGGAAGGTATCGCCGTCGATCCCGGTCCTGCTGATATCCAGGGTCAGGCGGCTGGGGTCGACGACGAACTCGTCATGTTCCCACGCCTCGGCCAGGGCAGCCAGGCCGTCCCGAAGGGGCATTGCGGTGCCCGTTTCACGGAACGGCGCCGCAATGAGCTCCCTCGAGGTCAGCACCCGGAAGTACTTCTTCAGGAGGGGATGGCGGGCTACCGCCTGGGCCACGGTGGTGGCAAGGTCCGCCTGCCTCTGGACGAGCCCGAAACCTTCGAGCTCCACCTGACGGCGCCCGATGTCCAGGGACGCGAGGATCTGGTAATTCGGCGACGTGGAAGTGTGCGTCATGTAGGCCTCGCGGAAGGCTTCCTGGTTGAGCTCTCCAAAGTCCTGGTCAAAGACGTGGATCATGGATCCCTGCCGCAGCGACGTCAGCGTCTTGTGCGTTGACTGGGTTGCGTAGACGCGAAGACGCACCTTCCGGGGATCGGGGATGAGGCGGGTTTTCAGCCACAGCTCGTCGTCAGCCGCCTGGAGGGTTTCCGCCTGTTTCGTGTATCTGTCTGCGTAGGACTTATCCGCGAAGGAGGCTTCAAGGTTCCGGGCCGCGGCCATCGCGGTCCTCCGCCGGTAGACAGGATGCGAGCGGGCAAACGCGAACCAGGCCTCGTCCCAGAGGAAAACCAGGTCCGGCTTGATGGCCAGGCATTCCTCCATGACCCGTTCGACGTCGTATACAATGCCGTCGAACGTGCAGTTGGTCAGCGTGATCATCTTGACTTCATCCAGCCGCCCCGCCCGGCGATACTCCAGCAGGCGCGCCTTGATGCTTGCCAGCGGCACGGCGCCGTAGAAGGCATAGCGGTCCAGGGGGTACGCATCCAGGTAGGACACCTGCGCCCCCGCCAGGACAAACGCGTAGTGGTGGGACTTGTGGCAGTTCCGGTCAACCAGGACCACATCGCCGGGAGCAAGGATGGACTGGTGGACAATCTTGTTGGCCGTGGACGTGCCGTTCGTGACAAAGAACGTCTTCTGCGCCCCAAAGGCACGGGCCGCAAGATCCTGCGCCTCCTTAATGGAGCCATGCGGATCGAGCAGGGAATCCAGGCCTCCCGACGTCGCCGACGTCTCCGCGAGGAGGAGGTTCATTCCGTAGAAATCGGCCATGTCACGGATCCAGGGCGAATTGCCCACGGATCCGCCACGCGAGATGGGCAGCGCGTGGAACACGCTAGCCGGGCGTCGGCTGTACTCCTGGAGCGCAGTGAAGAACGGCGTCCGGTACCTTTCGGCGACGCCTGACAGCAGTGACAGGTGCAGGTCCAGGTGGTCCTGCCTGCGGAAGATCCTCCTGAACCGCTTGGTCAGGGAACCAGCAAGGTTCTCGATGGAGACGCCGGCTACCAGGTACACGTCCAGTTCGGGACGGAGCCCGGTGATTTGCTCGGCCAGGCTCAGGATACGGCCCAGTGGCCGGGCCCCGGCGAGTCCGGGGGTTACGTGGGCGGCAAGGTACTTCCGGAGGTCCCTTCCGAGGGGCTGGCTGCTGCCGATGGTGAAGCCCGGCCGGAGGATGCAGGCCTGGATGGCAGGGTTCAGCAGCAGCGCGACGAGAGCGTCTTCGTAACTGGGAACCACGGTGACTTCGTAGGCGAAGGCGTCCGAAGGGCGGCGCTGGGCCGCCATGTCAGCCTTGAGCCCCTCGGCCTCCTCCTCCGTGAGCTCGTCCACAACGAGGACTTCGAAACGGGGACGTTCCGCCGCCGCCTGTCCTTCGCCGGCATCTTCGTCTGCGACTTCAGGGCCGGAGCCCACGCCGGGGCGCTGGTCGCAACGGCGCTGGTCGCAACGGCGCTGTTCGGAACGGCGTTGGTCGGAACGGCGTTGGTCGGAACGGCGTTGGTCGGAACGGCGTTGGTCGGAACGGCGTTGGTCGGAACGGTGCTGTTCGGAACGCGGTTCCGAACGATGCTCTGGGCCAGCGCCGCCAGCAGGCAGCAGGTGCGATAGTTCCTGGAGCAGCTCCAGCCCGGACCGGTACTCTCCTGACTCCAAGGCCGCCTGGAGCCTCGCCACTGCATCCAGCCCTGGCGTGGACCAATAGAGTTCGATCGCCTGCAGGAGGCCAAGGGCCTGCCCGGCCTGGGCCTTGAGTCCGGAATCAGGCGACGTGCCCGGCCGGGCCTTGGTCAGCTGCTTGAAGGCGTAGCCGAGAAACTCCCAGGCATCTGACCGTGAGCGCCATGCGCTGCTGGGAGTACCGATTTCCCTGTTTGCTGCTTGATTGTTCACAGTGCTTCCGTTTTCCATCAGTTCGTTGTCAATCACAGTCAGTGGCCTGCCTTGGTCGTCTGGGCGCTGGAGGTCTCCAGGATGCGCTTCCGGCAGGCAAACCAGCCGAGAACCAGCACCGGTATCAGGACCAGCACCGAGGCCAGGACCCAGCGTCCGGTTTCTGAGAAGCCCATCGTGACCAGGACCAAAGCCAGGAAGCAGAGAGTGAGGTACGAGGTGAAGGGTGCTCCGAACAGCCGGAACGACGGGCGTTCGACCTTGCCGAGCCTGACCCAGGATTGAAGCTTGATGTGGCACAGCATGATGGTTGCCCAGCCGCCGATAATGCCTATCGCAGACACCTCAAGCACAATCTCGAACACCTGCGAGGGGACGAGGGCGTTTTGAGCCCCACGCCAAGCAGGGTGATGACCGCCGTCAGGAGAATCCCGCCGTAGGGCACGCCCGAGCCACTGATCCTGGCAGTGAACCGCGGCGCCGAACCGTTGACGGCCATGGACCTCAGGATCCGGCCCGTGGAATACAGGCCAGCGTTGAGGCTGGAGAGTGCGGCGGTCAGGACAACGAAATTCATGACCGAGGCGGAGACTGCTCCGGCCTGGGGATCTCCCAGGTGCGAGAAGAATGTGACGAATGGTGATTCGCCGGCCTTGTAGGCGGTGAAAGGCAGGAGGAGGGACAGGAGCAGCACTGAGCCGACGTAGAAGATCCCGATGCGGAAGACCACCGTGTTCACGGCCTTGGGCATGACCTTCGCCGGGTTGGCCGTCTCCCCCGCGGCAGTGCCGACGAGTTCGATTGCGGCGTAGGCAAACACGACGCCGCTGATCGCCAGCAGCGGGGCTACGGCACCGGTGGGGAACGCCCCTCCGTTGTCCAGGATCAGTCCCAGCCCGGGCACCCCGACGTCGGTCCTGCCGCCCAAGACGATGAAACAGACCCCCACGATGAGGAAGAGCACCAAGGCGCTCACCTTGATCAGCGCGAACCAGAACTCCATTTCCCCGAAGATCTTCACCGAGACAAGGTTCAGGGCCAGGACAACAACCAGGGCGCCGAGGGCGATGAGCCATTGCGGCATTGCCTGCAGCGGCTCCCAGAATTGCCCCCAGAACTTCACGTAAAGGGCCACCGCGGTGACGTCGACGATGGAGGTCATGGCCCAGTTCAGGAAGTACAGCCAGCCGGCCGCGTACGCCATTTTCTCGCCATAGAATTCCCGGGCATAGGACACGAAAGAGCCGGAGGACGGGCGGTGGAGGACCAGCTCGCCCAGCGCGCGCAAGATCAGGAAGGCGAAAAAACCGCAGACGGCGTAGACCAGCACCAGGGCGGGCCCGGAGCCATTAAGGCGGCCGCCTGCTCCCATGAACAGCCCGGTTCCAATAGCCCCGCCGATGGCAATCATCTGGATCTGCCGCGGCTTGAGGGTCTTGTGGTAGCCCGCTTCTTCGCTCGAAAAGTCCTGGGCGGCGGTGAGCCTGTCGCCGAGGAGCTCGCGCTCGTTTTCCGCTGCATCAGCGGGATCGAGCCCGGCGAGCGTTGTTGTTGGTTTCATTCCTGGGGTCTCCTTTGACTCCGGTACCGCGAACGGGGCTGCATACTTTGTCTCCCTGAAAGCGCGCGCCACTGAAGGGCGCGCGGACTTCCAGCGGCGCTGCCGGAAATCAGCTGCTGCTTTCTTGTTTGGGGGACGGTAATCAACTCTAGGTTCCGCAGCGGCGGCGTGGACTGTCCGTCGAGCTAAATTCGCGGGATGCTGATTGTGCCGCGATGACAACTCCATTCCGGCTGTGGGCAGGTAATGTTCATGGCTGTGAGCGCGGCCCTGCCGGACACATTGACCAATCCTCAGAGGAAGCGAATACGGCGGTGGTACCCCAGGAATCGGATGAGCATGCCACAGGCGTCATGCTCAGCGACATACTTGAAGACCTTGGAGTGGACAACGGGCGATTGCTCGTGGCACCCGAAGCGGAGAACGGCAAGGTTCGCGGAACCGTCATCGTGGACGCGGAGGACGATGCCGCAGTGCAGCACAGCTCGCTTGTGCTGCTGATTGGCGCCCGGGGCCGCGCAGCCCTGCCCACTGTCAGGAGATTGATTCCGCACAGTCCCTCGGCTATCGCGGTGAAGGGAACAGAGGACGAACTGGAAGCAGTGCGGGAACTGCTGATTCCAGCCGGAATCGGCCTGATAGCCGTATCCCCGTCCCTAAGATGGGACCGGTTTGAACGCATCGCCAAAGACCGCATCCAGGAACCCGCCGTAAACACCGGCGCAACCACCATCATCCACCGTGACCTCTTTGCCATCGCGCAGACGACGGCGACCCTGACAAAAGGCCACGTCGTCATTGAAGACCCGGCCAACCGCGTCCTGGCCTACTCTCCCGCGTCCAATGACGTGGATGAACTTCGCAGGCTGTCCATCCTCGCAAGGCGGGGTCCGGAGCGCTACCAGAAGCTGCTGAAGGAATCCGGGATCTACAAGCACCTCCAGGCTGTCGAAGCCCCTATCCATATGGAGGCCAATCCGGCCGAAGGGCTCAGGGAACGGGTAGCAATCGGCATCCATGCCGGACGCCGGGTCCTGGGATACATCTGGCTGCAGGAGGGCCTGGAGCCCCTTGCGTCCAATACCGACAAAATCATGGTCGGAGCGGCCCGCCATGCCGCCATCGAGCTCGTGCGGCACCGCAACGAACAGTCCCAGGCATTGCGCAGGGACAGGATCTCAAGCCTGCTCAGCGGCACGGCCCAAATCCACTCCCAGGCGCAGTCAGCCGGAATCGACCCCAGCAAGCCGGCCGCGCTGGTGCTGATCTCCGCGAAGGGCGACGACGAGACGGCGGCGGGCCTGCAACTCCGCCGCGGCGAGCTGGCCAACGTCGCGTCCATTCATGCAGCGGCCTATCGGCCGGGAGCCGTAGTGGGCGCCATCGGCCTCGAAATCGCGATGATCCTTCCCGACCTCGACCCCGTGAAGTCGCCCCCGGCGATCAATCGCCTGATCAACGTCATTGTCAGGGACGCCCGAATCCACCTGCACTGCCAGGTGCAGGCGGCGGTTGGACCCGTCGTCGAACGTCTCGATGCACTTCACGGCACCCTGGAGCACGTCCGCAACGTACTGGCCGTGCTGGCCGAAACGCCCTCTATCAATGTGGCCTCCTACAGCGATGTGGAAACCACAGTGTTGACCAGGGAGCTCCTGGAGTTGCTCGGATCCCGGCCGGGCCTGAGGCATGAAGGCATCACGCTGCTCTGCAACCGGTATCCCGAGTTCGCCACGACGCTGCTAACCTATCTCGAATTCTTTGGGGACGTGAACCGCTGCGCCGAGGAACTGGCAATCCACCGGAACACCGTGCACTATCGGCTTCGCCGCGCCTGCGAGGTAGCGGGAATCGACCTCCATGCCGCCGACCAGCGGCTGCTCGCGCATCTTCAGATCCGGCTGTGGGCCCATTCGTAGCCCGCGCTCTCAGCCGCCTGAAACCCACACCCTCACAATGGAGTAGAAACACGCATTATGGACCTCCAGAATCTTCTCGACGATATCGTCGGCGCGGTTCAGCCCCTGGCCCGCCAGGGCGCCGCCGCGGACTACATCCCCAGCTTGGCTTCCGTGGATACGAGCCAGTTCGGAATTTCGGTGGCAACCCGGGAGGGCGAAGTCTTCTCAGCCGGCGACGCGGACGTGGCTTTCTCCATCCAGAGCATCTCCAAGGTCTATGCCCTGGCACTGGTGCTCGCAAGGGACGGCAACAGCATCTGGAAGCGGGTGTTCCGCGAACCATCCGGCAATCCCTTCAATTCGCTGGTGCAGCTGGAGCATGAGGACGGCATCCCCCGGAATCCGTTCATCAACGCCGGCGCCCTGGTGGTCGCGGACAGGCTACTGACCGTGACTGGAGGATCCACCACGGCCGTCCGCGAGCTGTTGCGGGAAGAGAGCGGCAACTTCTCCATCGACTCAGACCCCGAAGTGGCCGCCTCGGAGGCGAGGAACAGCCACAGGAACACCTCGCTGGCACACTTCCTGGCCTCCTACGGCAACCTGGAAAACTCCGTCGACGACGTCCTCGATGCTTATATCAAGCAATGCGCCCTGGCAATGAGCTGCACCGATCTGGCGCTCGCCAGCAGGTTCCTGGCAACCAATGGGCTTAGGGCGGACGGAACGCCCCTGCTCTCCCCGCCCCAGACGAAGAGAATCAACGCCGTCATGCTCACGTGCGGCACCTACGACGCTGCAGGAGAATTCGCCTACCGGGTGGGACTGCCAGGGAAGAGCGGAGTGGGCGGCGGAATCATCGCCGTCGTCCCCAACAACTGCTCCATCTGCGTCTGGAGCCCGGCGCTGGGCAGATCAGGCAACTCGGTAGCCGGGGTAGCAGCGCTGGATGAATTCACCACCCGGACCGGCTGGTCCATTTTCTGACAGCTCCTGACGGTCGTACAGACATCCCCGGCTAGCCGCGGCCGATGAACGGCATTCCCGCTGCCGTCACAATCAACGAACCTACGTTGGCCGACGGCGGCATTCCGGCCATGAGCAGCACAGCCCTGGCGGCGTCCTCCACCGGGAACATGGGCTCCACTCGTCGAGACCCGTCCGCTTGGAGTGCCCCCGATCCGACGCCGATAGTGTCCATGATTTCGGTAGCAGTGTTACCGATGTCGATCTGCCCGCAGGTGATCCCGAAGTCGCGGCCGTCGAGTTCTATGCTCCTGGTCAGCCCTGTCATGGCGTGCTTGGTTACCGCGTAGGCCACTGAGCGCGGCCGGGGTGAATGTGCGGAGACGGAGCCGTTGTTGATGATGCGTCCGCCCCGGGGTTCCTGGGCCTTCATGGTTCGTACTGCCTCCGCGGCGCACAGCATGGAACCAGTGAGGTTCACGGCCAGCGTGGCATCCCAGTCGGCGACGCTGATCTCGTCCACGCCGCCGGCCGGGCCGAAGATTCCGGCGTTGTTGAACAGCACGTCAACCCGGCCCCACCGTTCGCGGGCGGCGGCGAAAAGGCGCGTGACGTCGTCGGGCACGGTAACGTCGCAGGGAACCGCCAGCGATTCCGGATGTCCGTCCGCCGTCTCCAGCAACTGGGCTTCCCGTCGGCCGGCGAGGGCTACTCGGTAGCCTTCGTCCAGCATGGCGCGGGCCACTGCCCGACCAATGCCGGAGCCTGCCCCGGTGACGACGGCGACGTGCCGCCCGGAAACGCTGTCGGTCATGATTCCTTCCCGTTAGCGCGGCGAGGTAATGTCCGCAGCCACCAGGGGCCAGCCTATGACAGTCTTGGGTCGCGGCGCTGCGTAGGTGCGCACCTTGGAGGTAGACAGGCCCAGCCGCACGAGTGATTCAGCGATGGTGACGGCCGCCGCCACCCCGTCCACCACCGGGACCCCTGACTGCTGGCGGATCTGTTCGTCAAGGCCAGCCATGCCGCCGCAGCCGAGGACGATCACCTCTGCCTTGTCCTCCCGGACTGCCAGCAGCGACTGTTCCACAATGGACTCGACGGCGCGGTCCGGGTGTTCCTCGAGCTCCAGGACCGCCATGCCGCTGGCACGGACGGAGGCGCAGCGCGCGTCCAGCCCGGCCAGCTTGAGCCGGTCCTCGATCAGCGGAACCGCCCTGTCCAGGGTGGTCACCACCGAATACTTGTGGCCGAGGAACATGGCTGTGCTGGCTGCGGCCTCGGTGATGTCGACCACCGGGACGTCCAGGAGTTCCTGAAGGCCTTCCCTGCCGTGTTCGCCATAGCCGGCCTGGATGACGGCGTCGAACGGTTCCGGGTAGTTGACCACGGCGTCCATGACGGCGATCGCGGCAAGGTAGCTTTCAAAGTTGCCCTCGCAGGAATCTGCGCCGAACCTCGGCGTGATCCCCACGATTTCCGTTCCGGGAGCGGCGGCGGCGCGTGCCTGCGCGGCGATGGAGTCGGTCATGGACTGGGTGGTGTTGACGTTTGCTACAAGAATGCGCATGGCTTCCTCCTGGCGTGCTTTGGGACTATCAGTGACTACTGACGACGGCGATCGGCTCGCCGGACACGTCGTTGTACCGCTGGCTGCGGTCTGAAATCAGATAGTAGGTTATGGCCGCGAGTCCGGCCCCGAAGAACCAGGAGAAGGGTGCCGCTGCTTCCAGTGCGGGGACAAAGGCGACAAGGATGGCGACGGCGGCCGCTGGCAGCATGGCGATGATGGCCTTCGGGTTCACTCCCTTCTTGTAGAAGTATGAGCCCGCCGGGTCCGCAGTATAGAGCTCGGGGACGTTGACCTTGCCTCGGCGAAGTAGCCAGTAGTCAGCCATGACCACGCCGAAGAGGGGTCCAAGCAGGGCGCCCAGCCCACCAAGGAAGTACACGATCACGAGCGGATTGTTGTAGAGGTTCCACGGCAGGATGATCAGGCCGATAGTGCCACTGATCCAGGCGGCCTTCCGGAAATCCAGGTGCTTGGGAAGGAGGTTGGTCAGGGCGTAGACCGGTGCCACGAAATTGGCCATCAGGTTCACGGCGATGGTGAGGATGAGGATCGCCAGGCAGGCCAGCACCAGGAACAGCGTGTTGGGGATGCTCTGGATGATGTCCGAGGGGCTTTCGATGACTGTGCCGTTGATCTTGTACTGGCCTCCGGCAAGGATCACCACGATCGCACCGAACAGGAGCATGTTGATGGGGATGCCCCAGAAGTTGCCGCGGACAATCGACTTCTTCGAGGTGGAGGACCGGGTGAAGTCGCAGAAGTTCAGGACGAAGGTGCCATAGATGGCGACCCATAGGGCACCGCCGGCAAAGATGGTGCGCCACATTTCACCGCCCTCGAGGCCCTTGATTCCAGACCACTGAATAGCGCCGCGAGCCTCGATGAAGATCCATACGGCAAGGAGCACCATGGTGACCAGGATGACGGGGCCCGCGAAGGCCTCGTACTTGCGGATCATCTCCATGCCGAAGCTGACAATGATCAGCTGGATGATCCAGAGCAAGGCAAAGGTGATCCAGCCGAGCGTGGACAGGCCAAGAATAGAGTTGCTGTCGAGCTCCTTGAGTCCAGGGAACATGGCAACCAGCATGACCCGGAACACCACCGAGGCCAGGAAGGTCTGAATCCCGAACCAGGCGATCGCGACGGCGCCGCGGAGCAGGCTGGCGATCTGGGCACCGTGGATTCCGAAGCTGATACGGCTCATCACAGGGAAGGGAACGCCCGTTTTGTGGCCCATGAAGCCGGAGAAGCTAAGAAGGCCGAACAGCAGGACGGCTCCGATGCCCAGCGCTGCCAGGATCTGCCACCCTCCCAGCCCAAGTGAGAAGAGCCCGACGGCGAACGCATAGTTGCCGAGGCTGTGTACGTCGTTGGCCCAGAGGGTAAAGATGCTGTAACCGGTCCACCGGCGGCCCTTTACCTTGGTGGGGGCAAGATCGATGTTATAGAGGCCAGGGCTGACGGGCAGGGCCGTTACTTCGGACGCCTGGGCGCACAGGGCCTCATTGCCCGGGGCAGGGTGGAAGGTGGTTGTCGAAGGCTCGGTCTGCTCCGGAGCCGGATCGACGCCGACTGGTGAAGTCGTCTGCATCGTGGATCTCCACTTCATTGTGAATGGGGTGCTTCCCGCCGGTCTCGCGAACCCAGAGGCTTCAGGCGTAGTTTCCGTATGGCGGAAGGCAGTTATTGAATAGTGAAATAACTGTATGAGCCAGATCACGGCGAGTCAAGGTAGGCCGTCATGTTTGACCCCGAGGTAGTGTCTGTCTAATCTCGAATTACAGAATTTTATTCTCACAATACGAAATTCTGCTTGCGCACTATCCGAGCGCCCACATCATTCAATGAAGAGAGGTTGGACGTGGCTG
>NZ_JAGGPK010000047.1 GCF_018613855.1 Arthrobacter sp. ISL-30
TTTCTCCCGGTCTGATGCACCGCTCCGACACGCCGGGAGGCTTGGAGAACCGACATCCCGGCACACACCAAGTCCACAAACTCGGTGCGTGCGCTCAGTGGATAAGACTTGACCATAGAACACTCCATCAATTCAGAGCGTTGCTACGACCATATGACTCCACCCCGTTTTAGCGACAACAATTGCGAGTTACTTGGGCGAGGGGAATCGAATCGCAGCCTCAGCCCACGATGTCGAAGTACTTGAACTCTCCGGTGGCTGCAGACGTTGATTCCTCAACCCGCGCAACCGCTCCTGGCGCCCGGGAGGATTTCAGCCAGTCCCGTAGCTGCTCGACGGCGTTGCGTGGCCCTTCCGCGACGACGGCGACCGAACCGTCGTCGTTGTTCTTGACGGTTCCCGTCAGGGCGAGCTGATTCGCCTTCATGGCGGTCCTATAACGGAAGCCGACACCCTGGACCATGCCCTCTACGCGCGCAGTCAGGCGCACGTCGCCGTCGCGCGATTCCCAATCAGCCATGGTCCCAATGTAACGGGGCAGGCCGGGTCTCGACAGGCTCGACCACCAGAAGGCTCGACCACCAGCAGGCAAGAACGAGCCCCGGTGGCCTTGACCACCGGGGCTCGCTCTCAACCGCGATCTCTAAGCAGCAGGAACCTAAGACGTCGGCTTCAGCGACGTGATCATCCTCTTGACGTCCTTGTACTCCTGGGTCTCCATGTAGGCATGGGAGTTGTCCACACCCGGATTTGGCGCGCCGCCACCAGTCGTGTCAAAGGGATCGTAGACGCCAGAGAACATTGCGGCATTTGGCGGCCAGGTGAAGAAGTGGAAGATCGGGCAGGCGTCAGGTCCGCTCGGTTCTGGACCGGAGATAATGCCGTAGGCCATAGGGTTCATCTTCGCGGGGTCAGTTGCCGAGGGATCCATCCGGGACTCAAAGATGAACTTTGGCGTCTTCCCGCCCTGCGCCAATGCCGGCAGCGGCTCGATGTCCAACACTCCGTAGGGGTACCTCTCGGTGCAAGTGGAGCCTACCGACATGTTGCTCCGCAGCGTAGCCATCTGCTTGCCATTCTCGTTCGAGACGGTCAGGAACACGCCGCCGCCTTCCGCTAATTCACCCGCAGGGTCCGTGATAGTCCAGGCGGACGGATACTCGAACGTGAATTCGCCGTCCGTCGTGGTGTACTTCGTCCAGCCGGCCGTTGTTGGCGCCGTTGTCGCAGGGGCGGAGGTCGTCGCCGGCTTGGTGGTCGACGTCGGCGATTCACTCGCGGTGGGGGACGCCGTCGTCGTGCTTGTAGCAGTTGTTGTGGAACCTGCGCCTGGGGTGGCTGGCTGTCCACATGCCCCAAGCAAAAGAGCCAGGCACAAGGCGCCAGAAGCGGCGACGGCGGTAGAGGCAGAGCGGTACATAAGTATCTCCTGGGTTTTCATGAGACCGCGGGTAATTCCCTAATTCTGGACTTCGGATTGACTCCCGGAAAAGGAATAAATCCAATCGATATCTAAATGTTGCAGCGCATCACGGAACGCGAGTCGATTTCGACTCAAAGGCCCTTCACTTGATAGGGCTTAAGTTATGCCTGAGTTCCTGAACACAGCATTTCCGTTACTTGCCATCGCCGCCGCTATTGCAGTCGGGCTGGTCCTCGCCTGGCTTGTGCGCAAGGTAGTTGTGCGGCTCAATAAGAAGCTTCCAGCCCTTCACGAGGTCACGAAGGTGGCCCGAATTCCATTGCAAATTACGCTGTGCCTGATTGGCGTTCGCATCGCCCTGGTACTAACAACGGACGACGCCGGATGGCGGCAAGGCAACGACCACGCCTTGCTCATCGCCTTGATTGGCTCCTTCGCGTGGCTGGCGGTGGCGGTGCTGCTGATCATCGAGTCGCTGGTCCTCTCCCGCTACAGCGTCGACGTGGCCGACAACCGCCGCGCCCGGCGCTTGAGGACACAGGTCATCCTGGCCCGCCGCATCGGCGTAGCGCTGATTGTGGTGCTCGCCCTGGGCAGCGCTCTGCTGACCTTCCCCGCGGTGCAGGCACTTGGAACCGGTCTGCTGGCATAGGCCGGCCTGATCTCGATCGTGGCTGGCCTGGCCGCCCAGACCTCCCTGGTGAACGTCTTCGCAGGAGTACAGCTGGCCTTCACGGATGCCATCCGCGTAGACGACGTGGTGGTGGTGCAGAAGGAATGGGGGCGGATTGAGGAGATCACATTGACCTATGTGGTGGTGCACATCTGGGATGACCGGAGGCTTATCCTGCCCTCCACGTACTTCACCACCACGCCGTTCGAAAACTGGACCCGCCGGCAGTCCGCAGTGATGGGCACGGTGGAGTTCGACCTCGACTGGCGTGCCCCCATCGAAGCCATGCGTTCGGAACTGCGGACGCTGCTCGCCTCCACGGAATTGTGGGACGAACGGGTCGGCATACTGCAGGTCACGGACGCCACCAACGGCTTTGTCCGCGTCCGCATCCTGCTCAGCGCTGCAGACAGCGCCTCGCTCTTCGACCTCCGCTGCCTCATCCGCGAGGCCATGGTTATGTTCCTGCAGCAGCACCCCGAGGCGCTCCCGCATCTGCGCTACGAGTCGGTGTCTGCGATGCACAACGGCGGGGCGCACGACACAGCGGCGCGCGACGGGCTGGAAAATGTCGACCCCCAGGAGGCTCAACTGTTCACGGGTTCCCTGGAGGCAAGGCAACGCTCCCGCGCCTTCACTGGCCCGGGCGACGAGGTCTTCGAAGACCGGGAAAAGTTCCTGACGTCGCAAAACTGACCGCAACTGCCGCAGCCACAACGCGGGGTCACTTCGCGCCCATTCCGATGCTTCGGATGGGCGCGAAGTGACCCCGCGTTGCTTGCCGGAGCGGACTCCGCGATTTCCCTACGAGAGGACGATGTCCTTCGTGGCGTGGCTGTAGGTGAAGGTCACCTGGCCGCCGGAGTGGTGGAGCTCATGGTTGGCGCCGCCAAACACGCCGAAGGCTCCGTAGTTTTCATCCCACGAGCGGTTCAGCGCGATCTTGTAGGTGTAGAAACCCGCAGGCAGATCAGCGCTCAAGGTCCACTCCTGTGCCTTGGGGTCGAACGTCATCTGGGCTTCGTCGTACTGCGGCGCCCAGTCCTCGGGAGCTCCGAGGATCTTGTTGAAGTCGCCTGCAATCGCGACGGCGCCCGGCTGGTCCAGGTGGTTTGCAGAAGTTTCCGGCGTCTCAGCTGTCTCCGCTGCCGCTGCCTCAGCGCCCGCACTTTTCGCAGCAGTCTTGGCTGGTGCCTTCTTGCCGCGGACTGCCTTGACGATCGGCTCCACGGCGTCCTCGATAATTTCGGCGGCCTTATCGGCCACCTTCGAAGCCTTCGAGGTCTTCGTGGCCGGCTTTGCCGCGGCCTTCGCCGTGGTCTTGGGCGCGGTGGCCTTGGCGGCTGCCGCACGCTTCGCGGCGGGCTTCTTCGCCGGGGCCTGGGGCACCGGCATGTCAGCAGGAACGGGAGTTCCTTCCTTCAGGGCGGTCGCGAAGTCATCCGGGTCCTCGAACGCCACGGTGGCGCGGAGTCCGTCGTCGGTGATGGTCCAGCCCGAGCGGCCCTTAACCAGCCAGCCGGCCTTGACCAGCTTGGACGTAGCCGTCGTCAGGCCCTTGTGCCCGCGAGGAATACCCCCGCTGAGCAGCTCACCTTCCTGGGCGTCGAAGGGGACTCGCTGGATTGCACCAGCCAGCACTTCTCCGGCGTTGAGCGATTCGCCGGACCATACCCCCTCCGCCAGAACGTCCAAAACTGCTTTCAACCGGATGTTCGTCTTTTCAGCGGTGCTCTTGGCCATGAGTCTCCTTCAAGGGCGAGTATTTCAAGTGAAGTCTGCCAAGTTTCTGTAAATTTTTGTGAGTGCAATAGGTAAACAGCATGTGTCATGACCGACTGTTACGAAACCGGGAGCCAGAACCGATTGTGGGATCTCGCTTACAGCCTGTTTCTTGTTGCCTTCCCGTGCTTCTGCGCCGCTCCGACTGTTGCCTTACCGCTACTCCGCCGCGATCTCCCAGCGATGCACCTCTGCCAGCAGTTTCTCCTTGCGGTCGTCCTCCAGGAACGAAGAGCGGATCGAGTTCGCGGCCAGCAACGCCCTGTCCCCCACTGTCAGCTCGTGGACCGCGATCAGCTCACGGAAGTTCTCGTCCACATACCCGCCAAAGTACGCGGGATCGTCCGAGTTCACACTGACGTTGAGCCCTGCGGCCAGCATGGCAGGCAGCGGATGGTCGGCCAAAGTGTTTACGGCACGCAAGCGGACGTTGGAAAGAGGGCAGACAGTCAGCGGTACCTGTTCGGCGACGAGCCGCTTCACCAGCGTCTCGTCCTCCATGCAGCGGATGCCGTGGTCGATCCTCTCCACGTCCAAAAGGTCGAGTGAATCCGAGATGTACGACGCCGGTCCCTCCTCGCCTGCGTGGGCGATCCGGTGCAGTCCTGCTTCCTTCGCCCGGCGGAACAAACGCTCAAATTTCGACGGCGGATTGCCCACCTCTGCTGAGTCGAGACCGATCCCGGCAATCGGCGCGTTCATCGCAAGGAGCTGCTCCAGGACCTCGAGGGCGTCATCCTCGGGAAGGTCGCGCAGGAACGCGGCAATCAGGAGGGTCGATACGCCGAACTCCTCCACCGACGTCGAAAGTGCCGAGGCGACACCGTTGACGCACGTTTCCAGTGCGATCCCGCGCTGCACGTGGGCCTGCGGGTCCATCATGACCTCAACGTGCCGTACACCGCCGTCGGCCGCTCGTTTGAGGTAGGCCCGGGTCATATCGGCGAAATCCTGCTCCGTCCGAAGCACCGCCATATTGTCGTAGTAGAGGTCAAGGAACGACTGAAGGTCCGTGAATTGGTACTTTGTGCGCAGCTCGTCGATATCCGTGTAGGGCAGCTCGAGGCCGTTCCGCTCGGCCAGCTCGAAAATCAGCTCCGGCTGCAGCGTTCCCTCAATATGCAGGTGCAATTCGGCCACGGGAAGTGCGGCCGGTGTTGTGGTCTCGCCAAAAGTCTCCATTGCTCAACCGTACAAGCGGATATCCGCTACGAAAACGGACAGCCGCCCCGCGAATCCCCGGGGCGGCTGTCCAAATCGGTGCGGAAATCTAGGCGGCGGAAATCTAAGCGGCGGCCGGGATCTCGCGGACGATGCGCACCTTCCAGGCGGACTCGTCGCTGTCGTCAAGGATGGCGACGGTTCCGACGGCGATGTGCAGGGCGACTCGCTTGGCATGAAGGAGTTCGAGGTAGAGGTGCTCATTGATGCGGGCAGGGGCATCGATGACGAACTTCACGCTGTCGCGCAGGCGCCGGTAGTTTACGCTGTGGTCCCGGTGCCGCATGAGTTCCTTCAGCCAGCGTTCCTTGACCCGGATCTCGTGCCGGTTCAGCCATGAGACGGAGACGTGGACGCCGATCACGACTGCCAGCGAGATCACATAGACGAACCAGCCACTGTTCAGCAGGAACATCGGCAGATTGGCGATGGCAACGATTGCGATGAACAGCCGAAGTGCCACAAGCCGGCGCATTGTCAGGGCAGCGGATGCCAATGCCGCCTTGATTCCATGTTGTTCTGCCTTTGCCGCAGCAGGGTCCAGGGTGAATTCGTCCAGGACCAGGATGCCGTTTGCCTCGGGGCCTAGCATCCTGCCGTACTTGGGCAGCAGGCCATGCGGAACGGACATTTTGGGCAGATGGATCTTGGACATGGGATAACTCCGGTATTAGGCTGGTACATCAGACCCGGGACGAGGGGCGCCTTTGACCCTCGAACCAGACCGGATGACACGAAAGGTGTTCGGCTACCTTAGTGGTTGCGCAAACCCCACGTCTCCACTGTCTCACTATGCGGTCATTTGCCTGTCCGGCAATTGAGAACCAAGGCCCCTTTCAACTTGGTCCTTCTCCCTCAACCCCTAAGACTGGGTGGGTGCAGACGTTCCTCCCGTACGCCGACTTTCGCCAAAGCGCGGCCGCGCTCGACCCCAGCAGACTGGGCAAGCAGCGAGTCGAGACGCTGCAGATCCTGCGGGCATTGGTCATCCCGGACTACGGTTGGCGGTCCCACCCTGCGACTCGAATGTGGATGGGCTACGTCCCCGCCCTGACCCGCTATGGACTTGCCATGGTGGATGAATGGGTTCAGCGTGGGGGTTCCGATTCCACTCGAGCCAACATCCTGGAGTTCGCTCCCGACGTCGGGGCCCGAGACCCAGACCAGGTGCCGGTCCCGCCGTGGCTGGGTGATCCCGATTTCCACCTGAGGCATCGCTCCAGGCTCATCAGCAAATCACCCGACTTCTACAAGGATCTCTTCCCCGGAACACCTGCAAACCTGGAGTATGTGTGGCCGGAGCCGGAACATGTCCTCCTCCCGGAAGACCCGCCCGAGCCAAGGCTCTGGATCCTGCGGGCGGATATCGCCGACCCGGATGATTCCCTCCCGGACAATTCCCTGCAAACCATCTCGCTGCCACAGCCGCGCCTCGCAGCCTCCCCTAAATACCGCCGCCAACTCGACGCCTTCATTGCGATGCAGCCGGGCGACGACGTCGCCATCCCCTTGGAAGGCGGCCGACGGTTCGCCGTGGGGAGGATTCAGGACGGCGACTCCGCACCAAGCTATCGCTGGCGGCTCGACGAAATCCTCGATCGTTCCGCGTTTACCTACCCCGCCCTCCTCCAGGACCCTCGGCTGTTCTTTCCCGTTCCCGCACCCTAGCCGGTTGTTCCCGCCACCCAAGCCGATTCCCGCACCCTAAGTCTCAACTGGCAGACTGGCAGCATGACTGTGCTCATCGCCGGCTGCGGCGACCTTGGAACCGAGGCGGGACTCCGCTTTGCCACCGCAGGACATCGGGTCATTGGCTGGCGGCGTACCCCGGAGAAACTGCCATCGGCTATCGACGGCGTTGCTGCGGATCTCACGCGGGAACTGCCGCCGGTACCGCCCGAGGTGGCGATCGTCGTCGTCGCCGTCGCCGCGAGTGAGGCAACCGAGGCCGCCTACCGGAGCGCCTATGTGGATGGCCTCCGCAATGTGCTCGATGCGCTGGAGCGCGAGGGAGTGACGCCGCGGCGGGTACTGTTCGTCAGCTCCACCGCCGTCTACGGAAATGCCGACGGCGGTGTGGTGGACGAGCGGACACCTACTGAACCGCCGTCGTTCTCGGGACGCATCCTCCTCGAGGCCGAAGAACTTCTCCGGAGCCGGTATGAGCATTCGACGACGACCACGATCGCCCTCCGACTGGCCGGGATCTATGGGCCTGGGCGCAAGCGGCTGATCGACCAGGTGAAGCAGGGAACCGCCATGATTCCGGAAGAACCTCGCTTCACGAACCGCATTCACCGTGACGATGCCGCCGCTGCGATCGTCCGCCTCACCACTATGGCCGACGAGCCGGAGGGCACCTACATCGGGGTGGACGACGAGCCCGTGGACCTGGGCGAGGTCCTGAAATTCCTGGCGGCCGAGATGGGCTATCCCGAGCCTCCGGTAGGACCAGTGCCCGTGGCCCGCGGCGGCGACAAACGCTGCAGCAACGCGCTGCTGCAATCCACGGGCTTCGAGTTCGACTATCCGGATTTCAGAACGGGCTACCGGGCGATCCTCGCCGGCAAAGGGCAGCGGCATCCTTAACCGACATCCTGGCGTTAGAGCCGTTCGACCGGAAGGTCACTCAGGGCGAACCGCTTCAGGAAGAAACCGGCACGTCCGCCCAGCCCTTGCCCTCCGTAAAGATCGATACCAACGCTCCAACCCCGGCGTTTAGCGAGTTGGAGGGGTCGTAGTACAGCGAGCCGGCATCCGCGCGGCTGTGCAGGATGAGCTCCTCGGCTTCCCGCTTGGCCTCGGGCACCGTGGCACCTTCAATGCGCGTGCGTGCGGAAAGTTCAGGCGTATGCACTCGCGGGGCGTTTGTCTCGGTCAATGGGATCGTTTCGCCAACACGGATCTCATCATAGGGGAACTCGAATTCAGCGTCGCCGGGAGCTGCGGGGATCGTGTACTCAAGGAAATAAGACATGGCACCACCCTTGCAGAAAGCCGTCACGATCGAAACCCCGGCCCTTAATGCAACACGGGGTCAGTTAGGGCCCATGTTGGGCCTTCTAATGGGCGCTAAGTGACCTCGCGTTGCACTTACTTCCCGAGGCCGGCCTTCCGCAGCGCCTCAGCCATGGCGGTGTCCGCGGGAGCGGGCGCAGGTTTCCGGGCGGCTTGCTTACCGCCGGACCGATCGTTGCCGCCTCGGTCGCGGCGCTCTCCGCGGTCGCGGCCGTCGCGCTGACCAGCACCAGCCTGACCACCACCAGCACCGCCCGGAGCCCGGCCCCCAGCACCCCGAGCCCCACCCGTACCGCCACCGACGCCGGCTTCGTCGTCGAGCCTCAACGTCAGGGAAATGCGTTTGCGCTCCGGATCAGCCTCAATCACCTTCACCCGGACCACCTGACCGGACTTCACGATTTCCCGCGGATCCGAGACGAAGCGGTTGGACATGGCAGAGACGTGGACCAGCCCGTCCTGGTGCACGCCGACGTCGACGAACGCGCCGAACGCGGCAACGTTGGTGACAGTACCTTCCAGGATCATGCCGAGCTTGAGGTCAGAGATCTTCTCGATGCCCTCTGAGAAGGAGGCCGCCTTGAACGCAGGCCGCGGGTCGCGGCCCGGCTTCTCCAGCTCGGACATGATGTCCCGGACGGTCGGAAGCCCGAACGTTCCGTCCACGAAGTCCTGGGGATTCAAGGCCGACGTCGACCCTCCCGCGGCGGCGGAAAGGATCTTCCGCGCCACCGAATAAGCCTCGGGGTGCACGCTGGACGCATCCAATGGCTCCGCTCCCCCGGTAATCCGCAGGAAGCCGGCGCACTGTTCGAACGCCTTGGCCCCCAGCCGCGGCACCTTCTTCAATTCGGCCCGCTTGGCAAAGGGTCCATTCTCATTCCGGAACGCCACGATGTTCTCGCTGAGCAGCGGCCCGACGCCGGCCACGCGGCTAAGCAGCGCCGGCGAGGCGGTGTTGACGTCCACGCCCACGGCGTTGACGCAGTCCTCGACCACGGCGTCCAGGCTGCGGTCCAGCTTGGAAGCGGTGACGTCATGCTGGTACTGCCCGACGCCGATTGACTTCGGCTCGATCTTCACCAGTTCGGCCAGGGGATCCTGCAGCCGCCGGGCGATGGACACCGCTCCCCGCAGCGAGACGTCCATGCCGGGCAGTTCCGCGGCGGCCAGGGCCGAAGCGGAATATACAGACGCGCCGGCTTCGGAAACCACGAGCTTCTGCAGGGACGGCCCGCCCGCCGCCTTGAGGGACTTGATCAGTTCCCCGGCAAGCTTGTCGGTCTCCCGCGAGGCGGTGCCGTTGCCGATGGCCACGAGTTCGACGGCGTGCTGACGCGCCAGGCGCCCGAGGGTCGCCAAGGCTTCGTCCCATTTCCTGGCGGGGGCATGCGGGTAAACGGTGTCCGTTGCCACCACTTTACCGGTTCCGTCCACCACGGCGACCTTGACGCCTGTTCGCAGCCCCGGGTCCAGGCCCAGGGTCGCCCGGTTTCCCGCAGGCGCTGCGAGCAGCACGTCCCGGAGGTTCGCCGCAAAGACGCGGACGGCCTCGTCCTCGGCGTCGGCGAACATTCGTCCGCGCAAGTCGCTGGTGAGTCGGTCCAGGATCCGCCCGCGCCAGGCGATCTGTGCCGTCTGATACAGCCAGGTATCTGCCGGCCTGCGGTCCGCAACCCCGAGGCCACCCGCTACTCCCAAAGCCTGCGCCACGGCTGCTTCGTACCGGGCGCGGGCGGCGGCGAGGGCGTCGTCGTCGGCAGGCTCCGCCTCGGCGAGGTCCAGCTCCAGCACGCCGTCCTTCTCGCCCCGCAACAGGGCCAGGACCCGGTGACTGGGCATGCCTGACGGCGCCTGCGAGAACTCGAAGTAGTCCTTGAACTTCTGCCCCTCGGTTTCCATGCCCTTCTTGACCCGGGAAACCATCCGCCCCTGGGTCCACAGCCGCTCACGCAGCGTCTCGGCTAGATCGGCGTCCAGGGCGACTCGCTCCACAAGGATGGCACGGGCCCAGGCGAGCGCGGCGGTTGCGTCCTCGATTGAATGCTCCGGGTTGAGGTATTTGGCGGCCTCCCGTTCGGGGTCCAGCTGCGGATTGGCAAGCAGTGCATCTGCGAGCGGCTCGAGCCCGGCTTCCCGGGCGATCTGGGCCTTGGTCCGTCGCTTGGATTTGAACGGCAGGTAAATGTCCTCGAGCCGGGCTTTGGTATCGGCGCCCAGGACAGCGGCCTCAAGCTCCGGGGTCAGCTGCCCCTGCGCGGCAATCGCCTCCAAAACCGTCCGACGGCGGTCTTCCAGCTCCCGCAGGTACCGCAGCCGCTCCTCGAGTTCACGCAGCTGGGTGTCATCGAGCGTCCCCGTGACTTCCTTGCGATACCGGGCGATGAACGGGACGGTTGACCCGCCGTCGAGCAGTTCAACAGCCGCCTTGACCTGCCAGGGCTTGACGCCCAATTCCTGGGCGATCGCCGCGTGGATCGAGGACTCAGGGTTTATGGCTGAGGACGAGGCTGATGCGGCTGTGGACGGGCGGGGCGTCTGTTGGTTCACGCATGACATTGTGCCCTAAGCATGGAGGGATCGCCGCATACGCCCTCCATCTCGACAACCCCTGCCCCCGGTGCTGTAGTGGGAGGGAACCCGCCGTCGGCTTCTGCTCACCCAAGCCGGCCTTCCGCTGAATTAAGGGGCGCATGATGCAGGAACTGCTCGTCATTCTCCAGGAGGGTTTCGACGCCGATGAGGTCGCCCTCACAGTGAACGGCAAGGAGGCCCGGCGGGACAGGGACGTGACCACCCGCATGCTGCTCGGCATGGCAGAGGAAGTCTCTGTGGAGCTGCCTGCGAAAGGCGCGACGATCGGCGTCGAGGTTCCCAGCCGCAAACTCAGCGCGAGCATGAAGCTGCACGGAAAGCCGAAGAGCCTCCTGGTCTCGATCGAAAACGGTGAGCTGGTGCTGCGCGAGGGTACGGGACGGGAGGCGTTCCTGTAGGACGGCGCTGGCGTTCAAGGCTAGGTACGGCGCTGGCGTTCAAAGGGCCGGACAAAGACAAGCGCCTCGGAGCCAGCTCCGCGGCGCTTGGTGGGATAAACCGATTGGCTAGCTGTGCTGCATCGGTTTCTTGGCAGAAATGTGTTCTACCAGTTCGCCAACACGCGTCTCCGAGTAGTTCCGCGCAATGTCGCCCTGGCTGATGATGCCCACCAGCTTGTGGTCACTGATGACAGGCAGGCGCCTGATCTGGTACCTCTCCATCATTTCGATGGCTTCGTCAACATTTGCGTCAGCATCGATCCAATGGGGTGTACCTTGTGCCAGTTCGCTGGCCCTCATATCCCTGGCTTCACGGCCTTCGGCAATGCACTTAAGTACGATGTCGCGGTCGGTGATGAAGCCATGCAGTTTTCCGTCGTTGCCGCAAATGGGCAGCGACCCACAGTCAAGGTCACGCATCATCACAGCAGCATCCTGCAGTGTCTGATCTTCCTTGACGCACTGGGCGTTGGTGGTCATGAATTCACGTACTACGCTCATCAGTCCTCCTTTATCGATTGGGGTACCGACACAGGGGCCTTCGGCTCTGCGCCGATGGTGCCAGCCTACGCCGGGACAAATGCTCTGGCTAGGCCCCGGAAGGGCCGCCTCAGGGCCTACTGTTCCGCGATATCTTCCGCCCAAAGTTCGGGGTGGTCGCGCTGGAATTCCGTCATCATGTCTATGCAGCGCCGGTCATTAAGTACGACGACGTCCACGCCGCGTGAGCGCAGAAACTCCAGTTCGCCCGGAAACGTCACGTCCTCCCCCACGACGACGCGGGGAATCTTGAACTGCAGAATGGTGCCGCTGCACATGGCGCAGGGAGCAAGGGTTGTGTACAGGGTGATGTCCCGGTAGGTCTTCTGGCGACCCGCTGCCCGCAGGGCCGCCATCTCCCCATGGGCGATGGGATCTCCGTGCTGGACCCGCTCATTGTGGCCGCTCGCGATAACCTCGCCGCCCCTCGCGAGGGCGGCTCCAATGGGAATGCCGCCCTCTCGCAGGCTCTGCTGTGCGGCATGAAAGGCGGCTTCGAAGGAGTGGTCTACGGTTTCTGTCATTCGCGGTGCCTCCCGGGCCTGGGGCATTAGGGACGTAGCCGTTAAGGTTGTGGGGCCAGAATACCCCGCGGGCCGGGGTTGGCCAGCTTATTTTGTCAGTGGCCCCTGATAGCTTTTCCCCAATAGCTCAACCGTCCTTTGGGGGCACAATGTTCTTTCTCGATGCGGAAGTTCCAGGGCAGCCGCAGGACCTGGTGTATTCCGCCAGCGACCTCGTGATTGCCGCCCAGTGTGAGTACCAGTTGCTTCGCAAACTCGACGAGAAACTGGGCCGCTTGCCCAAGGCGGAGTTCCCCGAGGACGAGATGCTCCAGCGCACGGCCACATTGGGCGATGTCCACGAGCACAGGGTCCTGGACCGGTTCGTGGCCGACTTTGGCTGGTGGGATCCGGCTGCCGGCAAAGGCGTTTACGAGGTCCTTCCGGGAGACGCAACCAGCCGGGCTTCCCTCATCGCCAAGCATGCGGAGTCCCTGGCTGCGCTGGAATCCGGGGCCGATGTGGTGTTCCAGGCGGCGTTCTTTGACGGACAGTTCCACGGCCGCTCGGACTTCCTGGTTAAGCAGTCTGAGCGGGTCTACGCGGTGTACGACACGAAGCTGGCCCGGCACGCCAAGGTCACAGCCCTGTTGCAGCTCGCAGCCTACGCGGACCAGCTCCTGAAGGCCGGGATCCAGCCGGCACCTCAATTGACGCTGGTTTTGGGAGCGACGCTACCGCGGCAAGATGGTCCTGAGGGAAGCCAAGCGGGTTTCGAGTACGTCCATAGCGACCATCGGCTGGCCGACGTCCTCCCGGTCTTCCGCGAACGCCGCAGCCGCTTCCTCGACCTCACACAGGCACACCGCTCCGGCTCAGAACCCGTCCGCTGGGGTGCGCCGGGAATTACAGCCTGTGGTCGGTGCGACTACTGCAAAGAGCAAGTCACCCTGAACCGGGATCTTCTGATGGTGGCTGGCATGAGGCTCTCGCGGCGCAAGAAACTCATCGAGGACGGGATCACCACTATCGATGCCCTCGCAGATCTGCCCGATGCCGGCGATTCTGTGCTGCGGCGACTACGCGAACAGGCCCGGCTGCAAACGGGCGTCGGAGTTCCGGACGGAAGCGTGAGCTACACGGACAAGGCCGGCGAGCGGAAGACTCTTGCTTACCGCATCCTGGAATCCAATTCCCTGGCCAGGCTCCCCCGGCCGGATGCGGGAGACATCTTCTTCGATTTCGAGGGAGATCCCTTGTGGCAGGACCCCGTGACGGGACGCTGGGGCCTGGAGTACCTGTTCGGTGTGGTCGAGAATCCTCTGAGCAAGGATGAGAAGCCGGTGTTCAAACCGTTCTGGGCGCATGACCGGAAGGAGGAACGCCAGGCCTTCATCGACTTCCTCGACTACGTAGCCGAGCGGCGGCGCAAGTTCCCGAACATGCACATCTACCACTACGCGGCGTACGAAAAGACGGCTCTCCGCAACCTCTCCGTGCTGCATACAGTCGGGGAGGTGGCAGTGGACAACCTGCTGCGCGACGGGGTGCTCGTGGATCTTTATGACACCGTCCGGCACAGCATCCGCATCTCGGAAAACTCCTACAGCATCAAGAAACTCGAACCCCTGTACATGGGCGAGCACCTGCGGTCAGGGGACGTGAAGGACGCTGGCGCTTCGGTCGTGGCCTACGCCAACTACTGCTCTGCCCGGGACTCCGGAAAGACCGACGACGCGGCGGCCATCCTTGCCGGGATTTCCGACTACAACGAGTACGACTGCCTCTCCACCCTGGAACTGCGCAACTGGCTGCTGAAGCTCGCAGCCGAACGTTCCATCGAGCCCGGGGAAGTGGGGCAGGCCAGGCCCGAGCATCCGGAAACGGAGCCGGAGAAGTACGAGGCCGCGCCTGAAGAGACCGCCCTGCTGGACTATGTGGAGGGGCTCTCCCTGGAGGAGCGTGCCCGGCCTGACGGACGGGCGGTGTCCATGGTGGCAGCTGCCGTGGGCTATCACCGCCGCGAGGACAAACAGTTCTGGTGGGGGCACTTCGACCGCTTGGACAAACCCGTTTCCGAATGGGAGCACGCTAGGGACTGCTTCATCGTGGAACTCGGCGAAGTGGTCCGGGACTGGGCGAAGCCCACTCCTCGCAGCAACCCGACCCGGACCCTTCGCCTCTTCGGCAGGGCGGCCGACGGCTCGGGTTTCGCCCCAGGGAAGACATACTTCCGCATGTACGCTCCTCCCCTGCCGGAGGCCATGGACGGAAAACAGGTCAGTGCCTTGGGCAGGTCGGGGGGTTCCGGGACTGAAATCCTAAGTATCGGCGACACTGCCGACGAGATCAGCGCTGCCGCGATCAGCGCTGGCGGGGGCGCCGCCGTGCATGACAGCGTGACTGACATCCTGCTTGTTTCCGAACGATTGCCCCGGAACGCTTCACCGTTTACCCAGCTGCCCATGGCCTTGACTCCTGACGCCCCGGTCGCGACAGACGCGCTAAAGGCAGCCCTCGCGGAGCTCGCGGTCAAGGTCCGGGAAACGCTGCCGTCCTGGCCGGATTATCCCGGCCTGGACCTCCTGCGACGCCGGCCGCCCCGGCTACGCAGCCTTGCCGGGCTCCCGCGAGTCGAGTCCGGACCGAGCGCCTACCAGGACGCGATAACTGCCGCCGTCATGGACCTTGACCACTCCTACCTCGCAGTGCAGGGCCCGCCCGGAACCGGGAAGACCTACGTTGGCTCACAGGTCATTGCGAGGCTGGTGGAACGCGGCTGGAAAGTGGGCGTGGTGGCCCAGTCGCACGCCGTCATTGAACACTTCCTGTGCGCCGCCGTGGAAAAAGCGGGCCTCGACCCGGCCCTGGTTGCCAAGGAAGTGAAGCACGAGGATCCCCTGCCCTGGACTTCCTGCGCCAAGGAAGACGTCGACCGGCTGCTGGGATCGTCCGGCGGTGGCCTCATCGGCGGAACCGCCTGGACGATGACCGGCCGATCTATTCCTCCCGGCACGTTCGACCTGCTGGTCATAGATGAGGCGGGCCAGTTCTCGCTGGCTAACACACTTGCCGTAAGCCGCTCCACTAAGAGGCTGCTGCTGCTCGGCGACCCGCAGCAACTTCCGCAGGTCACCCAGGGAACCCATCCGGAGCCGGTTGACGAATCCGCGCTCGGATGGCTGGCGGATGGGCATCACACCCTCCCGCCGGAGCTTGGCTACTTCCTGGCAACGTCCTGGCGGATGCACCCGGACCTCTGCGAAGCCGTCTCCGATCTGTCCTACGACGGCCGCCTGCACTCCGCCCCTATTGCGACGACGCGCCAACTGGAGGGAGCACCGGCGGGAGTCGAATGTGTCTACGTTTCCCACAGCGGAAACTCCACGCAATCAGTCGAAGAAGCCGCAGAGGTGGTTCGGCAGGTCCAGACGCACCTCGGACTTCCGTGGCTGGATCCCAAGGAATCCCCAGTACCGCGGCCCCTCGACGCGGCGGACATCCTGGTAGTCGCGGCCTACAACGCCCAGGTCCAGCTCATCCAACGCGAGCTGAGGCAAGCGGGGTTTGGCCGCGTCAGGGTGGGCACGGTGGACAAGTTCCAAGGCCAGGAAGCCCCGATCGTTATTGTGTCCATGGCTGCTTCCGCAGCGCGGGAGGTCCCCCGCGGCATGGAATTCCTGCTATCACGCAACCGCGTGAATGTGGCGGTGTCGCGTGGACAGTGGCGGGCCGTCATCGTTCGGTCACCGGAGCTGACCAACTACCTCCCCACTCACCCTGAAGGGCTGGAACATCTGGGCGGGTTCGTGGGGCTGTGCCAGAACGCTCGAACCTCAAGCGAATCCAGGCTGATCGGAAGCTAGGGCGAGGCCTGCATCGCTCGCTGATGTCCCAAACTGGCTAGCAGTTGTTGTCGTCATCGGAGCCGATAACGACAACAACTGCGACCTAGATGGGGTTCGTTAGCTCAGGGTTTCTTCGTAGAACGGGTAGTCCGTGTAACCCTTCGCGCCCTGGCCGTAGAACGTGCTCGCGTCGGGCTCGTTGAGAGGCAACCCTTCACGCCAGCGGCGAGCCAGGTCCGGGTTGGCGATGGCAGGACGGCCGACGACGACGGCATCGGCGTGTCCGTCAGCGACGAGGGCAAAGGCCTCATCCCTGGACGTGATCACGCCGAAGCCGGTGTTGACGAGGAAGGTACCCCGGAACCGCTCGCGCAGGTTCTGCACCAGTTCACCAGCCGGTTCGTGATGAAGGATGCTGAGGTAGGCGAGGTTGAGCGGGGCGATGGAGTCCACCAGTACCTCGTAGGTGGCGCGGACGTCGGCCGCGTCGGTTTCGGCGATGCCCTGGACGTTGTGCTCGGGCGAGATGCGGATGCCGACCCGGTTGGCACCCAAGGCGGCCACAACTGCATTGACGGTTTCGATGACGAAGCGGGCTCGGTTTTCGGGCGAACCACCGTAGCTGTCCGTGCGAATGTTCGCATTGGGCGCGAGGAATTCGTTTAGAAGGTAACCGTTGGCCGAGTGCAGCTCAACGCCGTCGAATCCTGCCTCAATCGCATTCTGAGATGCCGCGACAATTTCCTGGATAACAGCGGGAAGCTCATCACTGCCCAGCTCCCGCGGCACCGGATAGGCCCTCTTGCCGATTTCAGTGTGGACTTCTCCATCAATTGCGACGGCACTGGGAGCAACGATCTCGTGTCCCCCAGTAATGTCCGGATGGGACACGCGTCCGCCATGCATGATCTGGGCAAACATCCGGCCGCCCTCAGCGCGGACGGCGGCAGTCACCTTGGACCAGCCTTCGACCTGTTCAGGTGTAACGAGTCCGGGCTGGCCCGGGTAGGAACGTCCTGCCGGCGCCGGGTAGATGCCCTCGCTGACGATCAGGCCCAAGGAGGCCCGCTGACGGTAATGCTCCACGACCAGGGGGCCGGGCACACCTTCCTTGCCGGAGCGCACGCGGGTGAGGGGCGCCATTACCAGGCGGTTGGGCAGTTCGAGCTCACCGAGAGCCAAAGGGGAAAACAGCATGCGCATACCTTTCAAAGCGGAATGGATTCATGCTTGGCAACTGCAGCGCGTGTGCAACTATTCCGGTTGAGAGAGGGATCACAAGTAGGAAGCAGGAATTCCAGACTTGTGAAAGAATCTGCGCATGAATGCATATAAGCGATCATGCTCGTTGGATGTCGACAGCCAATATGTGGAACTCGCTGTCGAGGTCTTCGCCATGCTTGCCGATGCAACACGAGTTCGAATTATCCTGGCCCTACGTGGCGGTGAAATGGCGGTGGGTGCCCTCGCCGATGTAGTCGGGAAATCGCCAGCGGCGGTTTCACAGCACTTGGCGAAGATGCGCCTGGCACGGATGGTTTCGACCCGGCAGGACGGTACAAAGGTCCTGTATAGGTTGGAAAACGAGCATGCTCGCCAGCTCGTGGCAGACGCTATTTTCCAGGCGGAACACGCCCTCGGCGGACAGCCCTCCCACCACCGCAGGGGCACGGCGGCCTCATGAACGAGCGGCAGAATACCAACAGCCACCCGACGGTCGGGCACCACACGCATGATGACCACGATCACGACGGCGATCATGATCACCACGATCACGACCACGGCTCCTACCAGCATGCCTCTGGGTTGAGAGGCTGGCTCATGGAGCTGTTCGTTCCGCATACCCATGACGCGGCAGACTCCATCGACGATGCGATGGAGGCAAGCACTGAGGGTATTCGCGCCCTGAAGATCAGCCTCTTCATACTGATGGGAACGACTGTGCTGCAATGCCTGGTCGTAATGGTCAGCGGCTCCGTAGCTTTGTTGGCGGACACAATCCACAACTTTTCTGATGCCCTGACCGCTGTTCCTTTATGGATCGCATTCATCCTGGGCAGACGGGCCGCTACCCGCCGCTACACCTACGGTTTCGGCAGGGCGGAGGACTTGGCAGGACTCTTCATTGTCGCCGTCGTCGCGCTCTCGGCGGTCGTCGCAGGCTGGCAGTCAGTTGACCGCTTGATCCACCCGCAGGCACTGCAGAACCTGGGGTGGGTTATGGCTGCCGGAGTGATCGGCTTTGCCGGTAATGAAGCCGTGGCGATCTACCGCATCAAGGTTGGTCGTCGCATTGGTTCGGCAGCGATGGTGGCCGATGGTGTTCATGCACGAATGGACGGATTCACCTCGCTGGCCGTCGTCCTCGGCGCCGGTGGCGTCATGCTCGGCTTCCCCCTGGCTGACCCGATCGTCGGGCTGCTCATCTCGGTGGCCATTTTTGTCCTCTTGTGGGGGACCATCCGCAGCATCGGGCGTCGTTTGATGGACGGCATCGAGCCGGAACTTCTCACTCAGGCCCACAAAGCCCTGGAGAAAACGCCGGGCGTGCTGGCCGTTTCGCGGCTGCAGTTGAGGTGGGTCGGGCACCGCCTCCAGGGAGCGGCGACGCTAGTTGTGTCCGACGTCGGATTGTCCGCGGCGGAGCAGATCCTGCAGGATGCCGAACACCGGCTCCAGGAAGCCCTGCCGAAACTGGAGCACATGATCCTGACTCCGAGCAGCCGACGAGCGGAGCGTACCCACTAGCTGGATGCCATCTGGCTGGTGCTCATGGACTAGTTCGCTCCTGGGCAGCCATCGCCTTGGGGATTTTCAAGGCAGTTGTCCGCGTAATGCCTCGTGATCGAACGCCACACGCTAGTGGTCAGGGGTGCCGATGAGAACTCTCCCTGACCCGGAATCGGCAGTGGCGGCCCTCCGTTCACCGAGTATGTTCCTCGGAAATGAGTTGTCAGGACAACGTTGAAATCACCGGTTTGGGTGTACACGTGGCTGGTTCTGGTCTTCTCACCCCAGCGGTCCTCAGGCAAGGAACCGCCGGCTGAGCCTTGGGGTCCGATGGCGACCCCGTCCCCGTAACTCCAGGTGTATGCGACAGGCGTGGCTACGATGTGCACTCTCTGCGTCAGGATCGTGACGTCAAATTGTTGTTCCGTTGCTTCGGCGAAGAAGTTGGTTTCTGCGCCCAATAGGGTGTGGGGGCTGGGCTGCCCTACGACTCGACCAGGGATGATGGGGAGCTGACGGAAGTCGTTAAGGATCCGGGCCGCAATTTGGTCAAGAACATTGACAGGTTCTTCGCTGTAAACACACGAAGGGCCAGCGAAAAAATCCCATGCTGGATTCGAAAGCAACTTTAGGGATCTGTACCAGTTGACAGTCCGACCATCAGGACCATCCGTGCACGGAAGGTCCTGATGGGCACAATTCGACCCATCTTGTATTGGATCTTGACGACAAACGTGTTTGTACTGATACCGATAGGGGTCTTCGACCCCGCCAATCGCAAGGTCCGTCCAAACCCCGCTTCCAGGAAGCTGCGTCCATCCCTCGATCGTGGCTCCGCCCCCGCTCCACCCTGAGCCGATATTCGGTGTCTCGTCCGCATGGGCTCCAACTGCGAAAATAGAAGACTCCACGGTGAGACCAAGGGCGAAGAGGAGAGCCATTACCCGAATTGGGGCTCTCATTGGTTGACCAAGTGTTCAATCCTATTAGCCTGCCAAACTGAGCCGTTGTGAACCGCAATCATAATGTCTCCGATTGCAGGCTGACGTGGCAGTGATCCCTTCAGGTTCCCACCGGGAAGATAAAAATCAATCGTTTCCTGATAGGCCTGAACAATCACTTGGTATTCAGACGGAGCTGTCTCCGTAAAGTTTGATTCGACAGCTTGAACGACCATTTTGCCGCCCGCCATCCATCGACCTTCTCTATTCCATTCCTCGACTTCCGCCTTTATTTTTGTGCAGCTGGCACACGTCGAACTGGAAATTGATTGCATCGGGGCCATGTCGCCTGTCTCGTATGCATAGCTAAGCGTCGAGTACCAATACCTCGCGAACGCCTGCAGCCCTTCCTTCGTCTCCGACTTCGCCTCCTCCGGCAACACCGGCACCGGCACATTCTCTGCCCTGCCTTTTGCGTCGGCCGGTTTGTAGACGGAACTGGGTGTAGGCGTCGGTGTGGGCGTAGCGCTGGAGGTTTCAGAAACACTCGCACTCGGTGTGCCCCCACGTTGGGGGTCGCTGCCAGCGCACCCACTCAATACCAGCCCGACCACCGCAAGCCCGGAGACCAGACCAACGCGCAAGGGGCCAGAAGACAACAAACGAAAAGTCATGGGCAGCTTATCCCCCGATAGTTGGTCAAGACGAGATCCTCAAAGGGTAGTCGAGGTTGCAACTCCATGCTCAGAGTTATCCACAGCCCCCTACCAAACCGGTTCTACCACCCAAATTCCCCAGACCAAAGTCAAGGACTCACCCGCCAAATGCTGCCCACTCATAAAACAGAAACGCGGCAATTACCACGAACAAGAAAGTGGGGGCCTACAGAAAACTCCACAGACCCCCATTTCCGGGGAATAGACCCCATTTCTGAAGATTATTTCAGCGCACTGAACCATAGTTCTGCGCCGGCAGCACCAACTCCCCCGTCTTGTCCGTCGACAGGGCGAGCGACGAGATGTACTGCGGCTCGCCGTCGGGCCCGTCCTGAGCCGAGCGAAGCATGTCCGGTCGCTCGAACTCGAAACCCGTCACGTGGCACAGGAGTTTGCTGTCGCTGGGGTTCCCGTCGGCGTCGAACATGGGCAATTCGATGCCGTCGTCGCTGCGCCGTAGGTAGAACCGCCCGCGAGTGAGCAGCGCCAGGACAGGCGGCAGGACCAAGGCCAGCGCCACGGCGAAGATCGGCGAATAAGGCTGGACCGCGGGACCAAGGGCCCCGAAGAACACGGCGATGGAAACGCCTGCGGAGACAAGCATCGAGACAAAGCCGACGGGGTTGACGGCGTACAGCATGCCGCGGCGGAATTCCGGGACTTTCGGCGAAATCTTCAGGAGGTACTTATTGATAGCGATGTCGGACGCCACCGTGACAACCCAGGCCATCGCGCAGTTGGCGTAGAAGCCAAGAACGGTACTGAGGAATTCGAACATGTTCGCTTCCATCAAAACCAGCGCAATGACCAGGTTGACCACAACAAACACCATGCGCCCGGGATACGTCTTGGTGATGCGGGTGAAGCTGTTGGTCCAGGCGAGCGAACCCGAGTAGGCATTGGTGACGTTGATCTTGATCTGTGAAATGACCACCAGTACTACGGCCAGGGTCATCGCGAGCCACGCCGGCATCATCTCCTGGTAGACGCCCAGGAACTGGTGGACCGGCTCATTGGCGTGGACGGAAGCGGCCGGATCGAGCGTCGCGATCAGGTAAATGGCAATAAACAGGCCGACAATCTGTTTGATCGCCCCAAAGATCACCCAGCCTGGACCCGCCAGAATCACTGCACGCCACCAAGCCCCCTTATTCTCGGCCGTCCGCGGCGGCATGAAGCGAAGGTAGTCGATCTGCTCGGCAATCTGCGCCATGAGCGACAGGCACACCCCGGCAGCAAGCATGACGGAGGCCAGGTTGGTCCCCTCCACGCCGGATTTCCCCTGGTAGGCGAAGAAGGAATCGATGCTCTCCGGGTGCGAGACCAGCAGGTATCCCAGCGGCACCACCATCAGGAGCAGCCAGAGCGGCGTGGTCCACACCTGCAACGTGGCCAATGTCTTCATGCCATAAATAACCAGCGGAATGATGATTACGGTAGACGCCGCATAGCCCAGCCATTGCGGAATACCCAAACCCAGCTCGAGGCCCTGCGCCATGATTGAGCCCTCCAGCGCGAAGAAAATGAACGTGAAGGTCGCGAAGATGACATTGGTGACCATCGAACCGTAGTAGCCGAAGCCGGAGCCCCGAGTGATGAGATCGAGGTCAATGTTGTAGCGGGCCGCATAGTAGGCCAGCGGAAATCCGGTGGCGAAGATAACGACGGCCGCCACGAGGATCCCGAACACGGCATTCATGGTCCCGTAAGCGATACCGATATTCGCACCAATCGAAAAATCAGCAAGATAGGCAATGCCGCCCAAGGCGCTTGTCGCAACGACACCCGCACTCCACTTACGGTAGGACCGCGGAGCGAACCGGAGGGTGTAGTCCTCCAGGCTCTCCTTCGCGGGTACCCGGCCGACGCTATCCAGCACACTTGTCGCCCGAGTTCCGCCGCTGTTTCCGCCGCGTAACTTCTCCAACGAAAGCAAAACCAAACCCGAGCACTCCGCGTTGTAGGCATCTCACAAAATCGGCGCCTTCCCGGCGCATTACCGTCGGGGATGAACCACTGGAGAAACCAAATATGCAGTGCAGAGGAGCATCGATGACGATTCAGGCGCACCCACCAAAGGCCACAAGCCACCCCATCCTGGAAGCCGCCCGGGAGCAGGTCCTCCAAAACGGTGAAGGACTCAACGAGGCCCAGCTGCTGGAGATTCTCCGCCTTCCCGATGACGCCCTTCCCTCCGCCCTGCAGCTAGCCCACGAAGTGCGGCTCAAGCACTGCGGCGAGGACGTCGAAGTGGAAGGCATCATCTCCATCAAGACAGGCGGTTGTCCCGAGGACTGCCACTTCTGCAGCCAGTCCGGCCTGTTCGACTCGCCGGTTCGCGGCGTCTGGCTCGACATCCCCGAGCTGGTCAAAGCCGCCAAGGAAACGGCTGCCACGGGCGCCACCGAATTCTGCATCGTCGCAGCAGTCCGGGGCCCGGACATCAAGCTCATGAACCAGATCAAGTTCGCAATCGACCGAATCAATGAAGAAGTGGACATCAACATCGCCTGCTCGCTGGGCATGCTGAGCCAGCGCCAGGTTGATCAGCTCAAGGAGTGGGGGGTCCACCGCTACAACCACAACCTCGAAACAGCGCGCAGCTACTTCTCCGAGGTTGTCACCACTCACAGCTACGAAGAGCGCCTGGACACCTGCAATATGGTCAAGGCCGCCGGCATGGAGCTGTGCTGCGGAGCCTTGATCGGCATGGGTGAAACCTTGGAGCAGCGCGCCGAACTCGCCGTGCAGCTGGCCGCATTGGAACCGCACGAAGTTCCGCTGAACTTCCTGAACCCGCGACCCGGCACTCCCTTGGAAAACCAAGGCATCATGGACGGCAAAGACGCGCTCCGGGCCATCGTCGCCTTCCGGCTCGCCATGCCCCGCACGGTCCTGCGCTACGCCGGCGGCCGCGAACTGACCCTCGGGGACATGGGAACGCGCGAGGGGTTGCTCGGCGGTATCAACGCCGTCATCGTTGGCAACTACCTCACCACACTGGGTCGGCCCGCGACGTCGGACCTGAACCTTTTGGTGGAACTGAACATGCCCATCAAGGAACTCCAGAAGACGCTGTGAACAGGGTTTCGCTCCCCAACCGCTCCCTAACCTCGCAAGCTCGGCCAGGGAACCCGGCGGTCGTGGGCCCAAGCTCAACCACCGTCGACGCCGGCTTTTGCGGGCACTGCGGCGGTGAGGGTCCGACGTCGGATGCTCACCGTAGCTGCCAGCAGAGCCTGGCGCTTGAGCCGCCGCGCTACTGCGGGCTGTGCCGGCGTCGGATGAAAGTCCAGGTCACTCCGCTGGGCTGGAAGGCGGAATGTTCGCGCCATGGGGCAATCGTGAAGGCGAGCGCATCGTGAGCCCCATCCAACCGAGCCCCATCCAACAGAGCCTCATCCAGCGCGACCGGTCCGTCCTCTGGCACCCCTACGCGCCGGCGTCGGACTCGCTGCCCTTGTGGCAGGTGGGGGACGCCCAAGGGATTCGACTGCAGCTGCGGGATGAAGCGGGCCAGCGGCACGAGGTTGTAGATGCGATGTCGTCATGGTGGTCGGTCATCCATGGCTACCGCAATCCGCTCCTTGATGCCGCGGCGAAGAGGCAGCTCGCACAATTCAGCCATGTGATGTTTGGCGGACTCACGCACGAGCCCGCCGTCGAGCTCGCGGAGCTGCTGCTGGCACTGGCTCCGTCGGAACCTGGGCAGCCGCGCCTCGAGCGGGTTTTCCTCGCCGACTCCGGATCGGTCTCGGTGGAGGTCGCCCTTAAGCTCGCGGTCCAGTTCCAGACGGCCTCCGGCAGGCCCCGGCGGCAGCGCTTCCTGAGTATTCGCGGCGGCTATCACGGCGACACGGCCGCCGCGATGGGGGTCTGCGATCCCGTTGACGGCATGCACTCAGCCTTCCCTGGACTCCTCGCGTCCAACGTGTTCGCGCCGCGTCCGCCTTCCGCGGGCATGGCGAACCCGGAGGACATCGCCCGCTGGAAGGACGACGTCGCTCGCCTTGCCTCGGCGCACGGGGACGAGCTCGCCGGGATTATCGCGGAGCCCATCCTCCAGGGCGCCGGAGGGATGTTCATCTACCCAGCCGAATGCCTCCGGATCCTTCGAGACATCGCCAACGAGCACGGGCTGCTCCTGATCCTCGACGAAATCGCCACCGGCTTTGGCCGCACCGGCGAGCTCTTCGCCGCCCAGCATGCGGGAATTGTGCCGGACATCCTGTGCGTGGGAAAGGCCCTGACCGGCGGTTACCTGACGCTCGCGGCCATGCTGTGCACGGGCGAGGTGGCACGCGCGGTCTCCTCCGGCCCGGCCGGTGCGCTGCTCCATGGCCCCACCTTCATGGCGAATCCGCTGGCTTGCGCTGTGGCCAATGCGAGCCTGAAAATCCTCGACGGCGGCGCCTGGCGGGAGGACGTAGCCAGGATCGAAACGGGCTTGGCCAAGGGCCTCACGCCCGCTGCAGCGCTCGACGCCGTCAAGGAGGTCCGCACAATCGGCGCCGTGGGTGTCCTCGAGTTGCGGGACGCCGTCGACGTACCCGCCGTAACCCAGGCCGCGATCCGGCATGGCGTTTGGGTGCGCCCTTTCCGGAATCTTGTGTACGCAATGCCTCCGTACATCAGCACAGCCTCCGAGACTGCCCTCATTGCCGAGGGAATGGTGGCTGCCGTCGCCGAGGTTCATGATCGCGCAGGTTCCGCATGAGCACTTCCATGATCCGCTGGCTGGAACAGCAGGCCGTCGTGCGGGAGCGCCGCGGGTTGGTTAGGACGCCACTCGCGCGATCTGCCGCCGTCGGCCCTGCAGCAGCCGCCGTCCCCGCCGTCGACCTCGCCAGCAATGACTACCTGGGCCTCGCCACGGACCCGCGCCTGGCCGAAGCTGCAGCCGATGCCGCCCGACTCTGGGGCACGGGGGCAACGTCGTCCCGGCTGGTGGCCGGAACTACGGAACTTCACCTCGAACTCGAACATGAATTGGCACGGCTGACCTGCATGGAATCAGCCCTCGTCTATTCCTCCGGATATCTGGCCAACTTGGGCGTCATCACCGCATTGGGCGGCCCTGGAACCCTCTTGGTGGCGGACGAGCACTGCCATGCCTCCCTGGTGGACGGCTTCCGGCTCAGCCGCTCCCGGGTGGAAACCTTCCCGCACAACGACGTCGACCGGCTTAGCCACCTGCTCACAGGGAGGCAGGAACCGCGGGCGCTGATCGCCGTCGAATCCGTCTACAGCGTGCTGGGCGACGCGGCCCCGCTCAACTCCCTGCTGGCCGTCGCGGAACACCATGACGCCGTGCTCCTGATTGACGAGGCGCACAGCCTCGGAGTCGCAGGGACAGGGGCGCATACGGGGCATGGGTCAGTGGCAGGCACCCCCCTGGCGGGCCATCCGAACGTGGTGCTCACGGCAACCCTGTCCAAGTCCCTGGGCGCCCAGGGCGGAGCCGTGATGGGATCGGGCCTCTTGCGCGAGCACCTCATCAACCGGTCGCGCAGCTTCATATTCGACACCGGCCTCGCACCCACTTCGGCAGCAGCCGCCCTGGCCGCGCTGCGAATCATCTGTGACGAACCATGGCGTCCGACGGCGGTGCGGGCCAATGCTGTGGCCCTCACCGCGGCGCTCGGACTCCAGCCCGCTGCAGGCGCCGTGCAATCCGTCCCGCTGCCGTCTGCCGAAGCCGCCCTTTCAGCGAGCCAGGCGGCACACTCGGCGGGCGTTCGCGTCGGGTGCTTCCGGCCGCCGTCGGTACCGGACGGAGTGTCCAGGCTCCGGCTGACCGCACGGGCCACCCTCACGACCGCAGAAATCGACCACAGCTGCAACGTGCTGCGCCGCATCCTGGAGGACCACTTATGAGTTTGCCACCCGTCATTTTCGTCACCGGGACCGACACCGGCGTCGGAAAAACAGTGACGACGGCGGCCCTTGCCGTCACACTTCAGGGCAGGGGACGTTCCGTTGCGGTCTATAAGCCGTGCCAGAGCGGCGCGGCTGGCGGAGATTCGGACGTCGAAGAAGTGCGGCGCCTGGCCGGCGAGCTCCACGCCGAGGCGGGGATGGTGCTCGAAGCTCCCCTTGCCCCGGTGGCTGCGGCCGCCTTGCAAGGGACAAACCTCCCGCCGATCGCCAACCATTCCGTGCGAATCCGCGAACTTGCCGCGGGGCATGATCACGTACTGGTAGAAGGAGCGGGCGGTCTCCTGGTCGCCCTGAATTCCGACGGCGGGACGCTGGCCTCGCTTGCCTCGCTCCTTGGCCGCGACGCCGCCTTCGTGACGGTCGCCCGGGCGGGACTGGGAACCCTGAATCATACTGCCCTGACACTTGAGGCCTTGGGGGCGCGTGACTTGAGCGTGCTGGGACTCGTGCTGGGTTCCTGGCCGGACGAGCCCGGTCCCGCCGAAGCCAGCAATCATGCAGTGCTGGAATCCCAAGCGCTGAAAGCCAGTGGCCCGCCGCTGCTGGGTTCCCTCCCCGAGAACGCCGCCGGACTACAGCCCCACGTTTTCCGTGAAACGGCCGGCTCCTGGCTGAAAGGACTTCCGGAATGATCAGTACAATCACGAGCTTCGCACCCGGCTCCCCTATGGTCGGGCTGAGCGCCGAACAGACGGCTAACTATGTCGTGGTGCGCGATCCTGCGGCTGTGCGCGACGTCCTGCACCGTCCCGGCGATTTCGTACCGGCCAACGCCTTGGTTGCCGCCACGCCCCTGACCGGAGCATCGCTTCGAGTGCTGCAGAAGGCGCGGTTCGCCCTGCCTCCCGTGCTGGCCAGCAACTGCACCGATTCCCATGCGGGTGTCCGAAAGGTTGTCGCCGGATTCTTTACCCCGGCAACGGTGGCCGGCATCGAACCTCGTATCCGCGAACTGGCCCGGGCCGCCGTCGAACAGGCCCGGGAAGGGCTTGAGTCGGGCGGAACCGTCGACCTCGTGCAGGCGGTGGCGGCCAATCCGCCCGCGCAAATCATGCTCGAGCTCCTGGGCCTGCCGGAGCGCGATCTTCCTGCGTTGAAACAGTGGAGCCTGGACTCGTTGGAACTCTTCTGGGGATGGCCTGACAAGGAGCGGCAGCTCGAGCTGGCGCACAGCGCGGCGGAGTTTTACGGCTGGCTGCGCGAACTCGTACTGGAGTTCTCCGCAACTCCTGACGGCGGATCCCCCGAAGGCGCTTCCCGTCACGGCGCTTCCCGTAACGGCAACCTCTTTGCCGCCCTCGCCCGCCATGGACTGACCGTCCCGGAGATCTGCTCGCTCGGATATTTCCTGCTGATCGCGGGCCAGGAAACCACCACACAACTCATCAGTACTGCCCTGTTCAGGTCCCTCGAGGGGCTCGCCCCCGTCACGTGGAAGGAGGCCGGTGACGCAGCCTCGGCGCGATCCGCAGTGCGGCACATCCTGGCAACGGAATCCTCCGTTCCTACCTGGCGCCGGGTTGCAGCCACAGACACCGTGCTCGACGGCGAGCGGATCCCGGCAGGAGCCGAAATCCTGCTGGAACTTACCGGGAACCACGGCCTTTCGGCAGCAGGTGGATCGACCGCTTACAGCCTGGCATTCGGATCCGGCATCCATCGTTGCCTTGGTGCCAAACTCGCAGAGCTGGAGGCCGCCGTCGTCCTCCAGGAGACAGCGGCAGGCCTGCCCGACGTTCGGCTCGCAGAGCTGACGCCGGAATGGTTGCGGCTGCTGTCATTCCAGGCGCCCCGAACTGTGGTGGTGCGCTAAACCCTGGAGGTGCGCTCGAAGCTCAGCTGCAAGCGATTCTTGAGCCGGCGCTGAAGATCCTAATGTTGGGCCATTCCGCAGTCGCGGTGGGCGTGGCGAAACCGCCCGTAACCCTAATGGTGACCGTGCGGTTCCCTGTCCCTGTGGTCACTATGTAAGGGGTCAGCGGCGTAACGGTTACCGTGGTGCTGGCCGCTCCAAGATCGGTCTCAGCTGGTCCGTAGGAGGATCCGTTCTTTTTGGCGTTGATGGTCAGCGACTGTGGGGCCTCGGAGGTTGTGATCGTCAGCACCACACTGCCCTGGCTGTGACCGTTGGCGCAGCTGATGGAGACGGTGGGCACCCAGGTTCCAGCCTTGACAGCTATCGTGGCGTCGCTGGATTGCTGCCACAGCCCGAACGCGGAGGCGGTGCCGAGCCCGAGTAAAAGGGTGAGGCAGAAGGCGCCGATCGCCAGCGCTGTCCCGGGAAGCCGTGCGGGTTTGTTCATGGCTGCTCTCCCGTCGCTGGATGCTGTTTCCGACGTCGCCTTGTTAAGCCGCGACGGATTGCCTTGATGACATTCCCGAGTCCGTAGCCGATGAGTCCTATGGCGCCCACTGTCATCCAGAGCGTTCGGTCGCTGTTGCCCAAAGCATTGGCGAGGTAGCCCGCATACGGAACGGCATAGAAGAGGCGTCCGCGGACCTGGACTTCACGGACAGGCGCTGGATCCACCACGCTGTTGTTGTCGCCCTTGGTAATGAGGGTTCGCTCCCCCTGCTGGGTAGCGCTGAACCCGACGATCCGGTGCGTGACAACATCAGGCCGGCCTGACGCCAACTGATAGGTCACTACATCGCCCGTCCTCAGGTCAGGGAACGACGCCGGTGCCATCACCAGGAAGGTTCCCGGCCCCAACTTCGGCGCCATCGAGCTAGTCAATACTGAAAAGGTCTGAGAACCCGTGACCCGCGGGACCAGGATCAGGACCGAAACCGCCAGCACAGCCAAGGACAGCAGGACCACGCCAATCCACTTCCCGACGGCGGCTGCCGCGCCGCGGCGCGGACTGGTTACGGGCTTCAGGTCCCTTGTCCGCTGTTTGATGTCCTCAAAGAGTGCCGAGGGCTCCGGCATGGCCTGGGCGTCGGGTGCCGCCAGGAGCTCAGGGGCAGCCACTGGGCACCCCGCAGACTTGGGTAGCAGTCAGCGGAACGAAAACATTCGCCGATTGGCCGGCCATGGTGGAGGGAGTCGAGGAAATCAGGTGCACCTTGAAGCAGATTACTTTCGACGCCCCCTTGGCTATCGAAGCAGTGGTGACACCGGCGGCTCCCAGCTCCTGATAGTTGTTGGCTGAGGAGCAGCTTGCGGAAGAGTTCGCAGTCACAGCGCTGACCTTCATGAACTGCGCGAGATTGCTCCCCACTTCATTACGAATAATCGGTTCCCCTGCGGCCAGTGTGATGTTGAAGGTACCTCCGGCGTCGGTGTCGTTGCTTGCCGTAACTGAGGCGTAGATCGGTGCACTCGGTGTCAGCTCAGACGCTGGACTGCCTGACGTGGTCAGGGCCAGGGATGCCGCGCTTCCATCAGCCATGGTCATCGAGGTCGACTGCCCCGATGGCGACCCAAGCAAATTCACAATGAAGTCTGCTCCATTAACGGTTCCTGGAGCGGCCGAAGCGGAGGAGGACCACAAGGCGTACGTTCCCTGGACGGCCAGGAGGCCGAGCAGAACAGCGGCAAGAATAAGCCCCGCTGCCTTCACGCTCCTGTGGAAGTACATCGTGCCCTCCATGTCCGTTGTCGTGCTCCTTCGCGTGATCCGAAAGTTCGTCGGCGTCAAATGGCCGTTCATAAAAGTGGATGTTGCCGGCCCGGCAAGAGCCAGACCGGCAACCACCGGGCCGGCATGAGCGAGCGGACCCGGCAACTTGCCAGCCGAGTGTCAGGCCAGGCCCGGCTGTTGGATCTGGGTGAGCGTGAAGGCGACGTTGCCCAGGTCATAGCTCGCGGTGGTGTCCGCACGGCCTGTGGCGGAAGACTTGAACTCGAAGGTGATGGTGGCGGTGACGGTCTTCGACGTAGTCAGCGGGTTGGTGATGACAGTGCCGCCGGAAGTGAGGACAGGGGTAGTAACCGCCACGTTGCCTGCGGTGAAGCCGCTAGAGGCTCCCGTGCCCGTGGCTGTGAGTTCGGCGGCCATTTTGTCGCCTGTGAGGGTTACGGTGAGGGTCTGGGTGAACGTCAGCTTGTCGCCCGGAACCACTTTGTAGCTGGCGACGTCGATGGTATTTCCGGCACGGTCGGTCCACACGCCGGCGCCTGCCTTGGCCACGTTCAGATCGCCTGCCACAATTGTGCCGGGAGCGGCGGAGTCCGCCGCATTCCACCAGGCGAGTGTGCCGCCGCCTCCGAGCAGCAGCCCGGCCCCCACAGCAATTGCACCCGCTCCTTTGATCAGGGTGGCGTTCTTCATGGTGTTACCTCTCGATAAGGTTCTTCGTGTTCTTGCGGTCAAGAAGAACCTTGCAGTGGCTTTCTCAGGGTAGTGAGCCACGTGCGCTCAAGATTGGATCAATCTTTCCTGCATCCGCCATAGTGCAGCCCATTCAGCAATATCGTTGAGACGGGGGAGGCCTAACTCAGCGGCGAAGGGCGGTGAAGTGAGCCATTCCAATCCCGAACGGCCCCCCATCGTCGATGCTCGCGTTCTCAAACGACTTCGAAATGAGCTGGGTGCCGACGCGGAATATTCCTCCACCTTTGTGGAGCATTACCTGACACAGCTTCCGCTGCGCACTTCACGCCTTCGGAACGCATTGATGGCGGCAGACCGGACAGCGGCCCTGGACACAGTCCTCAGCCTCAAAACGGCAAGCTGGATGGTGGGCGCTATTTGCCTGGGAACCGTTTGCAAAGAACTTGAATTCACCCTAAACGGCTTTTCCGAAGAGGAGCTGGAATTCAAAATGCCGGCGCTCTGTGACCGGGACCAGATAATGGACAGGATTGATCATTGCAGTCGCCGTACAGCGAAAATGCTTGGTCCTGAAGAGGCCGCTAGGACTTGATGGGACCTGTTGACTGAGCCGGGGCCAGGCGGTAGCCCACGCCGCGTACTGTCTGAACCCAGCGAGGATTCTGGGCATTGTCGCCCAGCTTCTTGCGAAGGTTTCCCATATGCACTTCAATGGCGCGCTCGTCGGACTCGCTGGTGTAGCTGCCGACGTCGTACGGCTCGTTGCGCAGCCGCCTCACCAAATCGGCCTTGGTGCGGACCACGCGTCCGCCCTCGAGGAGCGAGAGGAGGAGGTCGAACTCCGTGGGTGTCAGGTGCAATTCCTTTCCATCCACGAGGACTGTCCGGGTCTGATGGTTGAATTCGAGGCCGTTGTGACGGAAGAACTGGCCTTCCTCGACGGGGGGCTCTGGAGCAGCACCTCGAGCGGCCGCTTCTGCCGTAAACCGCGGCCGCCGCATCATTGCAGCGATTCGGGCACGAAGTTCCCTCGGACGGAAGGGTTTGGTGAGATAGTCATCTGCACCTGACTCCAGCCCCATAAGAGTGTCGAGTTCCTCGGCCCTGGCCGTCAGCATGACAATGTAGGCCTCAGAAAATTCACGAACCTGCCTGGCCACTTCAAAACCGTCAATGTCTGGAAGTCCAAGGTCCAAGGTGATCACCAGCGGCTGCAGTTCGCGGGCAGCTTCAACGCCGGCTGCGCCACTCGTGGCCACATGAACATCGAACCCGGCTTGGGAAAGAACCACGCGCACAAGCTCCCGGATATCGTGGTCGTCCTCAATGACTAGTCCCACGCGCGGTTCATTCATTGCAGCCCCCTCCAGCAGACAGACTGGATAGCAGTATATCCACTGAAGGGTATTCTGCTCGTATGCGACCTGACATCAATTCGACTCGGACGCCCATGCTATGAAGCCTCCCATCGCATGGAATATCGCTTCCGGGCGGTTGCTCTTCTTCAAACGGGCGTTCCACGAATATACGCTCCGGGACAGGGTGGTCCTCAGCCAATTTCCGCTGACCGTCACGTCCTGTATTGCAGCAATCATTGTTGTCTTGTTTTTCAGGGAAAGCCTTGAAAATCCTTTCTTCGTCTTGTTCCTGCTCCTGCAGGGCCTTGCCCTTCTGCTCTGTTATTTAGTGCCCTGGGAGAAACTTCCTTTTCCCAGTTTCCTCAGTATTCCTGTACTGGATCTGATCTCCATTGGGCTGGGGCGCGAAGGGGACCAAGAGGGTCTTACAGGAATTAGCCTCCTCGCCGTTTTTCCCGTGATTTGGTTTTGCGCCTCGGGCCTTTATCCCCGGGCAGCCATTGCCATGTCCTTCCTGGGCCCGCTGGCCATTATCTGGATCCCGTTGTTCCTGCGCGGGACTGTCACGCCCCAGGAACTGACCCGGTCCTTCCTGCTCCCGGTCATGATGCTGGGGATCGGTATCTCAGTCAGTGTCCTGACTTTAAGCATGGTCCGCCAGCAACGCGACCTTGAGGAACAACAAAGGGCCCTGGAAGAGAAGGACGCTGCCTTACAGCAAGCGCTCGAAAACAGCCAACACCAGGAGCGGCTGCTGAACACCGTCCTTGAAACAGTGCATCTGGGCGTGCTGGCGGTGGATGCCAACGGCAATGACGTCATGATGAATCGGAAGCAGCGGAAGAACCACGAGCTTGCTTCAGGCGGCAATAACGAGCTGAATGAGGGCGAACTGCTGGTGTTCTCGGCTGACCGTACTACCCCAGTTCCCGCAGAGAAGCGCCCAGTCCAGCGCGCTGTCCTTGGCCAGGAGTTTACGGACTACCTGGTTTGGATCGGCTCAGGGTCCGAGCAGCGTGCCATTACAACCAGCGCGCGAGCCATGAGGGACGCGGACGGGAACTTCGCAGGATCCGTCATCGTCTTTAGCGACGTTACGGACCTGGTGACTGCCCTGGCGGCAAAGGACGATTTTGTCTCCAACGTCTCCCATGAGTTCCGGACACCCTTGACCTCGATCCTTGGCTATCTGGAGATGATGCTGAGCGAACCGGATGAGCTCCAGCCCTCGATCGCCTCCCAGATGGTGATCGTGCGCCGCAACGCCGAACGACTGCTAAGCCTGGTGTCCGACCTGCTGTCGGTGCGCACCGGGAGCATGACAGTCCAGCCCCAAGCCGTGGACGTTGCTGAATTGGTCAGGTCAAGTGTTGACTCAGCGAAGCCCCGCGCCCATGAATCCGGAGTACAGTTTCGTGTCAACGTACCGCAGCGCCTCGAAGCCCACGTTGATGCGGCCAGGATTTCCCAGGTCCTGGACAACCTCATCTCGAACGCCATCAAATACTCTCCCGAGGGCGGGCACGTCGAGGTGTCGCTGGAGTCCGAAAATGGCGCCATAGTCTGCCGGGTGAAAGATACCGGGATCGGCATGGACGAGAAGGACCAGGCAGAGGTCTTCACGAAGTACTTCCGCTCCGGCGAGGCCCGCAACCTGAAGATTCCCGGCGTCGGACTTGGCCTGCCCATCAGCAAGGCCATCGTGGAAGCCCATGGCGGGGAGATCGACCTGATCAGCGTTCCAGGACAGGGGACGACTTTCACGTTCCGGGTCCCCGCATAGGCAGCCGGATTTCGACAGGCTCAATCACCAGCCCGACGGCGGTCCCAATCACCAGATGCCTAGACTGGAGTCATGGCTGAGAGCAGGGACAAGCTGACTCCGGAACAACGCAGCCTGAACATGTCCAAAATCAGGGGCAAGAACACCAAGCCTGAGCTGATGGTTCGGAAACTCCTCCATGCCCTGGGTTACCGCTACAGGCTCCATGGCGCAGCAGGTGGTCGAAAACTCCCCGGCCAGCCGGACCTCGTGTTTGCCGGCAGGCGCAAGGTCATCTTTGTCAACGGTTGCTTCTGGCATTTCCACGATTGCAGGGACGGCGTATGCGCCCACAGCCAATGCGGATTTTTGGGAAGCCAAACGGAACCGCACGAAAGCCCGGGACGCCCTGCAGCGCGAGCGGCTCGAACGCGACGGCTGGGGCGTCCTAACGGTGTGGGAATGCCAGTTGCGTGACCAGTCAGCCCTCGAGGACCGACTCACGCAGTTCCTCGGCGAGCAGAACCTCGGCGGCCAACGCCATGAAGATCGACCCGCGAAGAGCTGCTTCACGACGGCGGCCGAAAATGAAATAGCTCAGGGGTCCGAAGAAGTTGATGAAGCTGGCCGCCCGCCACATCGCCTTCTTTCCGCGGATCATTGCGTCAGGCGTCCTGGAGATGCTTCGCTGTGCCGCGGCCAGCAGCGCCATTTGCACTGCCCCTGTCAGGGCCACTCCGATGCGTTGCCCCCGGGTCATATCCCGCCAGTTTTTCCGTCTCCCGCGCATGATGCCTCCATCACTCAAGGTTGCCTTTTCGGCCGGGCACGATTGCCCTTTTCGGCCCGCAAGGTTGCCATTTCAGGCTAGCCCTGAGCGCGTCTGAGGGGAACGGGAAACCGGCGGGAGACCCGGAAATAGGCAGGTGAACCGCAGGCAGGTGAAACGCCGGAGCTACAGCAGCGCCTGGCGAACCACTTCGCCCCACGACTGCTCGGCAAGGTCCGCGACGGCTGCAAGGATCTCCGCGGGCGGCCGGGACAGGTCCAAGGGGTACTCGACGATATCGATGTCGGTATTGAGTACGCGCCGCAGCTTCATCTCGCCGGACCCGGCATAGACGAGCCAGGCCGTGGGAACTTGGAGGGCCGTGCAAGAGGCCAACATCGCGTAATGGTCGGCGTTGAGCGACGCTCCGGCATCCGTGGCCGCGTTGTACTTCGTGTCGTAAGCCACCACGGGGCGGCCGCCGAGGAAATGCACTGCGTCGGGGCGGATTGTGAGCCTGTCGGAGTCGCGGACTGCCTCATTGAGCAGGGCGCCATACTGCAGGCGCATCTCCCCTGGATAGGCGGCCATGGCTTCCCTCAGGGCAACCCCGACGAATTCTTCGAACACCCGGGACATGTCCACAACGAACGACGCCGTCCGCTGTGCGCCGTCGCCCGCCTCCGCGGAACTGTTCCGCAGGATCACCTCGGCCAGGCGAAGGACCGCGTGGTAGCGCAGGTTCATCCGATTGGCCCGCCACGGCGGCAGTGACGCCCCAGAGTGCAGGCGAGTGACGGCATCGAGCTTTCCCTTCAGCTGCCGCAGGCGGCTCAGCACGTCGGGGCGGACCCGGGGAACCTGGGCCATTCGCTCCAGCGCTGCGCGAAGGATCCGGTTCTCGGCGATGTCCTCGGTGAATTCGTCGTAGGAGACTTCCAGCGGCACTAGCATTCCCGGGCGGCGGGAGATCTGGTCCGAGATACGGATCCTGCCCTTGACGGTTCGCAGGGACTCGTCCACCGTGAGGTAGCCCTGCAGGACTCCACGGTTGAGCGCCCGTTCGGCGAGGCGGGCCAGGGAATCCGCCAGGGCGCTCCACAGGTCCTGGTGCTCGACGGCGGCCACGGTTTCGTCGCGGAAGCCCTGGTCGCCGGCATAGCTGAGCAGGAACAGGAGCCGGCTCAGCCCCAGGCGGCCCTTGGGCTGAATCTCAAGCTGGACGGTAGGCGTTCGAATCGAGCCCACCATTCCGACGGGTTCGATGCGGTAGAGGCCCATGCCCATGGGCGAGGCCTTGGCCAGGCCGCTGGCGTTGATTGACGCGGCGCTGTCGGCGTCGAGCCTGTCCACTACTCCCCCGGACAGCTCATCCAGGACGATGTGGGCCCCGGCGCCAGGCTGGCCGGCACGGGGCTCGCCGCTGATGGGGCGCCCGGTGCCGGGTACACCGCCAGGCTTACCGCTGCCGGGGCGCCCGCCAATCCCGCGCCGCCCCTGCTCAACGCGCGGCAAGTCGCCCAAGCAGTTGGTCCAGGCCGAAGCGCTCTTCCAGTTGGGCGCGGTTCAGCTGCCCGTGGTAGTGCTCTTCGAGCAGCGGCATGAGCTCGTATTTCCAGATCCGGCGGAGCCCCGCTGGAGTCTGGGCGGCGCTCTTCATGAAGTACGACGGCCCGATCATCAGGTCCCGGTCCCAGTCATCAATGGCGTCGTTGAGGGCATCCAGGAGGTCGGCGTTCAGCGTGTCCAGGCCGCGGGCTTCCAGGAACCGGCGCAGCGAGCCGCGGACGGGTTCGGTCTTCGGGTGCAGTTCTATGAACGCGAAGCGGCGCCGGATGGCGGCGTCCATCATGGCAATGGAGCGGTCCGCCGTGTTCATGGTGCCGATGATGTAGAGGTTGTCCGGAAGGCTGAACGGCTCATTCGGGCTGTACTGCAGGTAGATCCGGTCGTCCCGGTACTCGAGCAGGAAGTACAGCTCGCCGAACACCTTGGCCAGGTTGGCGCGGTTCATCTCGTCGATGATGAGGAAGTACGGCTTGGCCACGTTCTCCGGTTTGGCGGCTTCCTCGGCCAGGCGCCGCAGCGGACCCGCGACCAGTTTGAAGGAGACCTGTCCGTCGTCAGTCTTGTCCGGCCGGTAGCCCTCAAAGAAGTCCTCATAGGCGTAGGACGGGTGGAACTGCACCAGCTTGACCCGCTCATCCGTGCTGTCGCCGGCAAGCTCCGCGGCCAGATGCTTGGCGAGGTACGTCTTCCCCGTGCCGGGAGGCCCGTACAGGACCAGTTGCCGGTTGTCTTCCAGCAGCTCCGCGATCTCCTTCAGCGGCTCAAGCTCCATGTGAAGTGACGCCGCGAATTCCTCAGTCAGGGGGCGGAAGCCTTCCTGGACGGCTTCGACGACGGCAGTCGGCTCGGCCTCTTCCTCGCCGTCGGTTTCGGCTTCGGCCGGGAGCAGCGACTGCAGGGCCTGGATCACCCGGGTCACGTCAACGATGATGCCGGGAGTGGACAGTTGCCGCTGGACGTGGCGGGGAAGGTCAGTGATGGCATGGTTCTCGTCGATCCAGCGGACCTTGCGGCGCATCCGGCGGTTGTCTTCATTGTGCTCGGGTTCGCCCAGCACCACCCCGACCCGCACCCTGCCCGAGTGCTGGAACAGGACAAGGTCCCCCGGTTTCATGACCGAGAGGAAGGCAAAAACAGCCGTCTTGTTGTCTTCGCGCTCCACATAGCCGAGGTGCTTGTAGTCCTCATCCACGGCGTGCTGGACCACACCGGCAGTGACGCCGGCGTCGAGCGAGCGGAGATGTTCGACGTCGAGCGTCACCTTCTCCTGGCCCTGCCAGGCGCCGAGCAGGTCGGTGTTGTCGTGGTGGGTGCGCAGGAGCCAGGCGCGGCGGCCGGGGTCTCCCACTTTCCGCCATTGGCTGACCAGCTGCCTGGAGTACCAGTCGATCCGCTGTCCGGCCTGTTCATCCAGGTGCAGTCGGATCCGGTGGATGTCCGCGGTGACTTCCTCTTCCGAGTCCCCATTGGCGCCGCCCACCAGGGACGCGAACGCATCCCGGATTTCCCGCCGCTCCACGTCTGCCACAACGGGCTCGAAGTAGTTCGGCCACGCGAGGTATTCGATGCTCCGGCGAATGGCGGGCTGGTCCTCCGGGGTCCCGGCGGCCAGTTCGTGGAACGCGAGCGGGTCCCTGAGGGCATCGTTGATGGCCGACGTCGGCTGCTCGTCTACGTGGATGACAAAACGGCAGAGCCATTTGAGGTGGTCCCAGATGGTCCAGTTGAATTCGGCCGTCCTGTCCCTGATGATGCCGTGATCCGTCATGCCCTCGTAGAGCTCCTCCGGAAGCTCCAGGGGCGGTTCGAGCCACGAAGCGGCCTCCGCCACGCGAGCCCGCTTGACCTTGAGCGACTTGACCTCGTGGGCCAGCGGCAGGGACTGCAGGAACAGCAGTTCGACGGCGAGCAGCTTGGCTTCCCGGGAGGCGCCCTCCAGGTTCTGCCGGAGGTTGGTCATCATGGGCGCCTTGGCGTCCTCGACACCGCGCTCCAGCCGTTCCAGGAATTCACGCGCGGCGTCGGCAGTCCATGTGGAAGTGCGTCCGTCCAATGCCGAAGCCTTGCCCTGCAGCGCGGGGGCGAGGACAAACCAGGCGGCGTCCTCGATCTCCTTGGAGATGCCAAGGGCGCGGATCATGGCGGGTTTCACGGAGGGAATCACCAATCAAACTTACCTGCTTTATCTGAGAGCGCACACCCAACCGCGTGTTGCTGCCACTGCCGCATCGTGTCGCTCCGGCTACCACATGCTGAACCGGTACCGGGCCGGCACGGGCTCGTCCGGACATACCCGCTGCCAGAGCTCCGCGATGGAGTCCTCCCCTTCCCGGAGGTCCGGAATTTCCACTCCTTCGCGAAGGATTTCCGCTGCTGCTTCGGCCTGTCCGGTGTCCGCCAGGGCCAGCGCCGACAGGAACCGGATACGCCCGGCCTGCGTGATACCTTCCGGAGCTTTGGAAGCGAGCTCAAGGGCGCTGTGAGGATCGTTCCAGCGGATGCATACCGTCATGGCCTCGGCCAGGAGGGGAAGGCTTTCCGGCTCAAGCCGGCAGGCCGCTTCAAGCTCCTGCAGGGCGTTCGTGGCTGCGGCGGTTTCCCCTCGGGTGTTTGGCTTCTGATTTGGGTTCTGCGCGAGCTTCTCGGCTGGCTTCTCGGCGACCGCGAGCAGGGCGAGCGCCAGCCCCCGATGGGCCAGCGCCTGGGTACGCACCGAAGAGCCCGCGAGCCCCTCAGGGTCCAGCACCTCCCGGTACCCGACAATGGCGGCATCAAAGTCCTGGCGGGCATGCTGCATGGTGGCTAGATGGAACAGCGCCTCCGGGCCGCCGTCTGCGGCCAGCAACTCCTCCCAATCGCTGCCTGCCACAAAGCTGTCCGCACCGTCGAAGCCTTCGCCCCCAAGCAGCCGCAGCCACGGCACTTCCTCGCCCGGATTCTCCAGGACTTCGGGATTCTCCAAGGCGTCGGGAAACGGCGTCCCGGTTTCGTCAATCCAGTCGCTACGGGAATGATGGCGTCGCACGGCCTCCAGGCTGCCCCAGCCGCTGCCCTCCAGGACCGGTTCGTTTGGGGGCAGCTCCGTGTCCTGCATGTGGGCCGCGAGCGCCTCCTCCAGCGCTTCCTCAGGCAGCAGTTCGTGCAACCGGGCGCTGGCATGCGCTACTGCCTTGTCCCAATCCGGCGAGTGCGATGCGTTCGGGTCCAATTGGGCATTACCGTAGGCTTCCACCCAGCTCCAGTCGGCGCCTGCAGGCATGGGAACATGCTCGAACTGCGTTTGGGCCAGCCCTGCCTGGATTTCCGCATAGGGCCCCGCGCCCGGGCTGAGCCACTCCTGCCAGCGCTGCCCGCCTTGCCCCTGCCCCCAGACGAACAGCTTCTTCCCGCGCAGCCGGTCCGTGGAAAGCATGGCCAGACCGTCGCCGTCGTGATCCGCGGCCACGATCCAATGCCGCTGGCCGGGGGCGATGTCAAAGAAGTAGTCCGCGGCATGGGAGTTATTGACCAGCCAGGTGGCGTCCACGCCGTCGAGCTCTGTAGGCCGGATCCTGGCGATGTCGTTGGAATAGTCGCTGCCGTAAGCCTCGAGTGCAGGCGCAATCACACGCGTGCCCTCCCTCTCCGGAACGGCAGCATTGCTCCACCAGTACATCGGCACGTCATCGGGGTTGGGGTTGCGGATCCGTACGGCCGCGAAGAGAACGTCCGAACCGGCAGGGAGCCATACGTCCACTTGGAACACGACCTCCCTGAGCCGTTCGAACTCCCACATGCGCAGGATCTGCCGGCCATCCGGCGTTCGGACGATGGCGCTGTGGAGTGGGCTGCAAGTAGTGGGTGAATGCCCCCGGGTGCCAATGTTCCATTCAAGACCACCTGCGAACCAGGCCTTCCGCAGGGCGATGTTGGCGAACTGCACTGTGCCGTGGGTGTGCAGGAGCTGCTTGTGGGTCCGCTTGTCTTCCAGTTCCCACACCCTGCCGCCCAGCCCCGGCAGGACCACTGCCCGAAGGCTGCTGTTTTCAAGGACGACGGCGGTCAGCTCGTGCGGCGTCCGCTCCCTGCTGTAGCCGTCCTGCATCCGGTAGGGAAATATGTTGGGCACCCGCCCGTAATCGGCTGCCGCGCGAAGTTCCTCCGGCACGCCGTCGCCGATCTTGTAGGGCTGGTCCAGTTCCTCGGAGACCACCGGCAGGGGGCTTTCGGGGCCAAGGTCAGCCATGTCCAGGGTCACGGTGGTGACGGTCAGTGTGCTTGTGCTGTCGGTCCCTGTGGTGTCAATCCTTGAGCTGTCGGTCATGGTGACCTCCGCGAATCAGTTGATGGATGGTCCTGCTGCAGCCCGGGCGGCCCTCACGAGCCTCCGGTCGGTGACGATGTAGGCGGTGGGGTCGGAGTCGTCGGAGGTGCCAAGCGAGATCGCTCCAGTGGACAGGGTGGAGACTGTCTTCTTCGCCGACAAGTGGACCGCGTCCAGTCCGCAATCACGCATGGCCGGGATGTCGTCGAGCGTCACGCCGCCACCGGCCATAATCTGCAGCTCGCCGGAGGCCAGCTTATGCATCCGCTGCAGGGTAGCCAGGCCAGCACCCGCCGTCGCGGCTCCTCCGGAGCTCAGCACCCGCGTGAAGCCGAGTTCCAGGAGGCGTTCGACGGCGGCCACAGGATCGGCGGTCTGGTCGATGGCCCGGTGGAACGTGAGTTCAACCGTGGCGTCTGCTCCCCTGGCCGCCTCGGCAAGCTGCCGCGTCGACGCCATATCGATGCGGCCGTCGCCGGTGAGCGCCCCGAAGACAACGCCACGGGCGCCTTTGCCAAGGACGTAGCGGATCTCCCGCGCCATGGTGTCCAATTCTGTTGGGGAGTAGAGAAAGTCGCCAGGCCTGCAGCGGATCAAAGGGTGGATTCCCAACCGCCCGGCAACTGTTTCGAGGGCAGCTTCCAGGAGTCCCTGGCTTGGGGTGATGCCGCCCAACTCCAGCGCATTGCATAGCTCGATGCGGTCCGCCCCTTCATCAGCCGCGACGCCAGCACCTTGGGCGCCCACGACGGCGATTTCCAGGTCCATGGGGCAACTCTAGTCGTGGCTGTCAGGCCGTGTAAGGCTCCAGCCGCTGCCGCTGCTCGGGAGTCAGTCTCAGGACGCGTCCCGTGCCCTCGTCCACGAAGGCCAGGTGGGTGGTGGCCTTGACGCAGTCCTCACGGGTCACGGGGTCCTTAATGAGGTAGTGAAGGTCGAAACTTGCTCCCTTTACCGCGCCAACCCAGATCTCCACGATGGCCGGGATGTTGCGGTAATCCAGGGTCCGGACGTAGCGGATCTTGTGTTCCACAACGAGCGCCATGGTGCCGGGCGCGACGTCGTTGAAAAGCGACACCGGGGGCTCCTGGCCCGGCAGCCCTGCACCGCCGGGAGGGCCGAAAGCTGCGATGCGCGCCTCTTCAAGCATGCGAACAATCTGCACGTTGTTGATGTGCCCGTAGGCGTCCATGTCTCCCCAGCGCATGGGCACGAGCACTTCGATGCGTCGGGGAGCCAGTGACTGGTTGCTGCCCTGTGTCTGATTGTTCAGCTCTGTTTGATTGTTGAGCTCCATTTGATTGTTCAGCTGTGCACCACCGTCGAGTCGTCCACCGTGGCCTCTTCGGCATCTTCACCGGCGAACTGGGACCTGTAAAGGCGATAGTAGGCGCCTTCGATACCCAGCAGCTCGCTGTGGTTGCCTTGCTCCACGATCCTGCCATTTTCCATCACGAGGATGGTATCGGCGTCGCGGATGGTGGAAAGGCGGTGGGCGATCACGAAGCTGGTGCGATCCGTCCGCAGCGCGGCCATGGCCTTCTGCAGGAGAAGCTCGGTGCGGGTGTCCACGGAGCTCGTGGCCTCGTCGAGGATGAGGAGGGACGGATCCGATACGAAGGCGCGGGCAATGGTGATGAGCTGCTTTTCACCGGCGCTGACGTTGTTTCCTTCCTCGTCGATGATGGTCTGGTAGCCATCCGGCAGGGCCCGGACGAAGCGGTCGACATAGGTTGCCTTGGCGGCCTCAATGATTTGTTCCTCGGTGGCATCCAGGTTCCCGTACCTGATGTTGTCGTAGATGGTCCCGCCGAACAGCCAGGCGTCCTGAAGGACCATGCCCACCTTGGACCGCAGCTCTGAGCGGCTGAGGTCCTTGATGTCCACTCCGTCCAGGGTGATGCGTCCGGAGTTGAGCTCGTAGAAGCGCATGACGAGGTTCACCAGGGTGGTCTTGCCTGCACCGGTGGGTCCGACAATGGCAACGGTGTGGCCCGGTTCGGCGCTGAAGGACAGATCCTCGATGAGGGGCTTGTCCTGGACGTAGCTGAAGTACACCTTCTCGAATTCCACGTGCCCGTCAGTCTTGGCCGGGAGATGGCTGGAGGCGGTCTCCTTGACTTCCTCGTCGGCATCGAGGAACTCGAAGACGCGCTCAGCGGAGGCAACTCCGGACTGCAGCATGTTGGCCATGCCGGCGATCTGGCCGAGCGGCTGGGTGAATTCGCGCGAGTACTGGATGAACGCGGTGGCGTCTCCCAGGCTCATCGAGCCGGAGGCCACGCGGAGGCCACCGACGACGGCGATGCCCACGTAACTGAGGTAGGACACGAAGTTCATGGCCGGGAAGATCACTCCGGAAACGAACTGTGCACCGAAGGAAGCCTTGTAGAGGGCCTCGTTGCGTTCGTCGAAGCGAATCAGCATGTCGGCGTCCCGGCCAAAGACCTTGACGAGGTCATGGCCCGAGAAGGACTCCTCGATCTGGCCGTTGAGCGCACCAGTGTTCTTCCATTGGGCTGCGAAGAGCTTCTGGCTGCGCGCGCCGATGACGCCTGCCAGGATGCCGGAGAGCGGGAGGGCGATCAGGGCAATCAGCGCGAGTTCCCAGGAAACGATGAACATCATCACAATGATGCCCAGGACCGTCAGTACCGAGCTGACCAGCTGCGCGAACGCCTGCTGCAGGCCCTGCTGGACGTTGTCGACGTCGTTCGTTACCCGTGACAGGATGTCGCCGCGCTGGCGGGTGTCGAAGTAGTTCAGCGGCAGCCTGTTCAGCTTTGCCTGGACGTCGTTGCGGAGCCTGTTGATGACCTTCATGACGATCCGGTTCAGGATGTAGCCCTGGGCCCACAGGAAGATGTTGGCGACGAAGTACATCAGGAGCACGATCGAGATCAGGAACGTCAGCCTGGGGAAGTTGATCCCGTTGGTGAGCTCCATCTTGGAGACCATGTCCGCGAAATTGTCCTGGCCCTGCTGCCTCAGCCCCTCCGCGAACTGCTCCTTGGAGACGCCGGGAGGCAGTTGCTTGCCCATGACGCCGCCGAAGATCACATCCATGGCTCCGCCGAGGATCTTAGGCGCGATGACATTGAGGACCACTGAAACCACTACAAGTCCGATCACCAGGAACACCCCGGCGGATTCGGGTTTCAGGAGCCCCATGAGTCGCTTGGCCGAGGGAAAGAAGGCTTTGGCCTTCTTTGCGGGCATGTCGCCGAACATGCCTCCATCGGCCTCGGTGGGCTTGTACTCTTCCTCGACGAAATCGTCGTCGTCAAAGACGGCGTCGGCATCAAGAGCCGCCTCGTCTTCAGTAAGGACTGCCTGAGCGTCGTTCTTGCTCTTCCCGGCCTGGTTCTTCGCTGCCTTGTTCTGCCCGCTCATGCCACTTCCTCCACGCTCAACTGGGACTCGACGATCTCCTGGTAGGTGGGCGAGGTTTCCAGCAGCTCATCATGGGTGCCGCGATCCACGATCCTGCCGTTGTCCAGGACCAGGATCTGGTCCGCATCCGCGATTGTGGAAACGCGCTGTGCCACGATGATCACCGTGGCGTCGCGGGTCTTGTCTTTCAGGGCCTTGCGGAGCCGCGCATCGGTGGCTACGTCCAGGGCCGAGAAGGAGTCATCGAACAGGTAGACCTTGGGCCGCGTCACCAGTGCGCGCGCAATGCAGAGCCGCTGGCGCTGCCCACCCGAGACGTTGGTTCCGCCCTGCGCGACCCGGCGATTCAGGCCGGATGCCTTTTCCTGCACGAAGTCCTTGGCCTGCGCCGTTTCCAGGGCGTCCCAGAGCTCCTCCTCCGTGGCGTCCGTCTTGCCGAATCGGAGATTGTGCTCGATGGTGCCGGAGAACAGGTAGGGCTTTTGCGGGACGGTGGCCACCCTGCTGGAAATCTCGTCCCGATCCAACTGGGTGACCGGGACGCCGTCGAGCAGCACTTCGCCAGAGGCGACGTCATAAAGGCGCGGAAGCAGGGACACCAGCGTGGTCTTGCCCGCGCCCGTGGAGCCAATGATGGCCAGCGTCTGCCCGGGTTCGGCGGTGAAGGAAACGTTGCTCAGCACTGGTGCCTCGGCACCCGGGTACTTGAAGGTGACGTCGCGGAACTCCACGCGGCCTTTCCGTTCCGCCGGCTTCACCGGGGATTCAGGATCGTGGATGGAAGGTTCGACGTCGAGGACCTCGCCGATGCGGTCCGCGCAGACCGAGGCGCGGGGAATCATCATAGCCATGAACGTTCCCATCATGACGGCAATGAGGATCTGCAGCAGGTATTGCAGGAAGGCCGTCAGGGCGCCTACCTGCATCTCACCGCTGTCCACCCGCTGCCCGCCGAACCACAGCACGGCGGCCGTGGACAGGTGCAGGATCATGCCGATGGCCGGGAACATGAGGACGAAGAGGTTGCCGATCTTCACCGACACCTGTGTGAGGTCGCGGTTGGCGTCCCCGAAGCGGCTGGCCTCGTATGGTTCACGGACAAAGGCGCGCACCACGCGGATGCCGATGATCTGCTCGCGCAGGACCCCGTTAATGGCGTCGATCTTCTTCTGCATGGAGCGGAAGAGCGGCATGAGCCTGACCACGAGGTAACCGACCACCGCCACCAGGACCGGCACGGAGACCCACACAAGCCACGAGAGGCTGAGGTCCTCCTGAAGCGCCATGACGATGCCACCGAAGCACATGATGGGTGTGGACACCATGAAGTTCAGGCCCATGAGCATGAGCATCTGGACCTGTTGGACGTCGTTGGTGCCTCGCGTTATCAGCGTCGGAGCCCCGAAGCTGTTGACGTCCTTGGCGGAGAAGCTGCTGACCTTGCGGAAAACGTCGCGGCGAAGGTCCCGGCCCATGGCCATGGCTGTGCGGGCGCCGAAGTAGACGGCTGCGATGGCGGTGGCAATCTGCCCGATTGCGACGACCAGCATGAGGGCACCGGTCCGCCAGATGTAGTCGGTATCGCCGTGGGATACGCCTTCGTCAATGATTTTTGCGTTGAGGCTGGGCAGGTAGAGCGTGGCGATGGTGGACGCCAATTGGAAGAGGAGTACGGCCAGAATATGCGGCAGATATGGTTTGGAATAGCGCCGTATAAGGGTGACAAGCATGCCCACGGATCCTTTGGAAGAGAGCGCGAAGTGGTGCGGGAAAGTAACTAGGAAGAGTTCTACCAGCCGGGGCTGACAAGATTAGACACCCAACTGTACGAAATCTGTTGCCCCGGCGAAACATTCTGCGGTGGAGACCGCGAAGATCATCCTTAGGGAGGAGGAACTCCCTCCCGCCTGCGCCCCTTAAACACGAAAGCGCGAACCGGCCGGAACCGGTTCGCGCTTAGCCGAACAGCGACACGGGGTTACTTCCGGTCCATGATTGGGCGAAGAATGGGCGCTAATTGACCCCGCGTTGCTTTAGTGGTCGAGGTGAGTTGGACCGAACATCTTGAGCAGGGTTTCGACGACGACGACGTTGGGTCCGTCAGCGGCGAAGCCCTCCCTGAGGGCGTCCCCGACGTTTTCCGGGGCTACCCTGACGGCTGGTACAGCGAAGGCTTCTGCAAGCTTCACGAAATCCGGGCGGGCGAGCTCGGTTGCTGTGGCCTTGCCAAAGGCGCCAACCATGTACTCGCGCAGGATGCCATAACCGCCGTCGTCCACGATCAGCCAGGTTACGGGAACGTTGTGCTGCTTGGCGGTGGCAAGCTCCGAGATCGAGTACATTGCCGAACCGTCGCCGGAGACGGCGAGCACGCGCACAGACGCCCCGGCTTTGCCGATGGTTTCGAGCCCGACGGCGCCGCCAATGGCAGCCGGGAAGCCGAAGCCCAGACCGCCGGCTCCCTGTGCGGAATGGAACTGTCCGTCGCGGGCGTCCCAGCAGCTCCAGGCCCAATAGGCGGAAATGGTCATGTCCCAGAAGGTCTGCATATCCGCCGGAACGGCCTCACGGATATCGGCCATGAATTTCAGTTCCTTGGCCAGGTCCTGGGATTCCAGCCGCGCCCGGACCTTAGCCAACGTTTCGCGAAGCAGCTCTTCGGGGTTCTTGCCGTGCCAGTTCGGCCTGGTTTCGGCTTGCTCCATGGCCGGTCGCAGCGCCTCGTCGAGGGCGGCCAGCGCCTGCCCGGCATCGGCGCGGATACCCAGGCCCGGCCGGTTGGATTCCAGGACGCGCGGTTCGGCGTCGATCTGGATGATCCTGCCCCGGGGCTCGAAGGTGAAGTAGTTGGAGGTGACCTCGCCCAGCGAGGAACCGATGACCACCAGGACGTCGGCGTCTTCGAGCAGGTCCGTCATGTACCGGTCCTCGATCCATGACTGCAGGCTCAGCTCATGGCTCCAGGGAAATGCACCGTTGCCGCCAGGAGTGCAAATCACCGGGGCGTGCAACTGCTCCGCAATCGACAAAAGCGACTTCTCAGCCCGGCCACGGCGCGTTCCGCCGCCCGCAATGATTGCCGGACGTTCCGCCGCCGAAAGCCATTTCACGGCCTCGCGAACCAGCTCGACGCGCGGCGGGTTATCCGCTGCCTCGGCCAGTGCGTCCTCCACAGGCGGCACCACGATGGGATCGAGCAGCACGTTTTGGGGAATTTCGATCCACACAGGGCCCTGCGGCGAGGAGATCGCCTCAGTCCACGCGTCCTGGATCGCGGACGGGATGCCGGAAGCGTGCTGGATCAGCCGCTGGCTCTTGGTGACGTTCGCCGCGGAGGCCTTCTGGTCATCCAGCTGGTGCAGCATACCCTTGCGCCGCGCGCCGAGACCCTCAAGCGGTATCTGGCTGGCCACTACCACCATGGGAACACCGGTGGCATAGGCCTCTTGCAGTCCGGCCAGGGACGTCAGCGCGCCCGGGCCAGTGGACAGGAACAGTACGCCAACTTCACCAGTGGCACGTGAGTATCCGTCGGCTGCAAAGGCGGAGTTGTTTTCCACCCTCGAGGAAACGAACTGCAGATTGCCGCGGCCCATGGCGTCGAAAAGCCCCAAGGCATGCTGGCCGGGAATGCCAAAGACCGTCTTCGCGCCCAGCGCTTCGAGGGTCTCGACGACGAGGTCCCCGCCGTTTCGCTGGCCAGTTCCTGCGCTTTCCCCTGCGGCAGCAGCCGCCGTCCCCGGGTCGAAATCGATCATCGCTCGCCCCCCATGGTCTCCGCCAGCTCAACCACACGATTGCCGAGGGCCTGGGCTGCATAGCCGTTCGGAGTGCCGACACGGTTGCCCTCAACCGCATTGTCCGCCATCAGGGTCACCAGTTCATAGGCCACATGGCTGCCGGCAACTCCAGTGATTTCAGCGTGGTCATAGGCCGGGGCAACTTCCACGATGTCGGCGCCGACGAGGTTCATGCCGCGGAAGCCACGAATGACTTCGAGCAGCTCGCGGCTGGTGATGCCGCCGGCTTCGGGCGTACCTGTTCCGGGTGCATGGGCAGGGTCGAGTACGTCGATGTCGACAGAAATGTAGAGCGGGCGGTTGCCGATGCGATCCCGGATCTTAGCCACTACCTCGGCAACGCCCTGATAATAGACGTCCGACGAGCTGACGATGCCAAAGCCGAAGCGATGGTCGTCGTCGAGGTCCTTCTTGCCGTAAAGCGGTCCGCGGGTTCCCACGTGGCTGATGGCCTCGGTGTCCAGGATGCCCTCCTCAACAGCGCGGCGGAACGGGGTGCCGTGCGTGTATTCGGCACCGAAGTAGGTGTCCCACGTGTCCAGGTGCGCGTCGAAGTGGAGCATGGCGACCGGCTCGCCGGCACGCTGTGCAGCGGCGCGGAGCAGGGGCAGCGCGATGGTGTGGTCTCCGCCGAGGGTGACCAGCTTGCTGCCGCTGGCCGTCAAGTCGAGGGCATTCTGCTGGACGGTTTCGATTGCCTCGTTGATGTTGAAGGGGTTGACGGCCATGTCTCCGGCGTCGGCAACCTGGATGTTCTCAAACGGGCTGACATCCCAGGCGGGGTTGTAGGGGCGCAGCAAGCGGCTGGCCTCACGGATGTGGTTGGCACCGAAGCGGGCACCGGGCCGATAGGAGACGCCCGAGTCAAAGGGAACTCCGACGACGGTCACGTCGGCTTTGGTGACCTGGTCCAGGCGAGGCAGGCGGGCGTAAGTGGCGGCGCCGGCGTAGCGCGGGATGCGGGATGAATCAATGGGGCCAAGGTTGCCGTTGGCCTCGATGCGCAGCTCTTCCAAAATACGCCTCTCCTTCGAGATCTAATCAGTTCGTGTGACACCCATCATACACCAAAAGTTGTCTTATATGAATCAAGTGTTTACGAATCTCGCTTATCAGGGAAGGACACTCCAAGGGGCGGGAATGCGTAAGGCCTGCCCCGCCATTCGGCGGGACAGGCCTCTGCAAACGGCTGGTGCCTCGTTCGAGGCGGTGAGGAGACTACCGCTGAGAGACCTCCACGGCAGGGTCCTCGACGGCGGAGCCGCCTGCCTGCTGCTGCGCGGCCTCCTTGGCATGGGGCTCCCCGGGACGGAAAGTTCCTCCCACCATGGCTAGTTCGTAGGCGGTTTCGGCATGTTCTGCCGCGTCAATGCCGGCCGTCTCATCGGCTTCAGAAACGCGCATGCCCATGGTTTTGTGGATGGCGAACCCGATGAGGGCAGTCATTGCGGCAGTCCAGGCTGTGACGATCAGTGCGGTCAGGAACTGCGGCCAGAACTGGGTGAGGCCTCCTCCATAGAAGAGCCCGCCGGCGGTCTTGGCCGAGGGGACGGCAAAGAATCCGAGGGACAGGGTGCCCCAGAGGCCGCCGACGAAGTGCACGGGTACAACGTCGAGGGAGTCATCCAGGCCCACTTTGTACTTCAAAGCCACTGCGAGCGCACAGACGAAGCCAGCCACGGCACCAATGGCAATAGCACCGATGGGGTCCACGAATCCGCAGGCAGGCGTGACGGCTACAAGGCCGGCCACAGCGCCGGAAGCCGCCCCCAGCGAGGTGGCATTGCCGTCCCTGATTCGCTCAACGAGCAGCCAGCCCAGCAGCGCCGCACTCGTGGCCAAAAGTGTGTTGGTCCAGGCAAGTCCGGCTGTGGCGTCGGCTGCCAGTTCAGATCCGGCATTGAAGCCAAACCAGCCAAACCAGAGCAGCCCTGCACCGAGCATAACGAAGGGCAGGTTGTGCGGCCGGATGTTGGGGTCCTTCATGAAGCCAAGGCGCTTGCCGAGGATCACGGCCAGGACCAGGCCTGCCATGCCGGCATTCATGTGGACTACTGTGCCCCCGGCAAAGTCAAGGGCCGAAACCTGGCTGCCGATGACGCCGTCGGGACCAAAAAGACCCCCGCCCCACACCCAGTGGGCCACCGGCGAGTAGACCAGGGTGACCCACAGGGCGGAAAACAGCAGCCACGGTCCGAAACGGACGCGCTCTGCCACAGCCCCGGAGATGAGGGCGACGGTAATGATGGCAAACGTGGCCTGGAACCCGATGAAGACCATGTCGGGAAGGCCTGCGGCTTTCCCTCCGATGGCGCTGCTGAGGCCGCTGAGTCCAAAGTTTGCGAAGGGATCTCCAGCAAGGCCGCCCAGGGTGTCCGGCCCGAATGCCAGGCCATAGCCCCAAAGGGCCCAAACAACAGCGACGGTTCCCATCGCTCCAAAACTCATCATCATGATGTTGAGTACTGACTTCATCCTGACCAGCCCGCCATAGAAAAAGGCGAGGCCGGGAGTCATCAGAAGGACAAGGGCGGACGCGGCCAGCATCCATGCGGTAGCCCCGGGATCCAGGGCCAGCGGATCGACGTCCATTGGTACGGGGATTGATAGGTAGTTCATGTGGGAGCCTTCCTCGGCTGGTGCACCATTGATGCGAACGGCTAGTGATGCGATCGGCGAGACTGCGTTGAACAGGCGAGACCTGTGAGTTCCCCCAACGCCGAGGCTATCCACGCCATGTTTCTTTCCTGCTCCGTCAGGGTTAGGCCATCGTGAAGAAGCCGGGCGGCGGAAGTCGGATACGAGTCGGGAGCAATTCAGGAATATGACCAACCGCTCATCACTGGCGAGTGACGCCGCTCACAATCGGCGTAAGGATTCCGTTAAGAGCAGGATCAGGGCGTCTGTGCCGGACTTAGGCTCCTTCGAGGCAAGTACCGTGCTGCGCGAAAGGGACCACGTGACAACGCTGACCAGGCCGCCCGCCGACCCCTCAGACCGTCGAAGGCCCAAAGGCAATCTCAACTCCTGGCTGTTGCAGGGCATGCCCCAGGCTTCGGGCAAACGCCAGGGGCCCCGCGGAACCCCGGAAGCCGGCCACGCGCCTCAGCCTTGGTGGAAGGTCATGTGCCTCACCGGCGTCGACTATTTCTCTACCCTTGGGTACCAACCAGCGATCGCGGCGCTGGCCGCCGGCATGGTCTCCCCGCTGGCGACGGTGGTCCTCGTGGCCGTTACCCTCCTCGGAGCGCTCCCCGTATATCGGCGCGTTGCCGCCGAAAGCCCGCGCGGCGAAGGGTCCATCGCGATGCTCCAGCGACTGCTCCCCCGTTGGGGTGGAAAGCTCTTTGTGCTGGCGCTCCTGGGCTTTGCAGCCACCGACTTCATGATCACCATCACATTGTCGGCAGCCGATGCCAGCGCCCACGCCATCGAAAACCCCTTTGCGCCCGAGTGGATGCACGGCCAGGAAGTGGCCATTACGCTGGCCCTGATAGCCGGACTTGGGATTGTGTTTCTGCGCGGCTTCAAGGAAGCCATCAACGTAGCGGTGATGCTCGTGGCGGCGTACCTGGCCCTGAATGCCATCGTGGTCCTGGTCGGCCTGGCGCACGTCTTCGCCGAAGCCCATGTAGTGACCGACTGGTGGTCCGCCCTGAACCAGCAGCACGGCAACCCCCTGGTCATGATCGGCATAGCCCTGCTGGTTTTCCCCAAGCTGGCTCTGGGGCTCTCCGGCTTCGAAACCGGCGTTGCTGTCATGCCGCAAATCAAGGGCGACCCCGAGGATACAGATGCCGCCCCCGCTGGCCGCATTCGCGGCGCCCACAAACTCCTGACGACGGCGGCCCTCATCATGAGTGCCTTCCTCATCACGTCCAGCTTCATCACAACCTTCCTCATCCCTGCCGCCGAATTCCAGCCAGGGGGAAAGGCGAACGGCCGCGCCCTGGCCTTTTTGGCCCATCAGTACTTGGGCGACGGCTTCGGCACCGTCTACGACATCAGCACCATTGCAATCCTGTGGTTCGCCGGCGCCTCAGCCATGGCCGGGTTGCTGAACCTCGTCCCCCGCTACCTCCCCCGCTTCGGAATGGCCCCTGCGTGGACCAGGGCGGTTCGTCCGTTGGTCCTCCTGTTCACGGCAGTGGCGTTCCTCGTCACTGTTGTCTTCGAAGCCGACGTCGAGGCCCAGGGCGGCGCCTACGCCACTGGCGTGCTGGTCCTCATGACGTCAGCGTCCATTGCGGTGACGCTTTCGGCCCGCCGGAAGAAGCAGGGCATCCGGACTGCCGCCTTCGGTGCTGTCGCCGTCGTTTTTGTCTACACAACCGTGGCTAATGTGGTGGAGCGTCCCGATGGCATCAGGATCGCGGCCATGTTCATCCTCGGCATCCTGGTTGTCAGCTTCGCGTCGCGCGTACGCCGCTCCTTTGAGCTGAGGGCCACCCACATCAAGATGGACGAGAAGGCGCTGGAATTCACGGCCGCAAGGGAAGACGGCCCCATCCGCATCATTGCCCACGAACCCAAGCGCCTAAGCGCCAGCCGCTACCGCGGGAAGCTCGCCCACGCCGAGCAGGCCAACCACCTCCCGCCGGACAGCGACGCACTGTTCATCGAGATCATCGTTGGAGACAGCTCGGACTTCGAAGAGGAGTTGTTGGTAGAAGGCAAGGAGCGGCACGGCTTCAAGATCCTGCAGGTCCACAGCAGCAACGTGCCCAACACACTGGCGGCGGTGCTGCTGCACATCCGGGACGTAACGGGCCTCATGCCCCACATCTACTTCCGCTGGACGGAGGGAAACCCGATCGCCAACCTCAGCAAGTTCCTGTTCTTCGGGGAAGGCGAAATCGCGCCCGTGACCAGGGAAGTCCTTCGGGAAGCCGAACCGGACGTCACCCGCCGGCCATGGGTGCACGTGGGCTGATTTCCGGCTGCGCAGGCACTCCCTAAGTCAGCGTGAGGCTGCTGGCACCAGGATCCAGAGGACTTCCGCGGACTCGTCCGTCGGGTTGACCCAAGTGTGCGGTTCCCTGCCGGGGAAGGACAGGGTGTCCCCCTCTTCGAGTTCATACTCCTCATTGGTGAGCACCAAAGTGAGCCTGCCCTTGACGATGTGGAGGACATCGACGTCGCAATCCACGGCGTAAAGCTCTTTTTCGCCACGACCGCGCGGCTCAATGGTGGCCTGGATGATTTGGAGGCGGCGTTCGGAACGGGCTGTCAGGAGCCGCTCTACTATGCCCTCGCCTCCCAGGGAGATACGCGGACCGCTTGCCCGTCGCGTCAGGTGGGTCTCAGGCGCAGCAAACAGATCGCCCACCGACACCGAAAGCACCTGGCACAGGGTCACCAAAGAGGCCACCGACGGCGATGTCAGGTCGCGCTCCACCCGGCTCAGGAAGCCCTTGGTCAGGCCCGTGGCTTCCGCAACCTGTTCAATCGTCAGTCGCTGCGACTGCCGCGCGGCGCGGATCCTGGAACCAATGGCAACTGGAACATTGCTTGGTTCAACCGGTAGAGCCTTCATTCACGAACCTTTCATGGCCAACACCGGCCCTTCACTGGAGCCATAGTAGCCGGATCGGTGCCTGCCACGGCCCTCAAAAGGCGAAGCAGCCTATACGCACCTTGACTGTTACGCCAGTCACAACATAACCTTATGTGCAACAAAGGTTGTCTACAAGGCAATTTGTCCAGATCCCCACCGCGGATCGTCAAGCATTGGCCCCGAACCCTAGTAACACTCCAGAACATCCGTGCAGCTTCGGCATCCCCCATGTCCCGCTTCCAGCCGGACCGGCCGGCCTGCACGCATCAGCTCCAAGGAGCCCCCAATCATGGATTCCAATTTCCTCAACATTGCGATAGTCGTGGTCTACCTCCTGGCCATGCTCGCCTTTGGCTGGTGGGGTAAGTCGCGTACGAAGAACAACAGCGATTACCTCGTGGCCGGCCGCCGTCTCGGCCCGTTCCTCTACACGGGAACCATGGCTGCTGTGGTTCTCGGCGGCGCCTCGACAGTGGGCGGCGTCGGCCTGGGCTACAAGTTCGGCATCTCCGGCATGTGGCTCGTGGTGGCCATCGGTGCCGGCGTCCTCCTGCTGAGCCTGCTGTTCGCCGGGACCATCCAGAAACTGAAGATCTACACGGTCTCCCAGATGCTTACCCTTCGCTATGGCAGCCATGCCACGCAGACTTCGGGCATCGTCATGCTGGCCTACACCCTCATGCTTTGCGCCACATCCACCGGCGCCTACGCCACCATCTTCGTGGTCCTCTTTGGCTGGGACAGGGCACTTGCGATCGCTATTGGCGGCGCAATCGTGCTGGTCTATTCGACCATCGGGGGCATGTGGTCCATCACCCTGGCGGACCAGGTCCAGTTCGTCATCAAGACCGTGGGCATCTTCTTCCTCATGCTGCCCTTCGCGCTGAACGCCGCAGGCGGCATGGAGGGTATCCGCAGCCGCGTTGAAGCCAGCTTCTTCCAGATCGATGGAATCGGCACGCAGACCATCATCACCTACTTCGTCGTTTACACCCTGGGCCTGCTCATCGGCCAGGACATCTGGCAGCGTGTTTTCACGGCAAAGACTCCAAAGGTTGCGCGCTGGGGTGGAGCAACCGCCGGTGTTTACTGCATCCTCTACGGCCTGGCGGGCGCCCTGATCGGCATGGCCGCGAAGGTTGCCCTGGCCAATATCGAGATCAAGGCAAAGGACGACGTCTATGCCGAGGTCGCCACGAACCTGCTCCCCATCGGCATTGGCGGCCTCGTTCTTGCGGCCGCCGTCGCAGCGATGATGTCCACCGCTTCGGGCGCGCTCATCGCCGCCGCCACTGTGGCACGGGCCGACGTCGCTCCGTTTGTCGCGAGCTGGTTCGGCAAGAAGGTGGACACCTCAGACTCGGACAACCCTGAGCACGATGTGAAGGCGAACCGCTACTGGGTTCTGGGCCTCGGGATAGTGGCGATCATCATCGCGATCACTACGAAGGACGTCGTCGCCGCCCTGACCATCGCTTACGACATCCTGGTGGGCGGCCTGCTCGTTGCCATCATTGGAGGACTCGTCTGGAAGCGCGGAACAGGAATTGCCGCAGCTGCCTCCATGGGAGTGGGCTCCGTGGTCACCCTCGGAACCATGATCATCCTGGAGATCAACGCCAAGGCACCGCTGGACGGAATCTACGCCAACGAGCCGATCTACTACGGCCTCATCGCCTCGGCGTTGGTGTACATCGCGGTTTCACTGCTCAGCCCACGGACGGATCCCGCCGTCATGAAGGCCTGGACTGCTCGCGTTGCCGGGACGCAGCAGGACGAGGAGAAGGTTCCCGCCGCAACGCTCTGAGAGTTCAACTTCTCAGAACCGGCAGGACTTAACGTACGACGGCGGTGCCTCCCCACGTGGGAAGCGCCGCCGTCGCGCTGTTGGCGCCCAAGTAGCTGGCAGTTGTTGCCGTTAATACGGGTTTTTGCGACAACAACTGCGACGTAGTTGGGGGGTGGGAAGCTTACGACTCCCTGGATTCGTCAGCCGCGCGGTTGACTTCGTCGTCAATCGGGACAACGCGCTCCTCGGTATCCAGGACGTCGTCCTCCTCGTCCCAGTCCTGCTCTACTGCCTGGTCCTCAGCATAGTCGTAGGCAGGATCCCCCTCGATGGTGGATCGTCCCGGGCGCTTTTTGGGTGAATCGGTGGCGTCCATGCTGCAACCTCCGTCCGGCGGATTGCAGTGCAATCCGCATAAGTGGTGGGCGCTGAGCCGCCCTCCCCTATCACCATCTGAACACCGTGCCCAATACCGGTCAAGGTCTCCCAGAGGCAAACCGGAACCTGTTCGCTTGGCTGGCTCTCCGTGTTTGAAAGCTCCCCGGTTTGTCTGGCCTCCGGGGTTGACTGGCTTCCTCGGCCGGACGAGCATGGGAAACGCAAGGAAGGGGTCTGACCATGAATCACCAACAAGAACCCGCGTCAAAGGAGCCGGCCGTCCCGCCGGAACCGTGGCCGCCCTTCCCTCCGCAGCCGACTCCGCAACCGCCGGGTCCCCAGCCCGGGCCTTTCCCCGATCCCACTCATCCGGACCCAAGTCATCCGGGTCCTGATCGGCCCGGCCCCGGGGAACCCTTCCCGCCGCACCCGGATCCAACCGAGCCCGGTCCCATGCCACCGGACCCGACGGAGCCGCACCCGGTGCCAGATCCCGGTGAGCCACCGCGTCCCGGACCTGACCCTCTGCCGCCCCCGGATCCCGCCACGCCCTGGACCTGAGCGAGGACCAGATCCTGGACTGGATTGAGGTTTACCGAAACTCCTGAGTGAGGAATACCGGCCGAAAATCCGCGGAAATACGCGGTACAGTGGGCGTTGCAATGGGGCCAAGCAGCCCAAACCAGCCCAGGAGCACCGGTGCAAAAGCACGCAGAATTTCCGCACGCAGATTCCCCCGACCCGCATCCTGCCGGCCACAACACACAGGGTGCAGGCCGGCCGTCCCCCTCTGCAACTGACATCAAGCGTTGGCGCCAATACCTAGCGGATGAACGAGCCGAAGCGGCTGTCTATCGGGAACTGGCCCAGCGTCGCGACGGCGAAGAGCGGGACATCCTGCTGGCACTGGCCGAAGCCGAGGGGCGCCACGAGGCACATTGGCTTCGGCTCCTCGGGGATGAGGCCGGCAAGGCCCGCCCCGCTTCACTCCGCAGCCAGTTCCTGGGGTTCCTGGCCCGGCATTTCGGTTCGGTCTTTGTTCTCGCCTTGGCGCAGCGTGCCGAAGGCCGTTCTCCCTACGCCAATGACCCGGCCGCGACGCCGGCTATGGCCGCGGATGAGCAGATCCACGAGGAAGTCGTCCGTGGATTGGCTACGAGGGGCCGCAACCGTCTGTCCGGCACGTTCCGTGCCGCCGTCTTCGGGGCAAACGACGGCCTAGTCAGCAATCTTTCCCTCGTCATGGGCATGGCCGCCACAGGTGTCCCGAGTCCTGTGGTCCTGCTCAGTGGCATCGCGGGCCTGCTGGCCGGCGCGCTCTCCATGGGCGCCGGCGAGTACGTCTCGGTCCGGTCCCAGCGGGAGCTCCTGAGCGCCACCCGCCCCACGCAGGCTACGTTGTCCGCGGCGCCCTCACTGGACATCGATCACAACGAACTGGTGCTCGTGTACCTGGCTCGGGGAATGACGCGCGACGTCGCCGAGCACCGGGCAGCCGAACGCATGGGCCTCTACAGCTGCGACTGCGATCCCAGCCTCTCGCTCCATCCGGAGAAAGAGCAGGCCGGGGACGAGCACGAGACCGTCGGCACGGCCATGGGCGCGGCGCTTTCAAGTTTCTGCTTCTTCGCCTCCGGTGCGGTAATTCCGATCCTGCCCTTCATTTTCGGCCTGACCGGCGTTGCCGCGCTCGTTGTGGCAGGTGTCTTGGTGGGCCTGGCGCTGCTGGCGACTGGCGCCGTCGTCGGCCTGCTCTCCGGAACGTCCCCGCTGAGCCGCGGCCTCCGGCAGCTGGCTATTGGCCTTGGTGCGGCGGCTGCCACTTACCTGCTCGGACTCGCCTTCGGCTCGGTCATCGCCTAGGACACGTGCGACTGCTGTGGACGGCCGGACCGGCTGGTCCTAAGCTTGCTTCTAAATGCCGACGGCGGCACTTACCGCCCGGGGCGCAGTCGCGGTGGCAGGGGGTTCAATGGAACCTGATGAGACTCCGCAATGGCCGCGCCCTTACAGTGCACCCCGCCCTTACACTGCACCCCGGCGCACGGGCCTGAAGCATAGCAGCCTGGCGGCGATCGCATTCCTTCTCTTCATCATCACGCTGGTGTTGGCCGGGGCCTACTTCAGCCGGGAACTTGACGTCTTTCCGCAGGGATCCAGCAGCTATACGCCTGTGCCACGACCTGGCCTGCTGCCATTCGGTCAGCGGCATGAACCGCCACCCGGACAGGAAGAGGCCGACGCCCCGCTGGGCCGCCCCGCCCTGGAGTCTTGGATCAGCGATTCGTATGAGTTCCTGGCAGTCAAAGCAGACGGCTCGCCCCTGACCTACTCGCCGTGCCGCCCCATTCATTATGTGGTCAACCAGGAACAGGCCCCGCCAGGAGTTGAAGCCATACTTGAGGAAGCCATCAGGAGGACCAGCCGCGCCTCCGGACTGCAGTTCATCTTCGACGGCACCACCCAGGAGCTGCCTTCCGATGAACGGCCCGGTTACCAGCCCGGGTCATATGGCGATCGCTGGGCCCCTGTGCTGATCGCCTGGGCCAACCCCCAGCTCGTCCCCAGGTTATCGGGTCAGACCGTTGGCCTCGGCGGGAGTTCGGCCATCAGCCTCAGCAACGGCTTCAAGGCCTATGTGACGGGCACTGTGTCACTGGATGCGCCGCAGTTTGAGGACGTTCTGGCCGAGCGCGGCGGAAGACAGGTGGCCACAGCCGTCATCATGCACGAACTGGGCCACCTGCTAGGACTCGACCACGTCAATGATCCGGGGCAGTTGATGTACGACGAAGCCTCCAACGTGCGGGATTTCGAGGATGGTGACCTGGCCGGCCTGGCCATCCTCGGCACTGGTCCCTGCAGCAAGCTGTACTAGTCGCGTACAGCCTCGCCGGCCCGCGCCGGCATGATCCCGGAGGCGAGGAATCGGGCGCCTGTGTCAGGGAAAGCCGGAACGTCAATCCTCGCGTGGCTATGTATCTCGTTGACTGGCCTTGGTGTGCTCGGCTATTTGTTCCAGCGTCGCCACCCACCCCGTCGAGGTCCTTGACCCTTTCCATGAGCTTCTCCAGGGCAACAGCCCGAGAGGGCCTGCCGGAGATGAAGGGGTGGTTCGTCAGGACGAAGCAGCTGCCGGCTGAATGGTGTGCCTGTGCCTCGAAGGTCCACATTTCCAGGACCTTGGCCGGGCTTTCGATAACTCCGCTGCCGGTCACTCCAGGGTAGAAAGCGTACTGCTCCCAATCATCCAGCGCCCAGTCAACCGGGATCTCCACCAGGTCCCGCTCGTCGTCCCCCAGGCTCAAGTCCCCAACACTCACGTCCCCCACAGTGAAGCGGTAAGGGGCGTCCCCATCCAACAGGCGCCACCCCAAGTAACTCGCAGTTGTTGACTCCACCGCGCTCATGGCGACAACAACTGCGAGCTAGCCGGTT
>NZ_JAGGPK010000048.1 GCF_018613855.1 Arthrobacter sp. ISL-30
CAGCATCGGTGGATCAAGGCTTAGTGAGGTCCGTGATTTGCGAGGACCAACTAGATCGAAGGTCTGCCCAGCGTCGGTGAACCATGTTGTGGCTCAAAGCCCGGAGATCCAATACAAGTGCGCTAACCGGATTCCATGGCTTGGGAAGTGTTGGATTTGCGTTGAGAATTCCTCGCACGCACTCACATTGAATGCAGCCGGTCAGAAGCAAGACTGCAACGGGCGGCACGTAAGACATGCCCAATGTCAGTGCCATAGAGATAAATGCGGCGGCAGGAAATCCGTAGGCCAAGACTCTCATCAGAATCGAAAGGACTTTGCGTCCTTCATTAGAAGCATTTAGGGCAGCCACTGCCGGAACCAGGCTCCGAACAGGGCGAGAAGTCCTGCATAGAAGCAAATAAAGCGCAACCGCGCCGCGATTCGAGTCTTTTTCACCCATATGCAGCGCAACCCAAGTCAATCCTCGGAAAGGAGCCGTTGCCGCAATGAGCGCCAACATAAATTTGGATGGATTACGGAAGTCCAATCGGGTCGACAACGTTGCTGCTTGGTCGGATCCAAGGTCTTCCGGCGAGTGTCGTTCGAGTCGACTGAGGGCAAGAATGGCACCACCCAGCGCTATAAGTGGCGCCATGCCGGCTGCATCAAGCTCAAACGTCCTGACTGCTTCAAGTAGATGATTTCCAAAGGTGCCTTCCGCTTTCCCCGGAAAATAAGTCTGGGCCGCTCCAGAGTAGGACTGCTGTTCAAAAAAGGACGGCGCCACCTCCAAAAATTAACCCGATGTCAAAGGCAATGCTCCTACGTTCCTTCCGGCCAGCTTCATGCAGGCTATTTAGAGATGCCAATTTTATGGGTTTGGTCATAAGACGAGGCTAGGACGAAGGTATAACAGGGAAGCGGCCATATGGTGCTGGCCTTTGACGGGGCTGGGGGTCACGCAGCACACTTTTGCCTAGCGCCGACCACGGCCAGCCCTCGTTTCCAGAGACCAGGTGCCCCGGGGTCAAAGGCCTTCGGGGCCTGACGCCCGATCGGCTCGATCAATCTCCCGCTTATCGTCAATACCGGCCGCTCCGCTGTCCGGCCAGCAGCCGGGCCACTTCCTCGATGAGGTCGTAGGGGACAGGCTTGTTATGTGGAAATTTCAGCGTTCCCTTCGCGGCGCGATACGGCGTGATTCGCCGCTCGAAGTCCTCGTCTCCGTCCGGAATCGGGTAGACGGAAAAGTGATGCTTCCAGCCCGCGAAGTAGACCACATAGTGATCATTAAGCCTGATGGTTGGCAGGCCATAGCTGATCTTCTCGCCAGCGTTAGGAACTGCCGCGTGGCACCGCCGTCGGATTTCCTGGAGGACCTGCTGCACGTCGGGTGGATAGGAAGCGATGTACTCTTCGATAGTTGCAAAGTGTTCAGCCATGCTTTGCCTCGCCTTCGGTCCGCTTCGGCCATGCAGGCAGCAAGACGGCTACCGCGTCGTGAGCTCTGCCAATCACGCTGCCCCAAGTTTGCCCCAGCGCGCCTCGCCCTACTAGGGAGTTCGCGCCACCAGCGTCGTCCTCGTCGTCCGAGACCGAAACGACAGCAAACTGTGACCGACCCGGCATCGCTACTGTCTCACCCTGCTGCTTGACTATGGGCAGGCGATATTCCGTGGATGGACGGGGGGCAGTGATGCACAGGATTCGAACGGCTAAATTCGTGGCAGCTGCGGCCGCGCTGACCCTGACGGCGTGCTCGTCGCCCAGCCCCGAATTGCTGAAAGCCGACGGCGTCGAGAGGGTTTCGCTGCAACTCTCCGAATACGACGCCGACGTGCGGGCCTTGCGGAACTCCGCTTTTGTGCTCGGCAGCGCCCTGCTGGAAAACGGCGGCGACGGGTCCGACGGAAACACCGTCTCGTCGCCAGGCAGTTTGCTCATCGCCCTGGCGATGCTCCGCGCAGGTGCCTCCGGCGAAACGGCCGTCGAGTTGGACGAGGTGCTGGGATTGGCAGGGGTGCGTCGGGACGAGGCTATGAACGCCCTTCTCGCCTCATTGGAGGATTTCGACGGCGACCCCGGGTCCGTGGACGAGGATAACCCGCCAAAGCATCCCGTGCTGCACTCGGCCAACGGCTTATTCGTGGATAGGAACGTAACCACAGGCCCCGGTTATCTGGACACACTGGCGCGACATTACGGAACGGGGGTCTTTCCGGTGGACTTCAGTAACGAAGCGGCCACCAAACCTGCCATCGACGCGTGGGTGGATCGGAACACCGGTGGCCGGATCAAGCAGGCGCCAGCGAAATACGACGTCAGGAACACCTTCAGCCTGCTCAATGCCCTCTATTTTGCCGCCGCATGGCAGCATCCATTCGACGCCAACAGGACCTTTGACAGCCCCTTCACGAAGGCAGATGGCGAGCAGATCATGGCACCCGCCATGCGAAACGAACTCAAGGTCGCGTACGCCGAAGGTGCCGGCTGGCGTGGAGTGGACCTGCCCTACGCCGAAGGGTTCGTGATGAGGCTGATCCTGCCTGACCAAGCGGAGGGCGGCGACAAGGGGACGGGTACGAAGTTCGGAGCGGCAAAGCTCACGGACATCGCGGAGGCTTTCGGCGGTGCGGAGCCAGCCCAAGCCCAGGCCCAGGTCCAGGTCCAGCTACCCACCTGGGATCACAAGACCAGTTTCGATCTCCGCGAAGTGATGGCTGAGCTAGGACTGCAGAAGACACTCAGCACCAACATTGACTTTGACGCCATCCAACGGGAACTGATGCTGACTCAGGCTGCCCAAGCTGCCAACATCACCGTCGCGGAAAAGGGAACGGTGGCTGCAGCGGTCACGCAGATCAACGGCATGGTCACCAGCGCCCCGCCTGTGCCCGCAATATCCATCGAATTTGACCGGGCGTTCCACTACCAGGTTGTTCACGTCGAAACCGGCCTACCGCTGTTCATGGGGACGGTCGCTGACCCGCGCTGAAGGCGGCTCTGCTCTGAAGGGGGCTCCGCGCCGCCGTCGTTCTGCATCGCCCAACTGGGTCGCAGTTGTTGTCGTTATCAGGGTTCATAACGACAACTAATGCCAGTTACTTGGGTGGGAGGCGTTAGCCGTGAAGCGTCCGGTAGGCGGCAGCAGCCGCTGGGTGAAGCGGAACTCCCGCGGTGTTGATGAGCGTCTCCGGACTCAGGAACTGAACGCCCAGGCTGGATTTGGGAATGAGTTCCTGGGCGTGGTTCACCAACAATTCGACGGTGCCCTTGACGATGCGTTCATCCAGGTCGTTCCGGCACAGGAGCAGGTTGGCCACCCCGACCGTCCACACCGCCGACGCTCCCTCATAGCTGTTTGCAGGGATGAGGACCCGATCGTAGAAGGCGCCGTAACGCGTCCGCGTCGCCGGGATCAGGGCGGAGAGGTCGAGCAACCTGATTCCGACTTCCTTGTTGGCAGCCGTGATGGCAGCTGTGGGCACCCCGCCGGACCAGAACAGCGCATCCACGGACCCCTCGCGCAATGCTGCGAGCCCATTATTGAGGCCGAGGTTCAGCTCTGTGATCGTATTCGCTGCTGAAGGGTTGGCGGCAGAGGCACCAAGTCCGGACGCCGCGATGATCCGATGCGTGGTCAGTGACGTTCCTGAACCGGCCTCACCGATGGCGGCAGTCTTGCCGGCAAGGTCGCCAAATTGTCGAATGTCGCTGTCCTTCCGGACAATGCAGTGCACATAGTTTTCGTACACCTTGCCGAGGGCGACCAGCCCACCCGCGGCGGTGGCCGTAGCCTGCTCTGCCGCCGCAGCCTGCTCCGCCGCCGCATCTGCCAGAGCGACGGCGAACGTGGCCTCACCATTCAGGAGCCGCTCCATGTTTTCAAGGCTGCCCCCGGTAATCAGTGGCTCGGCATTGCTGGCTACCTCATGGCGCTGCAACGACTCGGCAAGCAGGGTGGCAAACTCCAGGTAGAAACCGCCCGTCTCGCCGCCCGCCACGGTGACTTTGCCTGGCCGTCCCTGCGGAGTGCACGCGGTAAGGCCGGGCAGCAGGAGTCCGGCCAGGCCCATGGCCAGTCCGGCTTTGAGGGCTACCCGACGCGTCGGAAAATCGGGCGAGGCAAGATCGTCGGAGCGGAGGTCAGTCATCAGGACACCGCCGGGCCGGAGGGGACAAGCTGTGGGGCGGGTCGACGGGGAAATTCGATGCGGGCAATCAGCCCATGCGGTGATCGTTCCTCCAGCACCAGGCGGGCTCCATTCGCCTCCGCCAGCCTGTCCACGATGGTCATGCCAAGGCCATTGCCCCGAATCTCCCGATGCCGTGGGGATCGCCAGAACCGAGTGGTGGACGCTGCCCGTTCCTCGGCTGAGAGCCCGGGACCGTCGTCGGATATCTCAATCGACGTCGCTTCCGGGCGATCGTGAATACCCACAGAGATGTGGCCGCCGGGGGCATATTTGATGGCGTTGGTGAGGAGCTCTCCAACCATGTGGGCCAGTTCATCCGCATTGCATGCCAGCTGCAACGGCGGCTCAGGCGGGGCCTGCAGCTCCAGGGTGCTTCCGGCGAGCCGCGCGGCGGGCGCGGCCCGTTCCACTTCCTCCTGCAGGACAGAGAAGGGATCGATGGGGGCCTGGCCTCCACGGGAAGCGGGGCCTAGCGGGCCCCTGGCTGAGCCCTCGAACGCTTTGTGCTCCGCGGCCGCGAGCTTGAGTACGCCGTCCAGGAGCTCTTCCACGCGTTCCACCTCTGCCACTACCCCTGCCGCCGCAGCTTGTTCCCTGTCAGTTTGCAGTTCAAGCTGCAGCAGATCGATCCTCAACCGCAGGGCGCCCACCGGGTTGCGCAACTGGTGGGAGGTGTCTGCGATCAGCTGGCGTTGGGAATCGATACTTTCGCTGACGGTTTGGGCCATCCTGCTGAAGGAACGGCTCAGTTCCCTTAGCTCCGGCGGACCGGCCTCAGGGAGCTGGCTTGTTTTTCCCGTTGACTCGAGTTCCGTCACGGCGGAGTTCAGGCGATGAACGGGACGCAGCACCCATCCGGTCACGCGCGCCGCGGCCAGGAGAAGGACAGTCCCCAGGGCGGCCGCCGCCAGTCCGACGACGAGCCATCGTTCCCGCAGTTTCTGCCTCGCCGCCTCCAGGTTCACTTCGAGGACAGCCTCGCCCAGGACCTGATTGGCGCTTCCAAAGGACCGGGAGATGACCTCGGAGCCGGCTCCAAATGGCTGAAGGGCGGGAAGGGTAGTGTCGCTGAGGTTCAGGCTGGCCCGGGATAACGCCTCACGCACTTCTGCCCGATCCTCACCAAGGCCGCCCGAGCGCAAGGTGCCTTGCGGCAGCCGGATCAGGATTCCTTCACCATACAGTCTCGAGTAGCCATCCATCTCCCTCTGCAGCTGACTGGAATCGTTGTCCGTTGCCGCGTCATAGGCCACTTGGGCGAAGCGGTTAAGGGCGGCAACACGGTTGATTTGGACCTCTTGGGTGAGCTCCCGGCTGGCGGACGTCAGGATCGCATTGGAAACGGCAATCACTATGAGGACGGACAGCAGGCTCAGGACGCCCAGGACGCGCAGTTTCACGCGGGATCCGCCTCAATCCGGTAGCCGACGCCGCGGACATTGATGATGAAACCGGGGAGCTGGAGTTTTGACCTCAACCCCGTCAAGTGCACGTCGAGTGACCGTGACGAGGCCAGGAAAGCGTCACCCCACAGCGCGTCCAGAATCTGTTCCCGGGTGACCACTGATCCGGCATGCCGGGCCAGCAGGGCGAGCAAGTCGAATTCCGTGGCCGTCAACGGGAGCACCCGGGAACCGACGGTCGCCACGCGCCGGTCAAGGTCGACGTCGAGATCGCCTAGCACGATGCTGTGGTGCTTGTTAGCACTGGAGCGGCCTGTGCGCCTCGTAACCGCTTCGATCCTGGCCAGCAGCTCAACCAGCTTTACCGGCTTGACGAGGTAGTCGTCCGCTCCGGAGCGCAGGCCGAGGACTACGCTGCGCTCATCATCCCTGGCTGTGAGAATCAGGATGGGGCACTGGGTGACCTGGCGGAGCTTCCGCAGCACGTCGAGGCCATCGAGATCCGGAAGCCCCAGGTCCAGCAGGATGACTTCGAATTTTCTGTGGACCAGGAGGGCATCCGCACCACGGGAAACCCTGGTTGCCCGGTGACCGGCAGAAAGCACGGCAGCATCGAGGGCGGACGCCATGGCGTCGTCGTCCTCGACGATGAGCACTTCCATTGCCTGGTCCTTTTTCCTGAGGAGGAGTCCCTTTTTTTGCTGGGTTTCCCTGAGGGGGAGTCCCAGATCGGGCGTCCACGGCCCGTTTGGAGATTACTCCTTCCTGAGGATTTTCGCCTTCCGGGGGAAAACCTAAGGAAGTGTTAGGAAATCCCCGCCAGCGTTGGTTGTGCCTTGGATCACGCATAGTTTGGCTGGTGTCCTCTGCTTCAGGGGGTCTGTCAATGTCGAGGAGGAACCATGAGCAAGGACGCCGTGGACAGCACTACAGCACACACAAAACGGTTGCCGATGGCGGCGCCGAGCAGGAAGGTTCGTCGATGAGCACGCAGCAAGCACTGCCCCAAACTGAGGCGGCACAGACTCGCAGAGCAGTCGGAAATATCCTGAAGGGATCCGCGGGCAACCTCGTCGAGTGGTACGACCTCTACGTCTACACAGTCTTCGCCGCGTACTTCCAGGCTCACTTCTTCAACTCCAAGGATGAGCTTCAGGCCGGCCTGGAAGCGATGGCCGTGTTCTCGACGTCGTTCCTCATGCGCCCCATCGGCGCCTGGTTCTTCGGCCGCTACGCCGACCGCAACGGCCGCAAGGCCGCGCTGACCCTGAGTGTGACCCTGATGTCCGCCGGTTCCTTCGCGATAGCCGTGCTGCCCACCCAGGACGTCATCGGCATCTGGGCCATGATCCTGCTGGTTCTGGTCCGTCTGCTCCAGGGCTTCTCCGTCGGTGGCGAATACGGCACGAGCGCCACGTACATGTCCGAGGCAGCCACATCCAGGCGCCGCGGCTTCTTCTCCAGCTTCCAGTACGTGACGCTAATCGGCGGCCAGATGCTGGCCCTGCTGGTCCTGGTGATCCTGCAAAACGTCATGGCCAAGGATGCACTTACCGAGTGGGGCTGGCGGATCCCCTTCGCCCTGGGCGGTGCGGCGGCCCTGGTTGTCCTGTGGCTCCGCCGGTCCATGGAGGAAACCGTCTCCGCAGACCAGATCCGGGCGGCGCACGTTCCGGTGGCGGGCGAGGCTCAGCCGGGCACCATGAAGCTGCTGTTCACCATGCACTGGAAGCCCTTGCTCATCTGCATCGGGGTGACCCTCGGCGGCACCGTGGCGTTCTACACGTACACCAACTTCATCCTGAAATTCATGAACGATACCTCAGGCATCGCCAAGACCGACACCTCCGTGATCAACTTCTGGGCCCTGTTCATCTTCATGCTCCTCCAGCCCGTCTACGGCCTCATCTCGGACAAGGTGGGCCGCAAGCCGCTGCTCCTTTGGTTCGGCGTCACTGGCGTTCTCTTCACCTGGCCGCTGCTGTCGACGCTGTCCGGGACCAAGGACCCGTTCACGGCGTTCCTGCTGATGATGGGCGGCCTGCTGATCGTGGGCGGCTACACCTCGATCAACGCGCTGGTGAAGGCGGAACTCTTCCCCGCGTCCATCCGTGCCCTCGGCGTGGGCCTTGGCTATGCAATCGCCAACTCCCTGTTTGGCGGCACGGTTCCGCTGATCGGAGCGGCCCTGCAGAAGGTGGGACAGGTGGAACTGTTCTTCACCTACGTCACTGTCGCGATCTTCATTTCGCTGCTGGTTTACATTTTCGCCCTGAAGAACAAGAAGTCGACCCACCTGGATGAAGAGCAGGGCAGCGCGTTTGGTCCGTCCGGTTCGGCCCGGTTTGCGGACGACGCAGCCAGGGACGAGGACGGTGACCTGGCCAAGGTCTAGTTTCCGGTTTCAGGCGTACGACGGCGGGTGCCCGGCTTGTGCAGGCCGGGCACCCGCCGTCGGCGTCCCGTGTGACGCTCACTCACTCCATACGGAGAACCGGCGGTGCGAGAATGGGGGTGGCCCGCCTTGCCGGTTCGGCCATTTCCAGTGCTAATACAGCGGGGCGACGTGCTACTTCCGCCGCCTGCGCGAACCACTACGAACGGATACGCCATGTCCTCCACCTCCGGCTCCAGCACGCTGAGCAGGCCCATCCCCAGATTTGCTTCGATCGGTTCTCCCTATTTCGGGATCATGCTGGCCGTGATGGCCGTGGTGCTGATCCTTTCCAATATCGGCGCATCCAAAGGGGTGGTTCTGGGCCCGATCGTCACCGATGGCGGGTTCTTCCTGTTCCCGCTGGCGTACATCCTGGGCGACGTCATGAGTGAGGTATACGGGTTCAAGGTGGCGCGCAAGGCGATCGTCACCAGTTTCGCGTTATCCGTGTTTGCCTCCCTCTGCTACTGGATCATCATTGCGCTGCCCGGCTTTGGCGACGACTACGGCAACGCGAAGCAGGCCGCGATCGAGGGTGCCCTGGGACCCGTGCCCTTGATCGTGTTGGGTTCGCTCCTTGCCTTCCTGGCGGGTCAGACCATCAACTCCTGGATCCTCGTGAAGATGAAGGCACGCACCGGGGAGAGGACACTGTGGGCGCGGCTCATGAGCTCCTCCGTAGTGGGTGAATTCGTAGACACGCTGATTTTCTGCAGCATCGCGGCATCCGTCATTGGCATCACGGACTTCCCGACGTTTGTGAACTACGTCCTTGTCGGCTTCTTGTACAAGACCCTCGTGGAGTTCCTGTTCGTCCCGATTACTGCGCTGGTCATCGGCTTGATCAAGAAGCGCGAACCGAGCTACGGCGTGAGGGTCTAGGCGGGTCCCATCGTCGCCGGGCCGTCGAAGTCGCCCGAACGGTGCGGGGTAGCGGTGTGGCTGTAGACGTAACGCCGCGTCGCGGGAAGGCGTCCAGCATGCCGGAACGTTAGGGCGAACCGGACGCGTTCCGGCTATGCCGGCGACGACGGCGACTACGGCGGGCCGCGACCGCGACGGCTATGCCGGCGACGACGGCGACGGGTCGCCTACCCGTAGTACCTTCCCAGAGTCTCCGCCTTGAACTCGAAGAAGGTCCCGGACTCGATGGCCAGCCGGGCATCGTCCACCATCTTCACTACGAAGCGCTCGTTGTGGATGGAGATCAACGTCGCGGACAGCATCTCGTGTGCCTTGTACAGGTGGTGGATGTAGGCACGCGAGTAGTTGGCGCACGCGTAGCAATCGCAGCCCTCCTGCAAGGGTCCGAAGTCGCGCTTGTACTTTGCACCAGAGAGGTTGTAGCGGCCGGTCGGGGTGTAGAAGGCGGAGTTGCGGGCGACGCGCGTGGGGGAGACGCAGTCGAAGGTGTCGGCGCCGTTTTCAATGGCCGTGAAGATATCGTCCGGTTCGGAGATTCCCAGCAGGTGCCTTGGCTTGTCCTCGGGCAGTTCCTCGTTGCACCAGCGCACGATCGTGCCAAGGTTCTTCTTTTCCAGGGCGCCGCCGACGCCAAAACCGTCAAACGGCATCGCCCCTAGGTCACGGCATGCCTTCCGGCGCAGGTCCTCATACTGTGCGCCCTGAATAACGCCGAACAGCGCCTGATACGGCTTATCTGCACGCTCTGCAGTCAGCCGCACGTGCTCGGCTACACAACGTTCGGCCCAGCGCCTGGTGCGTTCCAGCGACTCCTCCTGGTAGCCCCGGGAATTCTGCAGGGTAGTGAGCTCGTCGAAGGCAAACATTATGTCGGCGCCGATCTGGTGCTGCACCTGCATCGAGATTTCCGGGCTGAAACGGTGCCGGTCGCCGTTGAGGTGCGACTTGAACCAGACCCCGGCCTCGTCCACATGGGCCAGCCGCTCCTTGCCCGGGGCTACCGCATCATCCGGGCCCGAGGCGTCAAGACCTGTCATATCGATGACCTTCTTGAACCCCGAGCCAAGACTCATCACCTGGAACCCGCCGGAGTCGGTGAACGTCGGCCCCTCCCAGTTCATGAAGGCTCCAAGGCCGCCAGCCTCATCCAGGACCTCCGGTCCCGGCTGCAGGTACAGATGGTAGGCATTGGCCAGCAGTGCCTGTGCCCCCAGTTCCTTCATGGATTCCGGGAGCACGGACTTGACGGTCGCCTTGGTTCCGACAGGGATGAACGCCGGCGTCTGGATGCGGCCGTGTGGCGTATTGATAGTCCCCGTTCGTCCCAGGAATCTGCCGCCATTCGCTTCCTGCTGGGCCGACGACGGCGCGCACCTCTCCTCGATTCGCTCACCTACTCTGAAGGAGAAGGCAGGGGCGGATGCAGTTGTTTGATCAATCGCTGGCACCGTTCAAGTCTGCCAGCTTATGAGCCCGCCAGCCTGCGGGCCATGATCGGAAGGTCAGCCCAGGAGGTCAGCCGATAGGTTCGGACTCCGGGTACTTCTCCTCGCGCCACTTGTCCCAACGGTTGCGAATGGCCTCGAAGTCATGCGCCCCGAGGTCGTAAGTGGAGATGATCACCATTGACCCGCCGTCGGGCCTGACCTCTTCGACGGGCGGCTGGTCCGCCACTATCAGCAGGCCGTCACCATGTTCGGCGTAGCTGTGGACCGTCAGCCCCACCTGGTGGTTGGTCTTGTACCAGACCTTGCCGCTGATTTCCTCGCCCGTGTCCAAGGTCAAGGAGTAGCTTTCTCCACGCTTGGGCGGGTCATCCAGCCTAAGCTTGCTGATGATTGAACCGTTCTTTCCGGCTGCCTGGAAGAACAGGGTGCGGCGGTGTCCATGCGGGTGGTGTTCGATGGCGAACCGCAGCTGGTGGAGGAACGTCAGCCAGCCTTGGGTGATGTCTTCGTCCCAGGCAACCCATTCGGAGTCGTGGTCCAGCGCCGACCTGGTGACCTTGACTTCGGTGCCGGTGGGTACCGGCCGGAGCTCGAATACGTCGCCTCCGGCCACTGTCAGGCTGGTGTGGTCCGGAGCCTCGACGACGGTGTCGCTGAAGTAGATTTGATTGATTTCGTTTCGCAGATCCTCGGATTCCCAGCCATGCCACTGGGCAACCAGCGATGGTTCGCGCAGCATTGCCCAAACTTGCTGCGCGTCGCAGTTCATTACAACGCTCAGATTGTTCGTCATGGCCCGAATCTACAGCGGTTCCATAGGGCACAACAGAGGTATGCGGCTATCACTTAGCCTATGGAATCATGCGCGAATGGCGTCGAGTTCGTTTCCGATCCGACGCTCCAGCTCGCCCGGTGCGATGGTCTCCGAACCTCCGTGGGCTCTCAGGAACAGCAGCGCATCCAGCCGCAGCAGGCGCCATTCCCGTTCGGCCTCGTGGTTGGAGTTGTCCATGGCCCGGAAGATTTCCTTGTCGTAGAGATTGGGCTCGTTGAGGGCCCTCTGGCGGACCTTCGCGTTCATCCTTGCCTTGAAGGGATCTGATTCCCCGGACTCCGGTGCCTTAAGTAGCTTCTCGTACACTTCGGCCCGCTCGGGCATGCCGTTTTCGCGGGCGATATAGGCCGACAAAGCCAGGGCCCGCTCAATCGACGTCCAACGCCCAGGGTTTCCGTCGAAGGGGAGGACGTTCAGCAAATCCGCCACCGCCAGGGCGTTTTGCCAATCCTTTAGGACAACGAAAAGCTCGTTTGCGAGGTCGCTGAGGTCCCGCAGGCAGCTGCCCGACTTGGTATTGATGCCCTTCGCCAAACGCTCGCTGAGCAGCAGCACACCGTTCCGCCCGGGATGTTCTTCTGCCGCCGCGGCTACAACCCGCTCCGGCGTCCCGTTCGGTTCCGGGATGAGGGCCAGCTCTTCGGGGGTGGGGCCGTTGAATGTCGGCGGCACCTCGGGCTGGGGCGGGACGACGACGGCGGGAGGCTGCGCCGTCGAAGGCTCACCGACGGCGGGATCTGCGGGAGCGTCGGTGGTGGGGACGGCGGGATCTGCGGGAGCGTCTTGAACACCAGCGACAATGGCAACAGTTGAGGCCACCGCAATCCGGACCAGTCCGCCGTCGTGGGTGGTTACGGCGAGGAGGGCGGGTACTTGAAAGTCGTCGTACTGGACTTCGATTTCGCTGATTTCGGCCACCCGACCGTCTTCCGGCAGGAGCAGGGAATCGCCGGCCCGCAGAGCTCCAGCCTGCTTTTCGACATACTGCTGTGCGGCTGGGCTGTGGGGCATCGGAGTCCTTTGGTTCACGGTCAGTCCGCCCACCAGTCTATAAAACCGACCGTGCGAAGTGGTGGAGGCCCGGGACGTAGGGCCCGGGATCAGAACCTAGAAGCCGACTCCCGCAAAGGCGAGCGCCTGGCGAACCAAGGCCCCCCGGCCGCCGTGGAATTCCTGCTGGACCTCGTCGCTGAGGACTTCTTCAGGCGTCATCCACGTCAATTCAAGGGCGTCCTGGCGCGGATCGCATTCACCTGTCACGGGGATGACATAAACCAGGGACACGGCGTGTTGCCGATCGTCGGTGAAGCCAGTCTGCGAGGGCGCGGGGAAGTATTCCGCCACTGTGAACGGGACGGGGCTGATTGGCAGCTGCGGGAAGGCCAGCGGGCCGAGGTCCTTCTCCATGTGCCGGAGCAGCGCCGCCCGGATGGTCTCGCGGTAGAGCACGCGCCCGGACACTAACGAACGCACCATAGTGCCGTCTGCATCACCTTGCAACAGCGTGCCCACTTCGTTCACGAACCCCAGCGGATCCAGCCGAACCGGTACCGCCTCTACGTAAACCATCGGTAGGCGGCCACGGGCTTCGAAGAGATCTTCGTCGGAAAGCCAGCCTGAGTATGGGTCTGGGGTGCGAACGTTCATGGTTAAGTTCTACCGCATCCCCTGACTAACGGCGCTGTGGCCCGTCACGAGTTGGGATGTCGAGGGGTGAGATCTCGGCTGAATAGCCCGGCGAAAGCGCCGAGAGCTCGCACCTCGGCAGCCTCGCTCCTCGACGACTAGCGGGCCGGCTGTGAAATCCAGACCGCCGGGGCCTCGGCATCGGGATTGGCGACGTGCAGCGAACGCCCGTACGCCTCCTCGGTCACGCGAACCTCGTGGCCCGCTGCGGTGAGGCGCGCCGCCAGTGCCTCCAGGTCGCCGTCGTACTCGAAGCCGATCCCCGCGTGGGCAGGGCCTGAACCGGGGCGGACCATGAGGACGCCGCCGTTCTTGGCAGTGAAGTCGGCGGTTTCGTCGTTGTCCGGAACCGGCCTAAAGCTCGCACCGATGGCGTGCAGGGTTTCAATGGCCGCCTCCGGTTTCTCAGTGAACCAGACCTCGACGACGGTCAGCGCCGGATCTGCGTCCGCGCAGTTCGCTCCGTGCTCGGCTTTGTCTGCCAGGAACGTGAAGCCGTCGCCGCTCCTGATGCGGCAGGCGTCCCCCCGGTCGGCGCTTATCACTGTTGCTGCGTCGGCGTCGGGCCCTCCGGCGGCCTCATTGGTGCGGCGGGCGAACTCCGCCAAGTCGCCCACTTCCACACCAAAAACTGTGGCGCCGGCCTCTGCAAAGGCGGAATCAGTGGGGTGCAGCGCAAGGCGCCCGGCACCGGCGTCGAACTCCTTCCAAGTGCCTTCGTCGACCGATTTGACCATGCCTATTGCAGTCAGCAATTCCTCCCATTCATTGAGGTTTGATGTGAAGTGGATGGGTCGAACTCGCAGCATCGGCTCTCCTCAGGACGGCAGTGACATCAGCAATCTAACCCATGACCGGTTGCGTGAGGACGGTACGCTGGGAAAATGCCAATCGAAGCGCCAGAACTGCTGGTCAAGGATGCCCGTGAATGGCGCTCTTGGCTGGAGGCGAACCATGCCGACAGTTCCGGCGTGTGGCTGGTCCTGCATAAGAAGGGCGGAAACGTCACCGAGCTTGACCACAAGGCGGCGCTCGATGAGGCGCTCTGCTTTGGCTGGATCGACGGCCAGGCCAAGAGGCGCGACGACGAAAGCGTCTTCCAGTACATGACCCGACGGGGCCCCAAGAGCCCCTGGTCGGCCATCAATGTCGGTCACGTGGCACGGCTGGAAGCCGAAGGAAAGATGACCGACGCCGGACGGGCCGCCGTCGAGAGCGCCAAGGCGGACGGGCGCTGGGAAGCCGCCTACGCGGCTTCGGCCTCTGCGGAAGTTCCGGAGGACCTTGCGGCGGCGATTGCCGCGGTGCCCGAGGCCCAGGCCATGTTCGACGTGCTCACCAAGACGAACCGATTTGCCCTCATCTACCGCACCAATTCAGTGAAGCAGGCAGCGACGAGGCAGAAGAAGATCGCGGGGTTCGTTGAAATGCTGGCCCGCCACGAGACGCCTTATCCGCAAAAGAAGAAGCCCATAGCCTGATGCCGCACCGGACGTTCCGTTAATGACTGGTTCCGCTAAAGGGCGCATCCCGTTAAGGGCCAGTTCCGGTAAAAGCGGCCTGCTCCTGTAAAATGGGTGGTTCAACAATGCCGGCGCCGTCCTGAAGTCCAAAGGACGCGCGGGCATTTTTTGTTTTGTCCCCAATGATTGGCCCCCATGTTCCCATCAGTCCTGTCCGCATTCCGTCGCCGGACCGTCGTCGCTGCCGCTGCAATCGCCATCGTCGTAGGGCTTGTCGCCCTACTGCTCGTGGTCGGATCCCAGGGACACGAAGCGGACCGCGCCCACGGTGAGGGGCGTGACCGGGAGCTGGCGATGCAGGCCCTGGCGGATATCGCTGGCGCCCAGGCCGTGTCGAAGGAGCGGAACGGCTCGTTCACGTCCTACTCTCCCGACGCCGGCGACCGCAGCCTCGAAGCGTCTGGCCACACGATCCGCCGGGACGGGATCTCGGATGTTCAGAGCATTGCGTGCCGGGACGGTTGGATGGCTGCCGCCCGCACCGGAACGGAGACCTATCTGCGGTCCAGCTCCCGGGCCGACGTCGTGAAAGTTGCCGACGCCGTGACGGTAGCCGACGCCGCCGAACGTCCCGACTGCATCAGCCCGTTCGCGGTTGAGCGGATGCTCGCCGACGTCGGCGCGGCTTCAGTGGAGGCTGCCCCCGCGGGAATCAGCTTCACCCGCCCTGCTGAAGACAAAGGCTATCGGCCCAGCTACCACCTCACGCCGGAGCAGCGTTGGATGAATGATCCCCAGCGGCCGTTTTTCCTCGATGGAGTGTGGCACTACTACTACCTGTACAACGCCGACTACCCACAGGGAAACGGCACCGAATGGTTTCACGTCACTAGTACTGACCTTGTCCACTGGAAGGACGAAGGCGTTGCGATCCAGAAGTACAAGAACGGGCTGGGGGACATCGAGACGGGCAGCGCCGTCGTGGACCACGACAACACCGCTGGCTTCGGCAAGGACGCTGTGATCGCCCTCCTGACACAGCAGGACGACGGCGTGCAGCGGCAGTCGCTGTTCTACTCCACCGACGGCGGTTACTCCTTCAAGGAGCACGACGGAAACCCCGTGATGGACAACCCCGGGGCGAAGGACTGGCGCGACCCCAAGGTCATCCGCGACGAGGCAAACAATCAGTGGGTCATGGTCCTCGCTGAGGGCCACAAACTGGGCATATACACGTCGAAGGACCTCAAATCCTGGACCTACGTGTCCGGCTTCGAGCGCACGGGCCTCGGCGCCCTCGAATGCCCGGACCTCTTCCAGATGGATGTCGACGGCGACCCCTCCAAGCGCACTTGGGTCCTGGCCGCCAGCGCCAACGGAGCCGAGGAAGGACGCACCACCGGCGTGGCGTATTGGACCGGGACATGGGACGGTGCCACGTTCACCCCCACAGACCAGCAGCACCAGTGGCTCGACGCCGGGGCCGACTTCTACGCCACCGTCACTTGGGACGATCCCCGCCTGACGGAATCCCAGCGGATGGCATCACGCCACGCTATTGGCTGGATGAACAACTGGACCTACGCCCGCGACCTTCCCACGGACGGTTGGCACGGCGGAGCGGACACGATCGTGCGGGACCTGCGACTGGCCACCATCGAGGGGACACCGCGGCTTGTTTCGACGCCGACTCCGGCCCTGCGCTCGCTGGAAGGCCACCCGATCGACGTCGACGAGCGGAAGTTCGGCAGGGACGGCGCGGCTGGGCTTCCGGTTCCCGAAACGGGGGCCTATAAGCTCGACGTCCAATTCCAGCGGCAGCACGGGGAAGACGGTTCGCAGGCCTTCCTCGAGTTGCGCAACGGGGACAAGGTCTTCGCAAAGCTCGACTACGACTTCGAATCGCGCATGCTGTCGCTGACGCGGGAGCCGGATGCCGGCGGAGCTATGGAGAAAGAGTCGGCCGCCTCCACCTACAAAGAAGCCCGGCGGGTCGGCATCGAACCGAAGGACGGAAGCGTGTCCTTGACGGTCTACGTCGACTACGGCTCCGTGGAGGTCTTTGCCAGTGGGGGCGAGGAGACCCTGACGTCGCTGGTATTCCCGCACGACGGCGCGCCCTCCTTCGGCGTGGCCTCCGGCGGCGGAGAGCTGACTCTCAAGTCGCTGCGCTACACGCCGCTGGCTGCAGCGAAATAGCTCAACCCCGCGGTTTCAGCCCTCCAGCGGGAAGGCGACTCCTTCGCCCACCACTCGCAGGCAAAGTTCCATGCCAGGTCTGGCAATCGAGGCGTTCCAGTGGCGAATAGTGATGACTTCTCCGCCGCCGGGGAAGCGGGGATCCGGCACGGCACCTGACGCAAGTTCCGGGGGCACGGCCAACTTCAGGCGCACGGTAGTTTCAGGGCCGAAGTAGTCAGTGTCCACTACAACGCCGCGGATAGGGCCGTCCTCCGCGATCCGGATCTGCTCCGGACGAAGCATGAGCTGCACGCGGCCTTGGGCAGGGGGACGACGGACGGGAATGGCTCCCAGCGAACACGTTGCGAGGGATCCCTCCATCCACGCGTCGAGGATGACGGCGTCACCGAGGAACTCTGCCGTGGCACGATCGGCCGGACGGGTGTAGACCACGAACGGGTTCCCAATCTGCGCCAGCTTCCCGCCGCACATGACGGCTACCTGGTCCGCGAAGGAGAGGGCCTCGGCCTGGTCGTGCGTCACCAGGATGGTGGTCACACCGGCAGCATTGAGCACCTTCGCAACCGTGCGTCGCGTGGCCACGCGCAGACCGGCATCCAGGGCTGAGAAGGGCTCGTCGAGCAGCATAAGTTCCGGCTGCCGTGCCAGCGCCCTCGCAAGGGCCACGCGCTGCTGCTGCCCTCCGGAGAGCTGATGCGGGCGGCGGTTGGCCAGGGCGGGATCCAGCGCCACCATTTCCAGCAGTTCCCCGACCCGCGAGCGAATCCCTCGGCGGCCCGAACCGTGGCCATTGAGCTTGCTGGAGTCCAGGCCGAAGGCGATATTCTGGCCTACGGTGAGGTGCGGAAACAGCGCGCCGTCCTGTGCCACGTAGCCAATCTGCCGCTTATGGGCGGGCACCCAGACCCCGTTTCCGGAAACCAGACGACCATTGAGGCTGATGGTGCCGGTAGCTGGATGTTCAAACCCCGCGATGAGCCGCAGCAAGGTCGTTTTTCCCGACCCGGAGGGTCCCACTATGGCGGTAGTGCCGCCTTTTGCGACATGCAGGTTGACCCCCTTCAGCACCGCTTGGGAACCGAAGTTCTTGGTGGCGTCCGTGATGTCCAGATGGCCGTTGGTGGTGGGGGCCACGGAGGGTGCGACGCGCGGTTCGGGGAGCCTCGAGGGGGCTTGCTCGGTCACTGTCCGGCTACTTTCTTGGACTGTTGGAACAGCAGGTAGGTCATGGGGGCGGAAAGTACGATCATCAGCAGGGCATAAGGCGCTGCGCCCGAGTAGTCGATCTCGCTGCTCTTGCTCCAGAATTGCGTTGCCAATGTGCGGGTGCCGTTGGGGGCGAGCAGCAGTGTGGCCGTCAGTTCATTGACGATCGCTAGGAATACAAGGGCCGTTCCGCCAGCCGCGGCAGGGGCGGTGAGCCGCAGCGTGACCCTGAAGAAGGAGACCAGCGGGGGCTTCCCAAGCACCCGCGCGGCCTCGTCAAGTTCCTTGGGGGCCTGGGCCAATCCCGAGCGGAGATTCACCAGTGCACGGGGCAGGAAAAGCAGCACGTAGGCGGCAATCAATACCCCGGCGCTCTGGTAGACGCCAGGGACGGCGCGGATGCTGACAGTGACGAAAGCGAGGCCCACCACGATCCCGGGAAGGGAGCTGGTGACGTAATTGGACAGTTCCAGTAGCTTCGTGAACCAGCTTGCGTGCCGGACTGCCAGGTAAGCCATGGGAAAGGCCACCACTGTAGTCACAACGGCTCCCGCGAGTGCGTAGCCCAGCGTTTGCAGGAGGGCGGGCAGGATTTCAGTGGCGCCCCAGACCTGCGCGCCGCCCGCCATGACCCAGCGCAGGACCGACCAGAGCGGCAGCCCGAACGCCAGCAGCGTGAGTGCCAGCAGGGCCAGTTGGGCGGGAGCCTGGTAGTGGCGCAGCGGCAGCCGAACGGCCTTGGCCTGGGCCCCGGAGCCTACCCGGGCGTAGCGCGCTGTGCCACGGCTGCGGACCTCGATCAGCAGCAGTATCAGGCAGAAAAACACCAGGACGCTGGCCAGCATGTTGCCCGCTGATCCGTTGAAAGTGGACTGGTACTGGATCATGATCGCCGTCGTGAAGGTATCAAAGCGGATCATGGCGAACGCCCCGTACTCAGCCAGCAAGTGCAGCGAAACCAGGAGTGCGCCACCGATCATGGCAATACGGAGCTGCGGCAGGATTACCCGGAAGAATACTGCCCACGGCCCCAGGCCCAGCGATGCCGCGGACTGCTCGATCGCGGGATCCAGCCGGCTTAAGGTGGCAGCGACAGGGATGTAGACGAGGGGGAAGTAGGACAGGGTGGCGATCAGTACGCCGGACCAGACACCTTCCAGCGATGGCACCGCGGAGACCCAGGCATAGCTGTTGACGAAGGCGGGAATTGCGAGCGGCGCTGCCAGGGCAACTGCCCAGATCCTGTGCCCGTGAAGCCTGGTGCGTTCGACGAGCCAGGCGCCGCCGACGCCGGCCACGAGGCACAAAGGCACGGTGAAGAGCATAAGGAGCAGCGTGTTGACCAGAAGCTCACCCACTCGCGGGCGGAAGATCAGTCCGACGGCGGCATCCCAGCCGGTTGCCCACGTCATGTAGGCGACGTAACCCAACGGAACGAGGGAAAACAGGGCGATCAGTACGGCGATGGCCCCGAGCGCTGAAGCGCCGAAAGGCGGGCGAGGGCGCTTGCCCTTGCCCGCCGTCGTGCCCCCCGGAAGCTCGGGGGCCGATAGACCAGTGGTCATGGAATTACAGCAGTCCTGCCTCAGTCATCAGCTCGGTGACCTTCTTGGAGTTCAGCTTGGCGGGGTCAACAGTGGGTGCTTGCAGGTCCTTGATGGGAACCAGCTTGTCATTCGCGGCAACCTCGGAAGCGATGGCGTATTCGAAGGAGGTGCCGTCCTTCAGGATCTCCTGGCCCTTCTTGCCGGTGATGAACTTCAGGAAAGCCTGGGCCTGCTCGGCCTTCTTGGAGGACTTCAGCACACCGCCGCCCGAGACCGAGAGGAATGCGCCCGGATCCTGGTTCTTGAAGTAGTACGGCATGACGTTCTTGGAGTTTTCTCCGGTCTTCGACTGGTCACCGTAGTAGTAGTAGTGGTAGATCAGGGCGGCGTCCACCTCTCCGGCGTTGACGGCCTTCATGGCGGTGCTGTTGCCCTTGTAGGCCTTGAAGTTCTCCTTCATGCCTGCGAGCCATTCCTTCGTGGCGGCTTCGCCCTTGAGTTCAAGGAGGGCCGAAACGATTGCCTGGAAGTCGGCGCCCGACGGCGACGCGGCCCACTTGCCCTTCCACTCCGGGCTGGCCAGATCCAGCATGGACTCGGGCAGCTTGTCTTCGCTCAGCTTGGCCTTGTCGTACACCAGCACGGTAGAACGGGCGGCGATGCCGGTCCACTTGCCTGTGGAGGGTCGGAATTCGGCAGGAACTTGGTCGATCGTGGCCTTGTCTACGTCCGCGAAGAGGCCCGCGTTCTCCACCTGCGCCATTGCGGGAGAGTTCTCAGTGAGGAACACGTCGGCGGGGGAGGCCGCGCCTTCCTGGACGATCTGGTTGGACATCTCCGTGTCCGAGCCCTGGCGCAGCACAACCTTGATGCCGGTTTCAGCAGTGAAGGCTTCGATCCATTCCTTGGTCAGGCTCTCGTGCTGGGCGTTGTAGACGGTGAGCTCACCGGGGCCTGCGGTAGGTGCCTCAGTCGCTGCGGGAGTGGCGGAGGGGCTGGAGCCACAGGCTGCCAGTCCGAGTGCAGCGGTGGTTGCGAGTGCAATGCCGGCCAGTGCCTTTGAGCGGATCATCATTGGAGCTGCTTTCTGCGAACACGAGTTGTGGGACCGCGGTCCTCTTGACCCCGGGAGAAGTGGCGTCAATGGAAAAATGGTAGGTTAGCCAAACCTAAGCACCAAGCTAAGAGGTAGTTAAGTGACTGACATCACAACAATTACGTCAGTGTTGCGTTTCGTAATTTAAGTCAGTCGCCCTTACGTGAGCGTGGCGGCAGCTTCGAGCGTCATCCATGCCTGCAGCTGCGTGGAAAGCTCGACGGCGGACCCTGGCGGATACGTTTCGGCCGCGGGCAGTTGCGCGTGGACTGAGAAGACCAGCCAGTCCGGGGCCTTGGTTCTTCCTTTTTCAGCTCGTTCGGGGCGGAGCATCCTGCCAGCCCAGAACGCCTCGGCCGTGTCTGTGACGAGCCGTTTCGCGGTAGCACGGGTCGTTGCGGGAAGTCGAGGATCGGCCGCGGCGAGGGCGAGGTACCGCGCCAGGATCCCCGTAAACAACCCGCCGTCGCCGGTTCCGTCGCAGCGCAGAAGCCGGTTGGCAACGCCGACTGCAGGAACCGTGAGGTGACGGTCGACGGCGGCAACGACGACGGCGGCGCGGTCCAGGTTCCGCTCCCCTCCGAGCTCAAGGAAGGCGCCCAGGATGGGTCCCTGGTTGTAGGTGTAGACCCCTTCTTCCAGGATTTCTTGCCCGTTGCTGATCCGGATGCCGTCCAGGTAGAGGCCACGGTCGGCGTCGAAAAGGCGGGCATTCAGCCAGTCCACCAACGCCTGTGCCTTGTCCGGATACCCGGAGCGGGCAAAGTAGAGGGCGACGGGTGCGGTGGCCGGAGTGTTCTTGAAATCGCGCTTGATGCTCCAGAAAGTGCCGCCACCCAGGTCATCCGTTGAAGCGGAGTCGAATTCGAGAGACAGCCTGCGCCGGATTCGGTCATTGCGCCTGCGCCCGGGCTTTCGTGACTGATCCGCGAGCTTCTGCAACCGCTGGGTGGACAGGGCAAACCAGGCCATGTCGTCGTAGTAGCTGTTAGTGAAGCGCAGGAGGTTCCTGAGCCGGATTCCCGTGACGAGCCGGGACGCGAGCCTGCCTGCGCTGGGACGGAGGCCGCCGTCGAACCTGGTGCCGGTTGCGAGCTCGCGGAACCCCGTATCCACCAGGCAGTCCAGATAGTGCGCCTGCCACCAGTAATGCCACGGGCGGAAGAGATTCTGGAGCCGGTTGGAGGGGTGGGCCACTGCGCCCAGGTGGGTCCAGGGGAGGAAGGGAAGGCGCTGGCCGAAATGCCGGGTAACAGCCCGCGCCGCCGCAGTAGCCCGGTCTGCTGGTGCGGGTTCTCCTGAAGATGGTTCTCCTGAAAGGCGTGGGACGTCCTCGGGGCGGGGCATAGCGCCAGCCTAGCTGAGCTCTGCTGCAGCCTAGCTGAACACTGCTGCAGCGATGCGTGGGCCAGCTGCAACTGAGCATTGCCAGGCCGTCGTTCGGCGCCGGGCAGGTCCGCTGCCCTCTCCCCGATGTGCGGAACGGCTGTGATCCAGTTAACATGCATTAACGGACTGCAAGGCGGCATCAAGGAGGATGTGTGGACATCAAGGGCGCAGTTGCGCTGATCTCGGGCGCGGCATCAGGCCTCGGCGCCGCTACTGCCAGGCGATTGTTCGACGCCGGAGGGTCCGTGGTGATCATGGATCTGCCGACTTCCAATGGGGCTGCCTACGCCGACGAGCTCAACTCCCGCACCCCGGGCGCAGCAGCTGGGGGCAAGGCGGTTTTCGTCCCGGCAGACGTGACCAGCCCGGAACAGGTCCAGGCCGCCGTCGACGCCGCTACAGCGCTCGGTCCCCTGAGGATCGTGGTGAACTGTGCCGGAATCGCGACTCCCGGCAAGGTCTTGGGGCGAGAAGGTGTCCTGCCTCTGGACGCCTTCAGCAAAGTCATCCAGATCAACCTCGTAGGCACCTTCAATGTCCTTCGGCTGGCAGCCGAGGCCATGGCCCGGACCGAGCCCGCCACCACCGAACTTGGCGGCAGCGAGCGCGGCGTCATCATCAACACCGCCTCCGTAGCAGCGTTCGACGGGCAGATCGGCCAGCCCGCCTATTCGGCGTCCAAGGGAGGGGTGGCAGCCATGACCCTGCCCCTTGCCCGGGAGTTCGCGCGCTCGCTGATCCGGGTGGTGACCATCGCCCCGGGCATCTTCGAAACACCCATGCTGGCCGGATTGCCCCAAGAGGCGCAGGATTCCCTCGGCCGGCAGGTCCCTCATCCTTCCCGGCTTGGACGACCCGCCGAGTATGCCAACCTCGTGGCCCACATCGTGGACAATGCGATGCTCAACGGCGAGACCATCCGGCTTGACGGTGCCATCCGAATGGCCCCCAAATGAAAGCGATGCAGTCCTAGACGATCCGGCCTGTTGGCAGCTTCTCGCCGGCCTCCACTGCGACATCTATGGAGTTGCCTCGGACGGGCATAGGGCAGGTGCCGTAGGGCGTGAAGGCGCTGGGGTAGTTGATGGCGCGGTTGAAGTCGATGATGACGCTGCCGTCCGGGCGGGGGCGGGGCACGAACACCTTGCGCCATTCGTCGGTGGTGATCCCGTTGGTCTCGTCGTGGAAGGTGACGTTGAGTGCACCCAGTTTCTCCTCCTCGGCGTGGAGCCGGACTTCGTGGGGCAGTCCGGGGACACGGAACACGATCTCGCCAACCGAACGGTGCACCCCCTCCACGAGCGGATTCGCGGTGCTGATAGGGACGTCAACCGGCTCCGGGTAGGGCTCGAACCGTCCTTCGATCACCCAGTCCGGTTTGTAGTCAAAAGTGGGCACGCCCTCGAACTCAGTCAGGACGGGGGAGGAGTTGTCGCGTGTCCTGACGGCGTACTTGCCCGCACGCATGGCGAGTTCCACTACAACCTGGGTGCCGTCGTCGCCCCCGAACTGGACCCACATGAGTGATTCCTCATCCTGAAGGGTCGCGGTAAGCGTCCCATCTACCGGCTCACCGGTTTCCACCAGCGTCAATCCGTCCGAAGCCGTTGCGGTGAGGGTCGCCGTCGTGCCGTCCGTAGACCAGAGCCCCGGCGCGAGATCCACAGTGGACGGCTCACTATCGAGCCACTGGAATGACGTCAGCGTGAGCCAGCCGTGCTCCGCGGCGAGGGCGGAATTCCTGCTGCGCCGAAAGCGCTGCCAGCGCTCCAGTTGGGCCTCAGTTGCCTGGGTTGCTGTGCTCACGGATCCTCCAAAAGCGGGTGCTGTGTCGTTGCCTTCAACTATGCACCCGGCCCGGGCATTCCCGGGAGGCGGCAGCGCCAGCTGAGACCCGCCGGTCGGACGCTATGTTCGGACACTATGTGAAACGAATTCCCGGCCCATGCGTGCTGCGGGTAACATCCCATAGGAACTAGTAATCCGGCTCACAGTATCCAGCGCAGTGTACGGGCCAATAATCAGAGGTAAGTTTTTTTCATGGTTGACACTGCACAAAACAACGGTACGGATCTCGCCGCAGAACTTCGCGCCGACGTCCGTCGCGTTTCCACGCTCCTGGGCGAATCCCTCGTCCGACAGCACGGGCCGCAACTGCTTGACCTCGTGGAGCAGGTCCGCCTCCTCACCAAGGAATCCAAGGAAGCCGCTCGCGGCGGCGCAGATGCCACGGGTCCCTGGAGCGCGCACGACGTCGTCGCCCAGGTCCGCGAGCTGCTGGCCTCCCTGCCTCTTGAGCAGGCGACCGACCTGGTCCGCGCCTTCGCGTTCTACTTCCACCTTGCCAACGCCGCTGAGCAGGTCCACCGGGTGCGCGGACTGCGGACCCGCCAGGAGAAGGATGGCTGGCTGGCCAAGGCCGTTGCCGAGATAGCGGGGCAGGCAGGCCCACACGTGCTGCAGGACGTCGTGAACGAGCTCGACGTCCGGCCGATCTTCACTGCGCACCCCACTGAGGCCTCCCGTCGCTCCGTCCTGGACAAGGTCCGCAAGCTGTCGGACGTCCTTGCCCAGCCCACTGAGGAAGGCACCGCTGCCCGGCGGCGCCAGGACCGCCAGTTGTCCGAGATCATCGACCAGATGTGGCAGACAGATGAGCTCCGCCAGGTCCGGCCCACTCCCGTGGACGAGGCCCGCAACGCCATCTACTACCTCAACAGCATCCTCACCGACGCCATGCCGGAAATGCTGACCGAGCTGTCCGAGCTGCTGGCTGAGCACGGCGTCACCCTGAATGCCGGGAATCCCCCCATCCGTTTCGGTTCGTGGATCGGCGGGGACCGCGACGGCAACCCGAACGTAACTGCGGCAGTCACCCGCGAGATCCTGCAGCTGCAGAACCAGAACGCGGTCCGGATCAGCATCGCCCTGATCGACGACCTCATCTCGGTGTTGTCCAACTCCACGTCACTGTTTGGGGCGGACCAGGAGTTGCTGGATTCGATCGACGTCGACCTCAAGAACCTTCCCGGCCTGGACAAGCGCATCCTTGAACTGAACGCACAGGAGCCGTACCGACTGAAGCTCACCTGCATCAAGGCGAAGCTGATCAACACGGGCAAGCGAGTCGCAGCGGGCAGCCAGCACGAACCTGGTCGTGATTACACTGCCACCACCGAGGTGATTTCCGAGTTGGGTTTGCTGGAGTCGTCGCTTCGCAACCACTCCGCCGGCCTGGTGGCGGACGGTGCCCTGGCCCGCGTACGCCGCGCCATCGCCTCCTTCGGCCTGCACCTGGCCACCCTGGACATCCGCGAACACGCCGATCACCACCACGACGCCGTCGGGCAGCTCGTGGATCGCCTTGGCGAACTGGGCAGGCCGTACGCGGAACTCAGCCGCGAGGAGCGCTTCGAGTTCCTCAGCGCCGAGCTTGCCTCTCGCCGTCCGCTGTCAGGCCACCCGATCAGGCTCGACGGCGCTGCTGACGGCACGTACGACGTCTTCCGCGAGATCCGGCAGGCGTTGCGCACCTACGGCCCCGACGTCGTCGAGACCTACATCATCTCGATGACCCGCGGCGCCGATGACGTCCTGGCCGCCGCAGTCCTGGCCCGTGAAGCCGGCCTGGTAAACCTGTTCGGCACCGCCCCGCACGCCAAGATCGGCTTCGCGCCGCTGCTGGAAACGGTGGAGGAACTGCGGGCTTCCGCGGAAATCGTGGACCAGTTGCTGAGCGATCCGTCCTACCGGGAACTCGTCCGGCTGCGCGGCAACGTGCAGGAAATCATGCTCGGATACTCGGACTCCAACAAGGAATCCGGTGTGATGACCAGTCAGTGGGAGATCCACAAGACCCAGCGTAAGCTGCGCGACGTCGCCGCCAAGCACGGCGTCAGCGTCCGGCTGTTCCACGGTCGTGGAGGCTCCGTTGGTCGAGGTGGGGGACCCACATACGACGCCATCATGGCGCAGCCGAACGGTGTGCTCGAAGGTGAAATCAAGTTCACCGAGCAGGGCGAAGTTATCTCGGACAAGTATTCGCTGCCGGAGCTGGCCCGGGAAAACCTGGAGCTGTCGCTGGCCGCCGTCATGCAGGGCTCTGCACTGCACCGCACGCCGCGTACCTCCGACGACGAGCGCGAACGCTACGGGCATGTCATGGAGATCATCTCCGACGCCGCATTTGCCCGCTACCGTGCATTGATTGACGATCCCGACCTGCCCGCCTACTTCCTGGCCTCGACGCCGGTGGAGCAGCTGGGCTCGCTGAACATCGGATCCCGCCCCTCCAAGCGCCCGGACTCCGGCGCCGGCCTTGGCGGCCTGCGCGCCATTCCCTGGGTGTTTGGCTGGACGCAGTCCCGTCAGATCGTGCCGGGCTGGTTCGGCGTCGGCTCCGGTTTAAAGGCGGCGCGGGAGGCCGGCAACTCCGCCCAGTTGGTGGAAATGATGGACCGCTGGCACTTCTTCCGGTCCGTGATTTCCAATGTGGAGATGACCCTGGCCAAGACCGACATGGATATTGCCGGGCACTACGTGTCCTCCCTGGTTCCGTCCGGTCTGCACCACCTGTTCCACGCGATCCGGGCCGAGTACGAGCTCACGGTTTCCGAGATCCAAAACCTCACCGGGGAATCCGTACTCCTCGACGCGCAGCCCACATTGAAGCGGTCGCTCGAGATCCGCGATCAGTACCTCGACCCCATCAGCTACCTGCAGGTGGAACTGCTCCGACGTGTTCGTGAGCAGGCGGCCAAGGCCAAGAACGGCGCGGAATCGGAGATCGACGAACGCCTGCAGCGGGCCATGCTCATCACCATCAATGGAGTGGCAGCCGGTCTGCGCAACACGGGTTAGCGATCAGTTGGGCTTAATGTCCGTGATGGTCGTGATGGTGCTTATCGGCCCCCTCAGGGGTCTCGGCGCTCCCAGCAGTACCTGCGGCCGCTGATAAGTGCTTCCAGCCGCCGTCGCTTAGGGCGTGATAGGCAACGTGAACTTCCCGTGCGGGGGCCTTGGCCGACTCTATGTCGCGCTTCTCGAGAGCTGCGGCCAGTTGCCCGGCGGCGGCCACGAACGTTTCTACGGTCTCGTGAAGGTCTTCGGGCCATGTGATGGAGGCGACGGCGGTCCCGGCGTTGCGGAGAAGCGTGGACCAGTCCGGGTTGATCGTGGGGGACGGTTTAGCGATAGATGTGGCGACGCCGTGAAAACCGACGCCGTCAATATAGGTCAGGGCGGCAATCATGCCCGCTGTCCGGACGGCCGTGTCGCTGCTTTGGTCGCTGTATGTCATTTCAGTCTCCTTTGTATTTGCGCCGCGTTCCTGCCTTCAAGAATGGTCCGCCCCGGCAGCGGACTCAAGGATTCCTGACGGCGTCGTGCGCGTTGACTACAGAGAACCGTTGGTGCAGCTTACTCTCGACGGTCTCCATGGCAGTGAGCCTTAGCTACTAGGGTTGAAGCATGCCTTCGTTCCAGACCCGGCTTAAGATCACTGGCCTTCGGCCTGGCAACCCACCCGAAGCTGTCATGTCCGCAGCAGTGGAAGCGCTTGGTACCCGCCATCACGTGGAATCAAACCAGCTGGATATTGTGGCCGGCATTCCCCAGATCTGCTTGCGCTTCATGGTGCCAGCGGGCGAATACCAAGGTGAGAACAGCGAAGCCAGGACCTCTGCCGCGATGATGCGTGACGCCGTCGAACGCGTTGCCGTGACCGGAAGCCTTTATGTTCTCCGCCGCACCCGCGGCAAGTGGGCGCCGGTTTGAGCATCGGTCTTAGCAACGCTGGCTTAAGCAAGGTCCGGTTCAGGGGAGCAGCGGTTCGCCAGGTTCGTCGATGGGGGAGCGGTTGCCGCGACGGCGGGTTGCGATAACGCCGATGCAGACGCCGATCAGTAGGCCGACACCGACGCCGATCAGCGAGCTCGCCCAGAAAGGCAACCCCGTCGCGGTGCCCGCGAAGTAGCCAAGGCCGGTCTGCAGGGATGCCCACAGGATGGCCCCCAATCCCGCACACAGGCTGAAGCCCTTGGTGGAGACACCGGCGATACCCGCCGCAGCCGATGTGGCGAGGCGTCCTCCCGGGATGAAGCGTGCCCCGATGATGGCTCCGTAGGTAGAGGAGCGGCCGAGCTTGGCAATTGCGTCATGAATGCCCCGGTGAAGGCGGCGTCCCCAGTTCCAGCGATCCAGGACATGGCTGAGGCGACGCTTAAACAATTGGAAGACCACCATGTCGCCAAGCCAGGACATCGTGGCGGCAATGACTCCGACCAGCCAGGCGCTGGCCCTGCCGTCGGCCGCCAGTGCGCCGCCCGTGATCACCACCATCTCCGAGGGCACGGGCGGGAACACGGCATCGCCGAGGACGAGCGGGATGATCCAAAAATAGATTGCGGCACCCCAGCCGTCGGCGAAGCTCATGTCCATGGGCACAAATTACCGCACTTTCCTCTCGAGGGAACCTGCCGATGGCAGACTGGCTCCATGCGGATTGAAATTGTTGAGGGCGACATCACTTCACGGCACGTGGACGCGATCGTGAATGCCGCAAACTCCTCCCTGCTCGGCGGCGGGGGAGTGGACGGCGCGATCCATCGGGCGGCGGGACCTGAACTCCTTGAGGCATGCCGCGAACTCCGGAAAACGGAACTGCCGGACGGGCTGTCGGTGGGCTCCGCCGTCGCGACCCCCGGCTTCCGACTTCCCGCACAATGGGTCATCCACACCGTGGGGCCCAACCGCCATGCGGGGCAGACCGATCCCGCGCTGCTGGCCTCCTGCTTCCGGCAGAGCCTCGGGGTAGCCAAGGATCTGGGCGCGAGGTCGCTGGCTTTTCCGGCTGTTAGCGCCGGTATCTATGGCTGGGATGCGGGCGAAGTAGCGTCCATAGCTTTCGACGCCGTGCGGCGCTTCGACGCGGAGAATCCGGACAGTGGCCCGGAGCTCGTGGAATTTGTACTGTTCGGCCAGCCGACGGTGGATATCTTCCGGGACGCGCTGGAGGCCTGACTGCTCTCAGTGGGCAGTTTGCGGAGGAGCTGCCGCCGCTCCCAGGTCCACTTTGTGGCCAAGATGCCGTCCAGCCAGGAAGTACCAATACGGCCAGGCCAGCCAGGATGCCGCCCCTAGCGCGATCCCGATCCCCATGACAGCCGTTTTCAGCCAATCTGGACTCTGGGCCGCATAGCCCGCACCTGCAATGGGCAGTCCGACCAGCAGTGCACCGCCGATGAATCGTCCCAGGCGCGAGAGCTTGCGGGGATAGCCCTCTACCTTCCGGAGTCGACCATGGACCAGGAAAAACCAAAGGGCCTGCAGGCTGATGGAGGCGATCGAGATGGAGGTCGAGGAGTTGAAGTCCAGGACCTTGAAGACCAGCAGCGCGGAGCTGGCCGCCCCGGCCGCACAGGCTGAGACCGTGATCCACTTGATCGGATCCGTCCACGGCGCGGGCGGCACCCTGCGTTGGACCTGCAGGATTACCGGAATCACCAGCACATTGAACACTGCGCCGGTGGCGTCGGTGATGGTACCGAAGACAAATGGCCCGCCGCGCGGGACCTCCACAGCGAACATGGCTCCGAGGGTGACCACTCCCACCGCACCGGTTGCGGCCGCAGCATAGGCGAACCGGGATGCCGTCCTGTCCCCGGGGATTTCGTTCAGCTGATCCATGCTGCCTCCTCAGCGCCGCAGTGCGATGGAGAACGCACCATGGACTCCCATCGTAGGCCGCCGAGGGCAATGGCGGGAGGGGCGAAAATCGGCCCATGCGGGACACTTGCGCTGCCGCTGTTCGCTGTGCGGCTAAGACCTGGCTTCGCTCAATTCGAGCCGGCTGCGATACTCAACGGGCTGGTTGCGAATGGGGTCCACAAAGCGAATTCCCCGTGCCAGCAGCTGCAGGGGTTTGGAGTAGTCGTCAGGGGCTTTGTCCAGCACCTCAGGATAAAACGCATCGTTGAGGATCCCCAGCCCCAGGGAAGCCATGTGGACTCGAAGCTGGTGGGTTTTGCCCGTGTGGGGTTCCAGTCGGTACAGCGCCCGGCGGTGAGTTGTGCCGCCGTCGTGAGTGCCGCCGTCGCCAGTGCCGCCGTCAAACGTCCTCAGCCGGTCGATGCGGGTCTCTGCGTTGGGTTCGCCGTCCACTACCTCCGCGAGGAGGTAGCTGCGCGACTTGGTCATGCGGTTGCGGACCACCGCGGGGAATTCGACGGCGTTATGGCCGGCGGCCGGCTCGGCGGCGGAGACGCACTCGTATTCCTTCTGGACCTGGCGCTTCTCGAAGAGCACCTGGTACTTGCCCCGGGTCTCGGGGTTCGTTGAGAGCAGCAGGACGCCGGCGGTCATCCGGTCCAGGCGATGCATCGGGATGAGGTCCGGCAGGTTCAGTTGGTTCCGCAGGCGGACCAAGGCGGATTCCTGGATGTAGGTACCGCCGGGTGTCGTTGGCAGGAAGTGCGGCTTGTCCACAACGAGTATGTGCTCGTCCTGATGCAGGATGCTGATCTCCACCGGCAGCCGCGTTTCCGGAGGCAGCGTGCGGTAGTACCAGATGAAGGTGTGGTCCTCGAGCCTGGTGGTCCGATTCAGGGGAATCCCGCCCTCGCCCACGATCTCCCCGGCGTCGAACCTGTCCTCGATGCCCTGCGGATCAATGTGGCCCCAACGATGCATCATGTAGTCCATCGCGGTGTCCCAACGCCCCTCGTTGGGGAGGCGCAGGCGGGTGGCGTTCACGCCGTCGCGCACTGGGAGGGGGGATTGCATCATCGGTCCATTCTACTTTGGCGTGGACCCTGCCCGCTCCGGTTCGATGGCTGCGTGCTCGACGTCGGGCAACGTCTACTGGCCAGGGAACCATCGAAACGAGCACCGACGGTAAAAATGTTCTTGACAAAAAAAATTGTCGGTACGCACAATGGAAGCATGTTGGACATCGAAGTGATCGAGGACCCGGCCGCGGCGGAAGCGTCGCTGGATCCGATCCGGACGCGCATCCTCCGCGAACTGGCTGAACCCGCTTCGGCCACGCAGCTCGCGGCTAAAGTGGGCCTGCCCCGGCAGAAGGTGAACTACCATCTCAAAGCGCTGGAAGCACACCGGCTGGTGGAACTCGTGGAGGAGCGGAAGAAGGGGAATGTCACGGAGAGGGTTGTGCGCGCGACGGCGGCCTCGTACCTAATCTCGCCGGCGGCGCTGGCCTCCGTGGCTCCGGATCCGCACCGTTTCTCGGACCGCTTCTCCGCCTTCTGGCTGCTTGCGCTGGCCTCCAGGACTGTCCAGGAGATGGGCAAGCTGATTGCAGGCTCCGCCGCCGCCAAGAAGAAGCTTGCCAGCTTCGCCATCGACGCCGACATCACCTTCCGCACTGCCGCCGACCGCGCCGCCTTCGCGGAGGAGCTCGGCGTCGCCGTAACGAGGCTCGTTGCCAAATACCACGACGGCGGAGGAGCCGGCCGCCGTCATCGGCTGATCGTGGCCCTCCATCCGGCCCTCAAAGAAGCATCACGCACCTCAAACACCTAGAAGGGGACAGAGCAATGAGCGACAACAAGGAATTCAGGATCGAATTCGACGGCGAACTGCCAGGGACGCCCGAGCGCGTATGGGAGGCCGTCACCAAGGACACGGCGGCATGGCTGTTCCCAAATGAAGGCTGGGAATCAGTCAACACCGTGGAGGAGTACCCGAACCACCTGGTGAATCGCATGGAAGGACCGGATGGCTGGTTCAACCAGTTGGAGCACGTGATCGAACCGCTTGAGGGTGGCCGGGCCCGCATCCACTACGTGCACAGCGGCATCTTCGCGGACAACTGGGACGAGCAGTACGACGGCGCGAGCAAGCACACGCAGTTTTACATGCACACATTGGGCCAGTACCTGCAGTACTTCGACGGCAAGCCCGTGCAATTCACCGACATCCAGGCACCGGCCTCGTCGCAGACGCCGGATGGCTTTATCCGGCTGAAGCGTGCTCTCGGCGTCGAGGATGCCGTGCAGGGCGAAAGGGTCGATCTGGACCTCGAAGGCGTCGGGCGTCTGTCCGGCGACATCGACTTCTCCAACGAGAACTTCCTGGGCCTGCGTACGGAGGATGCCATGTACCGCTTCTTCGGTCGCAATGCTTTCGGCGGTCCTGTGGGGATGGCGGTGCACGATTTCAGCGGCTCGGGTGATTCCGAGGCCACCGCGAAGGCCTGGTCCGGCTTCCTGGAGAAGGTCTACGCGTAGGCGGCGCACCGCGGGACCTACCATGCGGACGCGGAACGTGTCGTGCGGACGCGGAACCTGCCGCGGGACAGGGGGATGGCGTGGGGACACCCGGATCTGGGTGTCCCCACGCTGTCGCCGCGTCCCGGCGCTCGATGCGCGTCCTCACGTGGCGCCCCCGCCCCCAAACAAACGGCCCCGCCCCAGAAACAGGGCTAGGCAATAGCGGCGGGAGGTGCCTCCTTCAGGGTTCTCCGTAGCTGGGGGGATTCATCCAACTTTTCCTGTGCCGAGCGAAGGGCAAGGACAGCCTGTTCGAGCTGAGCCGGCGGCAAAGTGAACGGCACGCGCAGGTATTGTTCGAACGCTCCTCCCAATCCGAACCGTGGCCCGGCCGCCAAACGGATGCCAAATTCCGGCGCTATTACCGTCAAGGCAGTGCTGGATGGCGACGGGAGCCTGCACCAGACGGTGAGCCCTCCTCGCGGACGTTCAGGCTTCCAGTCGGGAAGGTGTTCGGCGAGGAGGCCCATCAGCGCCGCGCGTTGCCCCCGAAGAGTTTCCAGCCGATGCACCAGCGGTTCTTCGAACGAGCGCACTAGGTGCGCGGCCGCCAACTGCTCGACGGCGGGTCCGCCCAAGTCCATCGTGGTGCGGGTGGCAACCAGCCGTGTGATCATGTCCTCGCTTGCCCGGATCCAGCCAGTTCGAAGGCCGGCCCAGTGCGACTTGCTCAGCGAGCCAATGGACACGACGGCGGGGCTGAAAGCTGCCAGTGGTGACGTTGCGACGCCGTCGAGGTTCAATTCGCGCAGGGTTTCATCCACCACAAGCATGGTATCCGCGGAAGCTGCTGCCCGGACCAGGCGGCGCCGCTGAAGGTTGGACATGATTCGTCCGGTGGGATTGTGGAAGTCGGGGAGCAAGTACGCCATGGCGGGTCTTTGATGCTGCATAGTCGAGACCATTGCCTCGATGTCCCAGCCGCCGCCGTCTCCGTCCCCGACGTCGGCCTTCGCGCCTTCCGGCAACGCCACAGAAATAGGCCGACAGCGTGCAGAGCGGATGGCGTCAAGGGCGTTGGGATACGTGGGATGGTCAACCAGGACTCTCTGGTTTTGCCCGGCGATGGTGCGCAGCACGATGTTCAGCGCATGCTGCGCACCGGATGTGATCAGGATCTGCCCCGCGCTAGTAGGGACGCCGGCTGCTGTATAGCGCGCCGCGATCGCTTCGCGCAGCGTTGGGACTCCAATCGCATCGTAGCCAAAGCCGGGCAGCAGGGCGGGGAGTTCCGTCAGTGCTTCCGCGAAAGCCCGATGCACCGCTTCGCCAGCTGCCGGCAAGGAGGCGTAGGCGAGGTCCAGCACCCCATCCGGAATGGCCAGGCCCGGCATGCTCACCGGTATGCTGCGGTGCGGGATTCCAGTGCGCGCTCGGCTGCCTTGCCCGCCAACCAGGTAGCCCTGTTCGCGCAAACTCGCATAGGCCGCGGTCACAGTGGTGCGGCTGAGTCCCAGCGTTTCGGCAAGGGCCCGCTCGCTGGGCAGCGAGACGTCCAGCGGGATGCGCCCGTCCAGGACAAGCAAGCGTACGACGTCGGCCAGCTCGCGGTATGCGGGGCCGGAACCGATGTTCCACGACCTGAGAAGGCGGACTAGGGCTGTGGGATTCAAGGAGCCGGGCATAGGTCCAGTATTGCAAACTGGCTATGGATTACAAGGCCAGTTCTTTGGAAAGATCTATGGCATGTTGACTCGTCCCTTCAAGAAATCCCCGTCCCGCCCTTCAGGCCGCCCTTCGTCCAGGCTCACCCGTTCATCCAGGCTCCCTCGCCGGGTTGGGCAACTCCTGATCGGCCTCGCGATGTACGGGATCTCCCTCGCGATGTTCATCCGGGCCAGCCTGGGCCTCGATCCCTGGGACGTTTTCCATCAGGGCGTAGCCGGCCAATCAGGCTGGAGCATCGGCACTGTGGTTGTGGTGGTGAGCTTCTTGGTCCTCTTGCTCTGGATCCCGCTGCGCCAGAAGCCTGGCTTTGGCACATTGGCTAACGCAGTCCTGGTGGGCGTGTTCGCGGACCTGGGACTAGCGCTGATCCCGGCTTTCTCCCACCTGGGTGGCCAGATCGCCCTGCTCGTGGGTGCTGTCCTGCTCAACGCCATCGCGTCCGCCTGCTATATCGGTGCCCGGCTTGGCCCTGGCGCCCGCGATGGTCTTATGACCGGCCTGGCCCGTCGCACCGGTTGGTCAGTGCGCCTGTCGCGGACGCTGATCGAGGTGGTGGCCCTGGCTATTGGCTGGCTCTTGGGCGGATCCGTCGGCGTGGGAACGGTGTTGTACGCCTTGGCAATCGGACCCCTGGTGCAACTGTTGTTGCCGATGTTCCTCGTCCCAGAACATAAAGTTCCGGAAACCGCCCCGGAAACCGCCGCGGAAACCGCCGCGGAAACCGCCGCGGAAACCGCCGCGGAAACCGCCCCGGAAACCGGCCCAGAGAGCGCTAGCGTTCCGGCTCGGGCTGGCAGCTAGGACAGAAGTAGATATCTCGCTCCTCCAGTCCGGAAGCCGGGCCCAGCACTCCTCGTCGAATCGGTGTGCCGCAGCGGAGACAGGGCTGATGCTCCCGGCGGTACACCCAGTAAGAAGTTGCAGGCCGTCCAGCGGCAGGGCGTCCAAAAGCGGCAGGGCGTCCAGAAGCAGCAGTTCGCAATGAGTCGCCGCGACCCTTGCCGCGCAGACCGTCCATGATGACGTCGACGCCGACCGTCCGGCGCCGTATAGGCCCGGCATTGGCCTGAAGCAGGCGCTTGGCATTCTCCAGCACCGTTCCGAGCCCGCTTATTTCCGCTACCGGGGTAGCGGGGTGTGTCCCGGCCAGGAAGCAGACTTCGCAGCGATAGATGTTGCCGATTCCGGCAACATTTCGCTGGTCAAGCAACGCCACACCGAGGGGGACCCCCGGGGCTGCTCGGAGCCGACGTTCCGCCTCTGCCGGATCCCAGTCCGGTCCCAGCAGGTCGGGCCCGAGATAGCCCACCACCTGGTCCTCCTCTGCGGTGGGCACCACCTCGAGGACGCCCAGCGAGAACCCGACGACGTCTGCGGTCGCGGTCCGCAGTACACATCTGGCGGTGTGACCGGGCTTCCTCCACCTCCCTCGCGGAGGATAGACCTGCCAGCTGCCCTCCATCTTCAAATGTGAGTGGATGGTCAGTGCCTGCCGGGCGTTGCGGTCCGTGGCCGGACTGTCGGTGGTTGGACTGACGACCCTCATCAGGAGGTGCTTTCCCCGTGGCACTACCTCACTGACGGTCCAGCCCCCAAGGTTCAGGGTGGCGAAGCGGGGCACGCGAAAGTCGGATTCGATCAAGTCCTGCCCGGCCAGGGCCTCGTGGAGCTCGATGGCCGTCCGCCGAATGGAGTCACCCTCAGGCACGGATTCTCAGGCCCTTCGGAGTTGAGTAGGCGCCGGCCGCCGTCAGTGCGGCCGCAACCGGAGTTTCCAGGAGGTCATGGCCGTTGACCTTCTCCATAAATAGCTTGTCAATGGCCCCGCGCTTAACGACATCAACCAGCGCCGCCGCTGCGGCGGAAAGCACCTGCTCATCTTCGCTGAAAGCAAGGAGTGTCTTGCCGCCGCGTTCCACGTAAAGCACCAGGGCGCCGTCGACCATCACCACCAGCGCGCCCGCCTTCCGCCCGGGGCGATGTCCTGAACCGGCCTCTGCAGACAGTGCCAGCCAAGGGAGCGCGGCGCCATAGGGGTTCGCGGGGTCAGTGGCCGCCAGGGCAAGCGCCATGGGCTCTGCCTTGTCCGGCTGGACATCTTCGGTGAAGGAGCGGAGCCTGTCCACCGTGGCTGGAACGGCAAATTGTGCAGCCCCGAGATGCTCGATGAAATAGCCTCGGCGGCAGCGGCCCGCTTCCTCGAGCCTGGCCAAGACCTTGTACATGAGTCCGAAGCCGCCCACGATGTTTTCGGCCATCACGGATCCGCGGGTGACCACGCCATAACGGTCGAGCAGGAGTTCGGCGGTGCCCCGGGCGTGGACGGTGGCATCCAGTTCGGGAACCGGCAGCGCAGACCAGCGGCCGACGGCGAGGGGCGGGGTGGCCGGTGCGGCTGATGCGGACCCATAACGTCCGCCGCCCAACCCCGGTGAACCCAACCCCGGTGAACCCAACCCCGGTGAACCCAAACCCGGTGAACCCAAGCCAGGGGAGCCCATGAGCCCGGTGCCATGGGAACGGCCAAGCCTGCTCATGCGCAGCGATCTCGCCCGGGGCGGCCTTGCCACCTGCCGGTGCGCCGTCTTGCCGCCCGCGATCAACGCCCGGACGGGGGCAAAGGTGTCGCCCGTGATCCGGCCTGCCCATGCCAGGTCCCAGAGGGCGGCAACGACGGCTTCGTCACTCAACACGGTGTCCATTCCTCCGGCGACCTCGGTCAGTTGCCGGAAGAAGTATGCCCCTCCGCCCGTCTGCAGGAAATCGAGAAGCCGTTGCTCTGCATCGCCAGGTTCGAAGCCGGGCACAGGGTTCAGGGTCAGTTCCGCCGCTTCGGCCACATGGAGGCTGATCCATCCGTCGTTTCCTGGAAGGGAGCCGCAACCGGACCAGAGGATCTCACCGGCGGCCATTAGTTCATCGAGCATGGCCGGCTGGTAATCCGACACCCGGCTCGCGAGCACCAAGGGCTCCCACGCCGACGCTGGCACAGGAACTCCGGACAATTGGTCGACGACGGTCATGATGCCGTCGAGGCCACGCAGGCTTGAACTCCGCCGGGAACCCGGCCTGGTGACGTTTTGCCACGCGGGGAGGAAGCGTGCGTACGCTGTCGCGTCTACAGGTTCTACCTCGGCACGCAGGGCAGCGAGGGAACGCCGCCTGAGCTTGCGAAGCACCTCGGAATCGCACCACTCTGGGGCCGGCGGGGCACCAGCCGCCGCCATCGGAGTCTCATTGGTGGCGTGCGAAGGGTCGTCCAGGGCAACGGAGCCCGCGAGCGAAGCATCTGACGGCAGGGCGGGGGCGGGGCTACTGGCCGGATGGGGACGGAACTCGCCTTCCACGACGCGTCCGTCGGTGGCGAGCCTCCTAAGCGCCGTCGCCACGACTGCAACTCCCAATCCCAGGCGGGCTGCTGCCTCCGCGGACGTGAACGGACCATGGGTCCGCGCATAGCGGGAAACGAGGTCCCCCAGCGGGTCTGCCACGGGCTCAATGAAGGCCAGCGGAATGCCCATGGGAAGAGGCACGCCGATGGCATCGCGCAGCCTCGCCGCATCCTCCACGGCGGCGTAACGTTCGACGCCGGCGATGTTCACCTTGAGCGCACGGTTGGCCTTCTGCAGGGTGGAGAGGTGCCCGGCGGCCTCGGCCACTGATGCCGGGGGTTCCCCGTCGGCAGGCTGCGTTTCGACGGGCTGGCCGACCAACGCTTCGGCAGGCTGCAGCCGGGCGGCCACTTCTTCCGGAGTGAGCGGGCCCAAGAGCCGCAGCAGGTCTGCGACCCCCTCCATTCCCTTGAGGCGCCGGTCCGGTGCCAGTCGCTGGAGTTCGAGTTCCGTGGTTTCGATGACCTTGGCGTCGAGGAGTTCCCGCAGCTCCACTCGGCCCAGGAGCTCGTTGAGCAGGGTTGAATCCAGCGCCAGGGCCGCGGCCCGGCGTTCCGCCAGCGGGGAATCTCCCTCGTACAGGTACTGGGCAACGTAGCCGAACAACAGTGACTTGGCGAAGGGGGAGGGCTGTTGTGTCGTGGTCTGCACGATCCGCAGTTCGCGCCGCTCAACAGCGGAGGCAATCTCCTTCAGGGCGGGGAGGTCATAGACGTCCTGCAGGCATTCGCGGACCGTTTCCAACACTATGGGGAACGACGGGTACTTCTTCGCTACGTCCAGCAACTGGGCCGAACGCTGCCGCTGTTGCCACAAGGGCTGCCGCTTTGCAGGGTTCTGCCGCGGCAGCAGCAGGGCCCTTGCAGCGCACTCGCGGAACCTTGAGGCGAACAGTGCGCTGCCGCCCACCTCTGACGTCACGATCTGTTCCAGTTCCTCGGGTTCGAACAGGAAGAGCTCTGCCCCCGGCGGCTCGTCCTCCATCATGGGCACCCGCAGCACAATGCCGTCGTCGGCCGCCATGGCAGAGCCGTCCAGCCCGTAGCGCTGGTGCAGCCGCTGCCCGACGGCGAGAGCCCATGGTGCGTGGACGGGCATTCCGAAGGGGCTGTGCAGGACCACCCGCCAGTCTCCGAGCTCGTCATGGAAGCGTTCGACGACGAGGGTCTGGTCGCTGGGCACCACCTCTGTTGCCTGCTTTTGCTCGCCGAGGTACTGCAGCAGGTTTCCTGCCGCGAAGTCGTCGAGGCCGCTCGCCTTGCAACGCTCCATAGCTGGTGCCGGATCCGATACGGACAGCTCGCGGACGAAGGCTCCCAGTGCGCGTCCCAGGTCGACGGGACGTCCCAGGGAGTCCCCCTTCCAGAAGGGGAGCTTGCCTGGCTGGCCGAAGGCGGGGGAGACCAGGACACGGTCGTGAGTGATGTCCTCGATCTTCCAGCTGGTGGCGCCGAGCGCGAAAATATCGCCGACGCGTGATTCGTAAACCATTTCCTCGTCGAGCTCGCCAACCCTGCGCCCGCCCTTGGCCGACCGGGAACTGGAGCCCGGCGCCGGACCGCCGGCACCCTCTGAGGCCCCTGAGGACGGGCTGGCTGAGCCTTCAACCTCCGTGCCAATGATGTAGACGCCGAAGAGTCCGCGATCCGGAATGGTGCCGCCGGATGTCACAGCCAGCCGTTGCGCCCCGGGCCGGCCTTCTATGGTTCCGGCATCGCGGTCCCAGATGATGCGCGGCCGCAGTTCGGCGAACTCGTCGGAGGGGTACCGGCCTGCGAGGAGGTCAAGCGTGGCCTCGAACGCCGAGCGCGGGAGGGTGGCAAACGGCGCTGAACGGCGGACCGTGCTGAACCACTCTTCGACGTCGATGCTTCCCAGGGCCGTGGCCGCGACAGTCTGCTGGGCCAGGATGTCCAGGGGATTGGCAGGGATGTGGAGCCGCTCTATCTTTCCGCCCAACATCCGTTCGACGGTGATGGTGGTGTGGACGAGATCCGCCCTGTGCTTGGGGAAGAGTACACCTTCGGAGATCTCGCCGACCTGGTGCCCGGCCCGACCGACGCGCTGGAGTCCGCTTGCCACCGACGGCGGAGACTCCACCTGGACAACGAGGTCCACCGCGCCCATGTCGATGCCGAGCTCCAGGGACGACGTCGCCACGACGCACCGCAGCCTCCCGGACTTCAAGTCGTCCTCGATCATGGCCCGCTGGTCCTTGGATACAGAGCCGTGATGGGCTCGTGCCAGGATCGGCTCAGCACCGCTGGTGCTCCCCGCCTGCGCCATCATGCGCGCCGGCGTTGCCGTGGAAACGGGTACGCCGCTGGACGCGGGCACCGGCGAAGAAGCGGGATTTTCAGACCACACATCGGCGCCCACCGCCACCAATTGGCGCTCCGCATGGATCTCGTTGAGCCGCGCCGTCAGGCGCTCGGCCAGGCGCCTTGAATTGGCGAAAACGATAGTGGATTGCTTGGAGAGGACGAGGTCGACGATCTTCTCTTCCACATGGGGCCAAATGGATGCCTGGGGCTGCAGTCCGGACGCAGGCCCGGAGTCGAAGGCCCCCGAGGCACCTTGGAGATCCGCCATGTCCTCCACAGGAACCGTGACCGTGAGGTTCCAGTTCTTGCTGGCCGGGGGTGCAACGATTTCCACTGGGGCGGAACCGGCGAGGAACTGGGCCACAAGCTCTCGCGGCTCCACGGTCGCAGACAGTCCGATTCTCTGCGCGGGCTTGGGCAGCAGGGCATCCAGTCGCTCCAATGACACCGCGAGGTGGGCGCCGCGTTTGGTGCCGGCGACTGCATGGACCTCATCCACGATAACAGTCTCAACCTCGCTTAGGGTTTCCCGTGCTCGCGACGTGAGCATCAGGAACAGCGACTCGGGCGTGGTGATGAGGATGTCGGGTGGGTGACTGAGCAGCGCGCGGCGGTCGGCCGCCGTCGTATCTCCGGACCGGACGCCCACCGTGATCAGCGGCGCGGGAAGTTCCAGGCGCTTGGCGGTCTGGGTGATGCCGATGAGCGGTGCGCGGAGGTTGCGTTCAACATCAACGCCTAGGGCCTTGAGCGGGGAGATATACACGACCCGAGTCTTGCGCTTGGGAGCCCTGGCCCGGCCTCGCGCAGGTGCGTTCAGTTCAGGCAGGGGTTCGGCGGCAGGGGTTTTAGATAGCAACCGGTCCAAGGCCCAGAGGAAGGCGGCCAGGGTCTTGCCAGAGCCGGTGGGCGCAACAACCAGGGCGTGGGAGCCGGAAGAAATGGCGTTCCAGGCGCCGTCCTGCGCGGGAGTCGGCGCGTTGAAAGCGCCCAGGAACCATTCCCGGGTGGCCTGGCTGAAGCGGTCCATGGAGCCGCTGGATGGCAGCTTTCCCTGCATGCCTCAATCATGCCCCATGCCTCTGACAGTATTTAGACGTGTGGGAAAAGCAGCTGCAGGGGGAGTAGCAGCTTAGGCCGTCTGGAAAGGGCTCACGGCGAGCAGGCTGATGTCCGCGTTAGTGCAGGCCCTCGTTTCCTGGGCTATGAACAAAGAAGCTGTTTCTTCCGGCGGATAGATCCGGAAGCCCATGGCCGGAGCCTGGCTACACTCGGGGATGTTTCCGGGCTGCACGTAGCGCAATACCGCGGTTCCGGACTGGCCCGGCGCCAGGACAACGTCGACCACGGACGTTACGTTGTCGCGGGAAGCGGCCAGCCCGATGGGCTCACCATCGGGAGCGTGTGTCAGTGACACTCCGGGGAATCCCTTAAGAAGGCATGTTGCGCCGCCGGTGTTGGTCAGGACGAGCTTCATGTAGACGCTCCCGGCCGCGCCGCCTCCCTTGTCGGAGTCCATTCGTGCCTCCAGGCTGTCGGCCTTGCAGCGCGGGGTGCCGGCAGCCGCGATGGACTCGGATGGCACCGCGGCAGGGCTCGAAGGCGTGGGTGAAGCCGGCGTGGTTGAAGACGTGGATGAATCGGAAGTCGCCGTACCGGCGGGAGAACCCTGCCCTTGCGGCTGTCCCTGGCCGCAGGCGGAGAGCAGCAGGACGCAAGCTGCCACTGCAGTAAGCAACAAACTCTTCTTTTTGCGGTGAGGGCTCATGCCCCCAGAATTACGTTCGAGTCGGCGCCAGTCAACGCGCCACGGCGGGCGGGGCGGATTGACGCCCGGATTGTGATGTTCCGGGCGTCAAAACCGCCAGCCCTCATTCTGCCCAGAGACGCGGCTAGCCAGTGCTAGGTGGCCGATTTGGCCGTACGAGCTGTCCGGCCGCGGAGCAGCGCTGCGCCACCAAGACCGAGTCCGGCAACGCCGGCTGCCAGTCCTGTCCAACTGCGTACGTTGGCCCCGCCGTCGTTGCCGGTCCCGCTGTTGCCGGCCCCGCCGTCGTTGTTTACGGATGTTGCCTGCGTCGTGTCGACGGCGGCAGCGCCATGGGCATGTCCGTCGCCCGCTGCTGCCGTGACGGCGATGGAGGGAGCCGGCGACTCCAGCGAATCCTGGTTCTGGCCTTCCTCCGGGATCTCAGCCCAGTCGGTCTGGCCCTGCTCGCAGTTCTGCAGTGTAGGGAAGTAAAGGGTCTTCCCGGCAGTGTCTGGCAGTTTCACTGACAGCACCAGGGCGTCCCGCATGTGTGGATCGAGGGGCGCTTTGGCCGTGTAGACGATCTGCCCGGTGCGCTTGGTGATGGTAGTGCCGTCCGCGAGCTTCCGGGGCTCGGGGAGCACCTGCACAACCTTTTCTACATTCCAGTTGGGGTTGACGGTGGGCGTTGCATCGTTGAGCTCCTGGGGCAGCGTGATGGTCACCTTGGTGGTTCCGGAGTCGGTGCAGCCGTGCGGTATGCCGAAGGTCAGGAGGGCATAGGAATTGGCTTCGGTCTTGTTCGGATCGACGGACACATGCGCCGACGCCGCGGGTATACCGCCCAGCATGAGGATGGCCGTTCCCCCGGCCAGGGAAGCGGCGGTGAGGGTACGACGAAGCAGGGACGTGTTCATGGAAGATGGCCTTTCGAGCACGCAGAGGGCGTGCGAGGGGTAGGGAGGGTATGCCCGTCACGCGTAAAATTTGCGCGCCAATGAAAAGGGCGATTGCAGGCTGGCGCCGGGCGGAGTCAGAAATGGACTGAGTCAGAAAAGTATTGAGTCGGAAAAGTACTGAGTCAGAAAAGTACTGAGTCAGAAATTACGACGGCGGCAGGCGGGCCGCGCCTGCTGTCTTGCCTGAGGTTCCGCCCCGGGCGGGGAATGAAACCTGACGGTGCGCCGAAGGGCGCAACACAGGTGCCGGCGTCGGGCAGGACCCTTACGACATGCGGAAGCTGCACGAGGGGCCGCAGCCATGCGGCCAGCTGCCAGAGTGACTGTTCACCCTTGGCCAGCACAACGGCCGCGAGCAGGGTGGCCAGGATGTGGCCCGCGAGCATGGCGGCATCGGCGATGGTGACAGGCGCGTGCGCGTGGGCGGAAGCACCGACGTCGGCGGCCATCACCACACGCGACGAATAGCTGTGGTGACCCGTGGTCCCGGCCGCTGGAGGGACCGCCTGTCCCAGAGCCGTAAATGCCTCGTGGAGGAGGAGCTGCCCCCCGCCTAGGAGCGTAGCCATGGCTGGAAGACCTAGCTTAATGCGTGTTGCCAGCGTGGTCCCGAGCGCGGTGAGGGCCACCACGGCCAGAAGGATTGGGGGAGCCGGCAGTGTGCCGCCACCCAAGACGTGGGCTCCGCCCGCAAGGGACACAATGGCGGTGGCGAGGGCGGCGGAACGCAGCGCCTGGAAGGGTGTGTTGCGTTGCGGCGCGCGCATGTCATCCCCTTCGGCAGTTGATTGGCGGGGCCGTCTCCTCCCTGGGGGAGTCGGCCCCGTAATCCTACCGGTGGTTCGTCGCGGACCCGCCTTCGGAAGGGCGTCAATTGCGGACGGTTACTTTCACGCGCTGCACGGAGTTGTTGCCCATGCCCTGGTAGTTCCATTCGGCTTCGTTCGGTTGAACAGTGCCGGCGGTATCAATGGCGCGGCAAGCGAGTTCATGCTCTCCGGCGGCAGCCACCCACGGGAATGTCCAGGCCCGCCAGGCGTAAGCGCCTGCCTGTGGTTCAAGGTGCGACTCTGCCCACTCGCCGTCAACGGACACTTCCACCCGCTCAATCGGATGGGTTCCCGACCAAGCGCGGCCCTCCAGCAACACCGGACCTGCCGGTACCAGTCGGTTGCGGGTGAAGAAATCGGGTATCCCGGGCGGCACCATCAAAGCCCGGAGCCTGATCCTTTGGACCGGCGTGCCCGGGTCATCGGGTCCCTGCTGATAGCGGTAGGCAATGGCCTGCTGGTATCCCTCAAACGGCTTGGCCACAGCCTCGATGGATTCGAGCCACTTCACACTTGTCATGCCATACCAGCCCGGAACCAGCAGCCGGAGCGGGTAGCCGTGCTGCGGCGGCAGGGGCTGGCCGTTCACCTCATAGGCCAGCAGCACGTCGTCGCCCATGGCGTCCTCAATGCTGAGGCTGCGGGCATACTGATGCTCTGTTCCACCCTGTACGCCGCGGTCCGCACCGGTAAAGACGAGCTCGACGCCGTCGGACGCGATTCCGGCTTCGTGCAGGATCGGGGCGAGTGGAGTCCCGGTCCATTCCGCCGTGCCGACTCCGCCCTGGTCCCATGGCTGGCTCACGGGCCTTGGCTCCAGGCGGGAGCGGCCATTGCCGGCGCATTCCATGGTCACCGGCACTGTGCGGCGTTCGCGGTGCTTCAGCTCAGGAAGGGTGAATTCGAGCGGGTGGTCAACCAGGCCGCCCAGCCGGAGCCGCCAGCTAATGGGATCGACCTTGGGGATGTCGAAATGGATCAGGAGGTAGTGCATGCCAACCGGGGTAATCGGCCAGCGGAGCATCTCCAGGGGGAGGGCGTGGTTGCGCGAGGCAAGTTGGAGTTCTTCTCGAGTGATGGGTCCCGTGGAGGGAACCATGACGGGGGAAACAGGGGCGGCTTGGTTGGTGGCCGGACCATTGGTTTCGACACTCATATCCCCAGTGTGGACCTTTGGTCCCCCGCTGTCAGGAACATTTTTTCCTCACCTTGCGGCCCGGGCCTGTGCCCTATTGCCTCCGGCCCCTATTGCCTCCCGCGCACCCACCGGGCAAAAGTGGGACCGGGCGGCGGTGGAATGCTTCCCGGCCGGTCAGGGGACCGACGACGGCGGAGCTCGAGTGCCAGGCTCTCCTCGCCTCGCGCCATGGCCCAGTGATGATTGGCGGAGAAAACGGGTCTCAGTAGCCAGCTGAGCCGCCGGAGAAGCGGTTTGGCGGCGTTGACCCGCCAGTCGTACGTGATGATGACTTCCGGGCCATCCTGCACGAATGTCCATTTGCCGGTTCCGTTAAGGTCGCCTTGTGCGTTAATGGCGAAGCCGGAATCGGTGATCGGTTCGGTGACGGTGAGCGTCCAGCGCAAGGTGTACGGCAACCAGCCTTTGGTGTGAAGGTCTGCTGCCCGGCCGGTGCCGTCCGGGTTGCCCGCTGAAAGGGGCCTGACGGAGAGATAAACAGAGGGCCACCACTGAGGCAGTGACATTGCATCGCCGAGTATGTTCTTCACTTCGGAGACAGTCCCGGCGACCCGCCAAACAGTCCGGAACTCGTAATCGGTGCTCGCCATATTTGCCTCCGAATCCCAAGCATGCCGTCCCGCCGTCCTTCGGACGCTGCCGCCGGGCTTCAATGTACATCCGCGCCGCGCTGTACGTCTGCATTCGTCCGTCCATAGACTGCTGCTGTAAGGCGCCATCCAACTTCAGGAGAAGATCGTGAATTACAGCGGAAGTTCAAACGAGAAGGCAGTGGCAGCGGGGGAGCTGAACAGGACCCATATAGGGCTGACAGTTGGGTTCCAGGCGAATGAGACCACGGTCGTATTCGGCCGCGTTGGGGCAATTGCGAAGACAGATGGGCAGGTGTTTGTGGCGTTGGACGGCGTAGCAGGAGCGGGCCATATCCAGAATGAATTTGGTTTGCCGCCGGAACAGAATGTGTACGTCCAGCCTGACCTGCTGACGAGCACAGAAACAACCATCAAGGACGTGTTCACGAAGGTTTCCGAGAGTTTCAAGGGGTCGGGCCAGAAGTCGGAGCCGGACCAGCCCGGCCAGCCGGGGATGTAGCGGAGGGCATTTGCCGAACCCGATCTAAAACAGAAAGCCCCTGGGAGCCTGTCACGGCAGGATCCCAAGGGCTTTTCAATTGCGTCGCAGGAATCCCGCGGGAGCGTTCGGGTGTGGATCAAACGATCGCACGACGAACGCGGACGACAGATTGACGGCAGTTAGCCGATAAAGTTAGGGGGACCTTCGAGTCAGCCCGAACAACACAAGAAAATGGGGATCATGACGGAAAGCAGCGAACGGCTGTGGCGGCCATGGCAGCGTAGTGGTAATCCGAAGCCTGATCCTGATAGGCGATGGAGCCGATCAGCCTTGAAACCTGTTCCTCGCGCCATTTTCTACCTTTGTTCAGTAGTTCTTCTGACTCTTTTGGCTTTGTGGCGCCTGCCTACAAGGGCTCAGGGAGTTGTTTGGGCTGAAGACGGCAACGTATTCATCACAGACGCCATGGCTCCTGGCCAGGACTGGACGCCGTTCAGGCCTTACGCCGGCTATCTGCACGTTGTACCGAGACTGGCGGCCGAAGTAGTGGTGAGGTTCTTCGCCGTTGCTGACTATGCGCAGGCAATGACAGTCCTGGCGTGTGCGGGTGTGGCAGTCGTCGCCGTCTTGACGTTCCATTGTGCGCAAGCCGTTACCCAGAACGTGTGGATACGCGGGGCATGGGCGGCAATACCCGTATTTGTTAACGTCGGCGCCATTGAGACGCTGGGTAACTTCGCGAACTTTCACTGGTACCTCCTGTGGCTCGCGCCGTGGCTTCTGATCAAGCCAGCCAAGTCGGTGGCGGGTGCCATTGGCTTGTTCACTGCAGCCAGCCTCACTTCGCTCACGGAAATCATCTCGATCGTCTTCGTCCCGCTGTTTTTCTTCCGGTGGAAAGATCGGGCATATTGGCCTGCCCGGATTGGCCTCGCCATCGGACTCGCTTGTCAGGTCTCTGCGACCCTCAGTTACCCGAGGTCCGGAGTGGGCAGCGACCCCATCGATCCGCTCTCCGTTATATACGGGTGGTTCATCAACACCGCTGGTCCAATTGCCTACGGCAATCCCCAGCACATAACGCAGCAGATCATCAATTTCGGGGCTGCTCCAATTGTGATTGTTTCAATCGTGATGGCGGTCGTAGTGGCAGCGGTAATAATCCTTGGAACGCGTCGGGACCGGAGGCTCGCCGGCCTGTTCATCGCTGCTTCTGCCGTGGTTTGGGCTGCCTGTGTCGTGGTCACCCCAACCAAGTACTTCGACTACGCACATTTCAGTAGCGACGACTGGAAAGAGCTGTTCACATTCAGCCGATACTCGGTAGTTCCCACGATGTTCGTACTGGGCGTCGTGCCAATCCTCGCGTCGGCGGTCAAGCGTGTCTCGCCCAAGGCGCCTTTCGCGGTCCTGATTGGATTCGCGCTCATGCTCATGACGATGTATTTCCCGGCTTGGACTGTCAGGGATTCGGGGCCGGTCTGGGCTGACAACGTCATGATTGGTAAAACCCAATGTGCGACGGGCGGGATCGAATACTTCGTTGTGCCCACCTCCCCAAGCTTCTATGGCGGCAACGTGCCGATCCCGTGCCGCCTTGTGCAGCAGAACCAGTAAAGCGCGGTACGAAGAAAAACACCCCGGTCCGAAGGCCCGGGCGCTCCCGCCGACGGCCCAAGGCCGTCCTTAGCTGACGGCCTTCTTCACGAGCGCGCTGATCCTTTCCTCATCGGCGGCGGTCAGCTTCGTCAGGGCGAAGGCGGTAGGCCATATGGTGCCGTCGTCGAGGTTCGCCGAGTCGTTGAAACCGAACGTTGCGTACCGTGTCTTGAATTTGCTTGAGCTTTGGAAGAAGCAGACCACCTTGCCGTCTTTGGCGTAGGCGGGCATGCCGTACCAGGTTTTCGGCGAGAGCTCCGGGGCGCTGGTCTTGATAATCGCATGGAGCCGCTCGGCGATGGCACGATCCGCTTCCGGCATCTCGGCGATCTTTTGCAGCACCTCGCTTTCCCCGTCCACTTTGGGACCGCGCGATCCGCGGCCGGTAGACCCCTTGAGCTCCTTGGCGCGCTCCTTCATCGCGCCTCGTTCCTCGTCGGTAAACCCGTCGTACGTCTTGGTGCTCGTGGTGGAGTTTTCGGCGTCATTCATTGCAGCTGCCTTTCTGCGCGACCTGATGGGAACACCCTAATGCTAGGCAGCGGAAACGGAGGCGGCTTCTTCAGAATTGCTCGATCGCCCCGTGGCCCCGCCGCTACCTCGCGAATGCGGCCCAAACGCCTGATTCCGGGCAGCCCGCACCTCAATAGGTCGATATGCTTTGGCCGTAAAAGGGGGATGCCATGTCGCACTACGTCAACTACATCAACATGACCAAGAAACAGTCCGAGGTCGCCTTCCAGGAGTATCTGGATGAGCGCGGGCCGGCACTGGAGCGGCTGCGGGACGCCCTGTCGGCCCACGGCCAGGAACCTGACGCTCTCCTCGACGGCTCTATCGAGAGTCTGGTGCCCCTGTGGCGGTGGATCATTTCCAACCTCACACGGCCGGACGCCCCCGGTGCCACGGACCCTGCCAGCGTGCCGCGGGAAGTGTGGCCGTCCTGGGAGCGGTACATGTACGAGGAAGAGAAGACTCTGTCCCTGGAGTCGCTGTACCTGCTGGACGGGCTGGTGTCCTACCTCGCGGCCGTGGTGCAGGACCGCGCACCCTTGGCCCGGTGGGAAATTGCCCGCCACCGCATCAAGCGGTACGCCCACAACAACCACCCGTGCCTTGTCAGCGGCAAGGGCGAGATCCACAACTTCCTGCCTGGGCTACCGTCGGCCCACGCCCACGGTGTCCTACACGGGGTTCGCGAATCTCCGGACGACACCATCGCCAAGTATGCGCGGGGACTCATTGACAATCTGAACCGGGGCGACAACCCAGTCGAACAGGAGGCGGGCGAGGACGAGCCTGTCGTGGAAGTGGAAGACCTCGGCGACGACGAGCTCCGCGGCCGGGAGCTTGAAGTGTCTTTGCGGGAGGACATCGGCCATGAGCACAACCGGATGGTAGGCTGAATGGTCAAGGCCCTCGGGCGTGAAGACGGCATTACCCGTGTCATCCGCGAGGACCGCGAAGTGCTCCTCGTTGCTACTCCCACCTGGAGCACCAGCCAGCTCCACGAATGGGTCGTCGGCTACCTGGAGGAGAATATCCGCGACTGAAGCTTGACGCGGGGTGTTGCTGTATTCCCGCCTTCCACCCAGTCGGGAGCAGTTCCAGGTCTCGTGGCGATGGTTCTAGCAATCGTTTGGAGTAGCTGGATGATGGGCAGGCCTTGCGATAATTGCACTCTCGGCTGCAATCGGATTGCTAGGTGAGCGAAAGTACGGCGGCGAACTTTAGGTTCGTGAGGAACATCGAGACGACTACTGGCCCGGCGGGGCCACGATCCCGCTCTTCAACTCGGGCCCCGAGTCTCACCTCGTCCATGCGCGCATCCCGCTCACGGTTCCCCAAATGCGAGCAATGAAACGCCAATTAGAAGCTCCGATTTGACCGCCATTCCAATTCACACATTTCCTGACCGCGAGTGGGAACCGGCCTCCCGGGACAGGCCAGTCTGGGCCTTCCGGAGCTGCCCTGTTTGATTGGTTACAGTTCCCGGACGAATTTCCAATTCAGACAACCGTCTATTACCGAGGGCCTGGAGAAGAATGCTGGTCGTCCTGTTCGCAGGCTGGTCAGCATTTCCTCCAGGAGTTCTTCAACGGATGACCAGATGGCTGGGCGCCAATCGGCGTCGTCCTTGAAATACTCGCTGACGCAGCCGTGCTGCCGTCCGGCTCTGAGATCGATGAACAGGAAGTCGCCGGCGTTGTTGTCTGCGATCGGCAGGAACGGGGAAATGAACATCCAAGCGCGAGTGCCGGCCTCATCAGCTTCAGCACTTGCGGGGTCATAGGGTTTGTGGGGTTCGGGCACAGGAACGCTGCTGTGGGCTTCATGGACCGCCCGCAGGTTTCGATAGATTGGGGAACTTTTTTCCCGTTCGAATTCTGCGTTTAGGTCCGCCCCGACCTGTGCCCAGATGCTGAGCATCATTTGTCGCACTTTCTCAGCTTCCTCCAAGGGAAGTGGGCGATACCTCGGGAGAATGTTCCCCGCCGTTGACGGTTCTGCACCGTCGAAGAGACGATACATGGTCGACAGATCGCTCGGCCAACCGTTCGGCGCAGCCTGTTCAAACGAGCGGATAAGGGGTTCCGGAGCCGGTCCGCGGATGGTTCTGGCTGTCACTGGTGCTTTAGCCTTGATCCACCGATGC
>NZ_JAGGPK010000004.1 GCF_018613855.1 Arthrobacter sp. ISL-30
GCGAGAAACCACGGGAAAAACACCCACCCAAAACCACGAAACCCCACCCCCCGCCGTCGAACCCTGGGACCAAACGCGAGCCCCTGTCGCGTCGCACATGCCTATGTCGCCGATGACCCTTCCGCAGCCCCTACGTTCACGAGCGGCGCAATCGGCTCTCCCAAAACCCGAAAAAACCGTGAATTTGGTCAAAAAGGCGCGGAAACACGCGGAATTTGCTTCGGTGGCCGGTCCAAGCTGGTAAGTTTTCGAACAGTGGCTTGCACGCATGCCGCGTGGGAGCTCAAGAACTGTAGACGTCCAGGAGGACACAAATGGCTAAGAACCGTAGTGAACTGGTTGCTGAGGTAGCAGGCAAGGCCGGCACCAGCCAGGCTGCCGTCAACTCGGTGCTCGATGCACTGTTCGAGGTTTTCGAGACTTCCGTAGCCAACGGCGAGAAGATCACCATCCCGGGCTGGCTCGCTGTTGAGCGCACCGACCGTGCAGCCCGTACCGGCCGCAACCCGCAGACCGGCGAAACCATCCAGATTGCAGCAGGCCACAGCGTCAAGCTGACCGCTGGCTCCAAGCTGAAGGCTGCTGTCTCCAAGAAGTAAGACTTCCACGGCAGATGCATTGAAGGACGGCAACCACACGTTGCCGTCCTTCTGCGTTAAGTGCCAACCGGCTGACATAAACTGACTGGCGGTTGTGGTTGCCAGGAGCGCCCATGACGACTGTGATCAGTTGGGCAGACCTCAAGAGAAGCAAACGCCGATTCGCCGCCCGGCCACCGGTAGCGGACAATGGATAGGTGCCTGCAGCAAGAACTTCCGCCACAGCCCCGTCGCCCGCTCCAAAGCCGGGTGTACAGGCAGCCGCCGCGGGCGGGATTGCGCCTGCATGGCAGTTGGCCGCCCTGGGAGTCCTTTTTCTGGCCCTCGTGGCCGCCCTGGTCTTCTCGGGCGCTGCCGGTGCCCGGCAGGTCTCCGATCCCGGGGCGCTAGTCCGTTGGGGTCTCCCGATCAGCAAGGCCCTGCACAACGTGTCCCTGGCTACGGTAATCGGCGGCCTCATCTTCGCCGTCGGAATCCTGCCGCGAACCGTCCCTGGATATCGGGGCAAGGACGCTGATGCCCCCGAACACCCGGCCTTCACCCGCGCGCTGGCAATTGCCTCGGCTGCGGGTGTGGCCTGGACCCTGTCCGCCGTCGCCGTGCTGGTGCTCAGCTACGCCGACGCCGCCGGGCAGGCACTGTCCGGGGATGCCGAGTTCACCCGGGCCCTTGTGTACTTCATGACTGACATCGAGACCGGGCGGGCCTGGCTGGCCGTCACGATCATCGCGGCAATTGTGACCACCGCATTGTTCGGCGTGCGCTCCCTCACCGGCCTGGCGCTCACCCTGCTACTGGCAGTGGTCAGCCTCGTTCCGACCGCCCTCATCGGCCACTCGGCCAGTTCCAATGACCACGAGGGCGCCATTAACTCCCTCGGCCTGCACCTGGTAGGTGTCTCGGCCTGGGTCGGCGGCATTATCATGCTGGCGCTGCTGTCCGGCCTCATTGCCGGCTCAGGGACTGCGGCTGGAGCCACTGGCGCCTCGGGCCCGCGTGACCTGACCGAGCAGACGCTGCGGCGCTTCTCTTCACTGGGCGGATTCGCCTTTGTGCTGGTCCTGGCATCCGGAATCATCAACGCGAGCATCCGGGTCACGAGTTGGGGCGATCTCTTTGGCTCGCCCTACGGGCAACTGATCCTCGCCAAGACCGTCGCGACGATCATCCTGGGTGGAATCGGCTTTATGCACCGTCAGTGGGTGATTCCGCAGTTGGGCCGCAACGGGTTGTCTGCACGGCGCGTCCTCTGGCAGCTCATCCTGGTTGAGCTGCTGGTGATGGGCGCGACGTCGGGCCTTGCAGTCGCTCTGGGACGTTCCGCACCGCCGCAGTCCACAACGTATGCTCCGGATGCTTCGCCGGCCTTCATCCTCTCCGGCTATGAGCTTCCCCCCGAACTGACTCCCCAGCGCTGGCTGACCGAATGGCGGCTCGACTGGCTCTGGGTGGCCGTCGCCGTATTTGGCGCCATCACCTACCTGCTGGGGGTGGCAAAGGTCCGCAGGCGCGGGGACACCTGGTCCTGGTTCCGCACTATCAACTGGCTTATCGGGCTCGCCGTCCTGACCTACATCACCTCGGGCCCTCCTGCCGTTTACGGCCGGGTGCTGTTCTCGGCGCACATGGTGGACCACATGGCCCTGACAATGGTGGCTCCCATCTTCCTGGTCCTCGGCGCGCCCGTGACGCTTGCCCTGCGTGCCCTGCCGGCACGGGACAGCTCCCATGGCCGGAGCGATGGCTCGAGGGGACTGCGCGAGTGGCTCCTGCTGTTCGTGCACTCGAGGTTTTCGCAGGTGGTCACGCACCCGCTGTACGCGGCCGCCAACTTCGCAGGCTCAATCGTCCTGTTCTACTACTCGGACGCCTTTGGCTGGGCGATGCGCGAACACGTCGGCCACGAGCTGATGAACCTGCACTTCGCCCTGACCGGTTACATCTTCGTGCTGAGCATGATCGGCACCGACCCCCTGCCGCGCCGTGCGCCGTACCCACTGAGGCTTCTCTTGCTGCTGGCAACCATGGGATTCCATGCCTTCTTCGGTGTGGCCATCATGGGCGGCACCAACCTGCTTGCTGCTGACTACTTCGGCAACCTCGGCCGTGCCTGGGGGCCATCCGCCTTGGCGGACCAGCAGATCGGCGGCGCAGTGGCCTGGGGAATCGGCGAGGTTCCCACCCTGCTCGTGGCAATCGGCGTCGCCATCATGTGGTCCCGGTCTGATGAGCGCGAGACGCGGCGCACCGACCGGGCAGCCGACAGGAATAACGACGCCGACCTGAACGCTTATAACGATATGTTTGCCCGTTTGGCCGAACGGGATGCCAAACTGGCCCAGCACGAACCCCAGCACCAAGCCCAGAATGAACCCCCGCGGGCAGCGCGCGAAGCCCCCGAGAATGAATCAACCCCCAAGGCGGAAGGACGCTCATGAGCGAAACAGTACGAACCCAGCACCGGGTGCGGGCCTCTGAACTGGTGGGCCGGGGCTGGCTCAACACTGGCGGCAAGTCACTGGACCTTGAAGCACTCCGGGGCAAGATCGTACTGCTCGATTTCTGGACGTTCTGCTGCATCAACTGCCTGCATGTGCTGGATGAGCTGCGCCCGCTGGAAGAGAAGTACTCCGACATCCTGGTGACGGTGGGCGTCCACTCGCCCAAGTTCGAGCACGAGGCAGACCCCGTTGCCCTCGCCGCTGCCGTGGAGCGCTACGAAATCCACCACCCGGTCCTTGACGACCCCGAGCTTGAGACGTGGAAGGCCTACACGGCCCGCGCCTGGCCTACCCTGGTGGTTATTGATCCGGAGGGCTACATCGTGGCGCACCTCTCAGGAGAGGGCCATGCAGATGGCCTCCGGGTGCTGGTCGAGGAGCTTGTGGCCGAGCATGATGCCAAGGGGACCCTGCACCGCGGTGACGGCATGTACGTGGCTCCGGAGCCGACGTCGGGCACCCTGCGGTTCCCCGGCAAGGTGACCACCCTGGCAAACGGCAACTACCTCGTGGTCGACTCCGGCCACCACAGGCTGGTGGAGCTGCGCCCGGACCACGAGACGGTGGAGCGCGTCATCGGCTCCGGGACCAAGGGATACCTGGACGGCCAGGCTGAAGTGGCCCAGTTCAATGAGCCGCAGGGCGTGGCACTGCTTCCCGCCGAGATTGCCTGGAAGGTCGGTTACGACGCCGTCGTGGCGGACACCGTCAATCACCGCTTGCGCGGCGTCACCCTGAGTTCCGGCTATGTTCAGACGCTGGCCGGCAACGGGGTGCAGCGCCTCCTCGACGCTGGACCGGCACGGGTCAGTGAGTCCGGGGCAGGCACCTGGGCAGCCAACGACGGCGGTGCTGCCGCTCCCGCCGAAGCCAGCCACCACCCGGCCGACTTCGCTGGTGACGCGGTCGACGTCGGATTCCTGGGACGAGGCGATGCGGTGTCCCTGTCCTCGCCGTGGGACGTGGTGTGGAGCGAGAAGCTTCAGCGGATTGTCATTGCCATGGCTGGCACACATCAGCTCTTCGCCTTCGACCCCCTCAGCAGCAACGTGTCCATCCTTGCCGGTTCCGGGCTGGAGGGCCTGCTGGATGGTCCTGCGGAGGAAGCCTGGTTCGCGCAGCCGTCGGGCCTGGCTATCGATGCCGCGGGCGACGTCTGGGTAGCCGATTCAGAGACTTCGGCGCTGCGCCGCGTGGCAATCAGCGAGTCGGGCGTGACTGTACATACCGCCGTCGGCAAGGGCCTGTTCGACTTCGGTTTCCGCGACGGTGATGCCGCTGCGGCGATGCTCCAGCACCCCCTCGGCGTGACGGTGCTTCCCGACGGCTCGGTGGCAATGGCCGACACCTACAACGGCGCTGTCCGCCGCTACGACCCCGCCACGAACACCGTTTCCACTTTGGCTCGGGGACTGGCTGAGCCGAGCGACCTCGTCCTCGTGCAGCCCGACGACGGCGACCCTCTCCTGCTAGTGGTGGAGAGCAACAAACATCAACTGGTCCTGGTTCCCATCCCGAAGGAAGCGCAGCAGGTGGATGAGGGTGCATCCCAGACGCACCGTCCCAAGAGCCCTATGGCTCCAGGCGATCTTTCGCTGACCGTCCGCTTTACGGCTCCGACCGGGCAGAAGCTGGACGACCGCTGGGGTGACCCCACGCAGTTGAAGATCTCGTCCACTCCGCCAGAGCTGATTGTTGCCGGCGGGGGCACGTCGGTGGGCCTGCTCCGCACCATCGAGTTGTCCTCGGAGGTTCCCGATGGCATCCTGCACATCACCGCCCGTGCCGCGGCCTGCGACGGACCGGAGACCGAAGACGGGGAAATCCCGGATCACGCCGCCTGCCATCTCTACCAGCAGGACTGGGGGATCCCGGTGGTCCTGCAGGCCGACGGTGACTCCGAGCTGGTGCTGGACCTGCGCGGAATGGACTAAGCGGGCCAAAGCAACGCGGGGATCCTTAACGCCCACCGGAAGGCCCAACATGGGCGGTAAGTGACCCCGCGTTGCGTGAAGCGGGGTTAGAGGCTCAGCAGCGGGACGACGGTGACCGTGCCCTCGCCAATTTCCAGGCGGGTCGTGAAGGAAAAGTCGTGGTCTTCGTTGAGGTTGAGGACAAATCCCGTATACAGGTCAATCTCCCTGGCGGTCACTCGGGCCTTACCGTTGAGCGGCGCCACTACCCACCGGCCGTCGAACGGTTCAATGCTGATCTTGGGATACTCGGTGATCTCCCACTTGATGGTGCCGTCGACCACCCGGCTGCTCGTGGTGTGATAGAACGGGCAGTCCGGCTGCAGGCGCTGCTGCTGCGTGGCCTCGGCGGCGCACGTGTCCAGGAACTCCTTGACCTTTGCCGCCACTGCCTGGTTCATCTTGTCCGTTGCCTTCGTCAGCAGGTCCAGGGGAACCTGGGCGGCGTCGCCATTCGTGACCGTCACTTTGCTGGGATTCGCGGCGAAAAGTTCCCCAGTCAGGCTGGCCTCGTATTCGCCGGGGTAAAACACGGCAAAAGTGTTACGGCCGTCGGGCATGTTTACGGGAACACCATTCATGGTGGCCTCGTTCGAGTTCACCACGGTCACGTCGACGGTGGGCAAAGCCGACGGAACGAAGGACCATTTACCGAAGAACAGCCATTCCGTTCCGGTCCGCTCCAGCATGAACTCGGTCCGGTGTTCGACGCCATCAATGGTGTACTCCATGGGCACCATGACCTGGTTGCCTGCCCGGCGCTGGGCATTGCCGAGCTTCACATCGTTGATTTTTGCAGCGGCGGTTTGGAGGGCGCTGCCGTCGAGCATGGCGGCACTTGAGTTCGGGACAGTGGCCTTCAGCAGGCCGAGTGCAGTCTCGCCGTCGCCGTCCTTCAGGGCCTCGATATACTCGCGGACAGGCTGCTGGGGGCTGGCTACTGAATTACTGACAAGGTTGACCGAGACGATGGCGGCGGTGGCAGCAAGCATCAGACCGAGCAGCCACCCGGCTGCGGTCTTGACCAGCGCTTGACTCATCTGCACGCCATTTACCCTACCTGCAGGCGTGCCGATCCACGTGAAGGAGCCGTCCAGGATGACGCCGGCCCGTCGGTGCGATCAGCGGCGTCGCCGTGATGACGTGCCGAAAACGCCGCGAATCAGTTCCCGTCCGAGCTGGGTTCCGACGGACCTTGCCATGCTCTTCAGCCCGCCTCCGAGGGCCCCGCCCAGGACGCCCGCAAGGTCGTCCATCACTCCGCCGGGCCGGGTGGGAGCAGGCGCCGGAGCTGGCGTCGTCGGAGCAGGCGTCGGTGGAACAGGCGCGGGCGGGAGGCCGCCCTGATCAGGTTCCTGCCATGGTTGCCGGCTGCTGGGCCTGCCGAGGACTTCCTCCTCAATGCGACGCGCTTCGGCATCGACGGCGGCCGGGTCCAGGGAACTGGTGGTGCCGGTCGAGGTTGGCGTACCAGGTCCCGGGACCTGGGGAATCCCCGGCGACGGGACGGGCGGAAGCCCGGCAGCGGCGTCGCCCGTGGGAGCTACGGCCTTCCCGCTCAGCTTCTCGTAGGCAGTCAGGTTGTCGACGGCGGTCCCGTACTTGGGCAACAGGGCGGATGACGCAACGATGCTCCGGACGAGGTCCTCGCTGCTGGGGCCCATGACCGACTCCGGCGCGCGGAGCCTGGTGAGGGCCACGGGCGTGGGCGCGCCCCTCTCATTCATTACGGTGACGACCGCTTCACCAATGCCTGCCGAGGTGAGGACTTCCTCGAGGTCATAGGCGCTGACCGGGAAGGTGGACACCGTGGCCTTGAGGGCTTTGGCATCCTCCGGGGTGAAGGCATGAAGGGCGTGTTGGATCCGGTTGGCGAGTTGTCCCAGGACGGCGGCGGGGACGTCCTTGGGAGTTTGCGTGACGAAGAAGATTCCCACGCCCTTGGAACGGATCAGCCGGACTGTGGTGGTGATGGCGTCGAGGAAGGCCTTGGATGCATCGTTGAACAGCAGGTGTGCCTCGTCCAGGAAGAACACCAGTTTGGGCTTGTCCAGGTCGCCGGCCTCCGGGAGGTCCTCAAACAGGTCCGCGAGCAGCCACATCAGGAAGGTCGAGAACAGCATCGGCTTGGATTGAAGGGTGGGCAGCTCCAGGCAGCTGATGACCCCGCGTCCGTCCGGGGCCGTGCGAAGCAGCTCGGCAGTGTCGAATTCCGGCTCGCCGAAGAACCTTTCCATGCCCTGGGCTTCCAGGTTCACCAGTTCGCGCAGGATGACGCCCGCCGTGGCCTTGGAGAGGCCGCCGAGGTTCTGCAGTTCCGGCTTTCCTTCCTCGGACGTCAGGAACTGGATTACGGCGCGGAGGTCCTTGAGATCGACTAGTTCGAGGTTCTTCTGGTCCGCGAAGTGGAAGATGAGTTGGAGGCTGGATTCCTGGGTGTCGTTCAATTCCATAACCCGGGACAGCAGGATAGGGCCGAACGAGGTGATGGTGGCCCTGACGGGGACACCGTTGCCGTCACCGCCCAGCGAAAGGAATTCGACCGGGAAGTTCTTTGGCTGCCATTGTTGCCCCAGGCTGTCCATCCTGACAGCGAGCTTTTGGCTTTGAGTGGCAGCTGTGGCAAGCCCTGTCAGGTCCCCTTTGATGTCTGCGAGGAACACAGGAACACCGGCTGCAGACAGCTGTTCGGCGATCATGTGCAGGGTGACAGTCTTGCCCGTCCCGGTGGCTCCAGCCACCAAACCGTGCCTGTTCATCATGGCCAGGGGCAGCCGGACCGGCGCGTCCTTGTGTAGTTCGCCGTCGACGACGGCGGCGCCCAGCTCTATCGCGGGACCAGCCAGGGCGTAACCCTGCTTGATAGTGGCAAGCAAATCTGCGGCGGGTTTCGTGGCCATGCGCATAGCTTAGCGAAGGGCGATCAGGTGGGCGGGCAATCCATGAAGTGGTCCAGACGCGGCGGCAAGGAACACCGCACATGTCCTGAAAAGTCCCTCGACACCGCCGTCAGGCAGGACTAGTTTGTGGGGATGACTGATGCTCCCCACGAACCAGCCCCCTCTAAACCAGGCAAAGACGACGACGAGAACGACCGTCCGGACGATGACACCCTTGGAACCGACCCGGACATGCGGGGATCCGAGGACGACCCGGCGGAGCCGGAACCCGAACCCTGACCGAGCCGAACCCTGCGTCCGAGAGCTCTTCCAGGCGGCACGGAACGCCGCGCCGTCGATCATCTTTATCGACGAAATCGGTGCAACCGGGCGGAAGCGGAGCGGATCCCTCGCCGTGGGTGGCCATGATGAGCGGGAACAGACCCTCAACCAGATCCTGACGGAAATGGACGGGTTTTCGTCCTCAGAAGGCGTGGTTGTCCTTGCCGCCACAAACAGGCCTGATGTGCTGGACCCCGCGTTGTTGCGGCCCGGGCGCTTCGACCGCTCCATTACTGTCCATGCCCCCCGACCAGGCCGGCCGCACCCAAATACTGCAGGTTCACGCCCGCAACGTAAAACTCGACGCCGACGCCGACCTTGAGGCCATCAGTCGCGTAACCCCCGGCATGACCGGCGCGGAGCTGGCCAACCTGGTCAACGAGGCCGCGCTACTGGCAGTGAAGCGGGCTCACGCCGCCGTGAGCCAGCGCGACCTGCTGGATGCACTGGAGAAGGTGCAGCTGGGCACGGCGAGGAACGTGGTCATGCCGGATGAGGAGCGCAGGCGGACGGCCTACCACGAGTCCGGCCATGCTTTGCTCGGCATGCTGGAAGCCGGCGCAGACCCGGTGCGCAAGATTTCGATCATTCCCCGGGGCCGCCGGGCGCTGGGCGTAACCCACTCCACCCCTGATACCGATCGTTACGGGTACGACGAAACCTACCTGCGCGGGAGGATCGTTGGCGCACTGGGCGGAATGGCGGCGGAAAGGCTGGTGTTCGGCGTAGTCACCAGTGGAGCCGAAAGCGACCTGCAAACCAGCACCCACCTTGCCCGGATGATGGTGGGCAGGTCGGGCATGTCGGAGCGCATCGGACCGGTTCAGGTGCTGCCCGAGGAAGGTGATCCCCGGGCCATGGGGGTCTCCGAAGGAATGCTGGACGTCCTGGCCGAGGAGACCCGGCGCCTGGTGGACCAATGCTACGAGCGGGCCCTTTGAAAGGGACTGAAGAATCCCCGCCGGAGCCCTTCCGGCGGGGATTCTTCAGTCGTTGCTTTCACCGAAGGTTCACGACGAGCGGGACTCCGTCCTGACCGACGTCGGATGCCCGACGGCGAGGCGGTTCAATGCCAGCGCGCCGACGAGGAGGCCGAAATCGCGGAGGGCGACGTCATAGTAGCCGGGAACCATCAGCAGGTTCACGATGATTCCCTCCAGCCACAGGGCGACAACGAGCGAGCCAATGCGTGGTTTCCAGGCGACCAGGAGCCCGGCGAGGATTTCCACGCTGCCGACGCCGTACATGAACTGCTGGGGCGTGACCGGAACGACCTGCGTGGCCAGCGGCGCGAGGTAGTCCGGCCAGTGGACCAGGATGTTCGCGAACTTATCGAGCCCGAACAGGACGGGAGCAACTGTGAAGACGGTGCGCAGCAACATAAACGCCTGGCCGCTTGGAGCCTGCTGGAGCGGGCGAACCGAGAACCGGGTCTTTTGGTGGGTGGTCATCGCTGCATCCTTTCTAAAAGTAGTGATAATTGACTTTAGACCCTCTTTGTTCTTCTATCAATAGATGTTGTTTTTAGAGTAGGCTTGTCCCGTGCCTTCCAATCCAGCCCTCGATCCCGTCTCGGCTGTCGCAGCCCTTGGCGACGCCTCACGCCGGGCGGTCTACGAATGGGTGCTGGCCGCCCACCGGGAAGTTGGGCGTGACGACGTCGCGGGCGCTTTGGGCATGGTGCGCGGGACGGCCGCCTTCCACCTCGACCGGCTGGCCAAGGAGGGGCTCCTGGTTGTGAGCTATCGGCGCCTTAGCGGACGCAGCGGCCCCGGCTCAGGACGCCCGACAAAAATGTATGCTCGGGCAGAGGACGAGATCGCCGTCAGCCTGCCGGCAAGGCAGTATGACCTGGCCGGAGACCTGTTGGCTGCCGCCATTGAGGATTCCATCGAGACCGGCCGGCCTGTTGCGGACTCCCTGAAGCGGGTTGCGGCTGCTGCCGGACAGGAGATCCAGTCGAACGCCGAAGGCCAGGAGCCTGCCCGAAGCCTCGAGGACGTCCTGAAGAACTACGGCTACGAGCCGGTAGTGCAGGACGACGGGAGCATCGTGCTGTGGAACTGCCCTTTCCACAGCCTGGCGCGCAAGCATACTGACACTGTCTGCGGACTGAACGTGGCACTGCTGGGCTCTATCACCGAGGCCTCGAGCGGGGACCGGCAGGGGCGCAAGGCGGTGCTGGACCCGGCCCCCGGCCGGTGCTGCGTGCGCATCACGCCGGCCAGCGGCGCGGCCAACTAGCGGCGCGACTTGCCACGCGACTCGCGAGTGGCGAAGCTAACCGGAGCAATCTGAAATAACCCGGGTGCCGCCGTCGTTGTTGCCAGTGCGGCCGGGAAACCGGCCGTCTGAACGAAACCCCTTCGAAAGGCCGGCACCGACGTGACTGCTCCCCTCTCCATCCTGGATCTCGCAACTATCGGGAAGGGCCAGACGGCGGCAGAGAGCTTCGCCGGCAGCGTGGCAATGGCTCAGTTGGCCGAAAGGCTGGGTTACCGGCGGGTCTGGTATGCGGAGCACCACAATATGTCCTCCATTGCATCCTCTGCCACGAGCGTGCTGATCGCCCACGTGGCGACGCATACGAACAGTATCCGCCTGGGCGCTGGCGGCATCATGTTGCCCAACCACTCCCCGCTCACCATCGCCGAGCAGTTCGGCACGCTCGAAACGCTGCACCCCGGGCGCATCGACCTTGGACTGGGCCGGGCTCCCGGCAGCGACCAGAACACCATGCGGGCCCTCCGTCGGGACCATATGGCCGCTGACACGTTCCCCCAGGATGTGCTGGAACTGCAGGGCTACCTCACCGGCCCCACCCGCATCCAGGGTGTTGAAGCGACGCCGGGAAAGGGCACCAATGTTCCCCTGTACATCCTGGGTTCATCCCTGTTCGGCGCGCGCCTGGCGGCCCGGCTCGGCCTCCCTTATGCGTTTGCATCCCACTTCGCGCCCAACGCCCTGCAGGACGCCGTCGCTATTTACCGGCGGGAGTTCAAGCCTTCGGAGCAGTTGGCCGAACCGTATGTCATCGCCGGCGTCAATGTCATTGCAGCGGATTCGGCCGCGGAAGCCCAGGAGCTGTTCCAGGCGGTCAAACGTGCCCGCGTGTCGCTCTTCTTCGGCGGCGGCCGCGAGTTCACGGATGATGAAGCTGACATGATCCTTGATTCGCCCCAAGGCCAGCACGTCGCGCAGATGGTGAAGTATTCCGCCGTCGGCGCTCCTGAAATGGTCCGCGAGTACTTGGACGAATTTACTGCCCATGCCGACGCCGACGAACTGATTGTCGCCCACCAAACCACCGGCATTGAATCGCGGCTGCGTTCGGTGGAGCTGCTGGCACAGGTGGTGGGACTGGTGAACGCCTAATCCTGAAGGGGCGTGGTCGCACCCAGGGAATACAGGAGCTCCCTGGCACGGTTGCCGCGCCAGGGAGCTCTTGTGGAACCCGTTAGGGGACTGCCGTCAGCCGCAGCCCTTAGCGCAACTCTGCGCAGAGGTCGACTTTCGTCCCGGGCGCACTCACCACCGTGACACCGCCCCTGGTGAAGTCAACGGTGAAGACAACCTTCCCCGTGTGCAGGGTGGTGGACATGCCTTCGGGGACCTCCGGGCCCCTCAGCGTCAGCCAGTTGTTTTGCCCGGTCATTGTTATGGTTTCAGTCCCAGAACCGTACTCAGCGCGATACGTGGACCCCGAAACCTTTGCAGTGTAGGTCTTCCCGGCAGCCGGATTCCAGGGATCGGCTCCGTAATTGACGAAGGTGACGACCGAACTGGATGTGTGGCCAATGCTGCCGACAACGTTCCCGTCCTTATCCAGGATTGTTCGGTAGTGAACGCGTTGTGTACCTGTCCAGGTGTAGCCGACGTTAAAGTCCGGACAGGTGCGGATGATTGGGAGGACTGCGGCCGGCAAAGCAGTTACGAGTTGGCAACACGGGGGTCACGGTGGCGAAACTGCGGGGACGGAGACTGGGAGTACTCCTCGGGAAGGACCGTGCCATGCCCACTCCGTTGAACCAATCGGTAGCCGATTCGGCGCTGCTGACCAAGTCCTTGCCGCTGGGCCTGCTGAGGGCCTTTGTCCGATCCGAGGCCGCAGATGACGGCATCACCCCCACCCTGCTTGCCGAACTGAAGGTCCTGGCCAGGACGCCCGTGCTCCTGGTCGCCTGCAACTACGGCGGGACACTTTGCGCGGCGGAAGGAGTCTCCACGGAAACCCTTCCACTGGGCAGCGCTGCGGTGGCCCTCCGTGCCTTGGCGGCCTTGCCAAACACACATGCCGCCGTCATCAGTGGGCGCTCCTTGCGTGACCTTGCGGCTGTCTCCCGACTGCCGGCCGAGGTGCACCTTGTAGGCTCACACGGCGCCGAGTTCGATATGACCTACGCCTACAACGTCTCCCTCGCTACTGAATCGCTGCTGCAGCAGACGGCGCATGCGCTTAATGAGGCAGTCGGCTTCGAGCAAGGCATCAGCATCGAGCGCAAACCAGTGGCCGTGTCCGTCCACACCCGCCCGGCTACTGCCGACGTGGTCGCAGAAGTCACGGCGCGGGCAGAGGAAATCGCCAGGGCTATGGGCCTCTTCTTCATCGTCGACGGCTCCGTGCTGGACCTTTCCTTCGTGGAGCCGTCCAAGGATGCGGCACTGGAGCAGCTGAGAACCAGGCTTGGAGCCAGCGCCGCCCTCTTCGCGGGAGACGCCGCGAGCGACGAAAGAGCCATCGCCACGCTTCGGGGCCCCGATATGGGCCTCCATGTCGGCCAGGGGGAGACGCTGGCCGAACATCGCCTGCCGGATCCGGAGTCCTTCGCGAGGGTACTTGCGATCCTGTTCGAGCTCCGGCGTGCCTGGCTGTTCGGGGAAGACGCCGTGGGGCTTGAGCGGCATTCACTGATCGGCAACGGAACGTCAACGGCGCTGCTCACCCCGGAGGCCAAGATCTGCTGGATGAGCCATCCCCTTCCGGATTCCGGTTCGCTCTTTGCGCATATCCTTGGCGGCGACCCGGCCGGACATTTCAGCATCGAGCCGGTCAAGGTCTCGCCGGTCCTCGGCCAGCGCTATGTGGACAATACGATGATCGTGGAGACCCGCTGGGCAGACGTCATGGTCACCGACTACCTGGAACCGGCCCCTGACGGCATCACCAGCCTGGTTCGCGTGCTGACGGGAACCGGGGCAGCCAGGATCGTGTTCGCACCACGTCCGGACTACGCCAACGCCCCCTTCAATATGGAAGTCCGTGGCGATGAACTCCACGTCATGGGAACCTCGGACCCCATCATCCTGTCCGCCCCAGGCGTGCACTTCACCGTGACCAGCGACGGCCGGCACGCCACCGCCACTGCAGAGATCAACCTCCACTACGGGCCCGTCGTGCTGAACCTTCGCTGCGGTGACACGGAGCCGACGGCGATGCATCCGGCGGGGGAACCCGAGCGGCGTGCCGCCGTCGCGCAGCAGCACCGCCAGTGGGTCAAGGACCTCGAGCTGCCGGACATGAAGCCTTCCCTGGTGCGCCGCTCGGCGCTGGTGCTCAAGTCGCTGGTCCATGAGCCCACCGGCGCCGTCCTGGCCGCCCCGACCACCTCCCTGCCGGAGGGGATCGGCGGAACGCGCAACTGGGACTACCGCTACTGTTGGCTGCGGGACGGCTCGATGACCGTCAATGCGCTGGTGGGCCTCGGCTCCACTGAGGAGGCCGACGGCTTTTTGCGCTGGCTGGGACGGATCCTGGAGAACGCTCCAGGTCCGGAATGGCTGCACCCGCTCTACTCCGTGACCGGCGCGCCCCTGTCCACAGAGGCCATCATCGAGAGCCTTCCGGGCTATGCCGGCTCCCGACCGGTCCGGATCGGCAACGCCGCTGACCATCAGGTCCAGCTGGACGTTTTCGGTCCTATCGCAGAGCTAATTCATGGCCTGAGCGAACGGCGTTCGTCGCTCAAGGACAGCCACTGGATCCTGATGCAGCAGATGGCCTCCGCGGTGCTGGCCCGCTGGCACGAAGCCGATCACGGCATTTGGGAGGCGCGCCGGGCACCGCGCCACCACGTCTATACGAAGGTGATGTGCTGGGTGACCCTGGATCGCGCCCTTCGCACGGCCGCCCGCCATGGGCGCGAACCGGGCGAGGCGTGGGAAGCCACCGCCACCATCATCCGCGACGAGGTGCTTAGCGAGGGCTGGGACTCGTCCGCCGCCTCCTACACTGTGGCGTATGACAGCCCCGACCTAGACGCCGCGGTCCTGCACATCGGGCTGTCCGGCCTCTTGGACGTCCGCGACCAGCGCTTCCTGGACACCGTCAGCGCGGTGGAGCGGGAACTGCGCGTCGGGCCTACGGTTTTCCGCTACAGGTACGACGACGGCCTGCCGGGCCTGGAGGGTGGCTTCCACATCTGCACCACTTGGCTGATCGAGGCCTACCTTGCCGTGGGCAGGCTGGACGATGCCGTGGAGCTCTTCAACCAGCTGGTGGCCCTGTTCGGCCCCACCGGGCTGCTCCCCGAGGAATACGACCCGGCGACCGAAACCCACCTGGGCAATCACCCGCAAGCATATTCCCACCTGGGCTTCATCCGGTGCGCACAGCTTTTGGACCACTATCTGGCGTCAGTCGAGGACGAGTAGTTTTCTATCCGGTCAGCAGCAGGGCCACGACGATCATCGCCGGAACGGCTACCACTGTGGTGATAAGGACGGTATCCTTGGCCACCGTAATTCCGGTCTGGTAGCGGCTCGCGGCAACGAAGACGTTCTGCGCGGTGGGCAGCGAAGCCGTCACCACCGCTGCATACAGCGCATGACCGTCCAGACCCAGGGCGAAACGGGCAAAGAGGTAGGCCACGGTCGGGTGGACGACCAGCTTGAAGGTGCTGGCCAGGATGGCGTCGAGACGGCGGCAGTTTGACTTCTGCAAGGGCCGCGAGCCGTTGAGGCTCATGCCGAAGGAGATAAGCATGGCCGGAATAGCTGCACCACCGATCAAGTGGATGGGCTGCATGATGAGCTCCGGCACCTGAAAACCGGTCCCGGCGACCACCAGGCCCAGGGCGGACCCCACGATCATCGGGTTGCGCACGATCATGAGCACAAAGCGCAGTGGCGTAGTGCGCAGGTTACTGGTGCTGGCATCGAGCGCCATGAGGTACAGCGGGGTGAAGAACGCGAGCTGGAAGATCAGCAAGGGAGCTACGTAGCTGGCATCGCCGAGGACAAAGACGGCGATTGGAATGCCCAGATTGGCCGAGTTCGCCAGCGAGGCACTCATGGACGACATCAGGGACTCCGGGAGCGAGCGCTTCAGCCACCACTTCACCACCGCGAAGAAGAGGGCGCCGGTGACTATCGCTCCGACGGCCGCCACCAGTAGCGGGGCGGCGAAGACTTCGCGCAGTTGCGCCTTGCCGAGAGTTTCGAACAGCAGGGCGGGGCTAGCCACGAAGAATGTCAGGGCGCTGAGCACCTGACGGGCGTTATCGCCCAGGATGCGCCGCCGGCCCACGAACCAGCCCACCATGATGATGGCCCAGACCACGAAAAAGCCGGCGAGTACTCCTAGCACCGTTGCGCCCCGCTGGGGTGGGAGGCAGGGAGCTGGAAGGTCACCATCCAAGCCTAATCAGATTTATTCCCCGCTACGGCTTCGGAGGTGTCACGTTAAGCACACTTACCCAGGCACGCCGCCCAAGTAGCTGGCAGTTGTGGTCGCTACGGGCGCTCATGGCGACAACAACTGCGAGTCAGTTGGGCAAAACGGGATGTTTCCGGCGTCGGTCTTTGCGAAAGACGGCAGGGGCTAGTTAAGCCTTACGTTGTTCAAGGCAAAAGGGGGACGAAGCAGCCCCGGAGTCAGGCCCTCGGCGGGGTCATTTCCGAGCCGGACAATCTTATTGTCCTCGTCCACGTGGACCACCTTGGGCTCGTAGGCCTTGGCCTCTTCCGTGGTCATCTGCGCGTACGTAATGAGGATGACGACGTCGCCTACATGGGCCAAGTGGGCGGCGGCACCGTTTATCCCGATGACTCCCGAACCACGCTCGCCGGCAATGGTGTATGTCTCAAGGCGGGCACCATTGGTGACATCCACGATGGAAACAAGTTCTCCCGGCAGGATGTCGGCCGCGTCCAGCAGGTCCAGGTCAACGGTGACCGACCCCACATAGTGCAGATCGGCATGCGTCACCGTGGCGCGGTGGATCTTGGACTTGAACATTGTGCGATTCATAACCAGATCAGTTTAGCGTGGGGGTCAACTTTGTCCGGTGTGAGATTGCGAACACCGTAATAGCAGCCTGGCCCAGGGCTTCCTGGCTGCCTCCCGGATCCGACCAGGACCTAGCCCGCCGGCGTCGTCCGACTTCTGCCGCCACCGTCCCCGGCATGTTCCCTTCAGATGCTAAGTAGGCTTAGCTTTAAGGGGCATCCCGTCTGAAGAGGAGGAAGCAATGAAGGCACTAACCTGGCAGGGACGGCGCTCCGTCAGCGTGGAAGAGGTTCCTGATCCCGTCCTTCAGAAGGACACCGATGCGATCGTGAGGATCACTTCCACGGCGATCTGCGGCTCGGACCTGCATCTCTATGAGCTGCTGGCGCCTTTCATGCATAAGGGGGACGTCATCGGCCATGAGCCCATGGGCGTCGTGGAGGAGGTGGGGAGCGGGGTCACCAACCTCCAAAAGGGAGACCGCGTAGTGATCCCCTTCAGCATCTCCTGCGGCCACTGCTTTATGTGCAGTCGGGGCCTGCAGTCCCAATGCGAAACCGAGCAGGTGAGGGCCAAGGGCTCGGGTGCGGCATTGTTCGGCTACTCGGAGCTGTACGGTTCCATTCCGGGCGGCCAGGCCGAACTCCTTAGGGTGCCGCACGCCAACTATGGACCTATCAAAGTAGGGATGGAATTGCCCGACGAACGGTACCTCTTCCTCTCGGATATCCTGCCCACCGCCTGGCAAGCGGTTGACTACGCGGCCGTTCCCGACGGCGGCACCCTCGCCGTGTATGGGCTGGGACCGGTGGGGCAGCTCACGGCCCGAATCGGCAAGTACCTCGGTTATCGCGTGATTGGCATCGACCCCGTTCCGGAGCGGCGCACCATGGCGCACCGGCACGGCGTGGAAACCATGGCCTACGAAAAGACCACCTCGGATCAGCTGCGCGACCTGACCGACGGGCGGGGGCCTGACTCCGTAGTGGACGCCGTCGGCATGGAGGCGCACGGTTCCCCTGTCGGTGCCCTTGCCCAGAATGTCGTTGGAGTCCTGCCTGAAAAAGTAGCCCAACGCCTGATGGAGAACGCTGGCGTGGACAGGCTTGCGGCGCTACATGGCGCCCTGGATTCGGTGCGCCGCGGCGGCACCGTTTCTCTGAGCGGGGTCTACGGCGGTCAGCTCAGCCCGATGCCCCTGCTGAGGATGTTCGACAAGCAGATCCAGCTCAGGATGGGGCAGTGCAATGTCCGCCGCTGGACGGATCAGCTCCTACCCCTGGTGGAGGACCCGGCCGACCCGCTGGGCGTCATGGACCTCGTGACGCATAGGGTTGCACTGGCGGAAGCCCCCGAAATGTACGAGAAGTTCCAGAAGAAGGAGGACGGCTGCATCAAAGTAGTCCTCCAACCCTGAGCCGCTTTTGGAGGCTGAGTCGCCTTTAGGAAAACAGGCCGGCTTGCTTGCTTGGGCAAGCTTGGCTCAGGCGGACTTGTTGAGCGTACGGCCCATGATGGCTTGCGTCAGGGCGTCAATGACTTCCGCGTTGGCCAGCGGATTCTTGATCAGGGTGAAGTCGACGTCGCCAACCTGCGGGAGGTCGAAGCGGGTGGTTATGACTTTCAGGTCCTCCGGAACCAGCGACGACGGCATGACAGCCACCCCGATTCCGGCACGGACCGCGGCGAGGACACCGCTGATCTGCTTGGTGCTGCAGGTGATGCGCCAGGTGCGGCCCGCGGCCTCAAGGGCGTCGAGGGCAAGTTTGCGGCTCAGGCTCGGAGCCGGATAGGCGATGATCGGCACAGGTTCCCCGGGGGCCAGGACGGTCTGCTCCAGGCCTACCCAGGAGAATGTGTCGTGCTTGACCACCGTGCCGTCCTTGGCTCCGGCAACCCACTTCACGAAAACCAGGTCCAGCTGCCCTGCGTTGAGTCGCTTGTAGAGCTGATCGCTCTGGCTGACGGTGAGTTCGAGGTTGATCTGGGGGTAGAGCTGCCGGAATTCGCGGAGGATACGGGGGAGGCCCGTGATGGCGAGGTCATCCGCAGTGCCGAAGCGGAGCCTGCCGCGCATAGCCGAGCCCGAGAAGTAGCGGGCGGCGGAGTCATGCGCGGCGAGGATGCTGCGGGCGAAGCCTGCCATCGCATCGCCGTTATCTGTTAGCCGGACCTCCCTGGTGTCGCGGGCTACCAGGACACGCTTGGCCGCTCCTTCTAGCTTCCTCACGTGCTGGCTGACCGTGGGCTGGGCCAGGCCGAGCCTCTCGGCGGCCTTCGTGAAACTCAACGTTTCGGCCACTGCCAGGAAGGAGCGGAGCTGGACGGGTTCGAACATAGATACTCCCTCTTGGGCTTAGCGGCGCGGGACGCATTACGTACCGTAATCCTAGTTATAACCGCCATATGCTTCCACAATCGCTTCGGGCAACCCTAGCGTTAAAGCCATCCGAACGAAACCGAACAACGACCCTTACTAGAGGACTAACTGTGGCACCGCCTCCGCCCTCCGCGGCAACCGTCAGCCAGCCAGCCATCGACGCCCTGTCAGCCACCGATTCCCTGTCACCCACCCAACAGTCACCGGACGCCGTAACCCAGCCCATCGCCGTCGTCAGCGAACGCTTGCCTTGGCGTCACACCTTCATTTCCCTCAAGGTTCCCAACTTCCGCATCTTCGCCATCGGCCACTTCATCGCCGTCATCGCCGTCTGGATGCAGCGCATCGCCCAGGACTGGATGGTGCTCCAGCTCTCCGGCTCCGTCACCGCCGTCGGAATTACCGTGGCCCTTCAGTTCCTTCCCTCGCTTTTCCTGGGGCCATGGGCCGGCATGATGGCGGACAGGTTCGCCAAGCGGAAGATCCTCATTCTCTGCCAGGCCGTCGCGGCGGTCCTCGCCGCCGCCCTGGCCACGCTGTCGCTGACTCAGGTGGTCCAGGTGTGGCACGTCTACGTGATCGCCCTGCTGCTCGGACTGGTCACGGTGCTGGACCAGCCGGCCCGCCAGGTTTTCGTCAATGAACTGGTAGGCCCGACCTACCTGCGCAATGCCATCAGCGTGAACTCAACGACGTTCCAGCTCGGAGGCCTGATAGGCCCCGCCCTCGCTGCCGTCCTGCTGACCGCCGTCGGCGCTGGCTGGGCCTTCGCCGCCAACGCCGCGGCCTGCTGCTCAACAGTGACCATGCTCCTGCTGCTGCGCAAGGACGAACTCTTCATCAGCGCCCCGGCGCCCAAGCGCAAGGGCATGCTGAAAGAGGGCCTTCACTACTCCCTGAGCAAGCCCACCATCTACTGGCCATGGCTTATGGTCGGCTTTATCTCGGTTTTCGCGATGAGCCTGCCGGTGCTGCTGGCCGCCTTCGCGGACAGGGTGTTCGACGCCGGTGCCGGGGGCTACGGCCTGCTGAACGCGCTCGTGGCGCTGGGCGCCATGTCCGGAGCGGTCGCATCCACGCGACGGCGCCAGTTGCGCTTGCGCTCTGTAGTGCTGGCTGCCGGAATGTACGGTTTCATGCTGTGCCTGTCCGTGCTGGCACCATCCCTGCCATGGTTTGGCGCGGCGATGGTCCTCTCCGGCTTCTGGTGCCTGATGTTCCTCACAGCGGCCAACCAGCTGGTTCAGACAAGTGCCAATATGAGCATTCGGGGCCGCGTTATGAGCCTTTACATCATGGTCCTCATGGGCGGACAAGCGGTCGGCGGCCCGATGATCGGCTGGCTCGCTGAGCACCTGAATCCCCACGCGGCACTCCTCGTGGCCGGCGGTGTCCCGGCGCTTGCGGCGGCGGTTGTCGCCGTCGTTCTTGCCCGCAGGTCCGCGCTCAAGATCAAGGTGGACCTGCGGGACCGTCGCCGGCTACTGCGGATCGTCGCCCAAGCTTAGGGAAGGCCTAGGGGCTGCTCATTCTGCCGACTGGGGGGCCGGCCGCCCATGCGTTACCCGATGCGTTACCCGTTCGATGGCATCGTTGATATCTCCGCTATGGCGTTCCACGGACTCCAGATAGAAGCGGGAGGAGGTGATCACCCCTTCCGCCACCTGGAACACCACAACGCCTGCCATTTCGTGGCTGCTTCCGTCCCGGCGGGATCCGCTCAGGGACCACTCGGTCCAGATCCGGTCTCCGGAAACGCTGTGCGACAGCAGGCGAGCCTTGAGATCGGGTACGGCGGCGAAGAGCTGTTCCCAGTTGCTGCGGACCTGCTCCCTGCCGGTGAAGCTGCGAACAGGATGTGCGGGCGTTTCATTGATATAGCCCGGCGCGAAGCATTCGGCCAAGGCATCGTAATCGTGTTTGTTCGTTGCTTCCAAAAGCCGGTTGATGGCGGCGACGGGACTGGGATCGACGTCTTTGATAAGGCTCATCATGGATCTCCCGTTCAAGCTTCGCGACTGCGGGATATTTGTATCTTCGAGTGTAGGCTTCGGCGCTTCCGGGGTCAGCCCTTCAGTCTCCGAGGTCAGCCCTTGAGCCGGATTGAGGATGCCGGGGGTCTTGGAGCGGGCGACGGGAATCGAACCCGCGTATCGAGCTTGGGAAGCTAGCGCTCTACCATTGAGCTACGCCCGCATTGCCCCGGCCTGAAGCTGAGGCAGATCCCAGCTTAGCGCAGATTTCGGCTACTTCCCGACCACTTCGTTACTGCTCGACGTCGACCGTGTCGGGTTATCGTCCAAGCGCGCCTGGCACTTGCGGGGGCAGCTTCCAGGAGGGCATAACCTTTCGGTAAAGGCGCGATTCAGAGGTGTCCCCGAGGTCCAGGCGCTGGCTATTCTGAACGCGATAGCTGCAGTGTGGGGAACGGGCTACAAAGAAGGAGCCGTAGCCGAAAGAGGAGTCCATGGCATTTGCAGTGTATGAAGTGCTGATTGAGCGTGACGCCATGACCGTCTACGACTTCGTTGCCAACGGGCTGAACAACCCCTTGTGGCGTTCCGGCATCCGGAGCATCGAACTTCTCTCCGGTTCCCCCGGGCAAAAAGGCGCGGTGTATCAGCAGGCCCTTATTGGCCCCGGCGGACGTCCTGTTGCCGCGGACTTCGAGATCGTTGAGGCGCGTCCCGGAGCGGAAGTGCGCTTCGCCGTCGTCGCCGGCCCTGCCAGGCCCACCGGCGGATATTACCTGAGCACTGAAGGCGAAAGCACCAGGCTGCGATTCGCCCTTGAGTACCAGCCGAAGGGGTTCAAGAAGCTCCTGAACGGCATGATTCAGAAGACCATGGAAAGCGAAGTGGCCCAGCTGGAGAAGCTCAAGGCCGTCATCGAGGCACAGCCCTCTTGAGGCCTGCCGGCCCGGGCCCGTATGTTTTAGGTTGGTAACCGCAGGCCGCGGGAAATCCGGTGATGGCGAGGTGGCCTATTGTTGCAGGGCGATGTCCTGCCCGGCTCCGGTGTCGAGGGCTCATACGGTATTTTTGATGCTGTGCTGATCTCTGACCGCGATATTCGTGCCGAAATTGACTCCCAACGGATTGTCCTCGAACCGTACGATGCCGCGATGGTTCAGCCGTCCTCTGTGGACGTCCGGATTGATCGGTTCTTCCGGCTGTTCGACAACCACAAGTACGCCCACATTGACCCTTCTGAGGAGCAGCCGGACCTGACTCGCCTCGTGGAGGTGGACGGCAACGAGCCGTTCATCCTGCACCCGGGAGAGTTCGTCCTCGGTTCCACCTATGAGACCGTCAGCCTCCCCGACGACATTGCCGCGCGACTTGAAGGGAAGTCGTCCCTCGGCCGGCTCGGATTGCTGACGCACTCCACGGCCGGCTTCATCGACCCGGGCTTTTCCGGCCATGTCACCTTGGAACTCTCCAACGTGGCCACACTGCCCATCAAGCTCTGGCCGGGGATGAAGATCGGCCAGCTGTGCTTCTTCCGGCTCTCCTCGGCAGCGGAACACCCCTACGGCTCAGGCGATTACGGCAACCGCTACCAAGGCCAGCGTGGTCCCACTGCCAGCCGCAGCCACCTGAACTTCCACCGCACCACGATCTAGTCCCAGAGCTGCGCCAGCGGCGAGGTGCCTGCGCCCCTCCGCCGGCCATCGGCGAGGTGCGAGCTCTCGCGGCTTTCCGCCGTCGAAAGCGCCGAGACGTCGCACCTCGACGACGGCCTCGAGGACGGACTGGGCGCCTGCTGGCCGTCGACCCTTCCTCCACACTGTGGATAACGGATCGATGCGTTTCGGGAGTGCCCAGAATGGGTGAATGAGAAGACCCAGTCCGCTTCTGGAGGCCCTGCAAGGGCGCTCGTTCTCGTTGAAGGAACAGCGCGACGCCGGACTGCCGGCCCATCGTGCGTGGCAGGCTGACCTTCGCGTCGCCAGCCGTGGCATTCGGGTTCCCTGGGATGAAGCACAGGACCTCCTGCACAGCGCCCGACTCCTGACGGACGCCAGTCCCGGCTGTATCTGCTGCCGATCCACAGCGGCGCTCCTCTGGAAGTGTCCCCTGCCCTTCGAGCTGCAGCGGGAACTCACTATCCACCTCACCCAGCGTGACGGGGGCAGCCGCCCTGTCCGCAAGGGCGTTACCGGTCATCGGATGGTGATCGATCCGGCGGATGTGCAGATACTGGATCGCGTTCCCCTCACCAGCCCGGCCAGAACCTGGCTTGACCTGGCGGCGGTACTGCCGCTGGATGACCTCGTGGCAGCTGCGGATCATTTCATTTGCCAACAGTCGCGCAGCTTCGGCCACAACAGGACCGCCCTCTGCACCCTTGAGGACCTGCGAAACCAGGCGGGCGCACACTCCGGCATGCGGGGGATCCGAATTGCGCGTGTTGCCTTGGACCTGGCCAGGGTAGGGGCGGACTCCGTACCGGAAACCAAGTTGCGGCTTGCACTGAGTCGGCAGGGCCTGCCGGAACCGGAGCTGCGTTACGTTGTCTGCGACCCGACGGGTTGGGAGCTGGCATGGCCTGACCTGGCCTATCCGCGCTTTCGCGTGGTGGTCAACTACGACGGCAGCCATCATCTGGAGGCCGCCCAGAAGGAGTCCGACATCCGGCGCGATGAGTCCCTCGCCGCCCTGGGCTGGACGTCCATAACCATCACCGCGGGCCAGGTCAGGGTTTGGGGATTCGACGGCGTCGTTTACCGCGTCCGCGACGCCCTGGTTCGGGGTGGCTGGCGCGAGCGTTGAAGGCAAACATCCTCGCCGAGGTGCGAGCTTTCGCGGCTTTCCGACGTCGAAAGCGCCGAGATCTCGCACCTCGCGGGAATCAGAAGATGGTGTCTGCCTGGTCAGGAATTACGGTTCCGTCGGGCCGCTTGACCGGGCCTGGGATGCCGTCGGGGTTTGTATAGGCCGTCGTCGAGCACGCGTACGGCTCCTCCCGTCGCGGTGCCGGGTCGATGAACATCGGCACAACTACCCAGGCGCCGTCGACGTCGTCGTAGGCGTGGCACATAAGCTCCGCCTTGTTCCGGTTCACTGCAATTCGAGCGGCGGTGGCGTCACCGACGAAGGTGACATCCGTGACGGAATCGCCTGCGGCCAGGAACTGACGCCGATCCGCCGGCGCCTGCTCAAAAGCCGCCAGCCCTTGGATCCCAAAAATCTCCTGGTTGGCCCAGCAGCGCTTGCCATCGATGTAGGTCATCACGGAATCGTCACCGTCCGGCACCCCGCCGCAACCCTTCAGGTGCGTGGTTTGCACGCCATCCTGATACACGCTCCGGACGCCAACAACGTGGTCTGCCCTAATTCCGACCTCCTGGCTCCACACCTTCACCACGGGCTCGGGCGAGGCAGAGACCACCCACGTCTCCACCCCATGGGCCTGCAAAACAGTAATGAGGTCCTTCATTTGAGGATAAATGCGGATGTATCCGTCTACCTCCTGGGTGCCGACGGTCTGCATTTCGCCCTCCGGTGCAGCAAGGTTCTGTTTCTTCGCCTCCCCACCGAAGAAGGCCAACTCCTCTGCGGTATAGCCGGCGGAGAGAGTCGTGCCCCAGGAATACGCGCCGGTGAGGCGGCGTGAGTCGAAGCCCGCGAAAGCGGCCTCGCCGGACCGGGTTGTGTCATTGAGGATGGCGAGGATTTCGTCGGCGCAATCCTGGTCCTTGCTGGTGGGCAACGGTTCTCCGGCGGGGATGTCAGTGCCACAGGCGGCGCTGAGGGCAACCGCAGCCGCATCGGTCAGGTAACGGTCCGTCGTCTTCCAGTCTTGATTCTCCGGCTGAAGGATTTTGTCGTTCCGGAGCATCCAAAAGTTCGTGGCATAGCCGATGTCGTTCTTCACCACGGTGTTGTCCCAATCGAAGATGGCCACCGAAGCCTCGCCATCGCGAACCGTTCCGATGCAGGCACTGTGCGCCTCAATCACTTTCTGCAGGTGTTCACGCACGCCGGCGGGCCAATTCAGCCCCGGGTCCAACCGAACGCACGCTCCCTCCGTAGACCCCTCCTTTCCGGATCCCTTGACCGCGTCGGGTGCCTGAATCGATCCGCAGCCGCTGACGACGGACGCCAAGAGCACGACGGCGAATAGCTTGGGCGAGTGAATACGCAAATGGCCCTCCTTAGGTGTGTGCCTCCTTCAAAAGCCGATGCGTATTCATCGTGGCATGCCGAAAGGAGGAGGCCCACGCGGGGGTCGGGCAGTTCTTTCTATCCAAACGGATAGGCGGAGAATGGGTGGCGGGATGCTTGGCGCGCTCGCCGAGGAGCGAGCTTTCGCGGCTTTCCGACGTCGAAAGCGCCGAGATCTCGCACCTCGGCGAGAGGGGGATTCCTACGGAACAGCCGGAGTTTCCTGGCGGCGGGCTGCCGGGGGCGGAGGGGGACGCAGCGACTTGACCACCGGCTCCACGAAACGCGCCGCCAAGGGTCCGAGGACGGCCATGATGAGGACGTAAGCCGTGGCGAGGGCCACGATTTCGCTCGCCACGCCGCCGGAAGCGACCGCAAGACCGGCGATCACGATCGAGAATTCGCCGCGGGCAACCAGGGCAGCTCCCGCGCGGAAGCGTCCGGGAATCGCTATGCCCGCACGCTTGGCAGCCCAGTACCCCGTCAGGATCTTGGTGGCAGTCGTGACGACGGCAAGCAAAAGCGCAAAGCCAAGGACCGGGGGAATGGACGACGGGTCGGTGTTGAGGCCGAATGCCACGAAGAAAATTGCCGCGAAGAGGTCCCGCAGGGGCTCCAGGATGCGGGTGGCGTTCTGGGCTGTTGCGCCGGAGATTGCTATGCCGAGGAGGAAGGCGCCTACTGCGGCTGAGACCTGGGTGGCGGAAGCGATGCCGGCTACCAGGAGGGCCGCGCCGAGCAGGTTCAGGAGGAAGATCTCCGAGTTCTCACTATGAACCGCCTGCGAGACCCGGTGCCCGTGCCGGAGCGCGACCACAAGCACCACGGAGACGACGGCGAGGGATACGCCTACCGTCTGGAGCCCGCCCAGGAACCCGACGCCGGCGAGGATGGCGGTGAGGATGGGAAGGTAAAGGGCCATGGCCAGGTCTTCGAAGACCAGGATGGAGATCACCACGGGAGTTTCGCGGTTACCGATGCGGCCAAGGTCGGTGATGACCTTGGCCGCGATGCCCGACGAGGAAATATACGTGACGCCGCCCATTACGACGGCTCCCACCAGCCCCCAGCCAAGGAGAAGAGCCACCGCGGCGCCGGGAATGAAGTTCAGCACGAGGTCCAGCACGCCGCCCTGCCAGGAGCGGCGCATGCCCGTGACCAGTTCCTGGGCCGTATATTCCAGGCCGAGCATTAACAGGAGGAGGATCACGCCAATCTCGCCCGAGAGGTGGGCGAACTCCTGGATGCCTTCGAACTTGATCAGGCCGCCAGCGCCGAAGCCCAAGCCACCTACGAGGTACAGCGGTATGGGAGACATCCCGATCCGCTCAGCGAGCCTGGCCAGGAGGCCCAGGCAGAACACAATGGCCCCCAACTCAATGAGGGTCAGTGCAAGTGGATCCATGCGGGTCAGCCGTGGCGCAGAATGTCAGCCGCGGAATCGAGACCTTCCTGGGTGCCGACAGCGATAAGCAGATCTCCCGTGTGCAGGATGACGTCCGGTCCCGGAGACGGGACCACCTCACCTTCACGCATGATGGCCACGATGGACGCACCGCACCGTGTCCGAATCCGTGCCTTCCCCATGGGCTGGTTCTGGAACGGTGAATCCGCAGCGATGGAGAATTGTCGGGTAGAGATTCCCGGGATCTCCTTGTGGTCTTCGGCAAGGCGCATGGCAATGTGTTGCCCGCCAAGCAAATTCCCCAAAGTGGCGGCCTCGTCCGCGGTCAGCGGTATGGAAGCCTGGCAAGTGTCCGGGTCGTCCCAGGTGGAGACGAAAAGTTCCGTCTCGCCTTCCCGGAGCTCAACGACGCCGATACGCCGCCCGGATGCCGTGACGAAGTCCTTGCGGACGCCAAAGCCCGGAAGTTCCGTCTCTTCAACATTCATACCTCCACCCTAGTCCGCTCAGAAGCGATGTGAAATGACATCCGTCACCGCTCGGGAACCACGGCGATGGCGGTTTTTTCGGGCGCCTTCACGGGCAGGAGAACTAGGAGGCCGGCCAGCAGAACCACCATGATCCCCAGGATGCCCCAGCGCTGGGCCTCCCCTTCGGCTACTAGTGGGGTCGCGACGGCGATAGACAAGGTGAAGAGCGACGGCGCCAGGAAGCTCACTGCCCTGCCCGTGGTGGCGTAGAGGCCGAACAGTTCGCCGGTCTCGCCGCTGGGGGCCAGCCGGGCCAGGTAGGCGCGGGACGATGCCTGTGCTGGTCCCACGAACAGGGACAGGAACAGGCCGAACACCCAGAACGTGGTGCTGCCCGCCCACGGGAGGCCGAAGAACACGTAATTGCCGTTGCCGAGGACCAGGATGGCTGTGCCTGACACGAGGAGTCCGATGAGGGAAATAATGATGACCGCTTTGGGTCCGATCCTGTCGTCCAGGAAGCCGCCGATCATGGCGCCTATGGCAGCAACGATGTTGCCGAAGATGGCAAAGAAGATGACTTCCCGCAGTTCGAAGCCGAATGTCCCCGCCGCGATCACGCCGCCAAAGGTGAACACCGCGGCCAGGCCGTCCCTGAAGATGGCACTGGCCAGGAGGAAGAAGATGGTGTGGGGACTGGTCCGGTAGATGGCCTTGACGCGCCGCAGCAACAGCCCGTACGACTCCAGGAATCCGAGCCTGGCCGCGGCGGGACGGGGCGGCAGTTCCGGTACCGCGAAAAGGACCGGGAGGGCGAAGATGAAGAACCAAAGGGCTGAAAATACCGCGACCAGGCGGATGTTCAAGCCGTTCTCTGGTGACGCCCCGAACCACTCGAAGGACGGCTGGACAAAAAGCTGCAGGACGGCCAGCAGCGCCACGATTCCGCCGAGGTACCCCATGCCCCAGCCAAAGCCGCTGACTTTGCCAATGTTCTTCGGCGTGGACACCTGGGCCAGCATCGCGTTGTAGTTGACGCCGGCGAACTCGAAGAACACGTTGCCGAGGGCTATCAGGGAGACGCCGAGGAGGAGGAACTCCGGGCGCGGAAAGACGAAGAAGCACAGCGCCGTCAGGACCGCGACGGCGGCCGTGTTGACTCCCAGCCACAGCTTCCGTCGCCCTCCGGCGTCGGAGCGCTGGCCCGTAACCGGTGCCAGCAGGGCAATCACGACGCCGGCAATCGCCAGCCCCCCGCCGAGCGCGGCCGACGCCGCGTCTTCGCCTCCAAAGGCCTGCGAGGTCAGGTAGACCGTGAACACGAACGTTGTCATGATCGCGTTGAAGGCCGCGGATCCCCAGTCCCAGGCCGCCCAGGCCAGGATGCGTCCCTTGCCTAAGGCCTTTGGACCAGAGGCCAGTTCGGACGCCGAAGGTTGAGCTTCGGGGGCTGCGGCGGTGTTCATAGGCTGAATGCTAGGGCAAGGAGCGGAGTTGGGCAGTCCTTTCGCTTGATAAACTTGGGTCACCGAACCCAACGCATAACCGCCTGCCCCAACTTTCTTGACAACAAACCTGACTTAGCGGAGAAAAAGTGATCCCCGTCCTTGCCGTGACCCTTGTTGCGGCAACTGTGGCGCCCTTGATCTTCGCCAGAATTGGCAGGAACGCTTTCTTTATCCTCGCGGCGGTCCCGGCGGCCGCGTTCGTCTGGCTGCTTTTCCAGCAGGGGGCTGTGTATTCCGGCCAGGCTGGCTTCACCGAGGAAGTGCTTCCCTGGATCCCCGAACTGGGCATTGAACTGGCGTTCCGCATGGACGCCCTTGCCTGGGTGATGTCCCTTCTGATTCTTGGCGTGGGTACCCTGGTCCTGGCCTACTGCGCGCGCTACTTCAAGGACAGGGACCAGTCACTGGGCGTCTTCGGGGCCCAAATGCTGGCGTTTGCCGGCGCGATGTTCGGCCTGGTCACTGCCGACGATCTCCTGGTCATGTTCATTTTCTGGGAACTGACCACCGTGCTGTCCTATCTGCTGATCGGCTACGCACGGACCAGGCTGTCGGCGCGGCGCTCGGCCCTGCAGGCCTTGATGGTGACCACCGCCGGCGGGCTGGCGATGCTCATTGGCCTGATCATTCTGGGCACCACCGCGGGCACTTACCGCCTTTCCGCCATCCTGGCCCAGGCTGCCGGAGGTGCCGGCACTTCGGCAGGTGGCGAAATCCCCGCCCTCGCCACGGGACCGGCGCAGGACGCGGTGGCAACCGCCGTCGTACTTATTCTGGTTGGCGCCATCACCAAGTCCGCCCTGGTCCCTTTCCACTTCTGGCTTCCGGGGGCGATGGCGGCACCCACTCCGGTTAGCGCATACCTGCACGCTGCGGCCATGGTCAAGGCCGGCATCTATATCGTGGCGCGCTTCGCACCCGGCTTCACGGATGCGCCCTTCTGGCTGCCGCTGGTGCTGGGGCTTGGACTGGCCACCATGCTGGTGGGCGGCTACCGCGCGCTCCGCCAGACGGATATCAAGCTCATCCTCGCCTTTGGCACCGTGAGTCAACTGGGCTTCCTCACCATGGTGGTCGGCCTCGGCAAGCCCGACGCCGCGCTCGCTGGCCTCGCACTGCTTGTGGCCCACGCCCTGTTCAAGGCCGCCCTCTTCCTGGTGGTGGGCATCATCGACCACCAAACGGGAACCCGCGACATCCGGAAGTTGTCCGGAGTGTTCCAGTCTTCTCGAGCCCTGGGGATCGTTGCCGCCGTCGCAGCCGGGTCCATGGCAGGCGTCCCGCCGCTGGCGGGGTTCGTGGCCAAGGAATCGGTGGTCGCGGCCTTCGTCCAGTACGGAACGGGCAAAGACTCCGGAGCCTGGTGCGTGGTCCTGCTAGTCGGCCTGGTCCTCGGCTCCATCCTCACCTTCGCCTACAGTGCCCGATTCATGTGGGGTGCGTTCGCCGTCAAGGAGGGCGTTGAGCGTACGCCGTTCAAGGCCATCCGACCCGCCTTCCTGGCCGCTCCGGCAATTCTTAGCCTGCTGACGCTGGTCTACGGCCTGTGGCCGGCTTCCGTGGATGGCTGGATCCAGCCTTATGCGGCGCTGTTTGCGGCCGCCGGTACAGCGCCCGACGCCGGGCCCGGTCACCTGTCGCTGTGGCACGGCCTCACTCCCGCCCTGGGGCTGGCTGCGATCATCTTCGTTGCAGGTACTGTGATGTTCTACGGGCGGAATGTCGTGGCACGGCTTCAGCAGCGGGTGCCGGACTGGATCGACGGCGATCGCGCCTATCAGCACACCATCGGTGCCATAGACGACGTCGCCGTCTGGCTCACCGGGCGTACCCAGCGCGGTTCACTGTACTTCTACCTCGCCGTCATCCTCAGCGTCGCCTTCGCGGTCCCCCTCACAGCCCTGATCATTGCCAACAAGCCGCTGCCCGGGGGGCTCTACCTGGTGGACGGCAATTCCCCGCTCCAGCTGATCGCTGCCGCCGGCATTGTGGTGGGGGCGCTGGCGGCCCTGAAGGCCAACAAGCGGTTCCTGGCTGTCCTCATGGTCTCAGTGACCGGCTACGGCATTGCCCTCATGTTCGCCCTGCAGGGTGCTCCGGACCTGGCCCTGACCCAAATGCTCGTCGAGACGATCGTGCTGGTGGCGTTCGTCCTGGCGATGCGCAGCCTGCCTCCCGAGCTCCGGGACCGCACTGGCGGAAAATACCGCCTGGTTCGCGTCATCATCGGTATCGCGTTCGGTGTCACCATGATCTTCGTCGCCATCTATGCAATGGGAGCCCGGGTTGCGACGCCGGTTTCCCTCGAGTTTCCCCGCCTCGCCTATGAGGGCGGGGGAGGGCTAAACGTGGTCAACGTGACCCTCGTGGACATCCGCGCCTGGGATACCTTTGGCGAGATCGCGGTTCTCGCGGTGGCCGCGACCGGCGTCGCAAGCCTCATCTTCATCCGTGGCCGCGGCGAGCGGCTTCGCGCTTCCTCCAAGGTGGCCGAAGGCAGCGTGGGGCGCCGCATCGGCGTCGTACGCAATTCCCACGACGGCGCCCAGCTGGCTCTCGCGCGGAAGTTCGCCGACGTCGGCCGCAACCCGTGGCTTGTGGCCGGCCGGACGCTTGCCCCGGAACGGCGCTCGATCATCTTCGAGGTAGTCACGAGGCTGATTTTCCATTCCCTGATCGTGTTCTCCCTCTATCTCCTGCTTGCCGGCCACAATCTCCCCGGGGGCGGTTTCGCCGGCGGCCTGACTGCCGGGCTTGCGCTGACCATGCGCTATCTGGCCGGGGGCCGCTTCGAGCTCAGCGAAGCTACGCCGCTCTCGGCCGGAACACTGCTGGGGACGGGCCTGGCGACGGCGGCCGCGTCCGGGTTTGTGCCCCTCCTGCTGGGCGGGCAGGTGTTCCAGAGCGCCATCATCCAGGTCTGGCTTCCCGTGTTCGGGGACATCAAGTTCGTCACCTCCACGATCTTCGACATCGGGGTGTACATCGTGGTGGTCGGGCTGGCCCTGGACGTGCTGCGCAGCCTCGGTGCCGAAATTGACGAGCACTTCGAGGAGACAGCCACCATGGCACCCCCGGACGCCGGGCCGGACGAGGCGGCCGAAGCCGAGTTGGAGACGGAAGCGCGCGTTACCGCCGAAGCCCAGGCCGCAAGTGCCGGCCAGGCTGCAGGGGCCGGAAGGAGCCCGGCAGCCGGCCAGGCCGCAGGCGCCGGACCGGCCGCTGGCGCCGGAGAAGTCGCAGGTGCCGGAAGGAGCCCGGTATGAGCGTCAACCTGACCCTGCTGATTGTCATGGGGGTGCTCTACGCCTGCGGAATCTACCTGATCCTGGAGCGCAGCCTCACCCGCGTCCTGCTGGGGCTCATGCTCCTGGCCAACGCCACGAACCTGCTGATCCTGGCCACGGGCGGCTATGCCGGGCTGGCGCCGTTGTTCGATCAGGATATTCCGTCGGAGGACTATAACGACCCCCTGCCGCAGGCGCTGATCCTCACCTCGATCGTGATCTCGTTCGCAGTGACCGCGTTTATGCTCGGCATCATCTACCGCACCTGGACGCTGGGCCGGCAGGACGAGATCCAGGACGACGTCGAAGACCGCCGCGTTGCCCGCACACCCAGCTTCGACGCTGAGGACGATGCCGATGTTCCCATGGAGACATCGGAGTTCCCCCTTACCGCCGTGGCCAGTCCGGGAACGGCTGCGGAAAGCGACGGCGAGACCGTGACGGCCGGCGCGAAGGAGCTCAGCGCGGACACTGCGGCCTTGGAGGAAAGCCCCGGCTCCCGGAACGTCTCTCGAAACATCAATTTGGAAGGAGGCGAGCGGTGAACTTTGCCGATACTGGGAACATGGCCAGCCTGGCCCCGCTCGCCGTCGTCCTTCCCATCCTCGGCGCCGCCCTCACCTTCGTCCTGATCCGGCACTCGCGCGCCCAGCGTGCCGTCAGCATCGGTCTCCTGGCTCTCACACTTCTCCTGGAGTGCCTGCTGCTGGCCTCGGTCTGGGACGGGGGCACCACCGCCGTGACTATCGGCGGCTGGCTGCCGCCGTGGGGGATCGTCCTCGTGGTGGACCAGTTCTCCTCGCTCATGCTGGTGGTGTCCACTGTTGTGAGCCTGGCCGTCCTGGTGTACGCCACAGGCCAAGGCATGGCCGACGGCGACCAGGACGCGCCGCTGTCCGTCTTCCACCCGACGTACCTGATCCTGGTGGCGGGGGTTTCCAATGCGTTCCTCACCGGCGACCTGTTCAACCTGTACGTGGGCTTCGAGATCCTGCTGACGGCTAGCTACGTGCTCATGACATTGGGAGGAACGGGGCCCCGTATCCGTGCCGGTGTCACGTACGTGGTGGTTTCCGTAGTGTCCTCGGTGCTGTTCCTCATCGCCATTGCCATGATCTACGGCGCCACGGGTACGGTCACGATGGCCGACCTCGCCATCAAGCTGGCCGAACTGGATCCCGGAACGCAGACACTGCTGCATGTCATGCTCCTTGTGGCATTCGGCATCAAGGCGGCCGTGTTCCCGCTGTCCTTCTGGCTTCCCGACTCTTATCCCACCGCGCCTGCACCCGTCACGGCGGTGTTCGCCGGCCTCCTGACAAAAGTGGGCGTCTACGCCATGGTTCGGACGGAGACCCTGCTTTTTCCTGGCGAAAACCTCAACACGCCATTGATGGTGGCGGCCCTGCTGACCATGGTGGTAGGCATCCTGGGCGCCATTGCCCAAAGCGACATCAAGCGACTCCTGTCCTTCACCCTCGTGAGCCACATCGGCTATATGGTGTTTGGCCTGGCGATGTCCTCGATCGCCGGGTTGGGCGCGGCCATGTTCTACGTAGCGCACCACATCACGATCCAGACCAGCCTGTTCCTGGTGACCGGCCTGATCGAGCGCCGCGGCGGCAGTTCATCGATTGACCGCCTCGGTGGCCTCGCCAAGCTGTCGCCGGTCCTGGCGCTGTTGTTCTTCGTGCCCGGCATGAACCTGGCCGGCATCCCGCCGTTCTCGGGCTTCCTCGGCAAGGTCGGGCTCATGCAGGCCGGCGTCAGCCTCGGTACACCCCTGGCCATTGTCCTTGTGGTGGGCGGGGTGGTGACAAGCCTGCTGACGTTGCTGGCGATCGCGAGGGTCTGGAACAGGGCCTTCTGGCGGAAGCCCGAAGACGCCGAATACCCTGATCCCGTGCTGCAGCGCCCGGGTACCGTGGGCATGCTGCCGAGGACCATGGTCGGCTCGACGGCGGGACTGGTGCTTTTCGGCGTCGCCCTCACCGTCTTCGCCGGGCCGCTATTTAGGGTCTCCGACCAGGCCGCCACGGAAATGCTGGACCGCTCGTCGTATATCCAGGCTGTCCTTGGCGACGAGGCTCCCGTGCCGCCCATCCCCAAGACCCTGCCCGCCGAGGCCGTGCAAGATGGCGGCAGCAAATGAGCCGCAAGCCAATTTCCCTGAAGAGAGAGATCCCGCTGCTCGTGTGGCTGGTGGTTGTTTGGGCTGCGTTATGGCAGGATTTCAGCCCCGGAAACCTGCTCTTCGGTGCCCTGATTGCCGTGGTGGTCGCCAGGATCTTCTACCTGCCTCCAGTGGAACTTAGCGGGCGCTTCAACCTCCTGAGGGCGTTTGCGTTCGCTTTCGTGTTCCTGGGAAAGGTAGCGGCCGCCAGCTTCCAGGTCATGTACCTGGCCATTTTCAAAGGACCGCGAGTAACCAATGCCGTGGTGGCCGTGCCGCTACGCAGCCAATCCGATCTGCTCATGACGGCTACGGGGCATGTCATCTCACTGATCCCCGGGTCCCTGGTGGTGGAGGTGGACCGCTCCACGTCCACGCTGTACATCCATGGGCTGAATATCCGCAACAGTGCGGACAGCGACAGGCTGCGGAAAGAAGTCCAGGACACCGAAGCCAGCCTGATCCGAATCATGGGCTCAGCCGAAGAAGTCGAGGCGCTCCGCAACGACCAACGGCAGCTTCGAGAAACCCGGCAGCTTCGAGACGAAACAGGAGAGGCATTGTGAAGGAAACTATCCTCATCGTCACGGCAGTGATCCTCACCCTCGCCGCCGCTGGAGCAATTGTCCGCATCGCCGTCGGGCCTTCACTGCTGGACCGGGTCCTTGCCGCCGACGTCCTCCTGGCGATCCTCGGAGCTGCACTGGCTATCGACATGGCGATGAACCGCCACCTGAACAACCTGATGCTGCTGGTGGCGCTGACGCTGATCGGGTTCATCGGCTCGGTGACGGTGGCCCGCTTCGTGGCAGATCGGAGGCCGAATCCGCATGACAGCTGACGCTTCCGGCTTTGATGCGTTTATTGATGCCCTCACTGCCGTCTTCCTTGTCGCGGGCGCCCTGATGTCGCTGGCCGCTGCCATTGGCCTGCTACGTTTTCCCGACCTCATGAGCCGCATGCATGCTGCCACCAAGCCGCAGGTGCTTGGGCTGTTCCTGGTCCTTGCAGCGATTGGCCTGCAGTTGCGGACGTGGTGGGTGTGGCCCGTGCTGCTCGTGGCGTGGATCTTCCAACTGCTTACTGTGCCGGTCTCCGCCCATATGGTGGGTCGTGCAGGCTACCGCACCAAGCACCTGCAAAAGGAGCTCCTCAGTACCGATGAGCTCGCCGACGTCGTGCGGCGGGCCGCTGCCGAGGAGCAAGCGGAACAGGACGCCCGCGATGCAGCGGGCAGCAAGCGACCATGAGGTCCGGCCGGGCTACATTTGCCCTTCGAGCCTGCGAAGCTGGAGGACCAGCCAGGGGCTGAAGGCGTAAGGTGCCGCGGTCACTGCTTCCCTGAGTGCGGCTGGATCCGTCCACGCCCATTCGGCCACTTCGGAGGCCACGGGGAGGGGATCCTTGTTGGTCACCGCGCGGTACACGGGGCACAGTTCGTTCTCCACGATGCCGGAACTGTCCACGGCCCGGTAACGGAAATCAGGCAGGAGCGGCTCCACCCCTTCAATCCGGAGTCCGAGTTCCTGGCGGGCCCGGCGCACCACTGCGTCTTCAGGCGATTCTCCCGGTGCCGGATGCCCGCAGAAGGAGTTTGTCCACACGCCAGGCCAGGTTTTCTTGGCCAGCGACCTGCGCGTGACCAGTACCAGGCCCGAGGGGGAGTAGACGTGGCAGGAGAACGCCAGGTGCAGCGGAGTGTCTGCGTTGTGGACAGTCGCCTTGGGAGCAGTGCCCAGGTGATGCCCTTCCTCGTCCACGAGCTGCACCAGCTCTGGTGGCTCGGCGATCGGCTGGTCGTTCATGGCTTCCTCGCCTATTCCGCCTAAACGATGTCTTGGGTCTTGGCGAAGCGGGCAATGGCGCGCTGCGTGCCGCGGTTGGCGAGGACCTGGATGATGGTGCTGACCGACGCTGATACCAGCGCGAACGTCAGGGCTGAGCGCAGGCTCGTCGGAGTGTCGTCCTTGCCTGTGGGAGGCTTCCGGCCAGTGGTTTTCTCCCAGACCATGTTGACCACCTTGGTACCGAGTAGGCCTGCGCCAATGCTTACACCGGTTCCGAGCAGCTTGATGAGGAAGTTCACTTCATGACTCCTAACGGGCGACAACAGGTCCGGCCCCAGCCTATCGCCTGCGTTTGAGGAATTCCTGAAGGGCGCCCGCCGCGGCCTTCACCGGAATGATCTCCCGCTCGAGTGACAGCACGGCATCAACGCTTCCGAGCTCGGCGAGTTCACCCAGGAGCACGAACGTGGGCGGCATGAGTTTCAGCGTTTGCGCGGCCTCCTGCTCCAGGATGTCACTCACGGGCATCCATAGCGACGCGGACGCCTCCGTGGTCAGGTGCTGCGGTTCGACGTCTCTATCCGGGACCGCCAGGAAGAAGAAAGTATCGAAGCGTTTCGGTTGATCCGGAGGTGTGATCCAGTTGGCCCAGGGCAGCAGGGAACCGGCCTCCAGTTGGATGCCCGCTTCCTCAAATACCTCGCGCAATGCGGCCGCTATGAGCATTCCCGCGTCTTGTGTCCCTGCCAGGCTGCTCCGCCGCCACGCATGAGCATGGCTTGTCAGCAGTTCCTCCGCATAGTCCCAGCCCCTGCGGTCTATCTCATCAACGCGTCCTCCAGGAAAGACCACCATTTCGGCGGCAAAGTCCATGGTGGAGACCCTGTGCTGGACAAAGACCTCCAGCCCGGCCGCACCGTCCCGCAGCAGGATGACGCTGGCGGCGAGCCTGGGCTTGGCTATCGAGCCGGTTCCGGCGCTGTCGTTCATGGTTGCCCTTCTGCGGTGTCGGATTCTGCCCGATCATTCTCGCAGGTGCTCCGGCCCCCGCGTCCTGGCGGGCCATGGCAGGTGTCGGTCCTGAATGATCAGGCAGGAACCGACGCGAGCCCGGAGCCCGCTGTCGGGTGCCGAGTCATACGCCGTCTTTTCCCTCCCCCGTCGGTGTTGGGCGCGGCCCGAGGTGTAAACTGGACCACGCCCAAAAGGGCAGATTGATAACGACAGGGGAGCGCCGCCGTCGGGCATTTTCGGTACACACCGGCAATGCGCGGAAGGGGCGCTGAGAGTGCGGACAGCCGCAGACCCTCGAACCTGATCCGGCTAGTACCGGCGCAAGGGAGTCGAGTTCTCAGAGTGTACGGAACCGGCGCGGCGGAGGCCGCTCGGAGGCAAGCCGAAGACACTATCCCCTCCTGTTCCTCAGGAGGACAAAATGACTGGAATTTCTGCAAAGCAGACACCGAACAAGGCCGGCTCCAGCTGGCGGGTTGTGGACATCGTTGTGGCTGCGCTCATCGCAATCGCCGGCGGCGTCATCTTCTGGGCCTGGTCCCAGGGCGCCAACCTCATCTCCGCTCCGGCCAACGCCGTCTACCCGCCGCTCACCGGGCTGTATGCCGGCGGCTGGATGATCCCGGCCGTGCTGGGCATGCTGATCATCCGCAAGCCGGGAGCTGCGCTGTTCTGCGAAACAGTTGCCGCCACCGGGGAGCTCATCATGGGCTCGCAGTACGGCACCACGGTGCTCATTTCCGGCCTGGTGCAGGGCTTGGGCGCGGAACTCGTCTTCGCGGCCTACCGCTACAAGAAGTTCAATCTGTCGGCGGCCCTGCTGGCCGGCGCGGGTGCCGGATTGTTCTGTGGCCTGAACGACTCCTTCGCACCGTGGGGCTGGAACATCGCCTACGGAGCCGGTGACAAGCTCGCCTACATCATCTTCTGCGCCATCTCGGGAGCCATCATTGCAGGCGCACTGTCCTGGATCGCCACCCGTGGCCTGGCCAAGACCGGCGTGCTGAGCTCGTTCGCCTCACGCAAGGCGGACACGGAGCCTGCCTTCTCCTGATGCCTGCCTCCGACGCCGGCGTTCGTCCGGCCACTGTTCTCGCCCGGGGATGGGGCTGGCGACATGCCGGACGTGCCACCCCCGCCGTCCATGGCCTCGACCTGGACATCGAGCCGGGTGAACGCGTGCTCCTGCTGGGGCCCTCGGGGGCGGGCAAGTCCACGCTCCTGCATGCCCTCGCGGGAGTGCTCGGGGACGGCGTGGCAGGAGACGGGAGTGAGGACGACGCCGACGAGACCGGCGTCCTGCATCTTGACGGCGGTGCGCCGCGCGGACAGCGGGGACGCGCAGGGCTCATGCAGCAGGATCCGGAAACGCAGGTGGTCCTCTCCCGGCTCGGCGACGACGTCGCCTTCGGCGCGGAAAACCTCGCGGTCCCCCGGGATGAGATCTGGCGGCGCGTGCATGAGGCGCTGGACGACGTCGGACTGGCGCACCTGCCGCTGGACCACCCGACGTCGGCCCTCTCCGGCGGGCAGAAACAGCGCCTTGCCATGGCCGGGATCCTGGCCATGCGGCCCGGGCTCATCCTCCTGGACGAGCCCACCGCGAACCTGGATCCTGCCGGTGTCCTGGAGGTCCGCGACGCCGTCGGCCGTTGCCTGGACAAGACCGGCGCCACCCTGGTGGTAGTGGAACACCGGGTGTCTGTGTGGAAGGACCTGGTGGACCGGATCGTGGTCCTGCGGCCGGGCAACGCCAAAGATCCCGCCGTGCTGCTGGACGGCCCGCCGGACCTTGTCCTGGAACAGGCGCGGGACATGCTCACCGCTGCCGGGGTCTGGGTGCCGGGCTACGTACCGGCCACTCGGGCACGTATCGCCGGCGACCAAGCAGCCCTCGAGAATGCCGCCGTCGACAGAGCGGATATCGGAGGGCCCGCCCAGCTCCTGCTCGCAGCCGAGGGCCTCGCGGTGTCCCGCGAGCGGCCCCGCCGGCGTGGCTTCAAAACTATCCCGCCTGCACCGGTGCAGCTCGGCATTACTGCCCAGGTCCGCGCCGGCCAGGCCCTGACCATTACCGGCCCCAACGGCGCCGGTAAATCAACCTTTGCCCTAACGCTTGCCGGGCTGCTCCAGCCGGTTGAGGGGCATGTCTCGGCCACGCTGGAGCTCAGTGAGGGCGCCGGAATCGACCCCTTCAAATGGAAGGCCGAACAGCTCATTGCCCGCATCGGTACGGTTTTCCAGGAGCCGGAGCACCAGTTCGTCACCGGGCGAGTGCTGGACGAGCTCATGTTCGGGCCACGCCATCTGGGCCACGGCGGTGAACGTGTAGACGAGCTGTTGGAGCGGCTGCGCCTGACCCATCTGGTTGAGGCCAACCCCTACACCCTCTCCGGCGGCGAGAAACGGCGACTATCCGTGGCGACGGTCCTGGCCGCCCATCCTCGGGTGCTGGTCCTGGACGAGCCCACCTTCGGCCAGGACGCCACTACCTGGGCCGAACTGGCCTCGTTCCTCTCGGAACTGCTCGACGCCGGAACCGCGGTTGTCTCGGTGACCCACGACGAGGAATTCACTGCCGTGCTGGGCGGCTCGGAGCTTCGACTGGGCCCCGCCTCGCAAAGCGGCACACGGCAGGAGGCCGGTGCCGCATGAGGAACGTCTTGAGCATTCGTGGGAACGAAGCCCTGCTGACCCGCGCCAATCCGCTGGCCAAGTTCGCCGCCGTCGTCCTCATCACCCTGGTCCTGGCTCTGTCCATCGACTGGGTGTCCGCCTCCACGGCCCTGCTGGGTGAACTGGCGCTGTTCCCCCTGGCGGGGCTCAGCCTGCGGCTGCTGTGGCAGCGCGGCTGGCCCCTCATCATCGCGGCAGCCTTGGGCGGCTGGAGCACGTCCATCCTCTCCGCGGACAGCGGCAGGATACTGCTCGACGCGGGGATCTGGTCCATCAGCGAAGGCTCGCTTCAGCTGGGGCTCGGGTTTATGTTGCGCGGCCTGGCGATCGCGTTGCCGGCGATCCTCCTGATGAGCTGCACGGACCCAACAGACCTTGCTGACGCGCTGGCCCAGAAGGCGAAACTGCCCCACCGTTTCGTGTTGGGGACCCTCGCGGCGATGCGGCTCGTGGGCCTTATGGCGGAAGAATGGCAGACCATCGGTATGGCACGGCGGGCCCGAGGTGTCGGCTCCCGGGGGACTCCGTCGCAGCGGTTCCGGGCGATGCTTGGCCAGAGCTTCGGACTCCTGGTGCAGGCCATCCGCAGGGCATCGCGGCTTGCCGTCACGATGGAAGCACGAGGCTTCGGCGGCTCCGAGCGGACCTGGGCACGCGAATCAAGCTATAGTCTGCTCGACGCATGGGTGCTGCTGGGAGGCGTGCTACTCGCTGGCGCGGCGGCGCTGGCGGCCCAGTGGGCAGGAACCTGGAACTTCGTCTGGTGAGGGCGTCCTTCGAGGGCGTCCTTCGAAAGGTCAGCGGTTCTTGAATGCAGCAATCTTTTCGAAGCGTTCGCGGGTCAGGAAAGCCAGTTGCGCTTCCTTCTCCGCAAGCTGGATGACGGGCCCTAGCTCGAAGCACGTGGTTTCGAGCCGGCGCACGGCTTTGCTGTTGCGGGCATCCGGCTCCACGATTATCCGATCGATAGCCGGGTCCGTGAACAGGAAGCGGATGAGGGCAGACACCAGGCGCGGAGTGAAATCCGGGGCTGGTTGTTTAGCTGGCGCCAGCAACAGGTGCATGCCGACGTCTTCCACTCGGGCTGGATAAGCTTCGCCCACGGGGTCGTGGAGCGGCTCGTACGTCTGGAACAAGGCCTTCGGTTCGCCATCCAACAGGACCAGGAACGCATGATGGGTTTCCAGCGGATCCAGGAAATGGTAGACCTCAAGCACGTCTTTCCGGCTGTACTCCGTCATTCCCCAGAACCGGGCACGCTCCTCCTTGACCCAGGCGTACACCAGGTCCAGGTCCTCGTCGGGGACCAGGGGGACGATCCGCAGCTGTTCCGTGCCTAGCTGCTCGGTGTAGACCGTTGGCCGGGCGTCGTAGGTGGCAAGGGTGGATGGCGGCTGGGTCATTGGGTCTCCTTGGAAGAAACAGGTTCAAGGCTAAGAAGGCTCCAGTCGGTAACGACGGGAATGAGGTCCCCGGTCGCCCACAATGGCAGTTGGTCGGCGAAGTGCGGGCTCGACGGCGTGTCGGCGGCCCCAAAGGGGACTATCCATCGGCTGTCCTGGCCGTCGGACAGGTCCCACACATAGCGGGCCACCGGCCCCCGGAAGCTGCGGTCCTCGACGCCGGGAAGGCTCTCCGTGGAAAGCACGCAGCCGGTGTCTCCGGACAGGGGAGTAACGGGAATGGCTGCGGCAAGGTCTCCCGGAAGCTCGTGAACAGGGAGCAACGTGTGCCGATTCCCCCACGGTTGTGAGACGGGCGGGCCAAGGTCCAGGGCCGGCTCCGCAGTATGTTCGGATTCGGATGCCGTCGCTTCCAGCGCCGCGGCCACCTCTAAGCCGACGTCGATCCCCAGCTCATGTCCCCTCGACAGGAGAGTCTCAAGCGCGAAGCCTACCCGCGACGCTACTGAGAGCCACGGGCCAAAGAGTGGGGAGCGGTGATGGGGTTCGGCAAGCGGCTTCAGCTCGGCATGTCCGGCAATTTGCTGCACAAGCGTTGAACGCCAGCGAGCAAAGTCCCCCGCTTCGACACTATCTGCATCCATCCGGCCATCCCAGCCCAGGATGCGGGAGCGCAACTGGCGGGCTTCCTCGCTCAGCAACTCGGGCTGGAGCTGGGCCAGCACCCGGTGGAAAACCAGCAGAGAGCCGAGGAGCGTGTCCGAGTGGATGGCCTGCATGTCCTCGACCGTCAGCAGCTTCGCCGCGGGGGCTGCGTTTGCCAATTCCGCTCCCTTGGTCGGATGCCGGGAGACCAGGGGCGCCGGGTCCCCCAGGAGCTGACTGATCCGGCGGGCGCGGTGTGACGGCGCGAACTCCAGAGCCACCTCGTCGCCGCCGCCCGCCGCACGGTCGTTGGCGCTTACGGCAAAACGGCTCACGTCAGTGTGGGGGAGCGGTACAAACCCACCACTCCACTGATGCTTGGGGGACCAGGCAGGACCGGGAGCTTCCTGTTGTCCGGATGACGCTGGGGTACCAGGCCGGCCAGGAAATGCCGCACGGCGCCTTGCCGATCAGCGGCCACCACGCTGTTCACCGGCTCCACCCAGCGTCCGAGGGCCTGCTCGACGTCGTCCACGTTCCGGCTGCGCAACAGGGGCAGCAGGGCCTCGAATCATGGCGTTGGTGATGGCCCACGTCGCGTGGCCAGTGTGGCCGAAATGCGGCAGCCCGGGGACGCCCGGAAAGGCGAAGCCGACGACGTCGAACTCGGGGCAGGAGAGGCGAACCTGCTGATAGGTGCCGGGTAGTTCCAGGAGGCGGTGGGGGTCGCCCGCGATCAGCGGAGATTCCTGTGGCGGTGCACGAGCCGTGGACGGCCCAGGCGTTGCTGCCAGACCACACCGGAGCTTCGATGCTGAAGAGTTCCACTGCCGTAGTTCCCAACGACCGGGCCACATGGGCACGAAACAGCTTGTTCGGGAAAGTTGAGAAGAGAATGTGCTGGACCAGGAAGACGCCCAGCGAAGTCCAAGGGTTCCAGGGTGAGGGGCGGTTTCCGTGAGTTCAAACTCCCGCCCGATTCGGTGGCCCGCGGCCAAGGCGTCGTTGATGCCGTCCACGTAACGTCGGCACCAAAGCTGTGTTTCGCCGTCGAGGTTTTCGAAGCATTTACGGGCGGTGTCTTCAAGCTGTGCGCGTCGGGCGAAGCGGTCCCACTCCACGCCGTCCTGGCCCAGGTGTTCCGCCGTACGGCCCTCTGCTCGCCAGCGTTCCAGTTCGATCTGCCAGGAGCGGTCAATGCCCGCGTTCCAGCCTTGGAGGTAGGCAAGATGGGCGGTGGAGTCCGCCCTGAGAGGGGGATTCCCCATGAGTCGCGATAGGTGCCGGCAGGCAGCGAGTCCATTTGCGGCGCAGGCGTCATGATTTTTGCGGACTCTCTTGACTTAGGTAAGGCTTACTTAAGCAACGATAGGACGCTGGCGTGGGAACTGCCAAAAAGTGTCGAACGGTGAAGGGTCAGGCGTCCAAGGAGTGGCATGATGGGCACAGGACTGAGAGAGAAGTATCGCATGACGTGGGTACTGCCTGAAGATTCTTCCGAGTCCTGCGTGCCTTAGCGACGAAATAGCTCATTTATGATATTTTTTTCTTATGACGCAGCCCACCGCCGAACATGTAGGTAATCTTCTCCGCGACGCACGCGGTGAGAAGGGCTGGACCCAGGGACAGCTGGCTTCTGAACTTGGCACCAGCCAAAGTGCCATAGCCCGGATGGAACAGGGGAAGCAGAACCTCAGCCTCAGGATGATCGAACGGCTCGAGTCGATCTTCGGGCGGACCATCGTCAAAGTCGGCAAGCCGCAAATGACCCACCTGCGCGTCGAAGGCGGACGCAGGCTTGCGGGCGCTGTGGACGTGAACAGCAGCAAGAACGCGGGCGTTGCCCTTTTGTGCGCCAGCCTTATCAACCGCGGCACGACAACGCTGCGTCGCCTGGCACGAATCGAGGAGGTCAACAGGATCGTCGAGGTCCTGACCTCCATCGGCGTCGAATGCACCTGGCTGAACGGAAACGACCTGCGCATCAGGCGTCCGGAAGTGCTGGACCTGGACTCCATGGACGTGGAGGCAGCCCGGCGTACCCGCAGCGTCATCATGCTCCTGGGCCCGCTTCTGGATGAGAGCAACGAGTACCGGCTTCCCTACGCCGGAGGCTGCGACCTGGGCACCCGTACCGTTGAACCGCACATGCAGGCCCTGCGACAGTTCGGTTTGTCGGTGGAAGCCACGTCCGGCTTCTACCAAGTCCAGGCGCCGCCGATCGACGCCGAGGACCGATCTTTCGTGCTGACCGAGCGAGGCGACACCGTCACGGAAAATGCCATCATGGCCGCGGCGCACAGGCCGGGCACCACGGTGATCCGCAACGCGAGCCCCAACTACATGGTCCAGGACCTCTGCTTCTACCTGCAGGGTCTCGGGGTCGAGATTGACGGCATCGGAACCACCACCCTGAGGATCACCGGGAGGCCCGGCATCGACGTCGACATCGAGTATTTCCCTTCCGAGGACCCCATCGAGGCAATGAGCCTTATCACGGCCGGAATCGTGACCCATTCTGAGGTGACCATCCGTCGCGTCCCCATCGAGTTCATGGAAATCGAGCTCGCCATGCTGGAACAGATGGGGCAGCAGCTGGTTGTGAGCGGCGAATACATGGCCCGCAACGGGAAGACGCGGCTCGTGGACGTAACCACTAAGCCCTCCCGGCTCACGGCCGCCAAGGACAAGATCCACCCCATGCCCTTCCCAGGGCTGAACATCGATAACTTGCCGTTCTTCGCTGTCATCGCCAGCTGCGCCAAGGGCCAGACCATGATTCACGATTGGGTGTATGAGAACCGCGCTATTTATCTCACGGAGCTGAACAAGCTCGGCGGGCAGATCCAGCTCCTTGACCCCCATCGGATCTACGTCAACGGTCCCACCAAGTGGCGTGCCGCCGAGGTGGGCTGCCCTCCGGCACTGCGTCCCGCCGCCTGCATCCTGCTGGCCATGCTGGCCGCCCGCGGCGTCTCCGAGCTGCGCAATATCTATGTGATCGAGCGCGGCTATGAAGACCTGGCCGAGCGGCTCAACACGATCGGCGCGAGGATCGAGTACTTCCAGGACTAGGAGGGGCCCGCGGATTCTGGGTGCGCGCGGCGGATTCTGCCTGATCATTCCTGCCTGACGCTCCTTCCGCCGCGGATTGCAGGCGTTGCGCCTGGTTCCCCGGCCTTCCCCGCGGAATGATCGCGCAGAATCCGACGCCAGGAAGGCCCAAACTACCCACCCCCACAAAACGAGACCGCGCCGGACAATGCCTGTAGACACGCCTGTAGAGCAGAATGGTTGCATGCGGACCTTTGGGGTTGAGGAAGAGCTTCTGATCGTGGATCCGGAGAGCGGTGAGCCGCTGGCGCTCGCCCAGGCGCTGCTGTCTGCCCAACCTGGAGCCAACGCCCACGAACAGATCACCCCGGCACCGGGGGATGCCACTCCGTCAGGATCCGAAACAGGCCTCAGCCATGAGCTCAAACTCGAGCAGATCGAGACGCAGACGCGGCCGTGCACTTTCCATGGCGAGCTGCTGCACCAGATTCGGCTGGCTCGCTCCATTGCCGACAATGCCGCCCGCCAACACGGCGCCCGGATTGCGGCCTTGGCTACGTCGCCCCTGGACGCCACCACCCACATGACGCCAGACCCCCGGTACGCGGCAATGATGGAACGGTTTGGCCTGACGGTCCACGAACAGCTCACGTGCGGCCTACACGTCCATACCTTCATCGAGTCTCCCGAGGAAGGCGTGGCGATCATCGACCGAATCAGGGACAAGCTCTCAGTCCTGACAGCCATCAGCGCGAACTCGCCATACTGGCACGGTGTGGAGACCGGCTTCGAAAGCTATCGGACACAGGCATGGAACCGCTGGCCCACTGCCGGACCGTCTGCCGTCTTCGGCTCGCACATTTCCTACAGGCGGGTTATCACCCGGCTCCTTGACACCGGCGTGCCCTTGGATGAGGGCATGATCTACTTCGACGCGCGGCTCTCCCGACACCACCCCACTGTTGAGATACGGGTGGCCGATGTCTGCCTGCGGGCCGAGGATTCTGCGCTCATCGCAGTACTAGTCAGGGCGCTCGTGGAAACGACGGTCAGGGAGTGGCATGCAGGCATCGAGCCCGCGCCCGTGCCCACATCGTTGCTGAGGATGGCGTCGTGGCAGGCGAGCAACTTCGGCCTGCGCGGTGAGCTGCTGGACTTCGGAAACTTCCGGCCGGAACCTGCTGCGGATGTAGTCTGGGCGCTGGTGGACTACGTGGAGCCCGTGCTCGCCGAACAGGACGAACTGGAGATCGTTCGGAGCGGGATCAAGGCGCTGCTGGAGCGCGGAACGGGCGCGGCTGAGCAACGTGAGGCCGCCGCACGCGCGCTGGCGGTCGATCCCGCACGTACCGATGGCGGACTGGCAGCCGTCGTCGAACACGCCGTGCGGATGACTGTCCGCGGCGCCGACGACGAACTGGACACCAAACCGCAGCCGGTACTGACTTGGGTGAGGCAGAACTGGCCGGAACCCGAGATCCTGCAGGAACCGTAGGGCCGAATCCGCAGCAGGGTCGTCGTCCGGGACAGTGAGCTAGATCTGCTTCAGGGCCTTTTCAAGGTCACGGATGAGATCGTCCACGTCTTCCAGTCCCACCGACAGCCGCACCACGCCGTCGCTCAGGCCGATCGCTGCGCGCCCTTCCGGACCCATGGCGCGGTGCGTCGTGGTTGCCGGGTGGGTGATGAGGGACTTGGAGTCGCCCAGGTTGTTCGAAATGTCGATCACTGACAGTGCATCCAACAGGGCGAAAGCCGCGTCCTTGGCCGTCAAATCACCGGACGGGGAGAGTTCGAACGTCAGCACCGTGCCGCCGGCCTTCATCTGCTTCGCGGCGAGCTCGTACTGCGGATGCGACTTCAGCAGCGGGTACTTGACCCAGTTGATCGCGGGCTGCTCCTCAAGCCATTCGGCGATCCGCAGGGCCGATGCCGAGGAGTGGTTGACGCGCAGTCCCATGGTTTCCAGGCCCTTGGTCAACACCCAGGCGTTGAAGGCCGAGAGCGAGGGACCGGTGTGCCGCATGAGCTGCTTCACAGGGCCGTCAATGAATTCTTTCGTGCCGAGAATGGCGCCGCCCAGGACGCGTCCCTGGCCGTCGATGTGCTTGGTGCCGGAGTAGACGATCACGTCCGCGCCGAGTTCACCGCAGCGCTGCAGCAGAGGAGTGGCAAAGACGTTGTCGACGACGACGGTGGCGCCGGCTGCGTGCGCCAGTTCGCTCACGGTCGCAATGTCCACGATTTCCTGCATCGGGTTCGACGGCGATTCGAAGAACACTGCCGTGGTGGGCACAGACAGCGCGGAGCGCCACTGCTCGAGGTCCGGCCCGTCCACGAAGACCGTCTCCACGCCCCAACGGGGGAGGATTTCATTAAGGATCACAAAGCAGGAGCCGAACAGTGACCGGGCCGCTACTACGCGGTCTCCGGCGGCCAGCAACGCGCCGAGCGCTGTGAAGACGGCGGACATACCCGAGGCCGTGGCGAAGCACGCCTCCGTGCCCTCAAGCAGGCGAAGCCGCTCCTGGAAAGTGGCGACGGAAGGATTGCCGTAGCGGGAGTAGACGAATCGTTCGTCCTCTCCGGTGAAGGCACGTTCCGCAGCGGCGGCGGATTCGTAGACAAAGCCGGAGTTCAGGAACACCGCCTCGGAGGTTTCCTGGAAGTTGGTGCGGTCAAGGCCGCCGCGGACGGCCTGGGTGTCAGGGCTCCAGCCAGCGGCGTCGGGATTGAAGGTCACTTAATTCTTCCCCAGGTTCGTCGGCAGTCCGCGGTTCTTCCAGCCATTCAGCGTGCGCTCGCCGTAGCGGTCCGGATCGCCCTCGAAGCCTTCCAGGACGTTGTACGCGGTGTAGCCGGCCTGTGTTGCAGCGATCGCGGCCGAGATGGAGCGCTGGCCGGAACGGCACAGGAACACGAGTTCAACGTCTTTGTCCTCGGGTGCCTGCTGCTTCAGTTGTTCCAGGAATGAAGGGTTGGGAAAGCCGCCGGCGAGGGACCACTGGATGAACAGGGGATCGTTTTCCGTGGCCTTGGTGTCGGGAATGCCGATGTGCGCCCACTCGCCCTCGGTGCGGACGTCCACCAGGATAGCGCCCTGTTCCAGCTTGGCCCAGGCGTCGTGCGGGGTGAGGTCTCCTGCGTAGCTCATGCGTGACCCTCGAAGGCTGCCTCGGCGTCCTCGTCGCCTTCCAACAGGTCAACTGCAGTGGCGACGGCGGCGTCGGCGCTGGCAATCGCGGACGGCAGGACTACCGCCTGCGCAACAATCACGTCGGTGCCATTGAACGTGGCGGCCGGACTGCCGTGCAGTACATAACCCTCGGCGAGGGCAGTGGAGATCCGCTCGCAGAAATCACGGGTATCAGGGCCCGTGACCAGACGGTATGCGAGTTTTTCTTCGGTGGGTTCAGGCATTGACGGTGCTCCTCAGTCACGCTTGCAGTACGAATATGTCGATACGCCGAGTAGTCACCTGAGGCACCCCGCCGCAAAAGAGGGTTGCCGACCAGCAAGTCAGGGCTTGGCGCTGGTGCTCATTACTCAGGGAAAAACGTAACACTGACGACGGCGGCCCGCACCGCCGCCGTCGTCATGTTCCGTAACGGGTGGTGGCGTGAGGCTCTGCCGAGGAACCTAAGCAGCCAGCAGCGCAGGCAATAGGGGGGTGAAGATGCAGACGAGCACAGTGAGTACAAGGGAGCGGATCAGCGCCAGACGGCGCTCCTGCACCACTGCTGTGCTGGCGAAAGAGAACGGAGGCACATTCCGGGATTCGTACGCTTCGACGTGGGCGGAGCGGTCAGTCGGGCTATCGGCAGTCGGCATGAATCGCTCCAAGTGCCGCATGCCGTCATAGTGTCCAAGCATGGCTTCCAGGGGTTTCTCCCGGGCGTACGACATCGCTGTCCAGGCCGGCTTCTACCCGCGACGCAATGACCGCTTTTTCTTGTCCTGTAGCTTCCATGGCCCGTTACATTTATTCCGTCCCCGAAGGCCGGGGATTTGGTCGCTGGACCTGGTATGACTTTCTTGCCCTGTCACTGATGATCCGGGGGGTGTTGTCGCCAGGTTCGGAGACACGCGTTGACTGCTGATAGGGACACGGCCGGCTCCTTCCGCGGGGGCCAGGTCTCTTTGTAACGTGGGTGCCAGCATCGGGTGTCGTGACTGCGGCCAGAAGTGGTGCAAAGGAGCGCCGGATGGAAGAAGGTTACGAGGTCTACTGCGGGCTTGATGTTGGCAAGTCCGAGCACCACGCCGCGGCGTTGAACGCCTCCGGTGAGCGGGTTTTCGACAAGCCGTTGCCGCAGGACGAGGCTCGGCTGCGCGAGCTTTTCACGGGCCTGCAGCAGCACGGCCGGGTGCTTGTGATCGTGGACCAGCCCAACACCATCGGTGCGCTGCCGATAGCCGTGGCACGGGACAGCGGCTGCACCGTTGCCTACCTGCCGGGCCTGGCGATGCGCAAAGCCGCTGACCTGTACCCGGGAAAGTCCAAGACGGACGCGCGGGATGCGTTCATCATCGCCGAGACGGCACGGGCGATGCCGCACACGCTTCGCTCGGTTGACCGGGACAGCGAGGTGCTCGCGGCGCTGAAGGTCCTCTCCGGATTCGACGCGGACCTGACCCATGAGTGCACCAGGGCGATCAACCGTTTGCGGTCCCTGCTGCTGCAGATTTTCCCCGCCCTGGAGCGTGTCTTCCCGGGAACGGTGCTGACCCGGTCCCTGGTCCTGGAGCTGTTCATCAAGTACGCCGGGCCGACCGGGCTGCGGGTTGCCGGGCCGGTCCAACGTACTGCGCTGGGCCAGGAACCACAGCCGGAAGGACCCGGTGAACCTGGTCGACGCGATCTTCACGGCACTGGGCGAGCAGACGGTCACCGTGATCGGCACCGAAGCCGTCGAACTGGTCATCCCCCGCATCGCCGCGCAAATCAAGGAACTCAAACACCAACGAGCCATCGTGGCCGAAGAAGTCAAAAAGCTCCTCGATGACTTCCCTCTTTCCCGGGTCTTGATGTCCATGCCGGGAGTAGGCATCAAGACCGCAGCGACGATACTCCTGACCATCGGCGATGCCGGCACCTTCACCTCCGCCGGGCACCTCGCAGCCTACGCAGGCATCGCCCCGGTAACACGACGCTCCGGCACCTCGATCCGCGGTGAATTCCCCGCACGCTCGGGCAACAAACAGCTCAAGAACGCCCTGTTCAGATCCGCCTGGATCGCCAGCTGCCACCACCCGGCCTCAAAGGCCTACTACCAAAAGAAACGGGCCCAGGGAAAGAAGCACAACGCCGCCGTCATCTGCCTCGCCCGACGCCGCTGCGACGTCATCTACTCAATGCTCAAACACGGCACCTTCTATGAAGAACAACCCGCCCAGGCCGCTTGACCAAAAGCATAGGGACACCCCCCAAGTAATGCCGGCAGTTTCGTGCGACGTTACTGGCAGAAGGGTCTCGGCGAAAGGCCCCAACCGGAGGATAATCAGGCCCATGCTGCACTTCGGTTGGTTCGTGGGGCACGGGTTCGGCGTCCAGGGCTGGGGAACCCCCGGCTACGGCCTGGGCTACGACTGGAAGAAGCCAGCGCTTTACCAGGATGCCGTACGCGCTTTTGAACAATGCGGCCTGGACCTGTTCATCATCGAAGACTCCCTCACCGTCCCGGACACTTATGGCGGCACGGCGCAGGTGTCCTTGGCCCACGCCTCGTTCGCCCCGAAGCATGATCCACTGGCACTGGTGCCATACCTGCTCTCTGTGACTGAGCACCTCGGAATCGTGCCCACGGTGAGTGCATCGTTCTACCCGCCTTTCACCGCGGCCCGGCTGCTGGCCACCCTGCAGCATTTCTCCAACGGCCAGCTCGGCTGGAACGTCGTGACGTCCGGAAGTGACCTTGCCGCACAGAACTATGGACTGGACCAGCAGATCGAGCACGACCTGCGCTATGAAAAGGCTGAGGAATTCGTCGACGTCGTCCGTCGGCTCTGGCGCAGCTGGGAACCGGACGCGGTGGTGGAGGACGTCGACGCGGGCGTGTTCGCTGATCACGCCAAGGTGCATGCCATCCATCATGAGGGCGAGTTCTTCAAGGTGCGCGGACCCCTCAACACGGCGCCCCTGCCGGAGGAGCCCGTGCTGGTCCAGGCAGGTGCCTCCCCTCGCGGAAAGGCCTTCGCGGGTGGCCACGCCGACGTCGCCATCGCCCTGGCGAGAGGCGCCGAAGGCATGAAGGCTTACCGCGATTCCATTCGGAACGAAGCCGTGAAGGCTGGCAGGGACCCCGACGCCGTCAAGGTACTGTTTGTCTTCAAGCCCACCATTGCGGGTTCCAAGGCCGAGGCGGAGGATCTGCGGGCGCAGCGCAAGGAACTGAGCCAGCGGGACATCGACGCCCAACTGAATTCCATGTCCTACCTGTCCGTGATCGACTTCAAGCAGTTCGACCTCGACGCACCCCTGCCGGAACTCACAACCAACTCCAACCGAGGGACACTCGAGCATTTCACCAAGGCCGCCCCGCCCGGCTCCACGCTTCGCCAGATCCTGCAGGCCCGCAGCGGCGGCGCCGGTGACAGCATCATCGGAACTGTTGAAGAGATCGCCGACTATCTTGAGGACATAGGAGCGAAAGTGGGAGGGGACGGATTCCTTTTCTCCGGGTTCGTGGATCCCGTGACCGTCCACGGTGTCCTGGATCGCCTCACCCCTGTGCTCCGTCGTCGTGCCTTGTTGAGGAGCAGTTACGGCGACGGCGGCTTCCGCCAAAACCTCCTGGGCTTCTAGCCATGACACACACAGACATCGCACACGCACACCCAGCACACTCACACTCAATACACGCAGGGTACTCATTCCGGGGACGCCGGGATCATGCCCATCTATCGGGGGTCTTCCTGATCGACAACTCCCACATCCATGCCCGCCACGTAGCCGAGGCCGCCTTCAATCCCGCTGTGAGGATTGAGCTCAGCGCCGAGGCGATCGAGCTGATTGGACTCTCGCGGGATGTTGTGGATCAGGCCATCGTGTCCGGCCGGAAGATCTACGGCCTCAATACGCTCCTCGGTTCCGGGCGTGACACGGTTGTGGAGGACGAGTCGATCCTGACGCACCAGATCCAGGTTGTCCGCTATCACGACAGCGGCGTGGGGGAGTACCTCAGCCCCACCGAGGTTCGGGCGTTAATCCTGGCCAGGCTCATCGGCTTCAGCCGCGGCGGCTCCGGCGTTCGAACGCAGACGGCCCGGCTCTACCAGGAACTGCTGAACCGCGGCGTCTGCCCCGCTGTTCCGCGCGAGGGCTCGGTGGGGTCCTCAGACCTCACCCAGCTTGCCGCCGTCGCGGCCGTCGCTATTGGTGAGGGTTATGTGCTGCGCGGGGACGTGCTGGTTCCCGGAGCGCAGGCGCTCGCCGATGCCGGACTGGAACCGCTGCACCTGGACGCCGGCGAAGCCTTGGCGATGATCAGCGCCAACTCCTACTCCATCGGTTCAGGAGCTCTCGTGCTGGGACGACTGCTCCGCCTCGCCGAACTCGCCGACGTCGCACTCGCGCTGTCGCTGGAGGCAACAGCCAGGTACGACGGCGGCGGGAACCTGAGCCCGTTCTCGCCCGTGATCCAGGCGGCGAAGGCCATCGACGGGCAGAGGCGTTCCGCCGCAACGGTCCGATGGTTGCTTCGCGGTGGGTGGCTTGAAGACGCCCGCTCCGAGGTCTCCACCCAGGACCCGCTGTCCTTCCGCGCCGCGCCGCAGACCCATGGCGCGTTCCGGGAGCAGCTTTCAGCCTTGGAGGCCGCCTTGGAGGTGGAACTCAACGGCCGGGGGGACAACCCGCTCTGCGACGTTGAATCCGCGCTCATGGTGTCCGGCGGCAACTTCCAACCGATGCAGTTGGCCCTGGCGTTCGAAACCACACGGATCGCCCTGGCCCATGTGGGCATTGCCAGTGAGCGGCGAATCGCGAAGCTCTACCCGCCCCAGCGGACCATCCGCCAGCGCAACCTTGAAGCCGCGCGGCAACCGGGACTGGAGACGCAGCCGAGGCCGCAGGGGCAGGCTGGCACCGACATACAGCCGGGGCCTCGCGGAGAGGCTAGCCCGGGGCTGGCAGTGGAGGATCTGCCAGGGCTGCTTTGGTACTCCGCGGCGGGGCTGCTCGCGGAACTGAAGGCGCTCGCCGCCCCGGCGACGCTCGGCGCGCCCACCCTCTCGGCCGACGTCGAGGACCACTCCACGATGGCGCCGCTTGCCCTCCAGCAACTGGAACGCTCGGTAGCGGCCGCCGAGAAGCTGCTCACCATCGAGGCGCTGACCGCGGCGTACCTGGTCCTTGAAACCGGGGACGCCACAGCCAGGGATACTGCCGCCGCCACCCCCGCAAGGGAGACGCCTGCAGGGGATCAACCCGCTGCCACGGGGGCCCGGGAAACTGTCGCCGGCGACCGGCGACCCCTCGGCAAGGGGACCGGGGCCGTCGTCGGACATTTGGCGGACGTCCTGGCCCAGCGCCTTCCCGCTGCTGCCCTGGTTCAGCGCGCCCGCGGGGAATTGCGGGTGCTGCTGGACACCTTGGATTTGGAAGAAGGGGAGGAAACTCAGTGACTACGGTGGCCCCCAAGCACGGCGCCCACCGGTCGTCGTCGCCTGCCATTCCCCTGGACAATTCCGTGCTGGAGAAGGTGGGAAACACTCCGCTGGTACTGCTTGAGCATCTCAGCCGCGGGTTGGGCAGCAGTATCCATATCAAGCTGGAATCGGAGAATCCGGGTGGCTCCATCAAGGACCGGACGGCGCTGAGCATGGTGCGGGCCGCCGAACGCTCGGGCGACCTCAAACCCGGCGCGACCATCGTGGAGAGCACGTCCGGGAACACCGGGATCGGCCTGGCCTTGATAGGAACGCTGACCGGCCATCCGGTCGTGGTGATCACGGCCGACACCATTTCCGAAGAGAAGCTCGCCGTGCTGCATAACTACGGAGCCCGGGTAATCCTCACGGACTGGAACGCGCCGTCGGAATCTCCTGAAAACGCGCGGGCGGTCGCGGCAAGGATCACGGCGGACATCCCAGGCGCCTGGCGTCCAATGCAGTTCGATAACCCTGCCAACCCCGCCGCACACTATGAAGGCACAGGGCCGGAAATCTGGCGCCAGACGAACGGGCGGGTGACCCATTTTGTGGCCGGCATCGGTACCGGCGGCACCATTAGCGGCAACGGCAGGTACCTCAAGGAGCAAGTGGCCAGGGAACGTCCGGGAGGGCATCTGGAAGTTGTGGGCGCAGATCCTTCCGGATCCGTCTACAGCGGCGGGCATCCCGGCGAGATCCTGGTGGACGGCGTGGGCAACAACTGGCCCGAAGAGTATTGGCCCAGGATCTTCGACCGCAGCGTCGTGGATCGCTTCCTGCGAATTCCCAACGATGAGGCGTACACCTCCGTTCATCGGCTGCTGAACGAGGAAGGCTTGGCGCTGGGACCGTCGTCGGGACTGGCAGTGGCCGCAGCCATCAGGGTGGCGCTGGCGGCGCCGCATGGTTCAGTGGTGGTGGCGATAGCGCCCGACGCCGGCACGAACTACCTCAGCAAAGCCTTCAATCCGGCATGGCTCGCCAGGAACAGGATCAGGATCGCGGGCGAGGAGGAATGAGGCTGGGCCGGACACGTGAAAGCACATGCGGCAAGGCCGGAGCCGGGAACTCTAGGTTCCCCGGCTCCGGCCTTGCTGGTGATTCAATGCGGGTGGTTCATTCTTCTGGAGATCAGCTATTGGCGGGATCCATAAACCCTACATAGGTCCAGTGGCAGGCGTGGCCCGAATAGGCCGGCAGGAGCTGGCCTTCGAGGATTCGCATCCGGGTTCCGGCGACGTTCTCCCAGAGACCGGACAATTCGCAGTGGGTTCCGGTCCTCTGCTGCAGGCGGCCCTCCAGCTTCACGGATCCGGCCGACGTCGTCTTCCATGCCGTCGGATTTCGCTTTTTCATCGGACCGCAGCTTCCTCGGTTGCAGCCGTTGCCTGGAGATACTCTTCGTCTTCGGCCACATTGGAGTTCCGGCCGAGGGCGAGGCCAACCAGCGTGAGCAGGCATGCGGCGCTCAGGTAGGCGGCCACTGGGAGCCAGCTGTTGAAGGCGCCCATCAGGAGGGTGAACATAAAGGGTGCCAGCGCGCCACCGATGATTCCGGCAAAGGTGTAGGCCAGGGAGCTGCCCGTGGACCGCAGACGCGGAGTGAACTGCTCAACGACGAAGGCCGCCTGGGGACCGTACATAAAGGAGTGGAAGAGCAGGCCCATGACCGTACCGATGATGAGCACCACCGGGGATTTGCCCTCGAGGACGATGAAGAACACGTAGGCCCAAACCGAGGCGCCAATGGCGGCGACCCCGTAGACAAGCCTGCGATTGATGCGGTCCGAGACGGCTCCGGCCAGGGGCATCGAGAAGAGCTGAAGGGCTGAACCGATCATCACGGCCGTGAGGACCTGTCCGCGGTCGAAGCCGAGTTTCTGGATGCCATATGTGAGTGTGAAGACCGTGCACAGGGCGTACAGGACGTCCGGTCCGATGCGGCTGAGGATGGCTGCGGCCAGTGGACGACGCTGGGTGAGCAGGACTTCCCTGATGGGTGCGTTGGGCTTTTCACCGCGGGCCTCAAGAGCCTTGAAAACTGGGGTGTCTTCCAGCTTGAGCCGGATCCAAAGCCCGAAGGCAACGAGGAGGGCTGAGATGAGGAAGGCGATCCTCCAGCCGTAATCCAGGAACGCCTGTTCGGAGAGCGAGAGGGTCAGGACTGCCAGCGCGCCATTGGCCATGAGGTTGCCGGCGGGCGGGCCGATCTGAGCGGCGGAGGCCCAGAATCCGCGGCGGTTCGGGTCGCCGAACTCGCTGGAAAGCAGGACGGCGCCGCCCCACTCGCCGCCTACGCCGACGCCCTGAGCGAAGCGAAGGAGGACCAGGACAATGGGAGCGATGATGCCGATGCTGCCATATGTTGGCAGGAGGCCGATAAGGAAGGTCGCGACGCCGATCAGCATCAGTGTGATGACGAGGACCTTCTTCCGGCCGATCTCGTCTCCGAGACGGCCGAAGATGATTCCGCCGACGGGCCGGGAGATGTAGCCCACAGCGTAGGTGGAGAAGGCAAGCAGGGTGCCCGTCATGGGGTCCTGGGCGGGGAAGAAGATGATCGGAAAGACGATCGCGGCTGCCGCTGAATAAACGGCGAAATCGTAGAACTCGAGCGCGGTGCCCGTAAGGCTTGCTGCGAATGCCTTGAACATGTCCTTACGTCCGACAGCCGTTGTCGGCGTCTCGCGGGCCAATGCTAATTGGGTGGCCATTTTGTCCTCCAGAAGATGCGATGCCACGTGGGACTTCGGGTGGCGGGTGATGATGTTCCGACTCCGCATTCGAAGTTGTTGAACAATCTCAAGTTGTTGAACAATTTAGTGTGAACTGGACCACTTCGTCAAGGGGTTCCGGAAACTTTTACAAGTCGGAAACAGGGAGTGGTGCGGAGCTTGCAGGAGGAATCAGCCCCGTCTGCGGGTGCACGGCAAGCGCCCCCTGTGTGAACGGGGGGCGCTTGATTGATGGTTCGGCTGAGCTAGAGCTGCGTGCCTGTGGGACCGCGGTCGTCCACTTCACCCCGCCAGGCTCCCGTTTCGCTTCCGCGTGATTCGATGAACTCCTTGAACTTCTTCAGGTCTGCCTTGACTTGTACGTCGTCGAGGCTGAGCGCTGCTCCGGCCTTCTCCACTAAAGTTTCGGGAGCCCATTCGAAATGGACCTTGACTTTGGTGTGATTGGGATCCAGGGGCGTGAACCTGATGATGCCGGCGTGCGACTTGCCGTCGGTACTGCGCCAGGCAATCCTATCGTCAGGCTCCTGGTCAACGATTTCCGTATCGAATTCTCGCTGCACGCCACCAACCTTGGTAACCCAGTGGTTGGTAGTGTCAGTGAGCTGGGTAACGGATTCAACTCCCGACATGAAATTCGGAAACTCTTCGAACTGGGTCCACTGGTTGTAGGCCGTGTGGACAGGGACAGCGACATCAATGGTCTCTTCAACCTTTTCCATTTTTCCTCCTTGGCGAAACTTGCAATGTAGTGGTCGCTGAGGTGGCGGTGGGGGCCGTGAGTGAAGTGCTGGCCAACCACACTTGCACAGTAAGCCTGCTGATTATCGATGTCCAGCCCCGGCTGACGGTTGCCGGAACCGCCAACCAGGCGTACGTTTAGAGAACGGATCGTTCTCTAAACGTCGAGGCCTCGATCATGGACAATGCCCAACACCACAATCCGCGGGTCCCTTCTGCTATCCGTGTCGCACTGCCCGGAATCCTGCTGGTGATGTTCCTCGGAGCGCTGGACCAGACTGTCATGGCTTCGGCCCTGCCCACGGTGGCCGGGGACCTAAACGGCCTTGACCGGATGTCGGCCATCATTACCGGCTACCTCGTTGCGGCCACGGCCGCGATGCCGCTTACGGGAAAGCTTGGAGACGCCTTCGGCCGCAAGCGCGTCCTCCAGGCTTCGCTGATCGTGTTCAGCGTCGGGGCCGCCCTGTGTTCCCTGGCCCAGTCTGTTCCCGAACTCATCTCCTACCGTGCGGTTCAAGGTATCGGCGGGGGAGGCCTCATGATTGGCGCACAGGCGGTTATTGGCGAACTGGTCAGCCCTCGTGACCGGGGGAGGTTCCTTGGCATTATCGGTGCGGCTTTCATTGTGGCGGCGGTGGTCGGACCGCTAGCCGGCGGAGCGGTGGTGGACTACTTTTCCTGGCGATGGATCTTCTACTCGTACCTGCCGCTGGGTCTTGCGGCCCTCGTCGTCGTGACCCTCACACTCCGGCTTCCGGCCCATCCCCAGGGGAGACGCGTCGACTACGGCGGGGCAGCCCTGCTGAGCCTCGCGATCGTTTCCCTGATCCTGCTGTGCAGCGGCGGCAGTTACTCGGGACCGGGCTGGCTGGTACCTGTTCTGGTGGCGGTGACCGTCGTGGCGGTGGCCGGATGGCTGTTAATCTCACGTCGAAATGCGGATCCGATCATCCCATTGTCCTTGTTCCGTGACGCCGCTTTCACAATTCCAACAGCGGTGAGTTTCCTGATCGGCTTCGCAATGTTCGCCACCCTGAGCTACCTTCCCGTTTTCCTGCAGGTGGGTATGGGTATGTCCGCTACTGCTTCCGGCGGCATGCTGATCGTCCTCATGGCCGGGATCCTGCTCACGACCGCGGCATCCGGCCTTTTGATCACGCTGACAGGGCGCTACAAGATGTATCCGGTGGCCGGGACGATGCTGGCTGTTCCGGGAATCTGGCTGTTCAGCACCATGGATTCGCACAGCAGTCCGTGGCTGGTGCTCGTGGCCATGCTGTTGCTTGGCCTGGGCATCGGGTTGGTAATGCAAGTAATGGTGCTGGTGGTGCAGAATTCCGTGGAGCGACGTGATCTGGGCGCGGCCACGTCCACTGTTACGTTCCTGCGCCAGGTGGGAGCCTCTGTAGGCGTGGCCGTGCTGGGGTCACTCATCACTGTTCGTTTCGCCGCATCCGTGCCCGCGCCCCTGGCCTCGGAGCTTGGAGACCGAATCAAGTCGCTGACCCCCAAGACGCTGGAGCAACTGCCTCCCACGGACCGGGCGGCAGTGGCCGAGGCGTTCGGACACGCGCTTCCACCTGTGTTCGGTTACGCCGCCGTGATTCTGGTAGCCGCGTTCGTGCTGACGCTCTTCCTTCCTAAGCGTGAATTGCGAACTACCTCCCATGCAGACGCATCACGGCATTCTCACCCAACATCCCCGCCGAAAGAAGGAGCCTCCGATGACTGACAGGATCACCGCACCCCTGGACGATTTCGGCTCGGCCGATATCGCCGTCGCCGGAGGAAAAGGCTCGGCCCTTGGCGAGCTCAGGCGCAAGGGCTTTCCTGTGCCGGCAGGTTTCATCGTGACGACGTATGCCTACCGCGCCCTCCTGGCCGAAACCGGGCTGGGGGCGGCCCTGCAGGACCTGCTGCGCGCTGGCACGCAGGACGGACCCGACGGCGCTGAGATCCGCTCCTTGTTCGCCGCTACAGAAATGCCCGACGACGTCCGGCGGGAGGTTGGCAAGGCCTATGCAGGCTTGGGCGGTGGGGCCGTGGCCGTGCGGTCCAGCGCGACGGCGGAAGACCTGCCGAGGGCAGCATTCGCCGGCCAGCAGGACACCTACCTGAACGTCCAGGGCGAGGATGCCGTGCTCCACGCCGTCGTCGACTGCTGGGGTTCGCTCTGGACGGACCGCGCCATTGCCTATCGCCAGAGGCAAGGGATCGATCCCCGCGAGGTGGCCATCGCCGTCGTCGTGCAGAAGATGGTGCCGGCCGAAATGGCCGGTGTCATGTTCACGGCCAATCCCGTCACGGGCGAACGCGGTGAAATTGTGGTTGAGGCCAGCCCAGGGCTTGGCGAGGCGGTGGTTTCAGGGCAAGTGACGCCCGAGCAATATGTCCTGGACCGTTCCGGGAAGCCCCTCAGCTTCACGCCTGGGCGCCGTGAAGTTGTCATCAGTGCGGCCGCCGGCGGAGGCACGCTTGAACAGGCCGGCAGTGCCGCTCCGGGGCCGGGGCTCGCGCCGGAACAACTGACGCAGTTGGCTGCCCTGGCGCAGCGTGCACAGGAGCATTTCGGCCGGCCGCAGGATATGGAGTGGGCCGCCGTCGACGACCGCGTGTACGTGCTGCAGTCACGGCCCTTGACGGCGCTGCCGCCCCAGCCGCCAACGCTCAATCCATTCCAGAAAAGGCTTGGACCGTTCTTCGTGGAGATGTTCCAGGAGCGGCCCTATCCGCTGGATGTTTCGGGCTGGATGAGCCGGGGCATCCTGGCCATGTTGGACGGGATGGCCGGGAGCGTGGGCGTCGTCTTCCCGAGGGTCGAGAAGCTGCTGCCCGAGGAAGACGGCGTGGTGGTGCAGTTGGTGCCGCCTGTACCGCATCCCACCATCAGAACATTGGCCGCTCCGGTTTCCCTGACCCGCCGTGCGAGGCAATTCAAGCCCACCGAATGGATGGAGGATCCCCGGTTTTCCGAATTCCTGGACCGCGTGGAGCGGCTGAACGCCAGGGACCCGGGCGGGCTGCGCTGGGCGGAAATCGTGGGCATGGCGGAGGATTGCTTCGCCACTATGCGGGGAATCACGGACTTGCGCATCTCCTACCTGCCGGGCGCGTTCCTGCCAATGCTGAAGCTGCGCGCCATGCTTCTGCTGCTCGGCAGGTTGAGGCTGGCATCGGCCCTGATCGCCGGCGCGGAGACCCGGACAAGCCAGGCGAACAGGGCACTGGAACGATTGGCTGACGTTGCCTCAGCCGATCCGGAGTTGGCGCGCGCCTTCGTCGAAGCCGACGCCGGCCGGCTGGCCGAACTCGTGGAAAGGCAGCCCGCCGACGTCCCCTTCCGCCAGGCCTTCGAGTCGTTTCTGCGGGAGTATGGTCACCGTGAAACTGTGAGCGTGGTCCTGAGCAGCGCCCCCACCTGGTCCGACGCCCCTGGAGTAGTGCTGGGGCTGGTGAAGAGCTTGATGGGAGAACGACGCCAGTCGCCGGACCAGACCGGTGCAGCGCTGGAGGAGCTTGGACGGCACGCCGCGCTGCGCTACCCGACGGTTCGACGGCGCGTGCTTGACGCCGTCGATGCAGCGCGGAAGGGAATGGCGTTTCGCGAGGACAGCCACTTCTACGCCACCAAGGTCATTCCGCCGCTGCGCCGCGCCTACCGTGAGCTGGGCGAACGCCTCGTCCGCGCCGGCGTCGTCGATGTCGCCCAGGACATCTACCATCTGCGCTTCGAAGAGCTTGCGTCCATTCGGGATAACGACGACGGCGCGCTGCCGGCTTCCGTCCGGGAACGTTTCCGGCGCCTTGTGCTGGCTCGGGCTGAAAAACGGCGCGAGTTGGAGGGAATCCCGCTGCTGGACACGTCCCTGCTCTTCCATGATCGCAAGGTGCCCGGAGCTCTTGTCTCGGGAATGTCGGCAAGCCGGGGCCTCGCCGAAGGGCCTGTACGGGTTATCCGTGAACCCGCCGAATTCGGACGGCTGCAAAGTGGGGAAATCCTCGTCTGCCCCTACACCAACCCCTCGTGGACGCCGCTCTTCCAACGGGCCGCCGCCGTCGTCGTTGACACCGGTGGACTTGGCTCGCATGCGGCGATCGTGGCCCGCGAGTATGGCATTCCGGCTGTGATGGGGACAGGTACGGGCACCAGCACCCTCTTTGATGCTCAGAAAGTGCTGGTGGATGGGGATGCCGGAGTGGTCCGGCCCGCGGCTTTGGAGGGGTCCTAAAATGCCGGAACAGCCGGAGCAGCTGGAACAGCCGGACCAGCCGGACCAGGCGGACCATCGTAAACTGCCGCGGCGCCGCGGAGCGGCCCTGAACGCGGCAATCTTCGAGGCGGTCCGGGCAGAGATCGCCGAATCGGGCTATGCCGCTCTGACCATGGACGGCATAGCCGAGCGGGCCCGGGCCAGCAAGGCATCTCTATATAGGCGTTGGCCAGGCCGCGCGGCCCTGGTCCTCGAGGCGGCCTACGACGCGATGCCGAACCCGGCGACTGTGCCTGACACCGGAAGCCTTCGTGGCGATGCCCTGGCTGTCCTGCGCGATGTGGCGCGGCAGTTGGAGGGTACCGTAGGGGAAGCCATGCGGGGGTTGCTGGGCGAGGCTCTCCAAAACCCGGCCGTGGCCTCGGAGATCCGGGACTACACCCGCGGCAATGTCGGCAAGGTCATGCGCACCATCATCAACCAGGCAGCGGTGCGGGGAGAATGCGATCCTGCCCTTGCCACTGATTGCCGAGTTGAGGCCGGACCCGCCTTGTTGCGGCAGCGGTTCATTTTCTCTGCCGGGCCAATCGACGACGATTACCTCGTCCAGATCGTAGACGAGGTGATGCTGCCGCTGCTGGGAGCCAGCCCGCCTGGTATAACGCCCAGCGGAGCCCGCTGACGCTTGCCCAACTGACTCGCAGTTGTTGTCGTCAAAACGGGGGTGGAGTCATATGGTCGTAGCAACGCTCTGAATTGATGGAGTGTTCTATGGTCAAGTCTTATCCACTGAGCGCACGCACCGAGTTTGTGGACTTGGTGTGTGCCGGGATGTCGGTTCTCCAAGCCTCCCGGCGTGTCGGAGCGGTGCATCAGACCGGGAGAAA
>NZ_JAGGPK010000049.1 GCF_018613855.1 Arthrobacter sp. ISL-30
CCAAAGCTGGACAAAATTGGAAACCACCTGTAAAAACCCGACCCCAACGCCGCACAACACGAGGACCCGGCCATTCAACCAATTCACGCAAAATCCGTACCAACAAACATGGCACACTATTGAGTTCTCAAACAACAGACACACCCGGCACCACCCAAACCAACGTTCAGGATCGCTCCGGAGCAACTTACCAAACCTACCAGACCCGCACGACCCGGGCAACCCGGCTAAAAGCCGAACCACCCCGAACCACACACACAATCCGGCACCCCCACAACCACACGGCACACCACAAAAGCGCACCGTAACCGGTTCCGTTTGAAAGGGGGTTTCGCCGCTATTTTTCCGCATCAGCGGCGGCGACCCAGAAAACAATACACGCCCACCAGCCCCCACACAAATCAGCCCCCCACACCCACAAGCAACCCCCAAAACCCCCGGAAACACACGGAAAACCGCGACCGCCGCACCCCCGGCACGGCCGCCGCCGTCGAACCGTGCCACTGTGGAGCGCATCACACCGGCGGCACCACAGCCGGTGTGCCCGCCTCAAGCGCACAGACCGCCAGGCTTAAACGCGAAAGGCCGGCAACCGTAATGGTTGCCGGCCTTCGTGAGGCGTATTACCAGGAAGACTTGGTGATACCCGGGAGCTCACCCTTGTGAGCCATTTCGCGGAAGCGAACACGGGAGATACCGAACTTCTGGAAGGTGCCGCGGGGACGGCCGTCGATCTGGTCGCGGTTACGCAGACGGATCGGGGAGGCGTTGCGGGGCAGCTTCTGCAGGCCGAGGCGTGCTGCCTCGCGTGCTTCGTCGCTCGCGTTGGGGTCAACCAAGGTCTTCTTCAGTTCGAGGCGCTTGGCTGCGTAGCGCTCAACGATGACCTTGCGCTGCTCGTTACGAGCAATCTTGGACTTCTTAGCCATGTTTAGCGCTCCTCTCGGAATTCGACGTGCTGGCGGATCTTGGGGTCGTACTTCTTCAGGACCAGGCGGTCAGGATCGTTACGACGGTTCTTGCGGGTTACGTAGGTGTAGCCCGTGCCCGCAGTGGACTTCAGCTTGATGATCGGACGTACGTCCTTGTCTTTTGCCACTAGAGCTTCACCCCACGAGCCAGGATGTCGGCGACGACTGCGTCGATACCGCGCACGTCGATGGTCTTGATGCCACGAGCAGACAGGGTCAGCGTGACGTTACGTCGCAGGGACGGAACCCAGTAACGCTTCTTCTGAATGTTCGGGTCGAACCGGCGCTTGTTGCGGCGGTGCGAGTGCGAAATGCTGTGTCCAAAGCCCGGCTCGGCTCCGGTCACCTGGCAGTGTGCTGCCATGACTCTCCTCCAAAGATTGAATGTAACGGCTGGCAGATTTCTGCGTCACCGTGCGGCAGGGGCGTCCGCCTCCAGCTGGTAGTCACAGGCATCAGGCAGCGAAAACCGCTGCGGTAAAGGCCTGGGATACTGGGCGAATACAGGAATGCACGCAACTTGAGCCCCTAACTACCGGCCACCGGGACTGCCATTACTGGATCAGTCGCCGCCAACCGGAGCAATTGCACACGCTCCGCGCCACCTAGCGCCTAACCATTCTAGGGGTTGGGTGAATTTAAGACCAATTCAGAGAACGCGGGGTCACTTGACGCCCATGCCGCGGACTGGAATGGGCCGTAAGTGACCCCGCGTTGGTTTTGAACGGGAAGCCTTAGCCCAGTTTCAGCGCCGGCATCTGAGTAAGTTGCTCATAGCGCGGCTGAAGGCCGTCGCCGGAGGACCTTCCCGTAACCCTGCGAACAACCCAGGGTGCGGCAAATTCCCGCACCCAACGGGCGTTGGCGCGGAGGGCGTCTGCCCTGCTGAGCTGCCGCACTGGCTCGAGCGGAGGCACGTCGATCGAATCATCGTGTTCAAGGACCTTCAGTACGCGCTTGGCCATGTTGATGTGCCCGGGAGCGGACATGTGCATCCGGTCCGGCGCCCACATCCGCCAGTCGTAGTACTCACTGAAGCGCCAGTAGTCCACCAGGAGGGCGCCATGGTCCTCGGCGATGCCACGAACCAGCTCGTTGTAAATCGCGGTACGTCCGCGCATGGTGCCAAAGATCTTCGACCCCCGGGCATCGAAACCCGTGAACATGACCACCGTGGCACCGGTGGCGGCAAGCTTCTTGATGCCGGCTTCGTACTCAATCAGGAGAGCGTCGATGTCCACCTTGGGCCGCAGAATGTCATTGGCGCCGGCATAGATGGAGACCAGCGTGGGATTAAGCGCCACCGCGGCGTCGACCTGTTCTGCCATGATCTGGCGCAATTTCCTGCCTCGGATGGCAAGGTTGGCGTAGCCGAAGTCGTCGTTGGCACGGGCGAGCTGCTCGGCCACCCGATCGGCCCAGCCGCGGACACCGTTAGGACGTCCGGCGTCCACATCTCCGACGCCTTCCGTGAACGAGTCTCCCAATGCGACATAGCGAGCCGAAAAATCCATAGCGACAGTCTGCCACTGGCTCGGCCCCGGCAAGAAAATGAGGGGACGCAAGCCGTTACCAACGGGAAGCCTAGCGGCCGGCCGATTCCAGGGCTGCGGTGCGGGCATCAGAAGCGGCGCTCGTCCTTGCGAGTCGAACCAGCTTTCCGATCGCCCAGACCAGGACGGCAATGACCAGCACATTGCGTGCGGTCAGCAAGAGCGCCACACCGGGATTCAAAGCAACATAGAGCCGGTCATATAGAAGCGGATAGATCAGCGTTGTCAGGATTGAGACGGCCACCATGACGACGGCGGGAACCGCCCACTCAGTGCCGCGGATCGCGACACCAACGGCGACCACGGCCACGAGCCAAATCATGAACTGCGGAGAACCCACCTTGTTGAACACAATCATTGCTGCGACCAGCGCGAGGGATCCTGCCAGGAGCAAGTCCGTCCGGTCCGCTCCCCTTCTGGTTGCAACAATCATGATTGCGGCGATCACCAGCAGGCTCAGCACAAGGAGGGGGTTCATGAGTGATCCAACGAAGTCAGCAAGTGACCCATCGACTTCGACCGTCAGGATCTTCGAGTTGACGTAGACCCTGGTGCCACCGCCAACAACGGCCTGCCAGACGCCGGCAGTGGTCATGGGCGCTTCCAGCTGCATCCCGCGGTCCTCCTGCGCCTGGATGAAGCCGAACAGATTGCTGGCACCTCCATTGGCCACAACCACCCCTGCAACCATCATCGAAACGGCAATCCCGGCGAGAATGACCTTTAAGCGTGACTTGCTCGCGATGATCAAGGCCAGAACGGGGGCCGCTGGCCAGACCTTGATCCAGGTCGCCAGGGACAGGAGTGCCGACGCAAGGAGCGGATGAGCCGCTGCAAGAAGCAGCCCAACCACTACAAGGGGCCCCGTTATGCCGTCCACGCGAGAGAAGGCCACTGGCCCCAGGATCGCCGTCAGGCCAATCCACAAGTAGGCCGCCTGCCAGCCGTAACGTGCCTGGCGACTGTAGAGGAACGTCAGGACGGCGCCAAGGTTAAGCAGGGTGCAAAGCAGGAACCAGGCAAGCATGTAGGGCTTTTCACCAAGCGCCGCGGAAATGACCATCGGCAGCATGGCACCTATCGGATAGACCCAGGCGACGTCGATCCCTTGCCAAATCCCGTAGGAGAGACCCTGAAAAGCCCACTCACGGTACAGTTCCACGTCCCCGTAGGGATTGCCTGACAGCATGCGCGGAAGCAGCAGGGCCCAGAAGAGCACGTGTACAGCGGCAAAGACCGCCAGGACTGAGACTCTTTTTCTGAGCAGAACGACGATTTCCGGCCACGCTGCAGTCATGTGTTAGAGCCTTTTGCTTCGGTGGTTCCAGGACGGCATCACTGTAACACCGGGCCTAAAACCCGGCAGCCGCAGCAAAGGTCAGTTTTCGCGCAGGATCCAGTGGTCGTCGTCGAGCCTTGCCACAATTTTCTCGCCGATCCGCGCCAGGTCCGCCACGTCGTCGTCTGTCATCGCGTCAAACATGAGGGTCCGTACGGACTCGACATGATCGGGCGCCAGCCCGACGATGGTGTCCCAGCCGGCGTCGGTGAGGTGTGCAACGGTGACCCGCGCGTCCTTGGGGTGCGATTCACGCTCCACCCAACCGCGCTTCTGCAGTTTGGTGACCACATGGGACAGCCGCGAGAGCGAGGCGCTGGTGCGGGCGGCAAGCTCGCTCATGGGCAGGTAGCGCCCCTCAGCCTCCGAGAGCATCGCCAGGACGTTGTAGTCGAACAGGGAGAGCTTGCCTGCCGACTGGAGTTGCGTGTCCAGCGCAGCCGGGAGCAGAGTGGCGATGCTTACCACCGCCAGCCAGGCACGGCGTTCTTCGGCGTTCAGCCAGCGCGGTTCCGTCATGACTCCATCTTAGAAGAAAAAACAAATACTTGATGTTTCAAGCTTATTGCAACCGCTCGGACCGACGACGATAGTCTGGCCTCATGTTCGTAGTGGCGCTCACCTACAAGGTTCCTGACGAAATCGTCGATTTCCACCATCCAGGCCATATGGCCTGGCTGAAGGAAGCGTTTGACGACGGTGTGTTCCTCGCCTCAGGACGCCGCATCCCCGCCGTCGGGGGCGTCCTGCTGTCCAGGACGGGCAGGGCGACGCTCGACGCTTCTCTCGCCAAGGACCCCTTTTACATCAATGGGGTTGCCGACTTCGAAGTCATCGAGTTCACGGCGACCAGCGTGGCTGAGGGCTTCGAAAATCTGCTGGAGGGCTGAGCGTCCTGCTAAATCAGGACTCCCGCTCCTCGATGAGCTTCCGGAGCCCTCCCTTCGGCGGAACTTTCACTGGCTCCGGCCAACGCGGCTTAAGTGAATCACCCAGCGTCACGCCACGGAGCTTCCGGCGGAAAAGGGGCAGCACCCACTCGTGGATCCATCGGCGTTGACGGCGCTCCCATTCGCGGAGGCCGATCGGTGCCGGCGGCTCCCACGCTTTGGGTTTGAACTTATGCGGCACGCCGAGGTGATCCAGAACCTGGGCCGCCAGGAATTTATGGCCGGCCTTGGACATGTGGAGCCGGTCCGTATCCCACATTCGGCGGTCGTGATAGGCGTCCAGGCACCAGTAGTCCACCAGGACGGCACCGTACTTGGCTGCCAGTTCCCTGACTCGCTGGTTGTAGACGGCATTGCGTTTCCTGAAAGGCTCAAGGATTGCTGACACCTTGACGTCGTAACCCGTGAACAGGACCAGCGTGGCCCCCGTGGCCGCCAGCTTTCCCACAAGGTTTTCGTACTCGGCCATGAGCACATCCATGTCCGTACCGAAATCCAGGATGTCATTCCCGCCCGCATAGAGCGTGATCAGGGTCGGTTCCATGGCGAGGGCAGGTTCGAGCTGCTCGTCCACAATCTGCCGCAGGCGCTTGCTACGGATGGCCAAATTGGCATACTCCCAGCCCGGCTCCGCCTTGGCCAGCTTCTCGGCCACCCGATCAGCCCACCCCCGCACGCCGTTAGGCAGGTGCTTGCTCCGATCCCCCACCCCCTCGGTAAAGGAATCCCCAAGAGCAACAAAAACCCGCCGCCCAGCAGAATCAGGAAGCAAAGGAAACCCACCCACGCCGCGACCCTACCCAACAAATTCAAATGGAAGGGAAAGGAGGAGTTAACTGCACAAGCGTCACCACCAAGACAGCGAAAGGTGAGAGAGCATCCGCCCTCTAAAGCTCTGCCTTACCCTTCCGCCAGTACCCCATGAACGCAACCTGCTTCCGGTCGATTCCGACATCCCGTACAAGGTAGCGGCGCAGTTCCTTGATCACTCCGGCTTCGCCGGCAATCCAGGCGTAGAACGGCAGCGCGCCAGCAGGCTTGTCAGGGTTCTTGGTGGCTTCGATGGCCGCCGCGTCCATTCGGGCGGGCGTCTCCCACAGGATCTCCCGGTCGACGTTGACGTCTTCGGGCTCGGGCCCGGCAGCGGACTCGGGTGTCTTGATCCCAACCCAGCCCGGCACGGGAATGGCTTTACGGACGGCTTGTTCGAGGAGTTCGCCGTGCGGACGTGAGCGTCCGATTGCTGCACCGCGCGCGAGCCACGTAACTTCGATGTCGGCTTCAGAGCTGAGGTCTTGGAAGTCCCCGGCTTTGGGCACTTCGAGGATGGCGTGTCCCGTCATTCCCGCCGGCAGGCTTTCCAGGATGGCGCTGATGGCGGGAACGGCCGTTTCGTCTCCAGCGAGCAGGACGCGCTGTGCCAGGCCGGGCCGCCATTCGATGCCGGAATACGTTTCCGCCGTGACGCAGTGAGCCGCACGGTTGTTGGGGCCGATGATGGTGACGGCGTCGCCCGGCTTGGCGGACAGCGCCCAGTTGGCGGCCGGCCCTCCATTACCTTCATCGTCAAAGTGCATCACAAAATCAATGTCAATCTCCGGGTACACGGCATCGAGGCGCGCGTTCCGGACCGTGTAGGTGCGCATCGCTCCGCGCACTGCAGGATCCATGGCCAGCCACTCCCGGTACCACCCGGCGTCGCCCATCTCGATAGCCGGCAGCGGCAGGCGATTGCCGGCGTCGTCGAGGTTGGGGATCATGAGCTTGATCCGCAGGTCCAAGGTGTCTCCGGACACCCCGAAGCCGCGCAGCGAGTACCCGCCGAGGGTCACACGCCGGAAGCTCGGGCTCAGTTCCTGGACGGCCGAGACGGTGACCTCGAAGGCCAGGGTCATGGGCTCCGTGGCCGTGTTGCGCACTGCGGGTCCTGCTTCTGCACTCATGAGGCGATCTCCAGTTCCATGGCGGATGACACAGGGTCGGCATGGTGCCGGCCGATTGGGATGATGAGCGGCGCACCGGACACCGGGTCCGGGACAACGCGGGAGTCGAGGCCGAACACATCAAACACCATCTGCTCGGTGACAACATCGCTCGCGTGGCCCTCGGCGACAATGGCGCCGGCCTTCATGGCGATGACGTGGTCGGCGTAGCGTGCGGCAAGGTTGAGGTCGTGGAGCACGATCGCCACGGTGGTTCCGCGTCTGCGGTTCAGGTCGGTTACCAGATCCAGCACTTCCACCTGGTGCGCCAGGTCAAGGTACGTCGTGGGCTCGTCAAGGAGCAGGACCTCGGTTTCCTGCGCGAGTGCCATGGCGATCCAGACCCTCTGGCGTTGCCCGCCCGACAGTTCATCAACGTTCCTCTCTGCGAGTTCCAGGGTGGCCGTGGCTTCAAGCGCGCGCTGCACGGCGAGCTCGTCGTCGCTGCTCCAGCTACGGAAGAAGCCCTGGTGCGGATACCGGCCGCGACCTACGAGGTCGCGAACGGTAATTCCGTCAGGTGCCGACGGATGCTGCGGCAGCAGGCCGAGGGTTCGTGCCAGCTCACGCGCGGGACGGGAGTGGATGTTCTTGCCGTCCAGGGTGACGGCTCCCCCGGCCGGCTTCAGCAGTCGGGACAGGCCCCGCAGCAGAGTGGACTTTCCGCAGGCGTTCGCGCCCACGATCATGGTGACCTTGCCCTCGGGAATTTCCGTGGATAAGTCCTCCACTACGCGCCGTTGTTCGTATTGAAGCGTCAGGTCCTTGGCGTTCAGCACTGCCATCTCAGGCTTCCTTTCGGTTGGACGTGACCAGCAGCCACAGCAGGAACGGCGCGCCCAGTGCGCCGGTGACGACGCCGACCGGCAGCACCGTGCCGTCCAGCAGTTCGGGGGCGATGTTTGAGGCGAAGTAGTCGGCAGCCAGGACGATCAGCGCCCCGGTGAAGGCCGACGCCGGCAGGCTGGCTGCGCGCACAACGCGTCGCGCGATGGGCCCGGCCAGGAAAGCGACGAAGGACACGGGGCCGGCTGCCGCCGTCGCCACCGCCGCGAGCGCGACGGCGACCAGCACCACGGTGAGCCGTACGGCACCGACGCGGATGCCGAGGCCGGCAGCGGCGTCGTCGCCCAGTTCCAGGATGCGCAGCGGCCCGGCCAGCCAGGCAGCCAGAGGCACGAGGAGCGCCAATGCCAGGAGCAGGATCCCGGCCCGTTCCCATGTTGCAGAGTTGAGGGAGCCGTTGAGCCAGACGAGGGCGTCGGCGGCGGTGCGGATGTCGGCTCGCGTCAGAAGGAAGTTGACCACAGCGTGCAGGGCTGCAGCGATGCCGACGCCGGCCAGGATGAGCCGGCTGCCGGCGGCGCTGTCGTTGCCCGCGCGGGAACCGAGCGAACCGCCGCGGGAGATGGCATAGATCAGTGCCGCTACGGCCAGGGCCCCGGTGAGGGCGGCGCCGGAAACAGCTGCACCCGTCGCGCCGAACACGACAATGGCGATGACGGCTGCGGCGCTGGCACCGTAGCTGATACCGATGACGTCGGGGCTGGCCAGGGGGTTGCGGAGCATGGTCTGGAACAGTGCGCCCGAGAGCCCGAAGGCGACGCCGATGAGGGTCCCAATCACGGCCCTCGGGAGCTTGTTTTCCATGACGATGAAGCTGGCGCCGGGGATCTTTTCGCCGCCGGTCAAGTGCGCCGTGACGATGGCGAAGAAATCCGGAATGGTTACCGTGTAGCTGCCGAGGAGGACGTACACGGCGAAAAGGACGAGGGCGGCCGCGGCAAGGAGGGCGGGGCGCGGATTGGCGGTGCGCGCGTTGGCGATGCGCGGGCCGGCGGGGCGCGGGCTGATGGTGCCCGGGTTGGGGGTGCGCGGGTTGGCTCCGCGTTTGGACTGGGCAGGTGTTGCGGCTGTTTCGGTCTTCACAGTCCGGCTCCCTTCCCGCGACGGACCAGCCAGACGAACACCGGAGCGCCCACAAGCGCCGTCATGATGCCCGCGGGGACCTCGCCTGGGAGCATCGCGACCCGGCCGATCACGTCGGCGGTGATGAGCAGGACCGGGGCCAGGACCAGGGAAAATGGCAGGATCCAGCGGTAGTCGGGCCCGGTGAAGAAGCGGACGGCGTGCGGGATCACGAGGCCGATGAAGGCGATGGGGCCGGCGAGTGCCGTAGCGGAACCGCACAGGAGCACAATCCCGACGGCGGTGAGCGCGCGGACGAGGGTGACGTTCTGCCCCAACCCACGTGCGACGTCGTCACCCAGGGCGAGGCTGTTCAGCACCCGTCCGGTGGCCAGCACAATCAGGGCGCCGATCAGCAGGAACGGGAGTCCCGGAAGAACCACGGACCATTCGCGTCCGGCGATGCCGCCCACCTGCCAGAAGCGGAAGCGGTCCCACGTGTCCTGGCTGGAGACGAGGACGGCATTCATCAGCGAGTAGAGTCCGGCGTTGAGCGCGGCCCCGGCGAGGGCCAGCTTGACCGGCGTCGCGCCGTCCCGGCCCATCGACGCGATGAGGTAGACGACGACGGCGGCTACCGCGGCCCCGATGAACGCGAACCAGATGTAGCCGGTGAGGGACGAGATCCCGAAGACGTAGATACCGGTGACCACGGCCAGTGCCGCTCCGGCGTTGACGCCCATGATGCCCGGGTCCGCCAGGGGGTTCCGCGCCACGCCCTGCATCGCGGCGCCGGCAAGGCCCAAGGCCCCTCCGGCCACGAGGCCCAGCACGGTCCGGGGAATGCGGGCGAGGACCACGGCGTGGTTGCCGTCGTTGGGGTTGAAATTGGTGAGGGCCTGCCAGATGGTTTCCAACGGCAGGCCGCGGGCGCCCACCGCGAGGGAGGCGCCGCTGGCGAGGATAAGGACGACGACGGCGGCCACGAAGGCCAGGCCCTGTCGGGAACCAGCCCGTCGGGAACCAGCCCCGCGAGGAGCGAGATCTCGTCCCTTTGACGGCGCCAAAGCGCCGAGATCTCGCACCTCAGTGGCGGGCGCCGCCGTCGTCCTTGTCCCCATTGCTGTTGAGACCGGCTCTACTTGACCGCGTCGGCGGCTTTACCAAGCTGCGGCAGGAACGTATCCAGCGACCACGGCAGGCTCAGCGGCGACGAAGCGGAGATTGCGAGCGTGAGCGTGTTGTCCGAGTCGGCAACCAGGGCCCCGCCCTTGATAGCCGGGATCTGGCCGAGCAGCGGGTCTGCCTTGATGGCATCTGCGGTTGAAGCGTCCGGAACCCAAGTCACGAAGATGTCTGACTCAAGCTCATTGGCCTTCTCTGCGGACCACGGGAAGAAGAATTCCTTCGAGCCCTTCGAGTTCTCCTCCACAACCGGAGCGAGCTTCATGCCGATTTCGGAGAGGAAGCGCGGACGGTTGTCGTTGGCGGTGTAGACGTTGACGCCGTCACCCTTGGCGGGCTCGAGGTTGCCGTAGATGAAGCTTTTGCCTGCCAGCTGCGGGTACTGGGAGACCTTGTCCTTGATGGTGGCCTCGGTGTCATCAATGAGCTTCTTGGCCTCGGCTTCCTTGCCCAGTGCCTTGCCGATGATGGTGGTGCTGTCCTGCCAGGAGGTGCCGTAGGCGATCTCCGGGTGTGCGACGACGGGAGCGATTTCGCTGAGCTTCTTGTAGTCCGCTTCTTCGAGGCCAGAGTAGGCGGCAAGGATGACGTCGGGGCTGAGCTTGGCGATCTCGGTGAAGTTAACGCCGTCCGTCTCGGAGAACTGCACGGGGGCCTTGTCGGAACCGAAGCCGGCGCCGAGCTTCTCGAGGGCCGCGTCCTTCCAGGGCGTTGAGCCCTTGTCGTTGCCGCCCCACTCATTTTTCGGGACGCCGACCGGAACTACGCCAAGGGCGATCGCGACGTCGTCGTTGACCCACGAGATGGTTACAACGCGCTTGGGCTGTTCCTTGATGGTGGTTTCACCAAAAGCGTGCTTGATGGTTACCGGGAACTGCGAACTGGCTGCCTGCTCAGATGCCGGAGCGCCGGAGGCGGCGGGCCCGGTGGAGCAGGCAGAAAGGGAAAGAGCGACGGCGGCCAGGGCGGCGGTCGCGGTGCCTGCGGACTTCAGCAGGGCGCGGCGTGGAAGAAGGGAAGCCACGGGACTCCTTAGAGGATTGAAGCGAACCCGAGTAAGGCTAGCCTATCCTTTGAGAAATTAAGAAACGTTTACGTCACGTATTTCCTCGAAGTGACGAGGCGCACGTCAACGGAGCTCTTCCCACAGACAAGTACCCGTCTTTGGTGGACAACCTGGAAATTGGTCTGGGCTACTCAAAGGCCATGCCCATAGCCGCAGTTTTTCCCTTGATGTGGTGCAGGACCGCGGCGAGGGCGGGCCATGTGCTGTTGCCGCGGCGGGTGCGTGCGTAGGCGCGCACCCGGACATCGGGCTGTGTGAGGGGAATAAGGACTATGCCTTTGGGAGGCTGGGTGTCTGCGGGTAGAAGACCTATTCCCATCCCGGCGACGATGAGGTCTTCGACGAGTTCGAGGCTGTCGGCCTGGTGCCTGACCTTGGGCTCAAAGTCCGCCATTGATGCGATCAGTCGAAGAACATCCTCGTCCGCCCGGTTCCGTGAGTTGCCGATACAGTCATAGTCGCGAAACTTTGCGAAGACTCGTGGCCAGCGGCACCCAACTGGCCCGCAGTTAACGTCGTTTTGGGCGCTCATAACGACGTTAACTGCGAGCCAGTTGGGTGGGGGATCCTCAGTGCGCGAACTGCTTCCTAAGCTCCACCTTGCGGATCTTTCCGCTGGCAGTGCGGGGCATTTCATCCACGAACACCATGGACTTGGGAATTTTGTACCGTGCCAGGCGTCCCTCGAGGTGTGCCCTCAACTGCTCCTCAGTGAGGCTCGCGCCCTCCCTCAAGGTCACGATGGCCCGGGGCACTTCTCCCCATTTGTCGTCGTCAATGCCGATCACCGCCACGCTGGCTACGGCCTCAAGCTCCGCAATGGCGGCCTCAACCTCCGCCGGATAGATGTTCTCACCGCCAGAAATGATCATGTCCTTGAGACGGTCGGACACGAACAGGAAGCCCTCGTCATCCCGATAGCCCATGTCCCCTGAGCGGAACCAGTGGGAGTCGGCGTAGCTCTCTATCGTTGCGTCGGGCCGGTTCCAGTACTCCTTGATAACGTTCGGTCCGGAGATCTGGATCTCGCCGATCTCCCCCGCAAAGGAGGAACCGCCCAGGGGGTCGGCAATACGAACGTCGGTGAAGAACTCGGGAAGGCCTGCCGATCCCGCCTTGTCCCTGGATCTCTCCACGGGAAGCATGGTTGCCCCGGGCGCGGTCTCGGTCATGCCATAGCAGCTGGTGAAGCCGATGCCCCGTTCCTCATAAGCGTCCAGGACCCGGCGGGGCACTGCCGAACCGCCGCACGTGAGCTTGTCCAGCGAACTGAGGTCCGCCGTCGCCCAATCCGGATGTTCGCACAGCATCTGGAACGTGGTGGGCACTCCATTCAGGCTGGTCACCCGGTGCCGGCCAATGATTTCCAGCACGCGGCCGGGATCGAACCTGGCTTCGAGTACAACCGTGGCGCCCTTCAGCAGCATGGGGAGCAGTCCCATGTCCAGCGAGGCGACATGGAACAACGGTGAGATCATGAGCGCGACGTCATTCCGGTTCAGGTCCATGTCCACAATGACGTTGATGCAGTTCCACGTGATGTTCCCGTGCGTCAGCAGGGCACCCTTGGGCTTTCCCGTGGTGCCCGAGGTGTAAAGGATCATGGCGCCGTCGTCGAGGCTGACCGCGACGTCGATCGCGTCACCTGGCGCGCCCTGCAGCACCTCCTCATACGCTTCGATGCCTTCAGTTTCCACGCGAGAAGGTTCCACGGACGGGGCAGGGGACGCGCCGCCGTCGGCGTTTGCAAACGGCACAACCAAGCGGTGCTGGACGTCGGTGTCCACCACGGACGCTGCGGCAAGACCGTCCAGGCCCTCGGCATTCACCAGCAGCCGCGATCCCGAGTCCTGGAGCTGGAACTGCAGCTCGGGGGCGGCAAGACGCGTGTTGAGCGGCACGAAAATCGCACCGAGCAGGCCGCATGCGAAGAACGTCTCCACGAAGGAGGGGTCGTTCTCGCCGAGGTAGGCCACACGATCGCCTTTGGCTACGCCCCGTTCACGGAAGGCATTGGCAAGACGGTCGGCACGGTCGGAGAGTTCGGCGTAGCTCAGCGTTCGTTGCCCGGCAACGACGGCGGTCTTCGGCCCCGACTTCGGACGACGGCGGCGCAGCCAGGAACCAACTCCATTGTTGTCCATCTGATCCTCCTAGCGGACCGTTGTGAGGTCGTTGTTCTTAGATTCCCGCGTCAGCAGGATGAAAACAATCGAAACGAGGGCCATCACGGAGAGGAACGTGATGACGGGAGCGATGTTCTGCCCGGAATCCTTGTAGAGTCCCGCGATGATCCCCGGAGTGAAGCCGGCCCCGATCAACGTGGCGAGCTGATAGCCCATTGCGGCCCCCGTGTAGCGTGCCGTGGTGCCGAACTGCTCCGACACAAACGCTGCGAGGGGACCGTACAGGCAGGAATGCAGCACGAGTGCCATCGTGAAGGCCAGGAACACGAGCGCTACATTCCCCGAGCCCAGCAGCGCGAACATGGGGAACAGGTAAACAATGAAGAGCGCCAGCCCGGCCACCATGATCGGGCGTCGGCCGAAGCGGTCCGAGAGGCGTCCGCCCAGCAGGACGAAGAGGATGGAGATAGCGGACGCCCCGGCGAAGGCGTAAAGCACGCCCTGCTGCGGTGCCCCCTTGGATACCGCGTAAGTGACTGAGAACGTGGGCAGGACGACCTGCAGGCCGAAGCCCGCCGCGCCGGCAAACATGATCATAATGAGGGCCTTGGGGCGGCGCAGCACTTCCAGCAGCGGAATCTTGCGCTTGATGCCCTCTGCGCTTTCTTTGGCGACCGCCTCGGCAAAGATCGGGCTCTCGGAGACGCGCAACCGGACGAACATGCCCACAATCAGGAGGACGAAGGACAGCAGGAACGGAACCCTCCAGCCCCAGGCTAGGAAGGCCTCCTGGGGAAGGGCAGAGAAGACGCCCATCACCACGGTGCCGAGGACTGCGCCTGTAGGAGCGCCGGCGTTGACGAAGGAAGCGGCGAAGCCGCGCCTCTTCGGGTCGGAGTGCTCCAGGGCCATGAGCGCGGCTCCGCCCCATTCACCGCCGACGGCGATTCCCTGGCACACACGCAGCACTACCAGCAGCACGGCTCCCCACGGGCCGATCACGCTGGAGCCGGGGATCAGGCCGATCAGTGTTGAAGCAACGCCCATCATGGCCATGGAAATGATGAGCATGCCCTTGCGGCCAATCCGGTCGCCGAAGTGGCCGAAAATGATGCCTCCCAAGGGCCGTGCAATGTAACCGGCGGCAAAAGTGGCGTATGCCGCTACGACGCCGACCCACTCGTCCGTACCGGCGAAGAAGACCTTGGGAAAGGCCACGGCCGCGGCCGTTGCATACAGCAGGAAGTCGTAGAACTCGATGGTGCTGCCCAGATAGCTGGACATGATGACCGTCCGCGCTTCCTTGCGCTTTGCGGCCTGGCTCGCCGGTGCGAGCGTGGTGTGTCCTGACATGGCTGTTCCTTGGAAAGGGGAGGGATATTGGGGTTGTGAAGCGGGGGCTTACTTGTGAAGCGGTGCTTACTTGTAGAAGCGGGCGAGGAATTCGGCGACGACGGCGGGGCGTTCCTGGCCTTCGATTTCGATGGTGGCGTTGACCTTGATCTGGGCGCCGCCCTTGACTTCGCTAACCTCGGCGATCGAGGCGAGCATGCGGACCTTGGAGCCGACCTTCACCGGGGAGGTGAAGCGGACTTTGTCCAGGCCGTAGTTGACCTTGGTGGTGACGCCGTCGACGTCGAACAGCTCGCCCCAGAACGGGATGATGAGGGACAGGGTGAGGAAGCCGTGGGCGATCGGTGCGCCGAAGGGGCCGTCCTTGGCGCGTTCGGGATCGACGTGGATCCACTGCTGGTCATCGGTCGCGTCGGCGAACAGGTTGATTTGTTCCTGGGTGATCTGGCGGTAGTCGGTGGTGCCGAGGTCGGCGCCGGTCATGGTGAGCAGGGTGTCGAAATCGACGACGAGATTGGGCATCTTTGCCTCCTGGGGTTGTGGCTTGTGAAACGCGGGTTTAGCGGGTGAAGGCGCTTTCGCCGGTGAGGGCGCGGCCGATGATGAGGGCGTTGATCTCGTGGGTGCCCTCGTAGGAGTAGACGGCTTCGGCGTCCGCATGGAAACGCGCGACGTCGGTCTGCAGGGTGATGCCGTTGCCGCCGACCACTTCACGGGCCAGCGCAACGGTTTCGCGCATGAACAGGGACGTCTGCATTTTGGCCAGGGCTGAGTCCTGGTCCCGGTAGATGCCTTTGGCCTGCTGTTCGGTCAGCCGGACCACGAGGGACAGGCTGGCGGTGATGTTTCCGAGCATGCGGGCGAGTTTTTCCTGGACCAACTGGAAGGAGCCGAGGTAGCGGCCGAACTGCTTGCGTTCGGTGACGTAGTCCAGGGCTGCCTCGAAGGCGCCGGCCTGGATACCGGTGGCGATCCAGGCGACGTCCGAGCGCATGGCCCGCAGCATGGCGGCGACGTCCTTGAACGAGTTCACTTTATGCAGCCGCTTCGCTTCCGGGACGCGGACCCCGTCGAGGGTGATGTGGGCGTTCTGCATCATCCGTAGTGAGGTCTTGCCGTGGATTTTCTCCAATGTGACGCCCGGGGCCGCCCGGTCTACGAGGAAACCCTTGACTTGGCCGTCGGCGTCGGCGGTATCACGGGCGAACACGGCCAGCACATCGGCGGTGAGGGCACCGCCGATCCAACGCTTCGCGCCGTCCAGCACCCAGTCCCCGCCACCGCCGCCCCCTGCTTCTGCTTCGCGGCGGGCCGTCGTCGAGAGTCCCCCGGCGATGTCCGAACCGGACTCCGGCTCCGTCAGCGAGAAGACCCCTTTGAACGAGAAGTCGATGACCTTGGGCATCCACACCCGCTGCTGCTCTTCGGAGGCGCCGACGCGGATGGCAGTGCGGAACAGTCCTGCCTGGGCCGTGTACCACGTGGCCAGTGAAGCGTCCGTGCGAGCGAGTTCGAAGATCCGGAAGCCATGATAGATCCCCCGTGCAGCTTGGCCTCCCGCGGTGAGTTCCGTTGGCTCCATCAGGTCCAGGTCGATCAGCGGCTGGGCCAGCTGTTCGGGGAATTCGCCGCGCTCCCAATATTCGGCCAGCAGCGGTTTCGCGTCCCGGTCCAGGAAGTCCCGCAGCCGGGCAAGGACTCGCCGCTCGTCGTCGGTGAGGAGGGCTTCGGCGTCGTAGAAGTCGCAGGCCCCGTAGAGCCTTGCCGGCTCCCTGGTGCGGTCTTCGGCACCCGCCGCACGTTCCGCCGTCGTCGTTCCCATCTCAGTCCCCCAGCCCCAGCAGCCGGACGGCGTTGTGCTTGAGGATCTTGGGCCGTACCTCGTCCTTGAGCGGCAGGTCCGCGAATGCGCCGAGCCATTTTTGCGGGGTGATCAGCGGGAAGTCGGTGCCGAACAGGACCTTGTCCTGCAGGATCGAGTTGGAGGCCTTGACCAGGGACTCGGGGAAGTACTTGGGCGACCAGCCGGACAGATCAATGAAAACGTTGGCCTTGTGCGTTGCGATGGAATTGGCCTCGTCCTGCCACGGCACTGAGGGATGGGCCATGATGATCTGCAGGCCCGGGAAGTCGGCGGCGACGGCGTCAAGCAGCAGTGGGTTGGAGTAGGACAGTTTGATGCCGTACCCGCCGGGAAGCCCGGCTCCCATGCCGTTCTGCCCGGTGTGGAAGATGGCAGGCATCCCGAGTTCCTGAAGTGTTTCCCACAAAGGGTAGAAGCGTTCGTTGGAGGGGTCGAAGCCCTGCAGGCTGGGGTGGAACTTGAAGCCCCGGGCGCCCAGTTCCACGGCCTGGTGCTTGGCCCCGGCGATGGCGTCCTCCCCCGTGCGGGGGTCGACGCTGCCAAACGGAACCAGGACGTCGTTGTTCCGGGCAGCCCCGGCGATGAGTTCCGGGATGCTGTTGGGCTCGTGCTTCAGCTGGGTGCGGGCGTCGACGGTGAAGACGACGGCGGCCATGTTCAGTTCGCGGTACACCTCCGCGATGCGGTCCAGCGAGGGGGTGCGGTCCTCGGCCTTGAAGTACTTCGCGGAGGCTTCCGTGAGCGCGGGCGGGAGCGATTCGTGGCCACAGCTGTCCACTTCGAGGTGGACGTGCATGTCGACCGCGTCGAGCTTGGCGACATCGATGTCGAGCTCATAACGGGTTGCAGTCATATCAGCGGACCTCCTGTCAGCGGGCCGGTGCCGGTTCGGCGGGCGTAGGCTGCAGCTCGGCCGGGAGCGGGAGGAATTCCTCGCCGTAGCCCTGCAGGTTCTGCTTTCCGAAGAGGGATTCCGCGCCCTGCTGCAGCGCCTCGTAGCTCCAGCCGCCCTCGCGGTACTCGGTCACAGCTGCCTCGGGGTGAGTCCAGATCTGCACGCGGTCCCCGCCGGCACCAATGGCCTGGCCGGTAATGCCCGCCGCCTCATCGGAGGCGAGGAAGGCAACCAGGCCGGCGACGTCGTCGGCCGTCCCGAAACCGAGGTCGTGGCGGAAGAAGGACGGCATCGCCTCCCCACGCTCGTCCGCTTCCACGGCCTTCTGGAAGTAAGGGACGGTCTTGGTCATGGCCGTGGCGGCTACCGGGATCACCGAGTTGACCGTCACGCCGGACTTCTTCATCTCCAGCGCCCAAGTGCGCACCATGCCTACGATGCCCGCCTTTGCGGCGGCATAGTTGGTCTGGCCGAAGTTTCCGCGCTGACCGGTCGGCGAGCCGATGGTGATGATCCGGCCGGCCACACCGTTGTCCTTGAAATACGCGAAGGCCTCGCGGACACACGTGAACGTGCCCTTCAAATGGACGTTGATCACCAGGTCAAAGTCCTCGTCGGTCATCTTCAATAGGCTCTTGTCCCGCAGGATCCCGGCATTGGTCACGAGGATATCCAGCCGACCGAAGGCCTCAACTGCGCCGTTCACCAACGCTCTGGCCGCCTCAGTGCTGCCTACGGGAGCAACGACGGCGGTGGCGCGACCGCCGTCGGCCTCTATCCGGGCCACTGCATTGGCAGCGGTCTCTGCATTGACATCATTGATGACGACGGCGGCACCCTGGCGGCCGAGCTCCCTCGCGTAGGCCAGGCCGAGGCCCTGCCCGCTCCCTGTAACAATCGCAACTTTGCCGTTCAAGCTCATGGCGTGCTCCTTCGCTTGCTGTATCCGGCCTTTGCAGCTGTTCCGGCCGGCGCCGGTGGGCCAACCCCACTTCGGCGTGAGATCCTTGTCACAACCAATGAGAATATATATCGTTGAGAAAGTCAACGATTGAATTTAACTAGTAGTGGGGTTGGCATGGTTACGCAGAAAACAGTGGTCGAGGCGCCTCGCCTCGCAGCAGCGGACATTGGGAATGACGTGGGTCTGCTGCTGGCGAAGCTGCACGCAGCTGGCTCCGTGCTGAACAACAAAGCACTGGGGGAATTCGACCTCAAGGAGCGGTCCTTCTCGATCCTGACCCTCGCCTGCAGCGGCCTGGAGCCCACTCAGCGGGAGCTGGCCGATTTTCTGAGCCTTGATCCGAGCCAAATCGTGAGCCTCGTTGACGAGCTCGAGGGCAGGGGCCTGGTGGAACGAGCCACAGGCAAACGAGACCGACGCGCGAAGATCGTGACCGCAACAAAGGAGGGCCGCAAGGTCCATGCCAGGGCACGCGAAGCGGCCGAAGGCAGCGAACGGGTACAGCTCGCCGCCCTCAGCGAAGAGGAAACCGCCGAGCTCAAGGCCCTGCTCCGAAAGGCGCTCTGGGGCTAACGGTACCCCCGAACCTCTCGCACCTTTCGCGGCCCAAACCACTGCCCTCCGCACTGACATGAGGGAGCGTCGGGTGGAAGACGGCAGGAAGTGCTAGAGGATCGGGTGGGAGGACTTAGCGCAGCACGATATCCACGGGGTTCGCTTCGGATCTCCATTCGCCCGGGGCGCCTGAACCAGTGATCACTGGCACGGTCAGCACTCCCGAGCGGTTGGTCCTCTTGTCCCGAAGGATCTCGGTCACGGAGCCAAGATGCCGGGACAGGTCGATCACGTTCTCCGGGGCGGCCAGCAGCAACTGGAACCCGAACTCGTGCAGCGCTTTGATGCCCGCGCCGGCGAACTCCTCTGAAGCGAGCACGAACGCCTCGTCCATCATCACCGTGCCGTAGGTGGTGAAGCCCTGCTCTGCGATACCCAGTTGGTAGCTCAGCGCGGCGGCCATGATGAACGCCGTGAAGCGCTGCCGCTCGCCGCCGGACATGGAGCCGGTGTCGGCGTGCATAAACACTTCCGTCTTCTTCGCACCGCCCTTTTCGCCCGCTGCAGCACCGACAATTTCGCGGTGTTCCTTGCATTGGATGTACAGATGCCCACGGACGTCAAGGACCTCGGCCCGCCAGCGGCGGTCCTCCGGGGTCTGCGATCCCAAGCGCTTCACCAGCGTTTCCAGCGACTTGTAGCGGTTGGTGAGCTCGACGTCGTCGTCCGTCTCCGCTGCTCCGGCGACCCGGGAGGGACGGGCGTGCCGCGCCTTCAGCGCATTCTGGATCGCGTCCTTGAACTGCTTGGCCGTTGCTGGGAGGGTCTGCTTGATGTCCAGCTCAAGATAGCTGCCCTCGTGGAAATTGACCTCGGACAGGATGCCGTTGAGCGGCAGGACGCGGCTGGTGATGGCCCGGCGTTCCTCGTCCAGCAGGTGCAGGAGCGTGCTGAACGATTCGTGCGTGCGCTGGTTGAAGAACTGCCGGAACTCGGCCTCCTGGGCGGGCAGCCCGTCGTTGACGATCTGGTGATACCGGGATTCGAACTCCCCGGCCGCGCCGATCGAAGTGCCGTGGTCCGCCGAGATGCCGGTGCCCCATTCGCGCACGAAGCCTTCAAAGATGCGGGTCAGCCGCTCCGCCGTCGCCTGCCCGCGTGATTCGGCAGCGTGCAATTCGGCCAGGAGCCTGGTGCGGACTCTGTTGACCAGGTTGTCGAGCTCGTGAAGTTCGGAGACCTCGCCGAACTCCTCGAAGTACGGTTCCAGCGCAGCCACAGTGGAGTCCGACGGCGGCGCCTGGTTCAGGCGGTTCCGCGCAGCTTCCAACAGCGAATCCTCTGCGGTCAGCTGCTGGTCGAGAACCTTGTATTCGCTCTGCAGAACCGCCGCGGCGCCTGTGGAGGACTGGTGCCTTTCCCGAACGCCCTCGATCTTCGCGCGCAGCGGTTCCAGGTCCGCCTGGGCGGCCAGGGCATCGGTGAGGCGCTGTTCGATCCTGGCCAGTTCCTCGGCGGCAGCCGCAGTAGAGACCTGTTCCCAGGAGCGTTCGTCCTCGGCAACCCGGCGCAACGCTTCCAGCTGCCGAGTCATGCCCTGGTGCGAATCTTCGTGGCTCTGGGCCAGTTCGGCGGCCTTGGCGAGTTCGTTCTCCAGTTCCCCCACGCGGGCCGCCAACAGTTCACGCTTGGAGGCATTGTCGAAACCCAGCACGTAGTCCTGGCGGCCCGTGAAGCGGTCGTCCTTTTCCACCGTGTGGCGGTTGCGCTTGACAACGCCGCCCAGGCTCAGGCCCTTGTCCAGGCCCGCCAGCTCCTCCGGATCCTCCACGCAGGGGTAGGCGAAATCGAGCGCTATCCGTTCACGGATCCAGGCTGCCGCTTCAGCATTGGTCCCGGTTGTGAGAATGTCCAGCTTGGTCAACAGGTCGCCGTCGGACACGTCCTCCACAGCCAGCGCGCCACCGGGGAGCGGCTTGGACACGTCGATGGCGCGCAGGGCACCACGCACCATATTGTCGTTCAGGTAGCGAGTGACGGCGGTGAAGTGTTCGCCTGGCACCAGGAGGGTGGTAGCAAGGCTGCGCAGGGCCCGCTCAGCGGCCGGGCGCCATTGCTCCTGTCCCTCAACCAGGTCGATGAGTTCCCCGCCGAACGGCATCCGCTCCTCAGGGATTCCCGTTGCCGCTGCGATTGCGGCCCGGTTTTCAATGCTCGACGGCGGCAACAGGGAAGTGCGCGTTTTGAGTGAAACCAGCTCCTGCTGGGCAGCGGCCAGTTCGCGCTTCCGGGTGGCATGGGCATCGAACGCCTCGAAGCGCAGTTCCTTGAGGGCCTCGGAATCGTCCTGGAGGGTAGCGGAACGGGCCGCCGCCTGCTCCTGCGCCTGCTCCCAGCCACCTGCCGACCACTCAAGGTCCAGCCCTGCCTCAGCCAGCGACTTCCGCGCCGATTCCTCCACCTGCTGGCGGAGCCTCAGCCCCACCCGAGCGTTCTCCAGCGCTTGTTCTATGGCCGAGATGGCGTTGCCGCCACGGTTGTTGTAATCCGATTCAAGCTGCCGCAATTCCTTGGCGAGCGAGTCCCGGATGGCCCGCTCGGCCCCGAGCTCCTTGGCTTTGGCCTGGGCGAGCTCCTTGAACCGCGCGAGGGTATGTACGTGGACGGTGACGGCAAGCTGCTGCCGGTACGCGTCGAATTCCTCGCCGGAAAGCTCGCGGAGCCGGTTCGCGTCCAGGAGCGACTGCGCATATTCCTTGTTCAGGCCCGGTACCGGAGCCAGCTGGTCGCGCTGCTGGCGCACGTCTTCCAGCCTCTGCCGAATGGACATGAGGTTGCTGAATTCCTCGACGACGTCGTCCGCCGCGGCGAGCGTGGCAGGAGCGTCCAGGACCTGGTCGCGGAAGAAGGTATTGACGCTGCCGCCGAGGCCCTTGCCGGCCTGGATCACACGGAGCAGCGGAAGGGCCTGGTCCGAGTTGATGCCCAGCAGTCGGCGGAAACGCTCCGCAAAGGCCTTGTGGACATCGAAGACCTGGGCATCCGGGAAGATGCCCTCCAAGGCACCCTTCGTGAAGCGCTTCTCGGCGATGCCCTCGATGGCGGCCAGGTCGAGTGGTTTGTTATCGATCAGGTAGAAGCGTCCGACGCTGGATTCCGTGCCGTTCTTGGGCAAGTCGAACAGCGCCGAGACGGTCACCTTGGTTCCGGCGGCGTTGTCGTAAGTGAGGGCGACGGCGGACCACGTTGCCCCGGGCCGCTGGAAGGCACTCGCCGAGCCGTCCCCCACGGCCTTGTCCCCCACCTTTCCACGCATGTACGTAAACGTGGTCCTCTTGTCCTCCACAGCCCCGCCGGCCCGCTGCGCCGCCGCCTCGTTGGAGCGCGGCCGGGCGTCGAAGACCCTCAGCATGGCATCAAAGAGCGTGGACTTTCCCACGCCCGAATTACCGGTCAACAGGGTGCCATTGCGATCCACATGCATTGAATGTGCCCCATGGAAGGTGCCCCAGTTGACCACCTGGGCCAGGGCCAGGCGCATCTGGCCGGGGTTGGTGAGTTCGCCGATCGGGAGCATCGTTGCGATAGTCACTTGGCTGCCTCCGCTGTTGTTGCGTCAGCTGTGGTCGCCTTTGTCGTGGCTGGGTCCGCCTTCGCGGTGAATGCCTTAGTGTCGCCTTGGGCGGCATCGGCATCGTCTTCCTCAGTGGGTGAGTCGTCTTCGTCACTGACTGTGTCTCGGTCTGTTTCCAGGAGCTCGATCAGTGGTTCTGTGCCTGATCCATCCGAGGCCACCGTCACCAGGGCTTCTATTTGGGCCGGGATGTCGCCGATGTTTTCGAACGGGAGGGCCAGGGGGAGGGCGTTGGAGATTGCGAACGTGTCGTCTATGCCCGTGGGGAGGAGGAGTTGGCGGGCCAGCAGTTTTGTGATCGTGCGGTTTACGACGTCGGCATCTCGCAAGGCGTCCTGTTGGCCGGACGGCTGATAGTGAGCCACAAGTTCGGCGATTTCCTCGCGGGTGATCGTTGGGTCTGTCTGGGCCGTGACGTGGCGGTCCAGCAGCAGGCGCAGGCGAAGGAGGACGATGGTCTCCACCCTGCTGAGCGCACGCTGCTGGCGCAGGATGCTGGATCGGCTGCTGCCGCCTATGGCCTCTGGATCCACCGGGCGCAGCACGGCGATCTTTCGCTCATGGTCCAACTGCAGGGCGAGGAAGAGTTCGGACAGCCTGCTGCGGAGGATCTCCTGGTTGTCCAGGAGGGTGGTCCACAGCTTCTCGTCACGGCCGCCGTCGACGTACGGGCCCTTGAGCAGCTTCACCAGGGCCTGGCGCACCTTCATGGTCAGGACGCCGGTGTCGCCCGGGAACAGTGCTGCGCCGTCCACGAAAGTGTCTCGCGGAGTGACGCGGAAGTCTGCGCGGACTTCTGGTACCGCAGCCGATGCCGCACTGCTGTATGGCTCACCTGGCGTGGGTTCAGTCATTCGGAATCCTTTGCGAGCTTGACGAGGGGGAGATAGGCCTTGCGGGTGCTGCCGTCGATTTGTTCGAAGTCGATGTGCTCCCAGGCAGCCTGTTCGAACGAGGCGCCCGAATGCAGGGCGTGGGAGAGGAGCGCGCGGATGGTATTGATGTGCCGCTCTTCCTCTGGCAGGTTCTCCCAGGCCTCCGCCAGGGTTCCGGCACCCACGGCAGCCGCACGGACGACGTCGGGCCTTGCCTTTGCGGTGCGCGGCGAGCGCACGCGGTCCGAGTCGCTAAAGGCGATGGGGTCCGCCAGTTTGGGCGGCGCGGCGAACTCATCGGGATCGAAGAGCTTGACCATGGCAAGGGATTCAAAGGCGGCGTTGTAGAGCACTGGACCGGCCACCAGGGCCGGGCGGTCGCGCTCATAGGGAAGGGCCCGGAGGGCCTGCTCGGCCTCGCGAAGCACTTTGCGCAGGCGAACGGACTGCCGGAAATCGTCGCTCTGGACGTAGGTGTTGAGGCTCTCGGAGAGCTTGCCGTAGATGCGTTGGATCTGGCTGTGCTGGGTGCGCAGTTCCGCCACGAGGTTCTTGAGGGTTTCGCGGTCCTCCTGGCTGAGGTCGTCGGCGAACTGTCGGCTGAGCACCTCGCCGATGGCCGAGCGGAAGCGCAGTTGCTGCTGCGGGTCCTCCAGGAAGGCCGTGAAGGATCGGAACGTCCTGCCCTCAGGGCTCTGCCGCAGGCGCTTGTCCGCTTCGAGGACCTGCGCCATGGTGGCGCCCTTGCTCAGCGATTCCTCGATGATCTGGTTGCGAAGCTCCCCCACCAGCTCCTCGATGCGGTCACGCATCTTCTTGTAGTCCGCGGGCAGGCTGGCAGCCAGGTCCAGGATGTTCCCCGCGGCTTCGACCGCCTCGTCGTCGTCGAGCAGTCCATCGAAGTCGCCGGAGCTGATGTCCTCGATCAACTGCCTGCGTTCGTGGATTTCCTCTTGGAGGGATTCCAGTCGGGCGCTCTGGTCGGGGTTGGTCTCGTTGGCGAGTTTTTCGACGTCGCCCAGCAGGGTGCCAAGCCGCGAACCGTTCAGGGTGGAGCGCTCGCTGGACAGGCTGTCCAGGAAGGCGAGCACACGAGCGGCGGCCTCGGTGACCTCGTAGACGATCTGTCCGGACTGGTTGCGCCGGGTCAGGAAGCGCTTGCGCGTCCATTCGTCGGCGTACCGTTTGCCGGACTGCGGCCCGCCGGCCGGCCCTCCCTGCTGCTCCCCCGCCCCGGGCTCCTGCCGCCGGAGCTGCTCCAGGAAGGCATCGACGTCGGCATGGAACTCTTCGAGCGGAAGCTGCGGCCGCGTGCGGGTAAAGGACGCCTGAAGCACAGCGATAACCCACGGCGCGGAGCGGGTGAGTGCCCAAGCGGGTCCCTTGGTCAGGAGTTCGAGTTCCCTGAGCCTGGCGCTGATGGCATCGGCGGAAGACATCGCTGAACGGAACACGCACTCTCCTTCAGCACCTTTTCAACCTGCAGGCAGCGGAAATCCCGAAAACTGCCCCGTACAAGGTTAACGCAGGGAGTCAGCCGGTTCCGCGGACCGTTCGGTTCCGTCCGAGCGACTTTGCCTGGTAGAGGGCGGCGTCCGCCGACGCAATCAGTTCCTCAACGTACCCGGTTTTGGAGTCGATTGAAGCTATGCCGTAGCTCACTGTTGGCATTTGGACTCCGCCCGGTGCAGGTGAATCCGCGAAGTGTTGGCTGATGGCGGCAGCAATGTTCTCGGCGCGGTAGGGATTTGCTCCGGCAATCAGGAGAACGAACTCCTCTCCCCCGTAGCGTCCTATCAGGTCGGTCGGGTGGACGGAAGCCCGGCAGGCATCTGCGAAGGCCTGGAGTGCCACGTCGCCGGCAGCGTGTCCGTAAGTGTCGTTCACGGCCTTGAAGTGGTCCAAGTCGGCGAGGATTAGGGCACCGGGAGTTGTGTTGTCCCGGAGGCGGTGCAACTCCGCGGAAGCCTTCTCCAGGAACGCCCCCCGATTGAGCAGGCCTGTGAGGCCGTCACGCATGGCGACGGTCCGCAGAGCCCTGGTCTGCTGTTCGATGCTCAGGCCAGCCATGCTGAAGGACACCACCACCAGGAGGACCATGGTGATGATGGTGGTCACGGAGGAGCCGAAGAACGTGACAAACACCGTTCCGTCGGGCCCTTGAATCAGATACGTGATCAACCGGCCGAGGTAGTACATGGCCAGGAAGCCGGCGGCCACGGCCATGGGGATCCGCTCAGTGGAGTAGCCGGGTTCCAGGCGCCACAACTCGCGGGAGGCCAGGCCGATGAGGAGGCACATCGAGGCCAGGAAGACAGCGCCCCCGGACCACTCGTTCGTCGCCGGGTCTTCCAGAGTGGAAGCCACTAGGGTAACCACCGGGCCCACGGAGAGCATCCAGGCCTTGGGTCGGTTCGTCCCCAGGGATCTCGCCGCCGCCCATACGCTCGCAGCCCCTGAAACCAGCAGGACGTTGCCCAACGGATTGGCCCACCGTTGATGCCAGGTTCCGTCCAGAAGGAACGCTGCCGAGCCTGCAAGGAAGAGGAGCAGTGCTATGCACCACCAGACGCTGTACGCCGAGCGGGTGCGTCGGTACGAGGAGAAATAGAACAAGAGTCCCAAGGTAAAGGTCATCACGCCGAAGGCGATTCGGAGGGAGGCTGCGTCCAGGCCCATCTGCCGCCCCCCGTCTCCGGCTCATGCACTTGCCTTGAACCATTTTGTTCGCTTCGTCCGGCACATACAATGACCGCAGGCGGTCGTCCCGGTCTCGGACAACTATGACCGCTACTGGGGGAGGAATCAGAATGCTTTCAGTCTCGGGAAGCAAGGTTCATCTACGGAAACTACACGGGGCCAGGTGGCTGTGGCTGGTCGCGGGGTCGGCTTTTTCCGTGTTGCTCATCGCGCTGGTGCTGTCGATCAGCAACGATAAATTGAACGCCCAGCTAACGGGAGATCTCGCGATCCTCATCGCCGCCTTGGCTGCGACCTTTAACGCCGTGCAGGCCGCGCGCAGCAAAGGTCCGGAAGCCCGTGCCTGGTGGCTCCTGAGCATCGCCCTCCTGATCTTGACTGTAGGCAAGGAAATCTGGACGTTTTACGGGATCACGCGGAACCACGACTATCCGTTCCCGTCCCTGGCGGATCTCTGCTTCATCGGCTACTCCCTGCCGGCCGCAGCAGCCCTGTTCGCGTTTCCCCGGAAGAGACTCTCCCGGGTCGCCGCCGTGCGGTCGATATTGGATGTTGGGGTCATCGCAGGCTCGATCCTGTTCATCAGTTGGGCGACGGTACTGGGACCAGTCCTCAAGACGGAGGGGCAGGACGTGCTGACGCGGCTTACCGGGGTCGCCTACCCCGTCGTGGACATAGTGATGGCATCCCTTGTACTGGTGTTCACCATGCACAGGGCTCGCGGCGAACGGCTGCGCTGGCTATGCCTCGGCGGCGGGCTGCTGGTTCTGGCCGTCACCGACAGCATTTACGTGCGGCTGACGTTCGAAGGCGTAACCGGCGCCACCGGCACCACACTGGCCGTCGGCTGGATCTCGGCGTTCCTGCTCATCGCCCTGGCACCGATAGTTCCGCATTCGGCATTACCGGTTCGGGATCGGCGCTCGTACATCCTGGCCCTGGAGCTGCTGCCCTATGTCCTGCTTGCCGCTGTCATGGTGGTTGCCGCCGCCACCCGAACCGATGGCCCCCGGGACCCCTTCCTCGCACTCACCGGTTATTCCCTGCTGGTGATGGTCGTCGTGCGTCAGGTCCTCATCGTCTTTGAGAACGTCACGCTTACACGCGGCCTGGAGGACAAGGTGGCCGAGCGTACCGCACAACTCGAAGGCCTTGGCGCCATTGTTAACTCCTCCGCAGACGCCATCGTCGGCAAGACGCGCGACGGCGTGGTTACGAGCTGGAATCCGGGAGCTGAAAGGATCTACGGCTATCCCGCCGAAGACGCCATAGGTCGGCACAGCGACTTCCTCATTCCGCCGCACCTTCACGAAAGCGAAAGGGCCATACTGGAAGCCGCCGCCCAAGGCGGCGAAACCAGGACGTATGAAACGGAAAGAGTGCGCGGAGACGGTTCCATTGTTCCGGTCTCTGTAACCATGTCGCCCATCATCGGTGATGGCGGCATCCATGGCGTGGCGACCATCGCCCAGGACATTACTGAACGACGGCGTGCGGAGGCGGAACTCGTGGCCGCACGTGAATCGGCCCTTGAATCCAGCCGCCTGAAATCCGAATTCCTCGCGACCATGAGCCACGAAATCCGCACCCCCATGAACGGAGTCATCGGCCTGACCGCGCTGCTGCTCGAGACGCCTTTGGATGAGGTGCAGCGGCAGTATGCCGAAGGTGTCCGCGGCGCCGGCGAGTCGCTCCTTGCCCTGATCAACGACATCCTCGATTTTTCCAAGCTGGAGGCGGGCAAGGTAGAGCTGGACGTCGATTCCTTCTCCCCCCGGGTCCTCGTCGAGGAAGCAGCCGGCCTGTTAGCGGAGTCAGCACAGGCGAAGGGCCTTGAATTGATCGGCTACTGCAGTCCCGAGGTACCCGAGCGGCTTATTGGGGACGCCGGACGAATTCGACAGATACTGCTGAACCTGGCATCCAACGCGGTGAAGTTCACCGCCAAGGGAGAGGTCGCCATCAAGGCCAACATCGTAGGGGAAGCGGCTGACAAGGCGGTGGTGCGCTTCGAGGTCCGCGACACGGGAATTGGTATTGACCCCGACGACCACAGCAGGCTTTTCGAGTCGTTTTCCCAGGCGGATGCCTCCACCACTCGCCGTTATGGCGGCACAGGCCTGGGCCTTGCCATCTGCCAGCGGCTCACACAGGCAATGGACGGAGAAATTGGCGTCACTAGCGCGCTCGGTGAAGGCAGCACCTTCTGGTTCAGAATCCCGCTTCCCGTCGCTGTCCCATGGCCTGTTGCCTCCGCTCCCGCGCCTGATCTGCTGGCTGGCCTCAAGGTCCTTGTGGTCGATGACAACGCGACGAATCGCCTGGTCCTGGAATCCCAGCTCACGGGCTGGAAAATGACTGCCGATTCGGTCGAAGGCGCCTCCCAGGCGCTGGGGCGGCTGCATGCAATGGCGGCCGCCGGTCGACCCTACGATATTGCCGTCCTGGACATGTGCATGCCAGGAATGAATGGCCTGGATCTGGCGCGTGAAATCCGTAGCGATGAAGCCCTGAAGTCACTCCGAATCATCATGCTCACGTCCACCATGAACGTGGATCGGGCCCGGCTAGCTGAAGCCGGCGTCCAGGAGTGGCTGACCAAGCCCGTGCGGAGTTCCGAATTCTACGACCGCCTCATGCGGCTCATGGCTGCCACAGCGGCAGCCATGCGCGTTCCCGCCCGTCCTGACCCCTCGAAAAAGGACACCCCGTACCGTGGTCGGGTTCTGGTGGTCGAGGACAACGATGTGAACCAGTTGGTGGCCAGAAGTATGGTTTCAAGGATGGGGTTCGACGTCGACGTCGTCACCAACGGTTCCCAGGCGGTCTCCGCCGCGGCCTCGGACCAGTACGCCGCGGTGCTAATGGACTGCCACATGCCCGTCATGGACGGCTTTGAGGCGACCCGCAGAATCCGAAGCCACGGCGCCCATCTCAGTTTGCCCATCATTGCCATGACCGCCGGAGCCCTGGACGAGGACCGCGAGCGCTGCTTCGCGGCCGGGATGGATGACTACCTGACGAAACCCCTGGACCTAGTACGGCTGGAGGAAGTCCTGGACAGCTGGGTTCCGCGGGATGCCCTCCCGGAGACCGATCCGTTGCCCCAGCCGCCGTCGAACGGTCCTCCACCCCTTGACCCAGCACGGCTTGCCGTCCTGCGGCAGCTGGGACCAGCCGACGGCCAGGGACTCCTGCCGGCCGCCGCGGCGGCTTTCCGCAACGACGTTGAGCCCAGCCTGCAGGCAATCAGGCAGGCGCTGTACGACGACGGCGACGGCGCCCTCCGACGAGCCGCCCATAAGCTGAAGGGTGCTGCAGCCAATATAGGCGCCAGCCGCGCCGCAGCACTCTGCTTTGAGCTGGAGCGAATCGAAAGGACTCGAGGAGACGCTCCCGCTGTGCTGGGTCGGCTGGAAGAGGAACTTGGGCTCGTGGTCAGGGCCTTGGACCATGTTCTGAGCGGAGCCTCATGAAGGTCCTCGTGGCCGACGACGACCTCGGCTCGCGCCTGGTCGCCAAGGCCGCTGTGGAACAGTCGGGCCATGAGTGCATCGTTGCGGCCGACGGCGATGCCGCCTGGCAGCTCTACAAGCAACACCAGCCCAACGCCGTCGTCACCGATTTGATGATGCCCGGGCTGGACGGCCTGTCGCTCTGCCGGGCAATCCGGGCGGAGGAGCGGGACACCTACACCTACCTTGTCCTGGTGACATCGCAGGATTCACGGGATGACGTCCTGGCGGGAATGGACGCCGGCGCCGACGACTACGTCACCAAACCGCTGGACCCGTTCACCCTGCACACCCGCCTTCTTGTTGCCCTGAGGGTGACATCACTGCACGCCGACCTTGCGCGTTACCGGCTTGCCCTCACTAAACAGGCACGAACGGATCCGCTGACCCAGCTCTACAACCGGCTCAGGCTGGCCGAGGACCTGGAGGGCCTGCACAGCCGCAGTGAGCGGTATGAATGGGACTACAGCGTGGCCATGTGCGATGTGGATAACTTCAAGAGCTTTAACGACATCTACGGGCACCAGGCCGGTGACGCCGCACTGCGGACTGTTGCCGAAGCGCTTTCCCGCCAAGTGAGGCAGCGCGACGGCGTCTACCGCTTCGGCGGTGAAGAGTTCCTGCTCGTCCTGCCGAACCAATCGTGGACAGCTGCACGGATCGTCGTCGAACGGGCCCGCGCCGCCGTCGAATCCCTGGGCATTCCGCATTCGGGTAACAGCTCCGGCGTCCTGACCATCAGCGCCGGCATCTCCGCTTATGTGGCCGAACACCGGGTGGGCAGCGAGCGCCTCCTCAACGAGGCCGACGCAGCGTTGTATGAGGCCAAAGCCGCGGGCCGGAACAGGGCTGAATTATCAGAGGCAGTTCGCCACATCGCCCTGGGCCGATAGCGCTTATGATTCGGGGATGGGGGAACAATCAGGAGCCGGGCCGGCTTCCAGATCCAGCGGGTCGAGCGGATCCAGCGAGTCGAGCAGGTCCAGCGGGGGACGCGGGCAGATCTACGTGGAAACCAGGATTCGCAGCTCGCTTGAGCGACTGTGGGAGCTGAGCCAGGACCCAGGGCAGCACCCTCGCTGGGATTTGAGGTTTTCCCGGATCGTCCCAACAGGCCTCACACCCGAAGGCCATGCACTCTTCCGGTACGAGTTCCGGTTGCCCTTTCATACCATCAGAGGCTCGGGAACCTCCCTCGGCACCCGGTCCCAGCCAGACGGGCAGTCCACCTCCGTATTGAAGTTCTCGACGTCGGACCCGCTCTCCCCGATCGGCCCCGGTGCCGGCTACTGGCGCTACATCCCCACTAAGGACGGCGTCCGTTTCATCACCGGCTACAACTATCGGCCGGGGATGGGAAGACTCGGCAGAACGCTGGACAGGCGTGTCTCCCGTCCAGCACTTGGCTGGGCGACGGCGTGGAGTTTCGACAGGCTTCGGCTATGGGCCGAATCAGATGTCGATCCCGGGCGCAGCCGCAATGCGTGGATCATGGACTCCCTCCTGCGGCTGGCCGGGATCCTGACCGGCTCCACCCTCGTAGCGCGTGCCACTTCTGCCACGGTCCCTTTTCATCGGGGAGACACCCGCAGGCTTCTGGGCTTCGCGCTGGTCGCGGCCGCCGTCGTTGTGCCTTCGCCTCCAATCGTGCCGCGTGCGCGCCGCTGCCTGAGGCGGCCGCCGGACTCCAGATCCGCCGTCGAGCCCGCTTCGCTGGCTCCGCTTGCCGAGCCGGAGGGCTATTTCCTGCCACTCGATAGCGAAAATGGGAGTCCTGCATGACGTCGATCTTCGAGCAGGCCTTGGGCGCCGACTTCCAGCGACTCCATCCCATGCTTCAACGTCGTTTCGGCGTGGACGTCGACGCCGGATACGCCTGTGTGGGGCAGGGGACCTTCGCCGAAGTGCGCCGTGGGGCCTGGTGGACGGTGCCTTTCCTCCGTCTGGGAGCGTTCCGAAACATCCTGTTCCCCCAACGAGGCAAGGACATTCCATTCTCGATTGAAAACTATCCCTACATCGACAGCTTCGGCCGCAAGACGGTGACCTTTGTGCGAACACTTGAGGTGAACCCGGGCAAAACGCGCCGCTTCGACGCAACCATGATCTACAGCCAGGAAACCGGCGGAATCATTGACTACCTGGGGACTCATCAGCATTTGGCTACAGGGCTCACCCTCGAAGTCCTCGACGACGGATCGCTTCGCCTGAGATCAACGGGACAACGCTTCTATGAGGGATTCGTCGGTTTCAGGTTCCCGCCCGCGCTTACGGGCACGGCTGAGCTTTACGAGTCCTACGACGACCTCCGCCAGGTTTTCACGATCCAAATGCAGGTACGCAACCCGGTCTTCGGCTTCCTCTTCGGCTACCGCGGTGAATTCACGTGCACCTTTCCGACAGTTCAAGGCGACGGCACGCCGTCGCACCTGAAGCCCGTCCGCGAAGAAAAACGCCAGTAGGAGCGACGGTATTCAGCCGCCCGTGATTTCCTCGAGCCGCAGACGAACGATGTCCTCCACGACGTCCTCCGGCACCGGGTTTTCAGGAGTGAAGCGGATGGTCCCCTTCGACAGGGAAAAGCCGGTGAGCCTGTCGCGCACGGCGTCAATCACTTCCGACGAAAACGGGAAAACGGAAAGATGACTCGCGCTGGCGGTTACCGCGATGAGTGGCTTGCCCCCGACTTTTAGCGCCGGCGCCCCGTAGCTGACGCCATCAACAGCATCGGGCACCAGCGTACGGGCGACGTCGATGATGTGCTGGAGGGAATCACGTTGCGGCTGCGGAATGGCGGCTAATGCATCCTCGATTGAGCTCACTGCTGCCTCCTGCGTTTGATGTTTTCCCTGGTCTTCAGGATGGTGGCGCCGGCTTTCGAGAGCAGGAACGCGGTCAGGAGCGCTGCCGCCATGTGGGTGAAAAGCATGACGTGGCTCAGGTGTTCCCCCGCCCCAGCCGAGATGGGGGCCGAGATCGCCTCGAACCTGATGACGTGGCCGTGCACGCCCTGTCCCTCCCCGGGCCCTCCGGCAAGCACATCGAACGCCAGGTGCAGGGCCTGCTGGATCACGCCCGAAAGGACAAGGAGTGCCCAAGCCGGCACCTTGGGACTTGCGACCAGCGAAGCGACCATGCTGACCAAAGCAGTGAGCGCGAGCAGAACGCTGACCGGTGGCACTGGTCCGCCGGACACCAGGTGGGCCGTGACGCCAAGGCCGACCGCTACAGGCCCTGCCAGCCACGGGATGAAGAAGGGCCGTGCCTGTACCGATGCTCCGGACAAATCTGGGGAGGCCGCCGCTGCGCCTACCACGGTCCGCTCCAGATCCGCCGCCACCAGGGTCGCTTGGGGTCCGGTTCCGTCTCTGTAGGCGCCGAGGAAGCCGCTGCGGCCCGTCGCTCCTGCCAGCGCCGGACCTCTAGCTCGACGTCGCGGGTCTTGGTCACGACGGGCGGACCGCCCTGCAGTTGCCGGCGCGCGTCGATCACGCGCGCGTTGAAGTCTTCCAGGATCTCGCGGACCTGTTTTTCCGAGTAATGGGTGTCCAGCCGGTCATCGAGCTCAGCGTCCTCCGTTCGAAGGAGGATCGCCTTCGGTCCCAGGCCAGTCAGATTCTCCCGCTGGATAAGGCCCTTGACCCACCAATCGGGATCATGGCCTTCTCCGAGGCCGGGGATCGGTTTACCGGCATATTTGAGGTTTTCGAATTCACCCCGGGCCATGGCATCGCGAATGAGGTAATCGGCCCGGGCAGCGTGGCTGATCTTCCTGCGCTTCTCGTTGAGCTCATCAAGCATGCCCTGGGCGGCCGGGTCCTCGGATTTGCTTCCGCCGGAGGTCCCTGCAGCACGCAGTTCCGCAGCTCGTGCCAACCGGCGCTCAAACTCTTCGGCTGCCCTGCCACCCATCATCTGCCACCGCCTTCAGCACAATCGGCACCCCGATGATCCTGATCTATCCAGTATTCCTAGCGGGAGGCCCGGGCGGCAACAGGGACGGCCAAGTCAGAACGCCTGGCGCCACAGGAACTGAAAAGGGCACGAAATTCCAGAGCAATCCACAATGGCCGCTCCTATACTGAATCATGGCAATGTCGCTGCTATTTGGGATTGTGGCATCCAGTGCACTGATAATCGGCGCGTTTATCGGAGTGCGCTTTGAATTGCCCAAGCGCCTCCTTGCAATTCTCCTGTCTTTCGCGGCGGGCTCCCTGATTACTGCCCTGGCATTCGAGCTTTTCCAGGACGCCTATGAGCGTGGCGGTATTTGGCGCGCGGCTCTCGGCCTCCTTGTCGGAGCCATTGTGTTTACGGCCCTCAGCGCCCTGCTCGACCGCTGGGCGCAGCCCGGATCCCGCTCGGTCCCGGCCGACGAGTACTCGGGAAGCGCGAAACTGGACACGGACGCGGCAGCGATTGAACGGCCAGCGGCGACCGCTTCGACCAGGGGCGCTGCAGGTATGGCGTTGTTGGCCGCGGTGACGCTGGACGGTGTCCCGGAAAACATCGCCCTTGGGGTGTCCCTTGGCGAAGGGACGGGTGGCCTTGCCCTGCTCGCGGCGATCTTCGTTTCCAACTTTCCTGAGGCGCTCGTTGGCGCTTCGTCCATGCGAAGCCAGGGAAGGTCCGTGGGCATGATCCTGGGATTGTGGCTCATCTGCGCGGCCCTCCTGGTATTTGCCGTGGTGCTGGGAGCGGGCCCCCTGTCCAATACCGAACCTGAGACAATTTCGCTGCCCCTGGCCTTCGCCGCCGGCGCCGTGATTGCTTCCCTCGCGGACACCTTGATGCCGGAGGCCTATGAGCATGGAGGTCCGGCAGTCGCCTTGAGTACGGCGGCCGGGTTCGTCCTCGCCTTCACCCTCTCGCTCGCCTGAGCCCACGAAGCAGGCAAACAGTCAGAAGCAGGCAACACAGTCAAGCGAAAAACCAGGCTTCCGCGACTTTTCCGTGACCTACCAGTGCGTAGAGTATCGATCCGATATCAACCTTGGTGCGACACGCCGTCGTGCTGGCTGGCTTTCAACTTCCGACCCTAGTCTCTAGTCAACGACGTCGACGTCGACGTCTACGATTTCGGTTCACGCAATGTTGCACAGGGGGAACAATGCAGTTCGATTTCACGGCTCTGGAAACAGCCACGTATGTCTTTATCGGCACTTTGGTATTTGCCGCGGTAATTGTTGTTTTCATTTCCCTCGCCGCCTTGGCCACAATTGTCCTGCTTGGTTCAGCGGGATTGGTTTGGTACTTCATCAAGGCTGTTATTGGAAGCATGGTGCATGGCATCAATTTCGCCTGGGGCCGGGTTGTCCACCACGCGGGCCAAGTGGAACTGCCAGTGGATTTCCAGCCCTCGTCGTCCCCTAGCACCGGTACCTACCCGCGGGTAGCATTAAGGGACAGCTGAAGGGTTCCCACCCGAGGCGGACCCTGGGCTCACACCGGCAAGCAACCGGCCAGAGGAGATAACCCATGAGCTCCGCCACCGATAACAGGACCAGCACTGTAGGAAACAATCCCGCGGGCGCTACCAATGCCACTGCTGAGGAAGCCCGCGCCGTTGCGGAGGCTGCCCGCGAAACCGAGTGGGACCGTCCGAGCTTCGCCAAGGGACTGTACCTGGGCAGCTTCAACATCGGACTGATCCATCCCTGGCCGCAGGCCGAAGCCGACGATGTGGAGCGCGGCGAGGCGTTTATGGAACGGCTGGAAAAGTACTGCAAAACCATGTCCGGCAGGGTTATTGAACGCGATGCGAAGATTCCGGACGAATACCTTGTGGGCCTCTCCAAATTGGGTGTTTTCGGCATGAAGATCCCCCGTGAATATGGCGGACTGGGGCTCTCGCTGGTTTACTACGGCCGGGCCCTTGCCCTCCTGGGATCGGTCCATCCGAGCATCGGGGCATTGATTTCGGCGCATCAATCAATTGGTGTCCCCGAACCCGTCAAGGTCTTTGGCACCGCCGAGCAGAAGTCGGAATACCTGCCACGGTGCGCCAAGGGAGCCATCACCGCGTTCCTGCTAACGGAACCCGACGTCGGAAGCGACCCCGCGCGGATGGGCTGCACAGCCATACCTTCCGAGGACGGATCCTCCTACATCCTGGACGGCGTTAAGCTCTGGACCACCAACGGCGTGGTCGCCGAGCTGGTGGTGGTGATGGCGGTTGTTCCGCCCCATACCGGCCCGGACGGGACTAAGCACAAAGGCGGAATCACCGCCTTCGTGGTGGAGATGGACACCCCAGGAATCACGGTGGAAAACCGGAATGCGTTCATGGGCCTGCGGGGAATCGAAAACGGAGTAACGCGCTTCCACCAGGTTCGGGTACCCGCGGCGAACAGGCTCGGCCGAGAAGGCCAGGGACTCAAGATTGCCCTCACCACCCTTAACACCGGCCGCCTCTCCATCCCGGCGCTTTGCGTCGCCGCCGGCAAATGGTCGCTCAAAATTGCGCGTGAGTGGTCTACTGCCCGCACACAGTGGGGCCGGCCTATTGGTAAGCATGAGGCCGTGGGCAAGAAAGTCGCTTTCATCGCCGCCACCGCCTTCGCCCTGGAGGCGGTCTTCGAATTGTCGGCCGAACTCGCGGATGCCGGCCAAAAGGATGTGCGCATCGAGGCGGCCCTGGCGAAGCTCTGGTCCACTGAACTGAGTTATCGGGTAGCCGACGAACTAGTCCAGATCCGGGGCGGTCGGGGCTTCGAGACTGCGGAATCGCTGCGGGCAAGGGGCGAACGCGCTGTGCCGGCCGAACAGCTGCTCAGGGACATGCGGATCAACCGGATCTTCGAAGGTTCAAGCGAAATCATGAGGCTCCTGATAGCCCGTGAAGCAGTCGATGCACATTTGGCTGCCGCCGGGGACCTGGCCTCTGCGGATGCCAGCCTGCAGGACAAGGCGCGCGCCGCCGTCGGGGCTTCCGGTTTTTACGCCAAGTGGCTGCCCAAGCTGGTGGCCGGCGCCGGTATGGATCCTCGCTCCTACGCCGAGTTTGGGCGGCTCGCGCGGCAATTGCGGTTCGTGGAGCGGTCCTCCCGCCGGCTTGCCCGGCAGACGTTCTACGGAATGGGCCGCTGGCAGGCCAGGCTGGAACACAAGCAGGCGTTCCTGGGACGGATCGTCGATATCGGCGCCGAACTCTTTGCCATGGCCGCCTGCTGCTCCCGGGCGGAGATGCTGCTGCGGAGCGCGCCGGAGAAGGGCGCGACGGCGTTCGAGCTCGCCGAAGCGTACTGCGAGCAGGCCCGGGTCCGCGTGGACGAGTACTTTGACCAGCTGTGGCGGAACACGGACGACGTCGACCGCTCGCTGTCCTCGAAGGTCCTCGCCGGAGATTACGGGTGGCTGGAGGCCGGGATCCTGGACCAGTCCGAAGGGACCGGTCCGTGGATCGCCGACGCCTCCCCACGAGCCTCAGCGAAGGAGAACCTCCACAGGCCGTACCGCTGACACCCATCTGACTCGCATTAGATGTCGTTATGACCGGGTGGAGTCATATGGTCGT
>NZ_JAGGPK010000050.1 GCF_018613855.1 Arthrobacter sp. ISL-30
GCCTTGGGCCGACTTCACTACGTCCGTCGGGAAGAGCATGCCTCGTGGACGGCGGATGATTGGCAGGAGGCGATCCTCGCGTCGCTGCGTACGGCTGTCCAGCGCAGGCTTGTTGCCGACGTTCCGGTGGGGGTGCTCCTGTCCGGAGGCCTCGACTCCAGCCTCCTGGTCGCCCTGCTCGTGGAGGCGGGCCAGAGCGGGCTGAGCACTTTTAGCATCGGGTTCGACGGCGCCGGGGGTGAAAGCGGCGATGAGTTTAAGTACTCGGACCTGATTGCCAGGCATTTTGGCACCGATCACCATCGCCTTCACATCCCGGTGTCCGACTTCGCGCCGGCGATCGGCCATGCTGTTGCCGCTATGCCCGAACCCATGGCCAGTCACGACGTCACGGCTTTCTTCCTGCTGTCCAAAGCCGTCTCGGAGCACGTGAAAGTGGTCCAGTCAGGGCAGGGCGCCGACGAAGTGTTCGCGGGCTACGCCTACCATCAGCCTGCGAGGGATGTCCCCCGGGAAAATGCCCTGGAGGCCTTCACCGCAGCCTTTGCTGATCGGGGCCACGGCGAGATGAGCGAAGTACTTGAGCCCGAGTGGCTGTGCGCTGCAGACGTAAGCCGCAGGAGGCTCGCGCAGGAGTTGAATGCGCCCGGAGCAGACACTGCCCTCGACGCCGTGCTGCGACTGGACGCGCATGTACTGATGCCGGACGATCCGGTCAAGCGGGTGGACAGCATGACTATGGCCTGGGGACTGGAAGCACGGGTTCCCTTCCTGGACCAGGACCTCGTCGCCCTCGCGGCCGCCTGCCCGCCAGGGCTGAAGATGGGCCAGGGAGGCAAAGGCATCCTGAAGGATGTGGGCCGGACCATCCTGCCCGCCGCCGTCATTGACCGGCCCAAAGGCTACTTCCCCGTTCCCGCCCTTCGCCACCTTGATGAACCGTTCCTCACGATGGTCCATGACGCGCTTCATGCCCCGGAGGCCAAACAACGCAGGCTCTTCCGGGCTGACTACATAGAGGGATTGCTGGGAACTCCCAACGAGCGTTTCACCTCAGCCAAGGGAAACATCCTGTGGCATCTCGCCGTCCTGGAGATGTGGCTCCAGCGACACGGTGTGGGCGGATAAGCGGGCGGACGTCTGGAATGGAAGACACCGAAGCGTCGTGAGGGCCCTCACGTTTTCCACATAAATGGTCTGCTGGATAGCGATCCCCTCCCAATGACGAGAAGGTTTTTCGCATGCAGCAATTAACACTGGCCATGAAGGACGCGTCCTTACAGGCGGCCGGCGCCGTCCTCAACCGCGGGCTCAACGTCCGCCACATCCGCTTCATGGCCCTCGGCTCGGCCATCGGAACCGGCTTGTTCTACGGTTCAGCGTCCGCCATCCAAAAAGCCGGGCCCGCGGTGCTGCTGGCCTACATGATTGGCGGAGCAGCGGTATTCATGGTGATGCGCGCCCTTGGCGAGATGGCCGTACGGCACCCAGTTTCAGGCTCATTCGGGCAATACGCCAGCCGCTACCTCGGTCCCTTGGCAGGTTTTGTCACGGGCTGGACCTACGTCTTCGAAATGGCCATCGTGGCCATAGCTGACGTCACCGCCTTCAGCATCTATATGGGGTTCTGGTTTCCCCAAGTGGAGCGCTGGATCTGGGTGCTGGCCATTATCTTCTTCCTCGCCGCGCTGAATCTCCTCAGCGTCAAAGTGTTCGGTGAGCTGGAGTTCTGGTTTTCGCTCATTAAGGTCGTTGCCATCATTGCCATGATCGCTGGCGGTGCCGCCATCATCATCTTCGGCTTCCAGGCTGGAGGCGCTTCCGTGACGCCCGGCCTTGGAAACCTTGTGGAACACGGCGGGTTGTTCCCCAACGGCTTCGAAGGGCTGCTCGCCGCGTTCGCCGTCGTGATGTTTGCCTTCGGCGGGATCGAAACCATCGGCATCACCGCCGGCGAGGCGGCAGATCCCAAAAAGGTAATTCCCCAGGCCGTAAACACGGTTCCTGTCCGAGTTCTGCTCTTCTATGTACTCACGCTGGGCGTGCTCATGAGCCTGTTCCCGTGGAACGAGATCGGCAGCAATGGCAGCCCGTTCGTGCAGATCTTCAGCGGGCTGGGCATCCCCGCCGCCCCGCACATCCTGAATGCCGTGGTGATTACCGCAGCGCTCTCGGCCATCAACAGCGACATTTTCGGGGCCGGACGCATCCTGTTCGGGCTTGCCAGGCAGGGCCACGCGCCCCAAAGCTTTGGGCGAGTATCCCGGCACGGCGTGCCTTGGATGACCGTGATCATGATGGCGGCAATCCTGCTGGTGGGCGTGGTCCTCAATGCCGTGATTCCTGAAGACGTCTTCGTGCTGATCGCTTCCATCGCCACCTTCGCCACCGTATGGGTGTGGGTTATGATCCTCGCGTCCCACGTGGCCATGAAGCGGGAGATCGCGCGCAAGGGACTTCCGGCGTCGGAGTTTCCATCGCCCCTCTGGCCGGCTGCCTCGGTCCTCACCATTCTGTTCATGGCCATGGTGATCGTCATCCTCGGCGTGTTCGAGGACACGCGCGTAGCCCTCTACGTGGGTGCCGTCTGGCTAGGCCTGCTTGTGCTCGCCTTCCGGCTGTGGGTCAGGGGGAACGGACGACGTCGGGCCGAGCTTGTGGACGAAACGTCGCCGCTGCCTGTGGTGCCCGTTGCAGACGACGCCGGCGCTGCCGCCCGCTAAGCCCGACACTCGAACCCGCCTTCCCATACTCCTAACCTCGGCGGAACCTCCCGCAACAGAATCCGCCGGGGTTAGGATCAGGCATGGTTCCTGCAACCAACCTCCTGACCTTTTCCTTGGCTTCCGCGCTGCTCATCGCCGTTCCGGGGCCGAGCGTCCTTTTCGTTGTGGGAAGGTCGCTCGCGCTGGGGCGTCGAGGCGGGTTGCTAAGCGTCCTGGGTAATACCCTGGGCGAGATGCTGCAGATCGCAGCCGTGGCCGTCGGGCTCGGCGTTGTGCTCGCGCAGTCAGTCGTGCTGTTTACGATCATCAAGTTTATTGGCGCCGCCTACCTTATCTACCTCGGAGTCCAAGCGATCCGACAACGCAAGGGACGGTCGAAAGCTGCCGCAGATCCCACACCGACAGCATCCACCAAACGACTCCTCGGTGAGGGATTCATCGTGGGGGCCACAAACCCCAAGTCGCTTGTCTTCTTCGTGGCGGTCTTGCCTCAATTCGTTGACTACTCGGCGGGGGCTATTCCATTTCAACTGGCCACGCTGGGCGGCGTGTTCCTCTTGATAGCCCTGATTTCCGACAGCGTCTGGGCCCTTGCCGCAGGCACTGCACGGCAATGGTTCGCCCGGTCGCCCCGCAGGGTTTCTGCCGTTAGTGCCACGGGTGGAGTGATGATGATCGGCTTGGGCGGAACGCTCGTGCTCACAGGCAACAAGAGCTCTTAGCGGGCGGCCGGCAAGTACTCGTCCTGACGAAACTGAGTACCTCATCGCCTGACTGCCTTAAGCGCTGTGAAAAATGAGGTAATTGTTACTGATGTGACACAAGTGACTACTTTTCTACAGTGGATGCATGCTCGGCCGGAGGTAAGAAAGCCGCCGTCCGGCTCTCAAAATCCCCCACTGCAGAGGAGTGATCCCCATGCCGGAAGCCAAGGAGCGGGTATCCGCCACCAGGTGGCAGTTTCCTTCGCTATTGACGGCAGTCCTGACCCGTCTGCGGGCGGCGATGGTACCGTACGGAATCGGCGACTGCGTCGTCACAGATGATCCCTTTGTTGGCAGAATCGAAGGGATCGTTGAGCTCAAGCAGGGCAATCTCGTCGGGCTAAGGACCCTTGGGGACGACCTGGTCCTGTACGACTACCGGATGCTCCGCCTCGTCGAGTAGGCGCAGTTGAATAGGGGCAGGCGTCCTGCACTACTTCGCCGACCACCCACCGTCCATCGTGTAGCTGGCGCCGGTGACCATGCCGGCGTCGTCCGAAGCGAGCCACACCACCAGCGAGGCCACCTCTTCGGGTTCCACAAGCCGTTTGATGGCTGACTCCGTAAGCATCACCCTGGACAGCACCTCCGCTTCCGGGATGCCGTGCACCTGTGCCTGGTCCGCGATCTGCTTCTCCACCAGTGGGGTCCGGACGTAGCCGGGATTGACGCAGTTGGACGTGACGCCGTGCTCCCCGCCCTCAAGCGCCGTGACCTTGCTCAACCCTTCCAGCCCGTGCTTGGCAGAAACGTATGCGCTCTTGTATGGGGAGGCGCGCAACCCGTGCACCGAGGAGAGATTGATGATGCGGCCGAAGCGGTTGGCATACATGTGCGGCAGGGCGGCACGGATCAGCAGGAACGGAGCCTCGAGCATCAGCGCAAGGATTCTGCGGAATTCGGCGGGTTCAAACTCCTCAATGGGCGCGATCTTCTGGATGCCGGCGTTGTTGACCAGGATGTCGCAATCCAGGCTGAGCGCGGCCAGCGCGCCTGTGTCGAGCAGGTCGACCGCCCAGGCGGTGCCCCCGAGTTCGTCGGCGAGCGCGGTCGCCGCGGAGGCATCGACGTCGGCCACCACCACTTTCGCACCGCGTGCCGCAAGAGCCCGGGCACAAGCTGCCCCGATCCCGCTTGCCCCGCCAGTGATAAGTGCCTTGCGTCCGTTGAATGCATTCTCCATGGGTCCGGGCCCCTATCGGGTTGCCGAGGTAGTGGCGAGGCCGTGGCGCTCGGCGTCGGCGTTATCCACTTCTTCCAGCGCGATGCCCTTGGTCTCCCGAAGTGTCAGCACGGCAACCGTGGTGACGGCGCAGGCAACTACCAGGTAGATCGCGGTGGGCAGCCAGGATCCGGTGTCCTTGAGCCATTGCGTGGCGAGCAGCGGGGCAAGGGAACCGGCGAAGATCGAGGTAACCTGCGAGCCGAGGGATACGCCTGAGTAGCGCATCCGGGTGGGGAATAGCTCGGACATGATGGCGGGCTGTCCAGCGTACATAAAGGCGTGCAGGCAGAGGCCGATGGTCACGGCCAGGACGATAATCAGCGCGTTCCTGGTATCAAACATCGGGAAGGCGAAGAACGGCCATACCGCGCCGGAGATAGCCCCGACCAGGTAGACGGGCCTGCGTCCCCAGGAATCCACCAGTCGGCCCACCTGCGGAATGACCGCAAAATGCACCACGTGGGCGATCAGGAGTGCCAGGAGCAGCGAGGAGGTGTCGTACTGGTGGACGCTCTTGAGGTACACGATCGAGAAGCTGACCACGAGGTAGTACATGATGTTTTCCGCGAAGCGCAGTCCCATGGCCTGGAGAATGCCCTTGGGATACTTGCGCAGGACCTCACCGACGCCGTAGCTGACGGCCTGCTCCTTTTCCACCTGGGCCTTGGCCTCGAGGAAGATGGGCGCCTCGGTCACGTGCGTCCGGATATAGTAGCCGACGAACACGATAACGGCGGAGAGCCAGAACGCGACGCGCCAGCCCCAGCCGAGGAAGTCTGCGCTGCTGAGGGCCTTGGACATGATGAACAGCACCAGGGTGGCCAGCAGGTTGCCTACCGGGACAGCCGCCTGTGGCCAGCTGGACCAGAAACCGCGCGAGTCGTTCGGGCTGTGCTCGGCCACGAGGAGCACCGCGCCGCCCCATTCCCCACCCAGCGCGAAGCCCTGGATAAAGCGCAGGCCCACGAGGAGCGCCGGGGCGATGTACCCGAGTTCGGCGAAGCCCGGCAGGCACCCCATCAGGAAAGTGGAGACTCCCACGATGATGATGGTGAGCTGCAGCGTGGGCTTGCGGCCCAGCTTGTCGCCGATCTGGCCGAAGACAATTCCGCCAAGCGGACGGGCAACGAAGCCTACGGCGTACGTCAGGAAGGCCTGGATAACTCCATCCAGTTCGTTGCCTGTGCTCGGGAAGAAGTACTTGCCGAATACAAGCGTTGCGGCGGTGGCGTAGAGGAAGAATTCGTACCACTCCACCACGGTGCCCACCATCGAGGCGGCCACGATCTTTTTCAGGCCGGAACCCTTACCGGCTGTTTGTCCGGAGCGTTGTCCTACGCTCATGTCCATCTCCTTAGTGTCCTCGTTGACACGCACTGTGATCCGTCTTGGCTGTGATCTACAGCACGGGAATGCTTCAATGAGTATTGCCGCACATTCAGGGCGGCTCAATGGCCAAATCGGCACCGCGCATGTGCAGAATTGCAGAGATGAACCCCAATCCAGATGACCTGCTTGTCCTGCTCGCCGTTTCCCGGTCGGGGAAATTTACGACGGCGGCCCAGGCCTTGGGCTTGAACCACACCACAGTTTCGCGAAGGATCGCGGCCTTGGAAAAGGCCCTCGGCGGTCGCGTTCTCGCCCGGGCCGCCGGCGGCTGGGAAGTCACGGACCTTGGCGCGCAAGCCGTGGCCATCGCCGAACAGGTGGAGGCGGCCGTCGGACTTCTTGGGCAGGCCGATCGAGCTCCGGATCCAATCACCGGCGTCGTTCGCATGACCGCAACCGACGGCTTCAGCGCGTACATCGCGGCTCCTGCCGTTGCCCGCCTGAGGCGGGAGCATCCGGGGCTCAGCGTGGAAATCGTGACCGTGACTCGGCGGGCACTGCAGCAGCGTTCGGGCTTGGATATTGAGGTGGTGGTCGGCGAGCCGCAGGTGCACCGGGCCGAGGCTTTCCAGCTGGGCGAGTACGTGCTGGGGATGTACGCTTCCCGCGCATACCTGGATGAATACGGCATGCCCGCAACGGTGGACAAGCTGGCGCATCACCAACTCGTCTACTTCGTGGATTCCATGCTGCAGGTGGATGACCTGGACGCACCGCGCCGCCTCGTGCCCGCGATGCGGGACGGGCTAAGTTCCACGAACGTGTTTGTACACGTGGAGGCCACCCGTGCGGGGGCCGGCGTCGGCTTCCTGCCCTGCTTCATGGCTGATCTCCACGATGACCTGGTCAGGCTGCTGCCCGAGGCCTTCGCCGAGCGGCTCCCCTACTGGATGGTGCTGCGACCCGACTCGATGCGGCGGCCCGCCGTCGCTGCCGTTGTGCAGGCTATCCGCGACCAGACGGTAGTGCAGCGCGAGGCACTACTCGGTAGACGGACCCGGCGGTCGTGGCCCCAGCCAAGCCACTAAGGGCTTAGCCGCCGGCCTGGCCGGCGCCGCAGATCTGGCTGTAGGTGCTTCCTGCGTTCTGGAAGCCTGCCTGGAGCTCGGCCATCCGTGCGGAATCCGGGTGCTCTTTCACGGATTCGTCGGCGTAGTCCAGGATTGCCTTGAGCGAGGGCTGTAAATCGTCCGAAGACACCGCCTCAATGGGCCGGATCGCGTTGGCCAGCCGGGTCATTCCCGTCTTGCCCATATTTCCGGTGGGGCTCGACACAACGAGGTTGACCCGGTCACAGGTTTCTGCGGTGGTCAGCTTCGGCGCAGCGCACGCGGACGCGGAAACGAGGAGCCCGGCAGCGAGCAAGGCAGTAGTGAGTTTCTTCATGATTCCCTCAATAGTCGATACCAGTCGATTGTAAGCAGAGTCCGGTTCAGGGTTTCGACACCCTCAACCACAAGCGGCAAGCTCATCCACCACTGGCAAGCTCATCCACAGCGGGCTGGACCATCAGCGGCGTATCGTGTCGGACGGTTGACCCGGCGGCGAATGCGCGCACCTTTGCGTCATCCCAGATATGGGCCGGGACAGCGCCACCCAGCAGTCTCCGCGCGAGCTGGGGGTCGTCGTCGAACGGCTCATGGCTACCCGCCATAACCATGTTTCCATAACGGCGGCCCTTAAGCATGGCCGGATCCGCGATGATCATGGTGTGCTCGAACGTGGCAGCGATGGTGGCTGCATCCTCACGGGCGCTCCTGAGATCCGGGGCGTCCCCGGAGTTGGCCACGTAGAGCCCGCCAGGGGCCAGCACCCGATCCACGTGGTCGTTGAATTCCCGGGTAGTCAGGGCCAGCGGAGTAAGCGCCCCTGCGAAGACGTCGCGGATGATGACATCCCTTGTTTGGGGGGTGAGGCTCTCGGTGACCGTCCGCGCCTCCCCTACCCTGATGCGCAGCAGCGGGGCCTTTGGCAGGTCGAACCAGCCGCGGACGTAGTCGGCCAGCTTCCCGTCGAGTTCCACGACCACTTGCCGGGCCTGGGGGTAGGCGGCATTGAAATACCGCGCCAGGGAGCACGCTCCCCCACCGAGGTGCAGGAGCCTGAGTTTTGGCCTGGTCTCGGGCCGCCAGCGGGATTCCACCAGGGCGGCGATCCAGCGCATGTATTCAAAGTCCAGGAACAACGGATCGGCGAGGTCGATGTGAGAGCTCATCACGCCGTTGATGCGGAGCAGCCAACCGTTGGAGTTGTCGGGGTCCTGGACCAGTTCACAGTCTCCTGTGTCGATGTAATACACGCCCTCGGCGGGACCCTCCAGACGGGTGCCGGCAGTGACTTCGACGGGCTTGCCGCCCTTGCGCTTGGCCATCAGCTGGTTGCCGATGGGGTGGCGGAGGAAGTCATACTTCAACCCTAGTCAATACCAGCCGATTTCTTGCCGTCGCGTGCTTGGCCACTCAGGGCAGGATCCTCAGCGAGGTGTCCCAATTGAAATGCTCGTGCTTCCCGCTCGCGTGCAGCCCCATGATCAGCAGCATGAAGGACTCCAGTTCACGGGCCCGCCGCAGTGGCCCGGCGTCGATGGGCCGCATTCGGGCCTGGGCTATCATGGCGCTGACTTTTTCCTTGGCGGCCTCGGAGTCGCCGGCCACAAACACGTCGAGGTGCTGCCCTGCCACAGAGCCCACCTCCAGCGTCTTCGACAGGACGGTGTTGAACGCCTTCACGACGTCGGCCCGGCCGGACAGCAGTTCGGCGGTCTCTTCTGCGGCCGATATACCAGGCGGTGTCAGCATGCGGTCGAAGCTTGAGGCGTCAAGAGGGTTGCTGATGTCAACCACGACCCGCCCCTCGAGTCCTTGGCCGAGCTCTTTGATGGCATTCCCCGTCTCGGTATAGGGAACGGCCAGGAAGACTATCTCGCCTTCGATCGGGTCTCCCAGAGCCCCTCCTGCGGCTCCAGGATCCAGGGACTCGACCAAGTCGCGGACCTTGGTTTCATTGCGTCCCAAGATCTGCAGCGACCGGTCCGCCAGGAGAACAGTCTTGGCCAGGCTCCGTGCCATCATTCCGGTGCCGATGATCGTAATCTTTTCCATTGCAACCTCCCACTCGGGCTACTACCAGTTGACGCCACTACATACGGGCTGTCTTGGGTCTTTGGTCCCCGATCCCGGCGGCCGGGCCCACTTAAACGCCCGACGGCGGGGACGCGCCTCAATGCCCTACGGCGTCTCAGCGCCCGACGGCGGGCCGCACCATGCGGATCTCCGGCAGTTCGTACCACCGCGGGGGCAGCAGCTGCCGCTTGCCATCGGGCTCGAACCCGTTCCTCCGGTAGAAGGCCTGTGCCCGTGGGTTGCCCTCTAGGACCCAGAGGTAAGCTGCTTCCCCCGACAGCAGGGCATCAACCAGGGCCTGCCCCACTCCTGCCCCGTGTACCCGCCGAAGGGTGTACAGCATATACAGCTCCAGAAGGTGTGGGCTGTCCTCGTCGCGGCCTGGCCCCGCAGCCGCGATGCCTACCAGGCATCCGTCGTCGTCGTGGGCCAGCAAGGGAACAGCTGAGCCTAAGTTCGAAGTCCTCTGGCGCTCGATCTGAGCCCCGATATTCGCCTCACGCTCAGCAAAGAATTCTTCCGGAAGCAGGTGGGCATAGCTCTCGCGCCAAGACATGATGTGCATGCGGACCATGGTTTCGGCGTCATCCACAGTGCCGGGACGAAGGGTGAAAGCCATCCGTCAAGAGTAGTTCGGAACGCATAGTCCTCAACAGCCTCAACAGCTGGAGCTCTTTCCGAAAGTAAAACAAAGGGTACTTACTATTAGGTAGTAATCGTGCTTACTATTTTAGGGCCAGTGATGCTGGTTCTTGATCAGCAGCCGACCTTCTTGGAAAGAGAGCGAAGATGACAGAGAACCAATGGCCGCAGGACGGGAGTTACAGGCCTCGTACGCCGGCCGAGCAGAAAACCGACGCCTACGGCAATCCCCTGCCGCCGGCGTCCACACCCCTTGATGAAACGGAAACGTATTCTGACACGTCCGGAACCACCGGGACCGGAACTACCCAGATGGGCACCACCGGAATGGGAACCACGAGCATGGGAACCACCGGAACCACCGGAACAGAGACCACTGGGGCCATGGGCGGCAAAGCCGACGTCGCTAAGGAGGAAGCGAGCGAAGTTGCCCGGCAAGCCAAGGAATCTGCCCGCGGCGTGGCGGAAACAGCCAAGTCTGAAGCCGCCAATGTCGCCGAAGAAGCCAAGAGCAGCGCGAGGAATCTCCTCGACCAGGCCAAGACGGACCTGACCGACCAGGCCGGAACCCAGCAGCAGAAAGTGGCACAAGGCCTGAAGTCCGTCGCCGACCAGCTGCGCACCATGGCCAACGCCTCGGACCAGCCCGGCGTCGCATCCGACCTGGTGAAGCAGGCCGCCGAGCGCTCCACCTCCATCGCCTCCTGGCTCGAAGGAAGGGACCCTGGCTCCCTGCTTGACGAAGTGAAGTCCTTCGCCCGCCAGCGGCCTGGCACGTTCCTCCTGATCGCGGCAGGTGCCGGTGTGCTGGCCGGACGCCTCAGCAGGAGCCTGAGTGCCGGCGCGCCGGATTCCGGGTCAAGGAGCGGTTCAGTGTCGCCCACTTATCGGGCACCAGGCACTTATCAGGCACCAGGCACACCGCTTGCTGGCCCTCCAACGGCGGGCACGGCCGTACCGCCGCCAACCGTCGAGCTGCCGGGCCCCGACGTCACGACAGCGGGAGCTGCCGGAGGCGGTATCCCGAGCCGGCCGGAGGAGGATCCCTACTTTACTGAAGGTGGCCGACAAATATGAGCAGCGAAATCCCGGATTCAGAAGCGCACGCCAAGGCCGAAACAAACTCCCTTGGAGACCTTCTGGGAGAGGTGACGCGAGACATTTCCACCCTGATGCGCCAGGAAGTAGAACTGGCCAAGGTCGAGCTGAAGCAGTCCGCAACCCGGGCCGGCAAGGGAAGCGGAATGTTGGCGGGAGCGGGCGTGGCAGGACACTTTGTCCTCCTCTTCCTCTCCTTCGCGCTGTGGTACGCCCTGGGTTTGGTCATAGGGCTCGGCTGGTCCGCGGTAGTGGTAGCCGTGATCTGGGGCATCATTGCCGCCATCCTGGCTGCTGTGGGCCGTAGGGAGCTCAAGGCGATCCAAGGCATGCCCCGCACCGCCGAAACGCTCCAGGAAATTCCACCAACATTGAAACCAAGCGAGGGAACACGATGAGCGATAAACCCGACGTCATCCGCGCCGACATTGAACAGACCCGCCGCCGCCTTGGCACGAACGTTGACGCGGTGGCAGACAAAGTCACCCCGTCGCACATTATCCAGCGGCGAACCGAAAAAGTCAGGAACGCCATCTTCGGTGTAAAGGAGAATGTCATGGGTGCCGCGGACGACACCAGGCAGAACGTACGATCCGCCATGGATGACGCCGGCTCGGCAATGAGCGATGCCGGCGAGGCCATCAGCGAGGCGCCACAACGGGTCGCTGCCAAAGCCCAGGGCAATCCGCTGGCCGCAGGGCTGATCGCTTTCGGGGCGGGCCTGCTCGCCGGCTCACTCATCCCGCCAAGCCAGAAGGAGCGGCAAGCAGCCGAGGCCGTGAAGTCCGCTGCCGAACCCGTCAAAACGCAACTGACGGAAGCTGCAAAGGAGGTAGCGGAAGGCCTGAAGGAACCAGCCCAGGAGGCCATGGAAAGCGTCAAGACAACCGCCATGGACGCCAAGGAACACATCAAGGAGGAGGGCCAGACCGCCGTCGAGGATGTCAAGGACCGGGCCGACGACGCCAAAGGCAACGTCCAGGGCGCCTGACGAAAAGCACTTGGAAGCGTCCGGCCGCCCCGCAGCCCTGCGTGGCGGCCGGCCTGCGTTTCGCAGCGCTTTCGGCAAAACACCCTATGAAATCAGCAAGCGGTAAGGAAGATTCCCATGGCGAAGGACGCAACAACGACGCCGAACGATGGCACCGGGGATACCCCGCAGTCGGAAGCCAGTACGGCCAAAGCCAGCACTGCGCCCGCCCCGGATGACGCGCGGAAGCCGGACAGTCCGACCGATATCACGAAGCCATCGTGGACATACGTAGCCAAGAAGACGTTCCGGGAATTCACTCGCGATCAGTGTCCGGACCTCTCGGCTGCGCTCACCTATTACGCAGTCCTGTCACTGTTCCCGGGACTGCTGGCCCTTGTCTCCCTGCTTGGCGTTTTCGGGCAGGCGGAAAGGACCACGTCCGCCGTCCTGGAGATCGCCCAAGGAATAGCGCCGGGCGGCACCGTAGACATCATCCGGGACCCCGTGCAAGAGCTTGTCTCATCCCCCGCCGCCGGGCTCACACTGGTAGTTGGTATCGCGGCAGGCCTCTGGTCGGCGGCGGGCTATGTCGGAGCCTTCGGACGGGCTATGAACCGGGTCTATGAAATCGACGAGGGCCGCGGATTCGTCAAACTCCGCGGAACGATGCTCGGAGTCACCGTGGCTTCGGTGCTCATTGTCGCAGTGCTTGCCGCCATGCTGGTGCTGACCGGCCCTGTTGCAGAAGCCGTCGGTAACGTCATAGGCCTAGGCGGCGCGTTTCTCACAGCCTGGAACATCGCCAAGTGGCCCGTCATCGTGGCCCTCGTGGTCCTGCTGATCGCAATCCTCTACTACTCCACGCCCAACGTGAAACAACCCAAGTTCCGCTGGATGAGCATCGGTTCATTCATTGCCCTTGTTGTTTTTGTGCTGGCCTCGCTGGGCTTTGGTTTCTATGTGGCCAACTTCAGCAACTACAACAGGACCTACGGAGCGATCGGCGGCGTCATCGTCCTGCTGCTTTGGCTGTGGATCATGAACATGTCCTTGCTGTTCGGAGCGGAGTTCGACGCCGAGATGGAGCGGGGACGCCAGCTGCAAGCGGGAATCGAGGCTGAGGAAACCCTCCAACTGCCGCCGCGGGACACCAAGCAGAGCGACAAGCTCCAGGAGCGCGAGGAAGAGGATGTCCGTCACGGGCGGGAACTGCGGGAACGGCATAGCCGCGAGGACTCCCAGCACCAGGACGACCACGGCGGACGCAGCCAGCGCGAGGACTCCGGTCGCGAGGACAGCGGAAGGCGGTGACAGCGCCTAGTACAGCACCTATTTCACGACAGCCAGCGCGAAGCCGTCCCAACCCTTCGTGCCGACGGTCTGGATCGCGGTCGCATCCAGACGTGGATCCCTGCCCATCATCTCCAAGGCGCTGACGATGCCGGGCGCGTTGACCTCATCCCGTTCCGGCTCTAGGATCGCGCCCTCCCAGATGACGTTGTCCACAACGATCGTGGTACCCGGACGTCCCAGGCGGATGGCCCACTCGAGGTAGTGCGAGTCGTTCTCTTTGTCGGCGTCGATGAACACGAAGTCGAAGGGCTCCACTCCAAGGTCAGCCAGCACCTGAAGTGTGTCCAGGGCCGCGCCGACCCGGATTTCAACCTTGTGGCCGATCCCGGCGGCATCCACGTTGGTGCGCGCCACCGCAGCATGTTTGGGGAGGTATTCGCACGTGAGCAGCCTGCCGTCGTCGGGCAGTCCGCGCGCCATCCAGATTGTGCTGAAGCCGGCCAGCGTCCCGATCTCCAGCACCCTGCGGGCGCCTGACACCTGAACGAGGAGCTTGAGCAGTTTCCCGGCGTTGGGGGCGACCTCGATGCGCGGCATGTCGGCGTCGACGGCGGTGCGCACCGCCCGCTGCAAGGCCGCGTCGGGCTGGACGACGACGTCGGACAAGTACTTTTCAACGGCTACCCAGCCGGGCTGGGCGTCATGTTCAATCATGCGGCCCAGTCTTGCAGCTAGCTAGTCTTGCAGCTAGCCACTCTGGCTCCTAGCTGGCGTCGGCAATAGCGTTTTCGAGCCGCTCCACCTTGCCGGTGAGCTCACCGGTGTAGCCCGGGCGAATGTCTGCCTTGATCACCAGGGACACCCGGCTGCCGTATTTCCCCACAGCTTCCGTGGCGCGCTTGACGACGTCGAACACCTCGTCCCACTCTCCCTCAATGGTGGTGAACATTGAGTCGGTGTGGTTGGGCAGTCCTGATTCGCGGACGATTTTTACGGCCTCAGCCACGGCGTCATGGACGGAGGCATCAGCGGGCCGACCAGCGGCAGGGGCAGGTGCGGCAGCATCGGGAGCAGCAGGCGGCTGGCCGGAGGGGGCAACTGAGAAAGCGAGCAACATGAGCCCAGTGTTTCACGTGAAAAGTGCCATATTGCCTGCTACTTACAAGTAACAGCCGGTGCTGGGTGCTGCGTTGCTAATGTGACAGCATGGACCGGCCCCTTGAACGCAAGCCCCTTCGCGCCGACGCGGCACGCAACGTAGACAAAATCATCACCGCCGCACGCCAGTGCTTCCGCGAACAGGGCCCCGAAGTTCCCCTCCAGACCATCGCCGTGACCGCCGGAGTTGGCCCTGCCACGCTGTTCCGAAACTTCTCGGACAAGGAACAGTTGGTGCTGGCCGCGCTGTCACGGCAGCTCCGCCGGAATGTGGACCCGGTAGTGGCCGAGGCGCTTGACGGCATGGACGCTGCCGTCGGGCTGTTCCGTGTAATCGACGCCGTTATGCAGGTGGCCAGCGAGGACGCCAACCTGCTGGGGGCGGTGGCCGGCCGCCGCGGATTGCTGTCAGGCATCACCCGCGGCCTGATCGAATCGGTGGGCGTGCTGCTGATCCGGGCGCAGGGCCAGGGCTCGATCCGCCGCGACATCACCATTGAAGACATGGTCAGGATGCTCGCCATGCTGATCGGCGCCGTGGACACCATGGAGCCCGGGTCTAATTCCTGGGACCGTCCGGTGGCCCTGGTGGAGGACGCCATCCGCACCGAGCGCCTGGCGCGGCCGCTGCCGCCACAGACGCCGATCCCCGGGATGACGTTGTAGCTTTCAGCTCCAGCCAAGCATCCTGAGCCCTGCCGCCGCGGCGGCCCCTGACAACACCACCACCAGGAACGGCGCCCGGAGCCACAGGGCGACGGCGGCCACCGCCAGGGCTCCGAGTCTTGCGTCCAGCACTACCGACTGGCCGGCGGCCGTGGCGTTGACCACGGTCAGGGAGGCCAGCAGGCCGATCGTCATGGTCCCGGCTACGCGCGTCATCCGCGGGCTCTTGAGGAGTTTGCCCGGAACAAAATAGCCTGCGAGCTTGGTAGCGTACGCCACTGCGCAGGCCACCAGGATCCATATCCACAGCTCCATTTAGTCCTGCCCCCTGTGGCCGTGGGCTTGGCCGTGACCGTGGCCGTGACCATAAGGATCGACGTCGGGTTCCATGCCCTCGTCGCTCCGGCCGTGACTGAGCCAGCCAAGTGTGCCGGCCACGACCCCGGCGATCAGGATGGGCACTCCGGCTGGGACGAACGGTACGGCCAGGACTGTTGCCAAGGCACAAGCGGCCGCAATAGCCCACGGCTCGCGTCCCTTGAGCCTGGGCCACAGCAGGCCGAGGAACGCCGCAACCGAAGCGCCGTCGAGCCCCCACTGCTTGGGGTCGCCCATGGCATCGCCGGCGAGCGCCCCCACGGCCGTGAACAGGTTCCACAGCACGAAGATGCTCAGGCCTGCAGTCCAGAAGCCACGCTTTTGCTCGTGTGGATCCGGTTGTCCGAGGGCGGTAGCAGTAGTTTCGTCAATGGTGAACTGGGCCGCAGCATATCGTCGCCACCCACGAGGGTGCATCATGGCGTTCATTTGCATGCCGTAGATGCCGTTGCGGAGTCCCAGGAGGGCCGCAGCCGTCATTGCCGCAATACCCGAGCCGCCCCCGGCCACAACGCCGATCAGGGCGAACTGGGATCCGCCGCTGAACATCAGCAGGCTCAGCGCCATTGTCTGCCACACGTCAAAGCCGGAAGCCACGGACAGGGCGCCGAAGGACACGCCGTAAAGGCCGGTGGCAAAGCTCAGCGACAAGGCGACCTTGAATGCGGGTGACTCCCGCAGCTTCATGTCCTTGTAGTTCACTGCTCCCGGCGCTTCGCCCAAGGCTTCACCGTCCCCTCCAGCACCGTCCCCTTCTTCATCCCGGCCAGCAGGCCGGCTGCGTGGGCGACGAACAGCGCCGTCGACAGCGTGGAGGCGGCTCGGCGCGTGGGCGGGAGGAGAAGCCCGACGGCGGCCGTCACCTGGAGGAGTCCGCTGACTGCCACCCATTCTTCCCTGGACAGGACCGCCAGGTGTCCGTTGAGCCCAGGGGCCGTGGCCTCTGGCTCGGCCTGATCCGGCCGGCATAGGAAGTCCGGAACCAAGGGATAGAAGAGGTGCGGCTCGCGGAAATGCTTCATGGCGCTGGCAAGAAGCAGCGCACTGTGGGCCACAGTCCATACGGTCCGGATCGAGGTGTTTGACCGTTGAGGGAGCATGCCTCCATGCAACCACAGCGTTCCATGGAGTACTAAACGCAGTGGACTAAAACCACGGAGTTGCTGGTCTTCTGGTGGTCGAGCTTGTTAGGCCAAAACCTGCGCCAATACTTGGGCGGGCTTATTGGTGGTGATCTCGTGCACGCCAAGACCCTGGCAAAGGGCAACGTCCTGTTCGGTGTCTACTGTCCAGACGCGGAAGCGCAGGCCGGAGTCCAGCCAGCGCTGCACGGTCCGGGCATGCTGCCTCACATAATCAACGCCGGGCCCCGCTATGCCAACCTGGCGTTCGTCAAGGATCCGCTCGCCCTCGAGCTGTGCGGCCTTCATGACTTTGGCAGCGGCCCCCGCGGTGAAGGCTCCCAGGCCAAGTTCCTGGCGGAGCTCCGACACATTCACGTCGTCCACCAGCTGGCAGATGAATTCGGCCGGCACGCTCTTGAGCAGGTGCCTCACGGCCTCGGGGCTGAAGCTCATGAATGTGACGTGGATGTTGTCCAGCATGGAGTCTCCGGGCGTCCAGCCATGCCCCCGGAGCACCTCCAGCACCCGGTCCTCGAGTTTCAGTTGGAAGGGGCTGGGATGTTTCAGCTCAATGGCGAGCGCCACCGGCCGGCCAGCGCTTCGAAGGATGTCCACGAGCGCGCCGAGCGTCAACAGCTGGTCCGCGATGCCGCCGAATTCCTCGGGAATGCGGACGCCTTTCCAGGATGAGAAATCCAGGGAACGGAGTTGGCGGAGCGTGCGGTCGGCCACAGGCCCTGTGCCGTCGGAAGTGCGGTCCAGGTTCGCATCGTGGAGCAGGACGACATGCTGGTCCTTGGTCAGATGGACGTCGCACTCAACCCCGTCCGCGCCATCTGCAAGGGCTTTCAGGTAGGCGGCCCGGGTGTGTTCGGCGAAGGCATGGCTGGAACCCCGGTGCGCGAACACCTTGGGACGGCGGGGCAGGAACTGCTCACCGGGCCGGCCGGGCACTGACTCGTCGACTGTCATGATCAAACGGTAGCCCACCGGGAGACGGCAGCGGCGTTACGCTGGGCACATGCAGGTGAACTCTGAACCAACCTCCGTCGCCGAGGCTCCTGCCCGCGATCGCGCAGTGCCGACCCAAGATTCGACGGCGCCAGCCGGGGACAGCGGCGTCGAACCCTTGGGTAACGACCTCGAAAAAGCCGCTGCGTTGCGCCGCATGAAGACCTTGGCCCTAGCCCTCCTGCTTGCCATGGCCGTGGTTTTTACGATTGCGTTCGCCCTGCAGAAGCAGTATCCGTGGCTGGAGTATGTACGGGCCGCGGCCGAGGGCGGCATGGTGGGTGCGCTGGCCGACTGGTTCGCGGTGACCGCGCTTTTCAAGTACCCCATGGGGCTGAAAATCCCGCATACGGCCATCATTCCGCGCCGAAAGGACCAGATTGGCGAGTCCCTCAGCGACTTCGTCAAGACCAACTTCCTTTCGGAGCAGGTGGTCCGGGAAAAGCTTGAAAGCGTGGACATTGCCCGGAAGGCCGGGGCTTGGCTGGCCGGACCCGGCGGTGCCGAGCGCGTTGCCAAGGAGGGCGGGGCCGCGATCCGGGGTGCCTTCAAGGTCCTGAATGACGACGACGTGCAGGCGGTGATCGAGGCGATGGTCAGGAAGCACCTGCTCACCCCGCCCTGGGGACCGCCTGTTGGCCGCATGGCCGAGCGGATCTTCGCTGACGGCCACCACCACAAGCTCGTTGACCTCCTGGTGGACCGGGCCGTGGACTGGGTGGAGGCCAACCGCAACACGGTGAACCGGCTGGTTTCGGACCGCTCGCCCCTCTGGGTTCCCTCCTTCGTGGACGGCCTGGTCGGTGACAAAGTGCATGTCGAGCTTTCCAGGTTCGTGCGGGCGGTGCAGCAGGATCCAAACCACCAGGTGCGGCGTTCGATCGACACCTACCTGACCGACCTCGCCCAGGACCTCCAGCATGACCAGGCGATGATTGCCCGGGCGGAGGTCATCAAGGCGCAGATCCTGGGAGATCCCGAGATCCGCGAACTTGCCTCCCGCACGTGGGGCACCGTCAAGAACGCGCTGCTGTCCGCCGTCGACGATCCCCACAGCGAGTTGTCCCTCCGTTTCAAAAGCGCCGTGCGGGACTTTGGCGCGCGGCTGGTCAATGATGAAGAACTTGCCGGCAAGGTCAACACCTGGATTGGCGACGCCGCGGCTTATCTCGTCAAGACCTACCGCTCTGACATCGCGGCGGTCATCAGCGACACTGTGGCCCGCTGGGATGCCGAGGAGACCTCACGCAAGATCGAACTCCAGGTGGGCAGGGATCTGCAGTACATCCGGATCAACGGCACTGTGGTGGGCGGCCTGGCGGGGCTGGCGATCTTCACGGTGGCGCACTGGGTGTTCGGCTGACGCTGGACCTTGCATGGAAAGCCTCAGCCGAGGAACTTGATGGTCTGCCCCGGGCGTGCCTGGGCCAGGAGGTCCAGATCGCCCCGGCGGACCACCGCGATTACCGGATAGCCTCCCGTGACCGGGTGGTCGGCCAGGAAGACGGTGGGGAGGCCCGACGGCGGGACCTGCAGGGCGCCCAATGCCATCCCTTCGCTTGGCAGCTCCTCGCCCCGGATGCGCAGGAGCGGCCGCCCGAGCAGCCGGGCCCCGATCCTGTTGGACTCCGGCGACAGGGTCCAGTGCTGCGTGACGAGGCGCAGCCAGGATTCGTCGTCGAACCAGTCCACGCGGGGTCCGCGGTGCACCCGTGCCACGATGGCCTGCCCGGGATCCGGAGCGCGGCGCACCGGCGGTACCGCCCCTCCGGCGCGATCGGGAACACTATTTAGTGAGGACGCGTCGTTGCCCGTTCGCCCTACCGCCAGGGAATCCCCGGCCCTCAGGGGTGCCGGGCCCTCGCCGGAAAGCACATCGCTGCTGCGGGAGCCCAGGAGCCGCGGGGCATCGATTCCGCCCAGGACGGCCAGGTAGTAGCGGACGCCGAACAGGGGCGCGCCGAATTCCAGCACGGTACCGGGCGCTATGCGGACGGCCTGGTTCAGCGGCATCTCGGAGCCGTTGAGTTTCACCAGGCCCTCCGCCCCGGTAACCGCCACTGTGGACGCCGTCACGAAGCGCAGTCGCAGCCCGCCCAGCAGCACTTCCAACCCGGCCGCGTCCGCGGGGTTTCCGAGCAGCGCATTAGCCAGGAGCAGCGCCTGCCGGTCCAGAGCCCCGGAGGGGCTGAGTCCCAAGGCTGCATAGCCGGGCCGGCCAAGGTCCTCCACCAGCGTCTGTGGACCGGGATTCATCACCACGATTCCCATTAGGCCTCCACGAACTTCACGCGGTCCCCCGGCCTGATCAGGGCAGGTTCCGGCTTGGACGCGTCCCAAAGGGCCCTGTCCGTGGTTCCAATCAACTGCCAGCCGCCGGGGGACGAACGCGGATAGATTCCGCTGAATTCGCCCGCGAGTCCCACGGAGCCCGCCGGCACAACGGTTCGTGGGGTACTGCGGCGAGGAACACGCAGCTTTTCGTGGTTTGTCACCAGATAGGCGAAGCCCGGCGCGAAGCCCGAGAACGCGGCTGTCCAGACCGAGCCGGCATGCAGGCTGACCACTTCTTTCTCGGACAGTCCCAGGAGCCCTGCCACCTCGGCCAGGTCCTGGCCCCCGTACGCGACCTCGATCTCGACGTCGCGCCCGGTTCCCAGCTCAGCGGGAGCCGGCTGTGCATCCTCGAGCCAGGCCTTAATGCCCGACGCCGGAACCACCTCCGGGTCGAACGTCACCAGCACTGTCCGCGCCGCCGGGACGACGTCGACGACCCCGGCATGGCTTCCATCCTTGGTAAGGCCACGGTAATAGGCAACCACCGCCTCCAGCTCGGGAAGCTCTACCAGGAAGGCGCTGTCACCATACGGCAGGATGGTCCACGAGTCAGGAGAATGGCTCAATCTCCACCCCCGCTTGTTCCAGTCCGGCCCACACGGAGGCTGCCAGCTGCACGGCCCCGGGAGTGTCTCCGTGAACGCACAGGGAATCGGCTTTGACGGGGACCACGGAGCCATCCACCGCCACCATTCTCTCCCTGCAGCGCCAGGCGTACGGCCCGCTCAACTACGGCGTCGACGTCGTGCAATACTGAACCGTCCTGCGAACGCGGGAGGAGCGTGCCGTCGGGAAGGTAGGCCCGGTCGACAAATGCCTCCCGGAACACCGGATGGCCCGCTTCCTCGGCGAGCCGAAGGACTTCCGAGCCCGGCAACCCAAGGACCGGAAGCCCGGGGTCATAGGCCTGGATGGCCGCGACGACGGCGGAGGCCTGATCGGCGTCGTGCACGATCCTGTTGTACAGCGCGCCATGCGGCTTCACGTAATCCACCGAGGCACCCACCGCATGGGCGATGCCGTCCAAGGCACCGAGCTGGTACAGCACGTCGCCAAAGAGTTCGTCGAAGGACAAGTCCATGGACCGCCTGCCAAAGCCATGCAGGTCCCGGTACCCCACATGGGCTCCCACCCGTACATCGAGCTCGACGGCGGCCCGGCAGCTGTCCAGCATGGTGATCGGATCCCCCGCGTGGAAGCCGCAGGCCACGTTGGCGCTGCTGACGATTCCGAAAAGGGCGGCGTCGTCACCCATGGTCCAGGAGCCGAAGGATTCTCCGAGATCAGCGTTGAGGTCCATGCTGTCCTTCCTGCTCCGCATCAGCTGCTGCGCCATTAATTGGTGCCCCGGGAAGCTGCCCTGGCCACCCCGCCGGCGGCTGCTCGGGCCACCCCGCCGGCGGCTGCTCGGGCCACCCCGCCGGGGGCTGCTCGGGCGCAGGCCGCTCCAGGATGGCCCGGGCTCCCCTGGGAACCAGTTCGCCGGGAATGGTTTCCGGAAGGGGACCAAACGCTTCCTTCGCCGTCTTCACGACGGCGCGTCCCATCACCAGGTTGCCTGCCCCGCCGACTACCGCCCCTACGCCAAAGGGCAGCGCCCGGCCAAGGAGCGCGGTGCCCTGGCGCCTGATCAGGCTCCTCAAGAAGGCCCGCTGCACACGTTCCCGAAGGGTTCCGAAGCCGGCAAGGGGCATCTTCTTGCCCAGCACGGTTCCCCAGGCCTGGCTGACGCCCTTGCCCTTGCCGACCGATTGACCGCTGAGGGAGCCAAGCAGTGCAGAGCCTTCTTCGCCGAGCATGATGGCCATAACCATGGTCCGGGCTCGCTCGGGGTCCTCGAGCCTGACGCCATGCAGTTCGGCGAGGGACGCGGCGTAGATGGCGGTTGCCTCAAGGAAAGCCACGGTGGCCGCCGCGGAAAGGCCCAGGGATGCAGCCGTTCCAATACCTGGCATCACCGCGGTTGCTCCGACCGCCGCACCGCCACCGGTGACGGCGGAGAGGTAGTCGCGCTCGAGCTTTGCGGCCAACTGGGCGGGCGTCGCGTTGGGATACTTGCGCTGGAGGCGCCGGAGATTGGCCAGGACCAGCGGCCGCTGCACATCCACCGCCCGCAGCAGCAGGTTGTGCAAACCCGCCTTCGGCTTGCCATCGGCGTCAAAAGCCGCCCTGTGCGCAGTCTCCTGCGCGATCCTCATTGCCGGGTTTAGTCGCTTGGCCATCTCTCACCTCTGATGCTCGCTCTGCCACTCGAAAACCATGCTCCACTTAGCCTAAGCGTATTGGCTGACGGTGCCCGGGCGTAGAATGATCGTGCCTTACGGGAGTAGTCCAGCGATCGGCAGGAGTATTCGTAATGAAAAAATCCAACAATTCCGACAACATCCGTCACCACAGTGACGCCGCAGTTGAGGGCGCAACCGAAGGCTGGGTCTCGCACGACACCGGCCTCCACAGCCAGGATCCTGCCGAGGGTCCGGACATCGACGACTCTTCTTCAGGTTCCGGAACATAGCTGATATTTGGCGGGACAGGCCAGTCAGGGCAAGCCTAGACTAGCCTGATGGCCGTACTCCGCGCCCTGCGCCCGTTTGCCCACCGTGAGTATCGGGTACTGATCGCTGCCCTGGCCGTCTCCATTTTCGGGTCCGGTATGTGGGCCGTCGCCATGGTTTACGAGGTCATTCATCTGGGCGGCGGGCCACTTGAACTGTCCCTGGTTGCAGCGGCTGCAAGCGTTGGCCTCGTGGCTTTCGTCTTGGCTGGCGGGATCGCGGCCGACCGGCTGCCCCAGCGGCTTCTGATCATCGCCGTCGAGGGCACCAATCTCGCCGTGATCGGCACCGTCAGCCTGCTTGCCATGCTCGGCTTGCTCCAGCTATGGCACCTTGCAGTGGGCGCCTTCGTTTTGGGCGTGGGCGCGGCATTCTTCTTCCCCGCGTACTCCGCCATCCTGCCCCGGATCCTGCTTTCATCATCCTGAACTTCCTGGGCCAGCATGCCCTCAACACGTCGTCCCCTTCAGAAGCGGGCAGCTCATCAGCGGGGAGTTCGCAATCCGGGGGTTCGCAATCCGGCGGTTCGCCCTCCGGAAAGGTCCGGCACCGTGCCTTAAGGTCCTTCTTCCTTGACCTCCGCGAAGGCGTGGCTTACACGGTCAAGACTCCGTGGCTGCTGTGGACGCTGTTGTGGGCCTGCCTGTCGGTGCTGTTCCTCATGGGTCCCATTGAGGTACTCCTGCCGTTCGTGGTGGAGGACCAGCTGGGCGGAGATTCGCGGATGTTCGGTTTCCTGCTCGCTGTCATGGGCGTGGGGAGCGCGGTGGCTTCGCTAATTACGGCTTCCGTCCGCCTCCCCCGCCGCTACCTGACGGTCATGCTGGCTTCCTGGGGTATCGGCAGCCTGCCGCTGGCCGCCGTCGGAATCATGGACAGCTTCTGGATGCTGGCCGCGGCACTCTTCGTCTTCGGGGCTACCGGGAGCGTGGGCATCGTGATCTGGGGAACCCTTCTGCAGCGCCGTGTCCCTCCCCATTTGCTGGGCCGTGTTTCAAGCCTGGATTTCTTCGTTTCGCTTGCCCTCATGCCGGTTTCGATGGCACTTGCCGGACCGGCCGCTGAAGTCCTGCCGATGTGGCTGATCTTCCTCGTCGCCGGTGGCTTCTGCCCCCCTCATGGCCGTGGTGGCGCTACTCGTCGCCCGAATGCCACGCGACGAAATCGACCACCCGTTGGATGGACCAGCCACGTACGGCGTGTCCCCCGATGAACTCGCCGATGGGCAGGAGTCCCTGTCCGCTGATGGACAGTCCAGCTGATGGACAGCCCAGGTGATGGACGTCCGGACAGGGACCCTGCTGCCGAAGTGGCTCCAGCGTTAGGCGGGTGCCTGGTATGGGCGCACGATCGGCAGGCCCGACGTCGGGATGACGCTGGGGAAGACCGACGGCGTGGGAAGCGGCGCCGGAGCCAACGGCACCGTGACAGGTGACTCGCCGACGTCAAAATGCTGGCCGCGGACGCTGACCTCCAGCGGCGGCAGCGGTTCTAGCGTTGGGCTGTCCGATGGTGAGCTGTCCGATGCGGAGCCATCGCGCGTGGCAGTCAGCGTCAGGCTCTCTGGCGCGAGTCGGACGTCCAGGAGTTGTCCACGGATCTTCAGCCGGAACTCCAGCCCTTCCCATTCCGAAGGCAACCGGGGGTCGAAGTGGAGCACCTGGCCCTGGTCGCGCATGCCGGCGAACCCGCACACAAGGGAGCTCCAAATGCCGCCGGCAGAGGCGATGTGCACTCCGTCGATGGTGTTGTTGTGCGTGTTGTCGAGGTCGATGAACAGCGCTTCGGTGAAGTGCTTGAGGGCGATGTCCTGATAGCCCACCTCTGCCGCGATGATGCCCTGAACACATGGGGACAGGGTGGAGTCCCCGGTGGTAATGGGATCGTAGAAATCGAACGCGCGCTGCTTCTCCTCCGCCGTGAAGTCCTGCCATTGCAGGAACATGGCCAGCACGGTGTCAGCCTGCTTCAGCACCTGGTGGCGGTAGATCACGAGCGGGTGGAAATGCAGCAGCAGAGGGTACTTGGACCTCGGCGTGGACCAGTCCCACGGCTCCAGCGTCATGAAGTCGTTGTCCTGGGAGTAGACCTGCATGTGGGAGTCATACGGCAGCGCCATGCGTTCGGCCGCGTGCTGCCAGACATGCCGTTCCGTATCGCCGATCCCCTCGTGCTCCAAGGCGGCGGCAGCACGCAGGTTGAACCGGGCCATGACGTTCGTATACAGGTTGTCATTCACCACGGCCGTGTATTCATCAGGACCGGTCACGCCGTGGATGTGGAACAGCCCGTCCTTGCCGAAGAACCCGAGCGATAGCCACATCCGGGCAGTCTCGATGAGCAGTTCTGCGCCGATCTCCGGGGTGAAGGTTGAGTCGCCACTGGCCCAGCGGTAGCGGTTTGCCGCAAACGATATGGCGGCGGCAATGTGGAACTGTGCCGTGCCCGCCGCATAGTAGGCACTGGCTTCGAGCCCGTTAATGGTCCGCCACGGGAACAGGGCTCCGTCCACGCTCAGTTCCTTGGCTCGGATCCGGGCGTCGGGCAGCATGGCGTGACGAGATTCCAGCACCTTCCTGGCCCCGGCGGGGTTTGTGTAGGTCAGGTAGGGCAGCAGGTACACTTCCTGGTCCCAGAAATAGTGACCCTCATACCCGGAACCGCTCACCCCCTTGGCCGGAATGCCGGCCACCCCGGCGCGGGCCGTAGCCTGTGCCAACTGGAACATGCTCCACCGGACTGCCTGCTGCAGCTCCGGCTGACCGCCGATGGCGATGTCCGCCGTCGACCAGTACTGGGCGTAGTGCTCTGCGCTCTCGGCCATCACGGCGGAGACCGGCACAAGCGCTTCCTCGGCCTGTGCCGCGAGGGCCTCGCCCGGTGTCAAATACGGTGCCTCGGCCTCGTCCAGTGCCCGGCCGCCCACTGTATAGGCGACCGATTTTTCCAGACGGAACGTTTCGCCGTCGTTCACCCCCAATACGTAGCGGACCGTTGACTCGTCCTCCGCCACAAGTGTTTCGAATGGCTGGTGTTCAGTGGAGATCCAGTGATCCACAGCCATGCCGATGCGCTGCTTGGACTCCGCGGTCTCCCAGGCGAGACGCAACGAACCGTCCGTGCCCTGCATGTGCAGCGGAAGCAGCACGCGCCCGGCGTGGCGGCCGGCACGCCGGGGGTCGTGGGCCGAGTGGTCTTCCACCGGCTGGTCCTGCCGGTTGACCACGGCGGAGATGATGTCCACGGAGACGAACCGGTCCGCAGTCAGCACCAGTTCTATGCCCAGGCTGCCCCGCGAGTCGAATCCGACGGCACGGCGCTCGATGGTGGTTACCGTGGCACCGGAACGGCAGGACCACGTGACGGTGCACTCGTAGAGGCCGGTGGCAAAGTCCATGGTGCGGCGGTAGTCCAGCACGTTGGACTCGTCCAGCGAAAGCTGTTCGCCGTCGATCACGACAGTGAAATTGTTGGCGTCCGGAACGTAGACGATCCGCTGGCCGGTGCGGGCAAAACCGAATGCGTTTTCGGCGTGCTTGATATCCCAGATCTCATGGAAGCCGTTGATGAAAGTGCCGGGCAGTTCGCTGTCCGGCTTGGCGGGATGGGCTCCCCGAACACCCAAGTGGCCGTTGCCGATGCAAAAAAGGGTCTCCAGCGTACCCGCGTCACCAGGAACGTGGACGTTTTCCACGAGCTTCCAGGGATCGCAGGGAAAACGCAGCCGATCGGAGCTGATAAGTGCCATGAAACGCTGTCTTCCTCAAAAGGGGGTCAATAAGAGGGGTGGAAAAGGTTCTGAAAACGGGCTCTAGTTGAAACCTCTGGCTAGAGGAGTTCCTTGAGGTCATCTACGACGAACGTCGCGCCAGCCTTGAGCAGTGTTGCGCGGCCCGCCCCCCGGTCCACGCCAATCACCGCCCGGAAGTTCCCCGCGCTGCCTGCCTGGACTCCGGACACGGCGTCCTCGACCACAATGCAGTCCTCGGCCGGCACGCCCAGCAACTCCGCAGCGAAGTGGAAGGTGGCGGGATGCGGTTTGCCAGGCAGCCCCTGCTCGGAGGCGACCTGTCCGTCCACCACAACCGGGAAGAATCCGGACAGCCCTGCGGCTTTCAAGACGGCAGGCGCGTTGCGCGACGACGAGACAACGGCAAGTTTCAGCCCCTGTTCGACGGCGGCGTGAATGAACTGCACTGAGCCTTCGTAAGGCTCCACGCCCCGGGACTGCACAATGTCGTTGAAGATGCGATTTTTCCGGTTCCCCAATCCCTGGACGGTCGGGTTAACCGGGTCATCATCCAACGGGCCCTCGGGCAGCACGATTCCGCGTGAGGCCAGGAAGTCCCTCACCCCATCAAAACGGGGTTTACCGTCAATGAAATCGAAATAATCGCTCTCCCGGTAGCTGTCGCTATGGCCGTTCTCGGCCAGGTAACCGTCAAACAGCTCCTGCCAGGCGCGCTCGTGCACAATGGCTGTCGGCGTCAGCACGCCGTCGAGGTCAAACAGCACAGCGGCAGCGTCGGTCCACACCGTGGGGGTCTCAGTCATGATTCGTTGTTCCATTCAGCGTTTGCGGCGCGTGGTCTTGCGTTCAATAAGTTTCGTGTTGAGCAGGTGCTGCGTTGGCTCGTGGGCGGCGTCCGGGTTCTGCAGCCGGTCAATCAGGAGATTGGCTGCAAAAGCTCCCTGGTCGGCCACAGGCTGGTAGATGGTGCTCAATCCCAAAAACCAGCTCATGGGGTGGTCGTCAATGCCCACAATGGAGACGTCCTTCGGCGATGACAGGCCGTGCTCCCGGAGCGCCATAAGGGCGCCGAAGGCCGTTTCGTCGCAATCCGCGAAAATGGCCGACGGAAGGTTTCGATGGGTAATGAGCTCCATCATGGCCCGCCGTCCGCCTTCGATACTCGAATCTGCGGTGACGACGTGGTCCGGGTGCACGACGAGGAAATGGTCCGCAAGCGCACGGCGAAAACCACGGAATCTGTCGGTTGGGGTGGACACTGAATGTCCTGTTGACTCCTTACCGGAGAGGATGGCCAGATCCCAGTGACCCAAGTCCAAGAGGTGCGAGGTGGCCTGCCACGCGGCGTTTTCGTTATTAATACCTACGTCGTCCCACGGTACAGCGTCCATACCCACGCTCGCCACAGCCAGCCCTGCCGTTGAGACCAAGGCCACTTCCGCAGGGGAAAGGTCCACGTTGAGCAGCAGGATTCCGTCGACCCGCTGCACGAGGGCGCTCAGGTCGTTGAAGACCCTTCGCTGCACGCTGGGCTTGTTCCGCAGGCTAATCAGCACCGTGTCGTAGCCACTGTCTGCAAAGACTTCCTCGGCGGCTTCAACCGCCTGGGCGAAGAACCAGGCGGTTGCAGTGGGAGCGATGATGGCAATGGACCCTGTACTTCCGCCTGCGAGCCGGGCTGCGGCAGAGGAAGCCTTGTAGCCGAGTTTTGCGGCCGCTTCGGCGACCTTGTGCCGGGCGGACTCGGAGACGTTGGGGAGGTTTCGAAGCGCCCTTGAGACAGTACAAATGGACAGCCCGGACAGTACTGCGACGTCCTGGATTGTTGCCCGCTGAGCCCTAGCCATTCAACACGGCCTCAACCCTTTCTTCATGCGACTACGGAGCGTCCGGTTGGAGCGCCGAAGAAGAGTGTAAGCGCTTACAATTTTTACAAGCAATGGAGTTTCAACGATGACGGAAATGTGACGCACGCCTCACCACAAGGTGCGGCTTAAACGCACCACACAGTGGCGCGCACCCGCACCCCCATACGGGAGCGGCGCGCCGCCACTTGGGCGGGTTGCGCCACCGAGGTGGGCTGGTTGCGCCATCCAGAAAGGGTCAGCGAAGCACGTAGTGGCGCAAGAATGTGCTGACGTCGGCCATTTCCGCCGCCTCGATGCGATGCCCCATCCCGGGATAGGTGCGGGCGGTCAACGCCACGTTTTTCTCCAGCCATTCCCTCGTATAGGCAATGGCCTCACCGTTGATGACCGGATCTGCCACATCCCTTCCCCAGAAGAATGGAGGGGGGAAATCGAACGAGTCGCTGAGGGCTAGCAGCTCATTCTCAAGGACGAAGCCGGAAAGCCCAACGGTGGCAGCGAAGGCCGAAGGCCGGAGGCGGAGTAAGGTACTGGCCATGGCCATCCCCTGGGAGTAGCCGAGCAGGCTCACGCTGCTGTGGTTGCCTTTCACTGAATCAATCCATGCCAGCACCTTGCTGGTTGTCGTGATGACATCGGCAAAGTCGTTGGCGAGGAAATAGTCCAGCAGGAACCAGCCATAGTGGTCGCCGATCACCATAGGACCCCGAAGGGCGGCGCAGGTGAACTCCTTCGGAAGATCCGGGAAGAGCGTGACCATGCGCTGTTCGTCCGTGCCGTAACCGTGCATCATCACCAGTAGCGGGGTTCCTGCCCGCTCATGCTCGGGCTTCGACCAGCCCACCGTTTCCATTGCCCAAGCCTAACCGGCGGCTCACGGCTGGACGTTGCCGGTTTGGCACATCGGTTCCCCGCCTTTGCGGTGTTGTTCTGCTCCTCCTGAACCATGTGTTGGAACCTGCCGTGAAAGAATCTCCCTGGGTTTGTCCATCGAGTCTAATAATGTCGTACCCCCTTGGCATTCTTGAGTTATGGAGGCAATTCAGCAGCTTGCAGCGCGACCGACCGGTGAAGCCGGCCGCCGCTTTGCTGCCCTACGCCCTCGCGACGAACGCCTCGCTTCTTCGCCGATTGCATTTGTATCTGATCCACTCGTGTCAGGCTCGACCGGCCTCGGCAGTCCCTTGGAGGTGTTGCGTGAGTGTTCCGCGACCCTGCTGGATGCTGCGGGGACGGCCGTTGATGAGGTCAGACTCCTGGACGGCGGAGAGGCCGGTGAGTACGCGTGTCTGGTTGAGGAGCTGTCCCGGATCGTTGAGTTCCTGCAGATCGTTGCCGCGGGGCTCGCGCAACGGGTCCGCCAGGAAGCCCTGGCCAGCCCTGCCTCCGGAATCACAGTCGTTACGTCGGGTGGCTGGGGCGGGGAGGATACCTCCGCAACCGCCATAGGTTGGCGCAGCAGCGAGACCTCGGCCGCGGCAGGCTCCATTGGAGGTTTGCGCACCAGCGAGACTTCGGCTCCAGCTGCCACCGGTGGTTGGGGCACCAGCGAGACTGGCACCTCCGAAGGCTCTTGGGGCCGCATTGGCGCGGTCAGTGGTGGTGCCGCTTCGGACAAAGAGAGCAGGGCGGCGAACAGGGCCGGCGCTGTTTCCGGCGGGGTTCCTGCCCGGGCTTATGGGGTGGGGCCGGGGGCGGCGGAGTTTCGGAACACGGCGGAGTATTTGCGGGCGTGTTTGCGGATCAGTGCCGGTGAGGCCCGGCGACGCCTGGCCTTGGCCGGGGCGGTCCTGCCCCGCACCGGGCTGACCGGTCAGCCGATGCCGCCGGTTCGGGAAGAACTCGCCGAAGCCATGACCACAGGTGCGGTGTCCTCCAAGGCGGCCACCCAGATCACCGTGACCCTGGAGAACATCCGGCCCCTGACCGATAACGCGACGATGGCCCAGGTGGAGCACTCCCTGACCAGCACCGCGATCGACCATGACCCGGAGTTCCTGGCCAGCGTCGCCAAGCGCTGGACCAACGCCATCGACCAGGACGGCGGGGAACCCAGCGAAGAGCTGCTGCGCCAGCGCCAAGGGGCCTTCCTGCGCCGGCCCCGCAACGGCCTGCAGCACCTGGAAGTATTCGCCACCCCGGACCAGTTCGAACACCTCATCACCGTCATGAACACCGCCACCAACCCCCGCCTCCCCAACACCAGCACCAACACCACCGGCACCACAGACGCTGCGGTTACGGGCACCGGGGCAGCTACAGCGGAAGCGGCCGGTATGACTGGAGCCGGGGCTGGGTCCACCGCTTCCGGGGGCGAGCAGGCCGCAACCGGCGATAAGGCTACAGCTCCCGTCTTTTCCGAAAGTGACGGCGTAGCGTCGCTGGACCGGCGCACACGCGCCCAGCGGATGCTTGATGGCATCATCGGCGCCTGCAAGATCGCCCTCTCCAGCGGAACCCTGCCCGCCGCAGGAGGCCTCCGACCACAAATCCTGGTCACCATCGGCTACAAAGAACTCCTCGCTGACCTCAACAACACCACCACCGACGCCAACGGCATGACGGGCACAAACCTGAGCAACACTTGGACCAGCGGCAGCAGCACATGCGTCAACGGCATCGCGAGCATCGATATCAACCGCGCAGGCAGCGGCACCGGGACCAGCGGCATCGCGGGTGCAGGCATCGCGGGCGCCGGCATCAACCGAGCCGGTAGCGGCAGCGGGGTCTTCGCCTTCACCGGTCCCGTGTCGGCCGCGGTGATCCGGAAGATGGCCTGCGACGCCGAACTCCTCCCCGTCGTGATGGGGACCGAAGGCCAGGTCCTGGACATCGGCCGGACCTCCCGGGTCTTCCCGCCGCACATCCGCAAAGCCATCACCGCCCGCGACCTCGGCTGCGCCTTCCCCGGCTGCACCATGCCCGCACCCTGGTGCGAAGCCCACCACATCACCTACTGGTCACACGGCGGAACCACCAGCACCAGCAACGGAACCCTGCTCTGCTCCCACCACCACCACCTGATCCACAAAGAACACTGGCAAATCCAGGTCCAAAACGACATCCCCTGGTTCATCCCGCCACCCCACATCGACCCCCAACGAAAACCCAGACGAAACCACTACTTCCGGCAATGAGACTTCCGGCAATATGACCCGGCCTCTATTAGAGAGCACCTCAGGTGTGGGGACGTCAGCGATGGTGAATGGCAGTGCCAGTGCCATAAACCACGACGTCCCCTGCCGCGATGACGGGGCGAGGGTGGACGCCGTTACGGAGAAGAGCATGGACGTTGCCCGCCTCATCTCACCAGCTTGCCCGCCTCAAACCCACCACGTTGCCCACCTCAACCCACCACGTTGCCCGCCTTAACCCACCAGCTTGCCCGCCTCAACCCACCACGTTGCCCGCCTTAACCCACCAGGCGGGGATGGTTGGCAACGGCGGCCAGTCGTTGTACGTTGAAGAAAGCAAGCGTACTTAGCATCTCCGGCCACAGAAGAGGACCGCCCAAACAGGTGGCGGCACGGAAGCAAGGAGCAAGTCATGAGAATCGGTTCATCTATTGCACTGATCGCCATCGGAGCCATCCTGGCCTTCGCCATTGCCCCGGGAGTCATCCCGTTCGTTGACCAGGTCCTCATTGGCTACATCCTGATGGCCGTTGGCGCCCTTGGCCTCATCGTTTCACTGATCATGGCGTCCTCCGAACGTCGCAGGATTGTGGAGCACCAAGGACCTGACACCGTCGTCGAACATCGCGACAGGCGCCACAGGGAAATCTAGCCACTCCGCCTCCTCGGGCTGCGGCCCATGGAGGCGCCCCCTAACGGGTCGGGCCTTCCTAGATGCCCACGGCCATCCAAGACCCACGCCGCAATCCAGGACGGCACAGCATCCAGGACGCGCACAGCATCCAAGATCCCCACAGCCATTCAGGGTGCGCGAACCCTCCCGCCTCCCAGCGCCCGAACGCACTCTACCCTCCCCTTTTTCGCTGATTACCACGGGATTCATCAACGGCTCAGGACCACATCCCCAGCCGCTCGGGAAGATGATCTTTGTTTGTGTTGTTATTCCTTGACAATCAAACGGAAACAAAGATAGAGTCAATCAATTCCACATTCTTGTGACGCCTGTCACGGATGTTCCGATTGTCTTTACGCAATGGAGGGTAAGTGTTTGCTGAGGAGCGCCAGCAACTGATCGCGGAACTGGTCAGCGACCGGGGCCGCGTCAGTGTGACGGAGCTCGCCGACCGCTTCAGCATCACCACGGAAACGGTTCGCCGGGACCTCGCAGCCCTCGAAACCGCTGGCAGCCTTCGTAGGGTCCATGGCGGGGCGGTGCCAACGGATCGTCTCAGCACTCGCGAGGAGAGCATCCTCGAACGGACCATTCAACGCCAGCCGGAGAAAGTCCGGATTGCCGAGGCTGCTGCAGCCATGATTCCGGACGGCGGGGCGGGGAGCATCCTGCTCGACGGGGGCTCCACCACAGAAGCTGTGGCCGACCTCCTTGCCCAGAAGGCCTCGCGGAACGGCGCGATGCCAAGCCAGGAACTCCTGGTTATCACCAACGCCATCCCCATTGCCGGCAAGCTGGCCAGTAAAGCCGGAATCGCCCTGCAGCTCCTTGGCGGACGCATACGCGGCCTGACCCAGGCCGCCGTCGGGCAGTCCACCGTGGAGGCGGCCTACCGGCTCCGCCCGGACATTGCGTTCATCGGCGCCAACGGCATCCATCCAAACTTCGGGCTCAGCACTCCCGATCCCGAGGAGGCCGCCGTCAAGGCTGCCTTCGTCCAGTCGGCACGCCGTGTTGTGGTGCTGGCCGACTCCTCCAAGCTGGACACGGAAACACTGGTCCAGTTCGCCGCCCTGAAAGATCTGGACACTTTGATAACAGACAGCGAACCCTCCCCCGAACTGTCGGCCGCGCTGGCCGACGCAGGCGTCGACGTGGTGATCGCATGATCGTCACGCTCACCGCCAACCCCAGCCTGGATCGCACCGTGGAACTCCCGGGGCCTCTTGCCCGCGGAGAAGTCCAGCGCGCCATTGCCGTGCACCAGCAGTCCGGCGGCAAGGGAGTCAACGTCTCCCGCGCCCTGGTCGCTTCAGGCCTGGAAACCGTCGCGGTCCTCCCGGGCGGGGATACAGACCCTGTCCTTGCTGGGCTGTTCGACGGCGGTGTCCCGTTTGCGGCGCTCCCAATCGGCGCGCCGCTGCGCAGCAACGTGACGCTCACCGAGCCGGACGGCGTCACCACCAAGATCAACGAACCCGGCCCGGTACTGGACGAGGAACAGCAGGAAGCCCTGATCGGGCTGCTGCTGGACTGCTCCCGTGGCGCCAGCTGGGTGGTATTGGCAGGATCGCTCCCACCAGGAGTTCCTGCCGACTTCTACGCCACGATCACTCGCCGACTCCGGAATCGGGAAGACGGCAGTGAGGCTCCGCTCGTTGCCATCGATTCCTCCGGAGCACCCCTCGCGGCCGCCCTCAGCGGCGACGTCGAAGGCAAGCCGGACCTCCTGAAGCCCAATGCCGAGGAACTTGCAGAGCTGGCCGTTGCTGCCGGATTTACGGGGGTGGGCACGGCCGAAGAACTTGAAGCGGATCCGGCCGTCGCCGCGGAAGCCGCGGCCGCCGTCGTCCGTTCCGGCGTCGGTTCCGTCCTGGCGACCCTCGGTTCCAAGGGTGCCGTCCTTGTAACCGCCGACGGCGCGTGGCTCGCCACGCACCCTCCCATCAAGGCCGTCAGCACTGTTGGTGCCGGCGACTCCTCCCTGGCCGGCTACCTGTTGGCCGCAACCAAAGGTGGTTCCGCGCAGGACTGCCTTCGTCAAGCAGTGGCACACGGTGCCGCCGCTGCATCCCTGCCGGGCTCCACTGTCCCGGCAGTCCACCAGACAACCCCCAATGCCGTATCCATCACGGCCCTCCAGAAGGACTAACAGTGACCCAGCTCATCACTCCTCAAATGGTCGCCCTTGACCAGAATCTTGGCGATGCCCCGGCCGACGTGATTCGGTTCCTGGCTGGCAAGGTAGCCGCGGCCGGACGAGCCTCCGAGGTAGAAGGCCTGTTCGCTGACGCCTTCGCCCGCGAGACCAAGACAGCCACCGGCGTGCCTGGCGGAATCGCGATCCCGCACTGCCGTTCGGTCGCGGTCACCGAGCCGGCCCTGGCCATGGCACGGCTGTCCCGCAAGGTTGATTTCGGCGCCAAGGACGGTCCTGCAGACCTCATCTTCTTCATTGCCGCCCCGGAAGGCGCCGACCAGGAGCACTTGAAGCTGCTGTCCAAGCTGGCACGGTCCCTCATCAAGAAGGACTTCACGGCTTCCCTCCGCGCCGCATCTTCAGAGCAGGAGATCGTCGAACTCGTCGAAAACGCCCTTGTTGACAAGCCCACACAGGCGGCAGAGCCCGCCATGGCATCTGCCGGCGCAGCGACTGCGGGTTCCGCCGCGGCAGCAACAGCTCCAACCCCTGCAGGGGGCGGCGCACACGCAGCATCAGGTCCCAAGCGTCTCGTAGCGGTCACTGCGTGCCCCACCGGCATCGCCCACACCTACATGGCGGCTGACTCCCTCGTTGCCGCCGCCAAGGAAGTGGGAGTGGACCTGCAGGTTGAGACACAGGGATCCTCGGGCGCCAAGCCTCTGGACCCTGCAGTCATCGCCGCAGCGGACGCCGTGATCTTCGCCGTCGACGTCGACGTCCGCGGTAAGGAGCGCTTCGCCGGCAAGCCGGTCATCAATGCTCCCGTGAAGCGTGGCATTGACGAACCAGACAAGATGGTCCAGGAAGCCCTGGTCGCCGCGGACAACCCGAACGCCCGCCGAGTGCCGCACTTTGGTGCGGAGGAGCAGGCCGAGCAGGCAGCCACCGAAAAGGGCGAGCACATTGGCCAGAAGCTCAAGAAGGCCCTGCTGACCGGCGTCTCCTACATGATCCCCTTCGTTGCCGGAGGTGGTCTGTTGATCGCCCTGGGCTTCTTGATCGGTGGTTATGACATCACTGGATTCGCAGACAAGATGCTGGCTGAAAACAACCTGGGCAATCTTCCGGCGGACTATCCCGACCTCGCGTGGGGCCCGCTCGGCGCCTACCTCGGTGCAGTGTTCTTCAAGATCGGTGCGCTCTCGCTAGGATTCCTCGTTCCGGCTCTGGCAGGCTACATTGCCTACGCCATTGCCGACCGTCCGGGCATCGCACCCGGCTTTGTTGCCGGTGCCGTTGCCGGATTCATGGGCGCTGGCTTCCTCGGCGGCATCGTCGGTGGTTTGCTGGCTGGTTACATCGCACACCAAATCGGCAAGATACAGGTGGCCCGCTGGCTGCGCGGCCTCATGCCGGTGGTCATCATCCCGCTCGTGGCGTCGATCGTGGCATCCGGCCTGATGTTCGTGATACTCGGGGCGCCGATCGTCGGTATCACTAATGGCCTGAACGCCTGGCTCTCGGGCCTGACCGGAGCAGGCGCCATCCTCCTCGGCATCATCCTCGGCCTCATGATGTGCTTCGACCTCGGCGGACCCGTCAACAAAGTTGCCTATGCCTTCGCCGTCGCCGGCCTGGGTGCTGCATCGGTGGATAACCAGGCACCGTGGCAGATCATGGCCGCCGTCATGGCTGCCGGAATGGTTCCGCCGCTGGCAATGGCATTGGCGTCCACTGTCCTGGACAAGAAGCGGTTCAGCCTCGCCGAGCGCGAGAACGGCAAGGCCGCCTGGCTGCTGGGAGCCTCCTTCATCTCCGAAGGCGCCATCCCGTTCGCCGCTGCAGACCCGCTGCGCGTCATCCCCGCAAGCATGCTTGGCGGGGCTGTCACCGGTGCAATCTCAATGGCTGCTGCAGTCGGATCAAAGGCTCCTCACGGTGGCATCTTCGTCTTCTTCGCCATCGATAACTTCCTGATGTTCGTCGTCTCGATCATCGTCGGCACTATCGTGACCGCCCTGACCGTCATCGCCCTGAAGCGCTGGGCAGTCAGGACCCCCGTTGATACTGTTGCAGCAGCAGCCTGACAGCGCCGTTGGAAAGCAAGTAGAGGACTAATCAATGCAGACCTTTTCAGGTGTAGGCGTAGCTCCCGGGCGTGTACTGGGACCGGTGCGGCAGATGCCCAAACCGGTTCAGGAGCCGCACTCAAACGTCAACATTCCTGCCGACGTCACCGTCGAGTCACAGGCACAGCGCATCAAGGATGCCGCGAAGGCCGTGCAGGCGGAACTGAGGGCCCGCGCCGCTACGGCAAGCGGCGAAGGCAAAGAGGTCCTGGAAGCCACGGCCTTGATGGCCGCCGATCCCATGTTGGTGAAATCGGCCATCAAGCTGCTTGCCCCCGATGTTGCCGGCGGCCCCCGGACGGCCGAACGGGCCGTCTGGGAAGCCGGCGGCACGGTCGCCGAATCCTTGAAGGCACTGGGTGGCTACATGGCGGAGCGCGCCGCTGACGTCCTTGACGTCCGCGCGCGCATCGTCTCCGAACTGCGCGGGCTGCCGGCGCCGGGCATCCCGGCGTCGGACGAGCCATTCATCCTGGCCGCCGAGGACCTCGCCCCCGCGGACACTGCCACCCTTGACCCGGAGAAGGTCATCGCGCTCATCACGTCCAGCGGCGGCCCGCAGTCCCACACGGCCATCCTGGCCCGGGCGCTGGGCCTGCCCGCCGTTGTCGCCGCACCCGGGGTGGACGAGATTCCTGACGGCATCGAGGTCTACGTGGACGGGGCCGCTGGAACCGTCACGGCGGACCCTGACGAAGACCTGCGCACGGCGGCCAAGGCCTGGGCCGTCCAAGCCTCCACGCTGGCGGTCTTCAGCGGGAACAACCTCATGGCCGACGGCTTCCGGGTGCCGCTGCTGGCAAATGTCGGCACCGGGGCCGATGCCATCAAGGCCGCAGAGGCCGGGGCCGAAGGCGTCGGGCTGCTGCGTACGGAATTCTGCTTCCTGGACCGGGACAACGAGCCCACAGTGGAGGAGCAGATCGCGGCGTACGGCGCAGTTTTTGCCGCCTTCCCCGGCAAGAAGGTAGTGGTAAGGACGCTCGACGCCGGTGCCGACAAGCCGCTGCCGTTCCTGACCAACGCCGACGAGCCGAACCCGGCACTGGGCGTTAGGGGCTACCGCACCGACCTCACATCCCCAGGTGTCCTGGAGCGGCAGCTTGAGGCAATCGCCGCAGCTGAGGCCGCGCATGACGCCGAGGTCTGGGTGATGGCCCCGATGATTTCCACCGCAGAGGAAGCCGCCCGCTTTGCCTCGCTGTGCACGGCAGCCGGCCTCAAGAAGCCAGGCGTCATGGTGGAAGTTCCCTCGGCGGCGCTGACTGCCGCAACACTCCTGCGCGAAGTGGGCTTTGCGTCCCTCGGCACCAACGACCTCACCCAGTACGCAATGGCAGCGGACCGCCAGCTTGGTCCCCTCGCCACGCTTAACGACCCTTGGCAGCCTGCGGTGCTGCAGCTTGTAAAGCTGACGGCCGACGGAGCCGCCCTTGCCAGTTCCGCCACTGGAACCGCGAAGCCGGTGGGTGTGTGCGGTGAGGCCGCAGCGGATCCGGCCCTCGCCGTCGTCCTCGTAGGGCTCGGCGTTTCGACGCTGTCCATGAGTGCCCGCGCCCTGTCCGCCGTGGCAGCGGTGCTGAAAACGGTCACCGTGACCCAGGCCCAGCGCCTGGCCACTGCCGCACTGGCCGCACCGACTGCCGCCGCCGCACGCAGGGCTGTACGTGAAGAACTGCCAATTCTCGAAGAGCTCGGCCTCTAAGCCACCTCCCCCGACCCTCAACCGAAGGAGCAACAATGTCAGAACGTACCGCCACCATCGCCAGCCGAGTCGGCCTGCACGCCCGCCCGGCCGCCATTTTCGCCGAAGCCGCAGGCGAACTTGATCTGGATGTCACCATCGCCCGTGAGGGCGAACCGGCCGACGACGCCATGGACGCCGCCAGCATCCTGTCCCTGATGAGCCTCGGCGCTTCCCACGGAGATGTTGTGGTGCTACGCGCTGAGGGCGACGGCGCTGACGAAGCGCTGGACCGCCTGGTGAAGATCCTCGAAACGGACCACGACGCCGAGTAGCAGAATCGGAGGAAGCCGTGGCCGGCCGCCTACGCCAAAGCAAAACCGGGAAACCGGGCATTGCCCGGCGGAGGGCCGGTCGCGGCTTTTTTTACCTGGATGAAACCGGGGCAAGGATCACTGATCCAGCCACGCTGGCCCGTATCAAGGATCTCGCGATCCCCCCGGCTTGGAAGGATGTTTGGATCTGCCCATGGCCTAACGGCCATATCCAGGCTCTGGGCACCGACGACGCTGGCCGCCGCCAATACCTGTACCACCCCATCTGGCGAGAAAAGCAGGACAAGGAAAAATTCGCCCGGTCACTGGAATTCGGCTACCGGCTGCCCCGCGTCCGCCGCGCTGTCGCCCGGCACCTGCTCGACGACGATCCGCGGCTTCGCAGCCTGGCCGCGGCAGTACGGCTTATGGACAAGGCTTCCCTGCGCACAGGCGCCGACGAATACGCCGAGGAGTACGGCTCCTACGGGGTCACCACCCTGGAAAAGCGGCATGTCAGGGTCCAGGGAACAACTGTGGAATTGGAGTTCACGGGAAAGTCCGGAAAACCGTGGGAACGCCGCATCAAGGATGCGGCGCTGGCACGCTTCCTCACTTCGCTTCCCGACGGACCGCCTGAGTCGCTGCTGCTGGGCAGTGCCGAATCCGGCGTCAACCATGGCATCACTGCCACGGCCCTCAACGAGTATGTCGGAAGAATTGCTGGCGGAGCCTTCACCGGCAAGGATTTCCGTACCTGGCAAGGTACCGCCATTGCGGCTCGCGCCCTGGCGAAGCTGGCCGCCGCCGGCTTTACCGGCCCCAAGGCAGTAGTGCAGGCGATGGAGGAAGTGGCGGAGCGACTGAACAACACTCCCGCGATCGCCCGAGCCTCCTACGTCGATCCGCGGGTCTTGACCCTCTTTGAAATGGGACGCACCGCCACCCTTCGTGGCTCGATTGATACCGCCGCAGTGAAGCTCCTGAGGGGCGCAGAAGGGTCGCGGCAGACTCATAAGTAAACTTATCTTTAGGCCTTGAGTTAGCCATAGGCTGCTACTAGCGTGGAAAACGTGGCGCCACACCGTTACACCCAACCCCATCCGGGAGCAGATCACGGCTGAAGGAGTGAAACCAGAATGGCAACTCTGCAGGAATCCATAGAAGTCGACGTCCCCATCACCACCGCTTACAACCAGTGGACGCAGTTTGAAACCTTCCCCCGGTTCATGTCCGGAGTGGAATCAGTGGAACAGATCGATGACACCGCCCTGCACTTCAAGACAGACATTGCGGGCGTAAGGCGCGAGTACAACGCCCAGATTACCGACCAGATCCCGGACAAGGTCATCGCCTGGGTCAGCACCGACAAGCCGAGGAACGCGGGAACGGTTACCTTTGAGTCCCTCGACACCAATCGCACCCGAGTGAATGTCCTCATGGAGTGGGAACCGGAATCCCTCACCGAAAAGGCCGGTGCGGCCCTGGGTGCCGACGATCTCCAGGTCAAGGCAGATCTCAAGAAGTTCAAGGAATTCATTGAGGAGCGCGGTACGGAAACCGGAGGGTGGCGTTCGGCCGTCATAGATGGCGACGTCGAAGATGCGACTCCCGGCCGCAATCTTCCGCCGGAGTTCGGCGAGGGACGCGATCCCCTCCTGGGTTAGGCCATCGGGATCATCCGGACTTTATCATCCAGACTTCGCCGCCTCCGCCGGAAGCGCCAACAAAAGGAGGAACCATGCCCGGCAAGAAGAACTCCAGCCTCAAGGATCCTAAGCTCTACGAAAAGTTGAAGGACGAAGGATCCTCAAAGGAGAAGGCCGCGCGTATCTCTAACGCAGCTGCGAAAGAGGGTCGCAAGGAAGTGGGCCGCAAGGGCGGCAAGGCGGGCGACTACGATGACTGGACCGTGGCCGACCTGAAGAAACGCGCCAAGGAACTGGGCCTCAGCGGCTACTCCGGAAAGAAAAAGAGTGAACTGATCTCAGCCCTGCGGAATCACTGAGTTTCGGAATCAATATGGAAGACGACGGCGGAAGCCAGGGCCTTGGGGGCCCGGGCTCCTGCGGTCTGCACGGCTCCTGCAGTTTGCAATTCGGGGCTTTATGCCTTCTTCTTGACCCTTGTCTTGGGCTTCTCGGCCGCCTTTTCCCCGGCCTCCTCAGCCGCCTTCCCGCCGCCCCGTTTCTTGTCCAGGCTGCGCCGGAGCGCTTCCATGAGGTCGATGACGTCGCCGCCCGCTCCTTCCGCGGCCTTGGCGCCGAACGTTTCCTCCGTGTCGAGGGCGTCGCCCTTTTCAAGCTTCGCCTCGATCAGCTGGCGCAGCTGGATCTGGTACTCATCCGTGAACTGCTCAGGTTCGAAATCCTGGGCCATCGAATCCACCAGCGCCGCGGACATTTCGCGTTCCTTGTCGGAGATCTTGGTGGTGGCATCAAGAGAGGGGAAGCTCGCTTCGCGCACTTCGTCCGGCCACAGGAGGGACTGAAGCACCAGGACGTCTCCGCGCACGCGCAAGGCACCCAGCCTGGTCTTCTGCCGCAACGCGAACTGGACGATCGCCATCCGGTCCGTGTCCTCGAGCGTGGTCCGCAGCAGGGTATAGGCCTTGGGCGACTTGGAGTCCGGCTCCAGGTAGTAGCTGCGTTCGAACATCATGGGGTCCACCTGCTCGGCGGGAACGAACTCCACGACCTCGATTTCGCGGCTGCCTTCCGCCGGGAGCGACTTGAGGTCCTCCGCGGTGAGCACCACCGTCCGGCCTTCCTCCTCATAGGCCTTGTCGATATCCTCGTACTCCACGACATTGCCGCACACTTCGCATTTCCGTTGGTACCGGATGCGGCCGCCGTCCTTGTTGTGGACCTGGTGGAGGCTGATGTCGTGGTCCTCCGTGGCGCTGTACAGCTTCACAGGGACATTGACCAGCCCGAACGCGATAGAGCCCTTCCATATAGACCTCATGCATCAAGTGAACAGCACAAGTCAGCGGAGGTGAAGAGGTGCCAGCCAAGCAGCAGGAGCGGGTGAACGTCGAGGGACACGAACTGACAATCACCAACCTGGACAAGGTGGTTTATCCGGAGACCGGCACAACGAAGGCCGAGATCCTGGACTACTACGCCACCGTTGCTCCTGTCCTGCTTCCTGCCGCCGTAAATCGGCCTGCCACGAGGAAGCGCTGGGTCAACGGCGTGGGTACGTTCGAAGAGCCGGGTGAGATGTTCTTCCAGAAAAACCTGGACGCCTCCACTCCCTCCTGGGTTCCCCGGGTGACCATCGAGCACCGCCACAGCACCAACGATTACCCCTTGGTCAACAACCTCGCCACCCTGACCTGGCTTGCCCAGATTGCCGCCCTGGAGATCCACGTGCCGCAGTGGCAGGTGGACGCCTCCGGCAACATGCTGCCCCCGGACCGCCTGGTCCTGGACCTCGATCCGGGGCCTGGCACCGGCCTTCCTGAATGCGTGGAGGTGGCCAAGCTGGCCCGGGCCATCCTGAAGGACATCGGGCTGGATCCGGTGCCGGTCACCAGCGGCAGCAAGGGAATCCACCTCTATGCCAGCCTGGACGGGACGCAGAAATGGGAGCAGGTCTCGGCCTTTGCCCACGAACTGGCCCGCTCGCTGGAGTCCGACCACCCGGACCTTGTGGTCAGCGACATGAAGAAGACGCTGCGCAAGGGCAAGGTATTGGTGGACTGGAGCCAGAACAGCGGGAACAAGACCACGATCGTGCCCTATTCGCTGCGCGGACGGCCTCATCCAATGGTCGCCGCGCCGAGGACCTGGCGCGAGCTCCCCTCGCCAAAATTGGAGCACCTTGACTTCAAAGCGGTCATCAAGCGCGTCAAGGAGGGCAAGGACCCGTTCAGTGTGATCACCGCCGCCCGCGGCGGACACCCGCCCGCGCACCTTGAAGCCGACGATGACAGCGACGACGATGGCGCCTCCCGCCCGCAGTACCACCCCAGGCTGACGAAATACGTTGGAATGCGCGATGCCGCGCGAACACCCGAGCCGTTCCCCTTGCCAGAAGAGGGCCAGGAAACGGCGAGACGCGCCCCGTCCGATGCGCAACCGAAGCCGGGCGACGCACCCCCTCCCGGCGGGATCTTCGTCATCCAGGAACATCACGCGCGCCGGTATCACCTCGACCTCAGACTGGAGCACGACGGCGTCCTGGCCTCCTGGGCACTCCCCCGCGGCGTCCCGGAAACACCCGCACGCAACAACCTTGCGGTGCAGACCGAGGACCATCCGATGGAGTACGCCACATTCGCAGGCATCATCCCCAAGGGCGAGTATGGCGCCGGCACGATGAGCATCTGGGACAGCGGCACTTTCGAGTGTGAGAAGTGGCGGGACGGCAAGGAAGTCATCGCGACGCTGACCGGCCAGCCGGGTGGGGGCTTGCACGGAACCAAGCGTTTCGCCCTGATTCATACCGGGGCCGAGCCAAATCACTGGCTGATCCACCTCATGAAGGAGCAGCCGGGGCATCCGAAGAGGACGACGGCGCAACCCGGCGTGGGCAGCAACCAGACAGCAGCCCCGGAGGAGGCCCGGCCAGAGGAGCTGCAGGCACCCAAAATCACCCCCATGCTGGCCAGCTCCGGCACAGAGGATGATGCGCGCGAGGGCGAGTGGCTCTACGAGCTGAAGTGGGATGGCATCCGTGCGATCGTCACGCGCTCGGGCGGCCGTATCCGGCTCACCAGCCGCAACGGCAACGACATGACCGCCACCTACCCTGAGCTGACGGACCCAGCGGGGTGGCCACAGCACGATTTCGTGGCGGACGGTGAAATCGTGGCGTTGGACCAGTCAGGACGTCCCAGTTTCGCTCGGCTCCAGCAGCGCATGAACCTGCTGAAGCCCGGGGACATCGAACGCGCACGCCAATTGGTCCCGGTGCGGCTCATGTTGTTCGACCTGGTCTTCGACGCCGGCGGATCCAAGTCCCCGCCGGACCTGCGCAGCTTACCGCTCCGCGAGCGCCGCGAAAGGCTGGACGAGTTCGTCGAGCGCCTGCCGCCGTCGGACTGTCCCATCCATCTCTCACCGGTCCTTGAACATGACCTCGACGACATAATGGACAGCGCAGCGGAACTCGGGGTGGAAGGCGTCATGGCCAAGCGGGCGGATAGCCGCTATCTTTCCGGCAAGCGCAGCCGCGCCTGGATCAAGCTCAAGCTGGGCCGTATGCAGGAGGTAGTGGTGGGCGGCTGGCGTCCCGGGCTGGGCGGGCGAAGCGGCGGACTGGGCGCCCTGCTCGTCGGCATTCCCGACGGCGACAAGTTGCGGTATGCGGGCCGCGTTGGGAGCGGCTTCAAGGACTGGCAGCTGCGTGACATCCTGCAGCGCGTGAAGGACCACGAGCAAAGCGAGTCGCCGTTCCATGAGGTGCCGCGGGAGGACGCCGCCACGGCCCGCTGGGTGGAACCCGTCCTTGTCGGCGAGGTCAGCTTTTCCGACTGGACTGACACCGGCCGCTTGCGGCACCCGGTGTGGCGCGGCTGGCGTCCGGACAAGCACCCTGACGGCATCCGCCGGGAGTGAGGCATTCCGTCGAGTGCCTCACTCCCCGGTGGTGTGCTGTCATCAGATGAACTGTCAAAGGCTCGACGTCAAACTCACGGTGACGGCTTAACCACCATCGCGGAGCCCCCACCCCGTCTCACTGGCTCGGCTGCAGCAACGGTTCGCCCGTCGGGCAGGAACTCGATAGCGGTGGCCGCGCCGATCTGCGCTGCCGAGGTGAACGCATCGCCTGCCGGGACCAGTTGTTGGCCGTACGGTGTGAGGGCGGTTCCGTAGGCAGCGATGAACTCCGGCTCGGCCGTTACCGTGCCAGTCGCTGCAGGAGTGACTATGACCGAGTTCCGCCCGGAAGCACGCGGTGCCGCGATCGCCTCGGACACGCTCATGCCCAGATCCACCCGGTTCAGGATGGTCTGCAGGACAGTCGTGATGATTGTGGATCCGCCGGGCGAGCCGAGTGCCAGGAACGGCTTGCCGTCGTCAAGGATGATGGTCGGGGACATCGACGAACGCGGGCGCTTCCCCGGCTCAATGCGGTTAGGGTCAGCCGGGTCATACACGGTCGAGAAGTCCGTGAGCTCATTGTTGAGGATGAACCCGCGGCCGGGCACGACGATACCGGACCCGCCGGTCTGCTCGATGGTGAGGGTGTACTCCACCACGTTTCCCCACTTGTCGGAGACTGTCAGGTTGGTGGTCGAGATGTTCTCAGTGTCCGTCTCGTCCGCGAGCGCCGCCGGGGCAGTCGGGCACGCGCCGTCGTAGGAGGTGACGTTGCCCGGCGCAACGGGCTTCGCGGCCGCCTTTGCCGGGTCGATCTCGCAAGCGCGCTCCTTGCCGAACAGCGGGTCGGTAAGCGCGGCGGTGGGAACGTCCACAAAGGCCGGATCGCCAACGTACTTGCCGCGGTCCGCGAAGGCGAGCGCGCTCGCCTCGAGGTAGTGGTGCAAAGCGGCGGGCGTGGACATCTCAGAAAGGTTGAACGTGTCCAGGATGTTCAGCGCCTCGCCCACCGTGGTTCCTCCACTGCTGGACGGCGCCATACCGTAGACATCAAGGTCGCGATATTCCACGTGCGTGGGGTCCTGGTCCAGGGCCCGGTAGGCGGCGAGGTCCGCCGTCGTCATGCGGCCGACCGGGACGGGCAGCGGCGGGACATCTTCGGGCAGTTCGCTCTCCGGTGTCTTCGGAGGGGCCTGGACTGTGGCAGCTATCTCCGCAGCCAGCGGGCCGCCATAGAAGCCGGCCGTGCCCTGCTTCGCGAGGAGCCTGTAGGTCGCTGCGAGGTCGTGGTTCTGGAAGACATTGCCGACGGCGGGTGCGTCCCCGCCGGGGAGGAAGAGGTCGCTCGTTGAAGTGAACACGGCGAAACGCTTGCGGTTGTCCAAGGTCTGCTGGCGGAACGTCTCGTCGACCACGAAGCCGCGATTAGCGACCTTGATGGCGGGCTGGAGCGCATCAGCCAGGCTCAAAGTGCCCCAACGCTCCAGCGCGCGCTCCCAAGTGGCAGGGGTGCCGGGGACGCCCACGGAGACGCCGCTTGTGACGAGTTCGGGCGTGAAACGATAGGGTCTGCCGGTTGTCGGGTCGATGAACGCGTCGTTCGGCATGGCTGCCGGGGCAGTCTCGCGGCCGTCGATCGTGCCAACCTGCCCGGTCTTCGCGTCGTAGAACACGAAGTAGCCACCCCCGCCGATTCCTGCGCTGTAGGGCTCAGTCACACCCAGGGTCGCGGCTGCGGCGACGGCGGCGTCGGCTGCGTTGCCGCCTTCGCGGAGGACCTCGATGGCCGCGGCAGATGCCTCCGGATCCACTGTGCTCACCGCACCGCCATATCCGGTGGCGGTCGGTGTCTTGGTTGTCTCCCGCGGATCCGCGAACGCGGGGCTGGCTATCGCCCCGCTCGTCACGCTCAATGCCAGGGCCGCTGTAACGGCGGCGAATCGGCGTCTCAGAAATGGCATGATTCCTCCCGAGTCTGGGTACTGCGGTTGGCGATGCTGGCAACACTACCCCCGGCGAATGCTCCGCTCAACGCTGCTTCGCTCGCATGTCTGACGCCGGGAGAAATGGCCTTCAACACAAGGTCGGCCCGGGGATTACCCGGGCCGACCTCGCGTTGTCGATGGAACCTTGTTTAGGAGGAGTGCGGCATCTGTGGGCGGCTGGTGCGGTGGACCGCGGTTACAGCCGCCTGCTGGCCTACCCGTCCGTGGCTTTGCGCCCGGTCCGGGGGGTGCCGGTGCTTGCCGGTGCCGTCGGGCCACTGCCGGCCCTGCTGCAAGTCCGGCGTCACTGAGAGGGTCGCAGGTGCGGGAAGCTCCTGTGAGCCCATAGCCTGAACCAGATGGCTCGCAATTTCCGGCTTGATCTGTCCGCCAACACGATATTCAGCCATTTCCGATCTTCCTTTCTGCAGTGAAACGAAGGGATTTTCCATATTAAGCGGAGCTAGCGGTGTTGTCTGCAGGGATCACCACCGGACCTTCTTCATCGCCGGCGCCTGCTTCCCGCTGGCGTGGGTCGGCTTATGGCCGCTGCCGACGCTGTTCCAGCCGCTGGCAGCGTTACCGGCTTTCCTTTCAAGCGCCGCCTTTTGCTCGTCGCTCAGCTTGGATTTGGTGTTCTTGGGCTTTTTCGCAGTCATACCTGGCTCCTTATAGTCTTGCCCGACGCACTCGCGTCCGGGCTCAATCCGCTGGAACCTGCCAGATGCCCATCGCAGCCTGCGGCGGAAGTCGCAGGCTGTGGTTAAAGGCTCGACGGCGATTGCGGGAACGGCACGGAGGCGCAGGCCTCAACGGGCGTGGATTTTTGTCGTCTGAAACAGGGCGGCGGGACTGTGCAAGGCGTAGTCCCCAGACCGGGCTGTCTATTCGAAAATCAGTGTTCCCATGCCCCCAACCATAAGCAGTTCTGCCCGGGCTTGGGAACCCCTGGCCTGCGTGAAACTGCCAAAAGGGCGCCATCGCGACCCCAAAAGATCTCAATTTGATAACGCCTTGGTCTGGACGTCCATTATCCGCGTCGCTGTTGGGATGTAGCCGCATTAAATTGTCTGACGTTTTCCAGATGCAACGCCCAAAACCTTCAATCTAAGGTATCGGATTCTGGCCTGGCAAGGATTTCGCGTAAAATTGAAGGCCTGCCCGGAGCGGGGCAGCTACAAGTCGTAAGCAAATGACCTCCCTAGGAGAAGCCCAAATGCCCACAGACCGAAGCACGACCGACTCTCCGGCAGGCGCCAGGAACGCCTCCGGAACTAGCAGTGATGCCTTACAAGGCACCAGGAAAAACAAGCTCCTTCCGCGACGCCGGCTGAAGGTTTCCGACGTCAATGTTGTTGACCAGCCGATGCTCAAGAAGGCACTCGGCGGAACCATCGTCGGCAACACCATGGAGTGGTACGACGTCGGCGTGTTCGGCTACCTCATCACCACCATGGGCCCGGTCTTCCTTCCGGAAGCGGACAAATCCGTCCAGACCCTGTTCCTCCTCGGTACGTTCGCAGCCACGTTTATCGCCCGCCCGCTCGGCGGCGTGGTGTTCGGCTGGCTCGGCGACAAGATGGGCCGCCAGAAGGTCCTCGCAGCAACGCTGATCCTCATGGCGGCGAGCACGTTCGCGGTCGGACTCCTCCCCGGCTACGCGCAGATCGGCATCTGGGCCGCCGCGCTGCTGGTGCTGCTGAAACTGGTCCAGGGATTTTCCACAGGCGGCGAGTACGCCGGCGCAACAACGTTCGTCAGCGAGTACGCGCCGGATAAGCGCCGCGGTTTCTTCGCGAGCTTCCTGGACATGGGCTCCTACATCGGCTTCGCCCTGGGCGCGGCCCTTGTGTCGGTGCTCCAACTGACCCTTGGCCAGTCGGCCATGGAGGAATGGGGCTGGCGCCTTCCGTTCCTCATCGCGGGTCCGCTGGGCCTGATCGCGGTGTACTTCCGCAACAAGATCGAAGAATCCCCGCAGTTCCAGGCCACCCTGGACGCCCAGGAAGCCATGGCCGCCGATGCCGCCGCTTCGGATGACGCGGTTGCCAAGGGTCCCATAGGCATCGTGAAGGCCTACTGGCGACAGATCCTGCTGGCCATGATCCTCGCCGCAGCCGCCAACACGGTGGGATATGCGCTGACGTCCTACATGCCTACCTACCTGACCGATTCCAAGGGCTACGATCCTATCCACGGCACACTGCTGACCATTCCCGTCCTGGTGGTGATGTCCCTCTGCATTCCGTTGACCGGCAGGCTTTCGGACCGCATCGGCCGCCGCCCCGTCCTTTGGATCGGCGCAGGCAGCGCCGTTGCCTTCGCGGTGCCTGCGTTTATGTTGATCGGCATCGGCAATCTCTGGTCCACGTTGGCCGGCCTCTCCCTCATCGCCTTCCCCGTGACGTTCTACGTGGCCAACCTGGCCTCTGCCCTCCCGGCCCTTTTCCCGACGTCGAGCCGTTACGGCGGCATGGGGATCGCCTACAACTTCTCCATGGCGATCTTCGGCGGGACCACACCATTCATCATCCAGGGCCTGATCGAGGCAACCGGCGATGACATGGCTCCGGCGTACTACCTCATGGGCACCTCCGTGATAGGCGCCGTCGCCATATACTTCCTGCGTGAATCCGCACGGCGTCCGCTGCCCGGCTCTATGCCGAGCGTGGACACGGCGGAGGAGGCACACGAGCTCGTGGCCACGCAGCACGAGAACCCCTTGATTGACCTTGACGAAATGCCGTTCGACGACGTGCTGGAGGTCGACGCGCTGGGCGGGGACACGCTGGAGGGCGACGCACGGGACGCGCGGGACGCTACCCGCGAACCGGAGCTCGTCCGCGGCTGACACCTGGAGTTCGCGGGACATTCTGCTCGATCAATCCTGCCAAACCGGGGACCGCGCCTACACTGGCGCGGTCCCCGCTCGGCATTAAGGGAATGATCGGGCAGAAAGTGGCGCGGCCGCGGATGTAACCATGTGACACAGCGAATGGTGAGACTTTTCCCGGGTCTGCTACCTTGCGAAAGGCCCTGAAGATCGGGTCTCGATGATTGGCGGTGTCCCACGTGCAAACCCTTCTGACCCACGTCCGGAGGCTCCACAGCATCGAACCTGCCAATCGCGATCATTTGCCAGCGCTTCGGGTGGCACTAAGTGTTGCCGTGCCGTCCCTGGTGCTGCTGACCATCGGCCGGCCTGATCTGATGATCTATGCCGTGTTCGGGGCCTTCACCGGCATGTATGGCCGGCGGGAACCCCATCAGCTACGGCTCCGGCATCAGGGACAGGCTGCGATCCTCCTGCTGGCGGGCGTCTCAGTGGGCGTGGGCCTGTCCGCAAATCACGTGCCGGGTTGGGGACTGGTCCTCGTCGAAACGGCCTTCGCCGGGCTGGGTTCACTGTTTTCGGACAGGATTCGGCTAAGGCCCAACGGCCCGTTCTTCGCAATCCTTGCCCTCGGCGCCTGCGCCTCCGTTCCCGCCGGAACGCCGTGGCATGTTGCCGTTCTGATCGCCGCCCTGTCTGCCGCTTTTTCCATGGTCGTGGGCTTTGTGGGCTGGGTTCGAGGCCGGTCCTGGAATCCGACGGTGGTGCGCAACGCAGGTCCCTTACTGGGCCGGCGTCGGCAGGAGGCACTGGTCCATGCCCTCAAGTATGTGGCAGCCGTTGGGACGGCCGGATCCATCGGCGTGATCTCGGGCAGCGGGCATCCGCACTGGGCCATGGCTGCCGCCGCCGTACCCTTGGCCGCGGCCGACATGCCCAGCAGCGTCTACCGCGGCATCCACCGGATCGTCGGAACGTTCCTGGGACTGGTGGTGGTCGCCGTCGTGCTCTTCCAGGGCCCGATGTCCCCGCTGCTGCTGTTCCCCGGCAACGAACCCGCGGTGTTGGCGATCGTGGTGATCGCGTGCCAGTTCACCACGGAACTGTTCATGACAAGGCACTACGGCCTGGCGATGGTTTCCTTCACTCCCGTGATCCTGCTGACAGCGCAACTGGCGGACCCGATAGACCCCTACATATTGGTGATGGAACGCGGCATCGAAACCCTTGTGGGGGCCCTGGTGGGGATCGCAGTAGTGGTCCTACTTCGCCGGCCGCTTCGGCGGGCCGGAAGCTAGCTTCGCGGGCAAGATCCTGGAGACAGCCACCACCAGCTTGTAGCGCTTCGTGGGTATGGAGACTCCCTTGCCCTTCGTGTTGTCGGCCAATCCCTCCCGAACCACCCGGTCCGCTTGGAGCCATAACCAGCGGGGCGCAACCGTTTTATCCATGCCCATCCGGTCGTGGAATTCCGTATGGGTAAAGCCCGGGCACACCGCCGTCACTTTGACCCCTCGATCTTTATAGGCAAGGTTGGCCCAGCGCGAGAAGGTCACTTGCCACGCCTTCGCCGCCGAATAGGTGCCCCTGTTGGCAAAAGCGGCCACGCTGGCCACGTTGATAATCCGGCCCGACCCCCTCGCCAGCATCCCCTGCAATGCGGCGTGGCAGAGCTCCAGCGGAGTCTGGACGTGGAGCCGAAGGTGCTTGCGCTCGTCGTCGAGGTCATTCTGCTCGAACGGTCGCAAGAGCCCGATGCCGGCGTTATTGACCAGGACCTCAACTGGGCGTGCGGGATCGTTAAGGCGTTCGACGACGGCTGCCACCCCGCCGTCGTCGGTCAGGTCAGCGGGAAGCACCTCGGCCGTGATGCTGTAGTCCCTCTCAAGAGCCTCGGCCGCGGCTTGCAGCCGGTCCGCGTCGCGTGAGACCAGGATCAGGTGGTGGCCTTCCTCGGCCAATTGCCGGGCGAACTCCGCGCCGAGTCCTGCGGTTGCACCTGTAACAAGCGCGGTGGTGGCGTTGGCCAAAGTAGTCATGCGCCCAGCCTAGCCGGGCTGGCTTGCCGGCATGCAGATCCTCGAACGGCATGGCCGCAGCGCTGGTACCGCAGCCTGCACGGTACCAGCGCTGCGGCCACGCCCGGAAGTTGCTGGAAGAGGGCTACGACGCCCCGGGCCGATACATCGGGTTGGGCATGGTGCCTGCCTTCGGCACCGGCGGCCTGGTGTCGAGGTCCGTGTAACCCAGGCGCAGCCGGTATCCATTCAAGGGGTAGCGGGAGAACTCCGAACCTAGCAGGCCAGTGGCTCGGAGCCGTTCGGCCTGTTCCGGGTGGGCGTCGGAGTATTCGACGATGGCGGCGCGATTCATTTCCCACAAATCAGCCGAGGAGGCAGGCAATTCATCCGAGTCAAGCAACTCGCCCAGCGGACCCCAGACGCCGAGGAACAACGCGTCGACAAGGTATTGTCGGAGCACGTTCCAGGGCTTGCGCGGCAGGACACGGATGTGGCCGTCAGGCTCCCAGGAACGCGCGGGAACGGGTTCACTGCTGACGCAGACATCATCCACAAGGTCCTTGACAACCAACCTGCTGGGGATTCCCTGCGCGTCGCAGATAACCATGAGGTTCTCCCCATGCGGGTTGACGCTAACACCGTAGCTATGAAGCAAGTGCAGCAGCGGTTTAAGGGTGACCGACACCAGCGTGCTGATCCATTCGGTCAGGTCGAGCCCGGCGCGCTCCGCCAAGGCTTGGACCGCCGTGTCACCCATGGGGTCCCGATGCAACACCAAGGCCAGCGGCCAGACAGTTTCTCCCTCGCCAAGGGCAGGATCAACAGGCTCCCGCCAGATGCAGCCCAGCGTCTCGTCCCACTGATAGGGAACGCCCGGATGATCGGCCAGGTGCGGGTGGCGCACCGTCACCGAAGCTACCTCCCCCAGGAGGACGGCACGGGTATGGAGGGCAGGATCCGCGTCCCAGATCGAGCGCAGCCAATGGGTAGTCATCGGCGCCGCCAGCGAACAATGGCGCGGAATTCCCCGATACACCGAAGTATTGAGGATCTTCAGCGGCAGCTTCACCTGCAACCTGGAGGGCTCGTCAATGTTCACAATCGTCCGGATGGATTGGGTAGGCAGATAACGATCCTCCGCCTCTCCCAGGACGATGATCTGGCCGGAAAGCACACTGCCGGACCAAAGCTGCCGCACGACGTGGTCAAGCTGCCAGGGGTGTGCCGGGAGCAGTACATAGCCAAAAGGGTCTGCTCCTGCCTCCCTTAGCATCCCTTTGAATCGATCTTGCGTAGCCGTGCTCAGCTCGTGGTTTACGAGATCCTGTTCCGAGGTTGAGGGAACAGACCGAAATTCGGCCAGCCGACGGGAGACCGCCAGCCAGATCGGCCGAAGCGGCCGGGAAGCTTCCGGGGCGTACTGCGCACAGTCTGAAGCAGAGAAGCCAAGGCGCCCTTTATTGGCAACCAGAAGCGGGTGGCCAGTCAACTGCCCCTCGATCTCGGAGTGCGGAAGCCTAATGAGCTCCTTTGCTGAAACGCCCGTCGCGGCCATATGGGCATCGGCGGCGAGGGTCGCAGAAAGCTCTGCGATGTAGTTGGCCACCGTCGTCCCGGTGAGGCCAAGCCTGTCCGCTACGTCCACGATGAATAGGCCTGGATCATCCACCGGTTGGCTCTCATTGTCCCCAAGGATGCCGCGGCTGACCCTGCGAACAGTTCCCGGGTCGACTACATAGGATCCAAAAGCAGTCCGGCTGGCCTGGAAGAGATACGAGGCGTTCTCGAGGTCAATCCGGAGGACTTGAGCTGTGTTTGCAGTAACAGTTTCGCTTGCTTCGGCTTCGATTGCTTCAGCACTGAGCAGCTCTTCTGAGAGCAGGGCGCCGATCAGCTTGGCCAGGAGGGCGGCAGAGGATTGAAGGATCACAGCACAGCTCCCTGCTGCCCGGCGCCGCACGGGATGGACTCGTACCACGGGATGGACGCGTACCCAGGGCCCACGGTGAGCGAATTGGGCTGTGCTTCCATGACCCGGGCTTCCATGAGCCTGGCTGTCTTGTCAGGCAACTGCACAGTGTCACCGGATTCGAAACCGGCGGCTTTAAAGGCACGAATGGACCTGGTGTTCCTTTTGTCCGGCTCCGCGACCAGTCGATTGCAGCCTTCCAGGATTTCGCCAGTCGCCCCAAGCACCGCGCGGATTACACCCCCACCGAGTCCTTGGCCACGTGAGGTTTCTCCCAGAGCAACGTGCATTCCCAGGTCGGTCTGGTCGTGCCGGATATGCTGCCCGAGAACATCACCCGCAACCCGGTAGACCTCGACGTAACCGGCCACCCTTTCCCCATGGGCCCCGTCGCCCTGGGCTCCGTCGTAGGCTCCGTTGTCCTGGGCCTTGTCTCCTCGGATAAGGACCAGCGGCAGGCTGCCGGGGTCCTCGATCAGGCCCCGAAGGCATTCTGCCCAGCGGGACTCGTCCCAATTCTGGTGCCACCATTGCTCGACGTCGGGCTCGGCCATAAGCGCGGTGACGCCCTCAGCGTCCGCGACAGTGGCCGCACGCAGGACATTGTTGCCCAGGAGCAAGTCTCGATTCCAGCCCAAGGCGATCATGCAGCGACCACCAGGGGGTTGGGAATGTCGAGGTAGACCGACTGCGCGTCGAGTGGAGCAACCACCTCGTCGATACCTGCCAGCCGAGTGGCCAGGTGTGCCTTGCACGGCAAGGTGGGGGCATTAAGCCAGCGCTCCACCAACCGGACACCTGCCGGCCCTGCCTTGGCAAGGGCGGGAATGGCCGCCTTCAGGCGTTCCCGCACGATGCGAAGGAGAACGTCTTCGTCCGCCATCTTTTCGGCTGCCATCGCACCCACAAGGGACAGCGCCTGGTTGTGCAGGAGGTAATAGGTAAGCCGGTCGTCCACGATTGCGTCCTCAACCACAGCAAGGGTGCTGGTGCTCTCTCCAGTACATGCCAGCACATCAGCGAGGCGAGAAGCTGCGAGGTAGTAGCCTTGGTTGTCGCGGTAGGCGCCCCCGATGATTTCACCGCTAACGCCAAGCCGGACGAGGGTGTTTTGCTGGTGCCCTTCGAGTCCAACTCCTGTCCTTGCATACAGGCTCACCATCGGGACGAGGACCTTGTCGATGTAATCGGCAAGCCATGCCTCGGGATCAGTGCACCAACGGGACAAAAGGCTCGGCCCCCATCCATCCGTCCCTTGGATCGCGGAATCGATGGACGACGTCGGAGGCACGGAGGGTGACGACGGTGCGATCAGTCCAGCCAGGCACACAAGCCGGTCCACTCCTTCCGGGACCTCACGAACGGAGACGTCCAGCCCGGTCAGCGATCCCCCGCCAGGGTCGGACGGATCAATGACCGCAGCCCAGGCAGGGTCCAGCACAATACTGAAGCCCGGGTCGGTGTGGGTGATATATCCGGCATCGATCAGCCGATTGACCTCGACGCCGCGGCGGAGCTCAGTAGCGGTTGCCTCACGCACAGAATTGGTGATCTTGAGGCCGAGTGAGAGCTTAAGCATCACCGAGTGGTCGGGGTGGAAGAGGGTGCGCAGGCTCGAAGTGGCCCACCATTCTTCGCCGAGCGGACCCAGCGGACGCAGCTGCCCGCCGTCGACCAGTTCTGTAACTGCGGTGCGCTGCAGCACAGCCTTCGCCTGCCAGGGATGTGCGGGAATCAGCACATAGCCGGGCGAGGCGCTTTGCCCCGCAATCTCCGCCAACACCACCTGGAGATCCCTTCCGCCCAGTGCGGGTGAATTGGCAGCCTGGTCATTGGTAACCACCGAATGATGGGCCTCGAACCAATGCATCTGGAATCGACCAGCCAACTCGGGGGAATAAGCCTCCAGTTCGCCGGAGCTGAGTTCGTCCCGGCTTTTCGGAGCCGGATGTTGCAGGTGGCCCAGCAGCAGGGAGCGCTCGCCATCCAGGAACAAGTCCTCGCTTGGTGAGGCAACCCAGTCCCGCGCCGCAAATTCGGTGACGTTGCGGATCGACTCCCGCGTCCGATCCAGCAGGAGGGATCGTTCCTGGGGATCTGCCCCCGTGGTCAGGAGGGCCAATAGATCCACAGCCGCCACATCACGCCGTGTACCGTCTGGCTGCACTACCGCCACGTGGCTGAAATTGTGCAGCCCTGTCCGTGAGAGGTGGGTGCACTGTGCGCTGACATTCATGTCAGTGCCTGGCACTGGCGCGAAAATCCCCTCAGCGGTGACCGGAATACCCTGTTCCCTCGTCCAGCAGCGAAGGATTGCGTCACAATGGGCGGCATCTGCAAGGGCGTGAAGTTCCAGGGTTGCGAGGATGCTCATGCCGCCACCCCCTTGTCGTGGCCATGGAAGAGGCAATGGGAGGTTGTCATGCGAAGCTCCGTTTCTGTGGATAGGCAGGTTGGGTCAGTTGACAAGTTGTCGCGTCGCGGACGCCGACGGGAAAGTGGTGAGCGGAGCCCCGAATTGCTGGAAGGCGATGCTGCGCTCCACGGGATACACCTCGCGCCCCGTCATCTCACGGAGGATGCAGGAGTTGCGGTAGGCGGCCATGCCGAGGTCCGGCGTGACGAAACCATGGGTGTGCAGTTCGGCGTTCTGGACGAAGATCTCCCCCGGTTCGACGCCGGTCCCGTAGTTGCGTCCGACGTCGAAGCGGCCTCGAACGTCCCGGGCGATCCGATCCTGGATACCGGCCAGGAAGCCTGGCTCCCGATAGGAGTAGCCGGTAGCCAGGACCACTGCCTCGGATTCGAGCGAGTAGTCCCGGCCCTGCTCCTCGTGGCGAAGCTGCAGCGTGTGCAATCCGGCGGCCGGGGCCCATTGTGCGCCGGTGAGGGACGAGTGCGTGAACAGCCGGGTGTCCACCATCCCGGAGAGGCTCTTGGTGTAGAGGAGGTCGTAGATGGCGTCGATCAGCTCGGAGTTGATGCCCTTGTAGAGGTTCTTCTGGCTGCTGATCAGATGATCGCGCTGCTCGGCAGGAAGGCCATGGAAGTAGTCGACGTACTCTGGGGAGGTCATCTCGAGGGTGAGCTTGGTGTATTCGAGGGGGAAGAAGCGTCCCGAGCGGGTGACCCAGTTCAGCTGGTAGCCTTGGACGTCGATTTCCTGCAGCAGCTCATAGTAGATTTCAGCGGCGCTCTGGCCACTGCCCACGATGGTGATGCTCCGCTGCTTCTGCAGCTCACTCTTCCTCGACAGGTATTCGGCGTTGTGGAGGACCAGTCCCCCGCCGTCGGTCGCTGCACTAGCAACAATTCCTGCACAGGCATCAGGCACGTAGGGCGTCGTGCCGGTGCCAAGCACCAGCCGCCTCGCCTGAAGCACCTCCGGCCCGTCCGGGCCCTGCACCGAAAGCCAGTACACGCCGTCGTCGTAACTGACCTCCCGCACATCCATGCCGAAGCGCACCGACTCCAGTTGCCCGGCCACCCACTGGCAGTACTGGTTGTACTCGGCGCGCAGCGGGTAGAAGTTTTCCCGGATGTAGAACCGGTAGAGCCGGCCCGTCTGCTTGAGAAAATTCAGGAAGGAGTAGGGCGACGTCGGGTCGGCCAGGGTCACGAGGTCGGCCATGAACGGCACCTGCAGGTGGGCGGGTTCGAGCATCATGCCGGGGTGCCAGTCGAAGGATTCACGGCGCTCGAGGAAGACGCCGTCGAGGTCCGCGACGGGTTCGCTCAGTGCGGCGAGGCCAAGGTTGAAAGGTCCCACGCCGATGCCCACGAAATCGTAGATCCTGGCCTCCGGGGTGGAGTGCTCGGAAACTTCTGAGGGGATGCTCATGCTGCGGTTTCCTTGCTGTCAGTGGGCACGTTGTCAGTGGGCAGGCGGTCAGTCGACACCAACTCAGTGGGCATGCTCTCGGCTAGCAGGCCGGCACCGGTGCGGCGCAGGAGCCCGACAATTTCCTGGATATCCTCGAGGGTTGCCTCGGCGTTGAGGAGCGTGAACTTCAGGTAGTGCCGGCCAGCCACCTTCGTGCCGGCGACGACGGCCTGGCCCGAGGCGAAGACGGCGGCGCGGATCGCGGGATTGAGCTGGTCGGCCACGTCGTCGGCAATGCGGGAACCGTCCTCCAGGAGGGGGCGGTAGCGGAAGACCAGCGTGCTCATCTGGGGGGCAGTAGCAAGCTCGAAGTCCGCATCCTCGGCCAGGATGGCCCCGACGCGAGCAGCAAGGTCGATTGCTTCATCGAACAGGGCACCGATGGCATCCGCGCCCATGATTCGCAAGGTCAGCCACAGCTTGAGGGCATCGAAACGGCGGGTGGTCTGGATGCTCTTGTCCACCTGGTTGGGGATCTCGGCCTTGGCGGCGCTCTCCGGGTTCAGGTAGTCCGCGTAGTAGGTGACGTGGCGAAGCATGGCGCCGTTGCGGACCAGGATGGCGCTGGAGCTGACGGGCTGGAAGAAGGTTTTGTGGAAGTCGATGGTCACGGAATCCGCCAGGCTGATGCCGTCCAGTAGCCCTGCGTACCGACCGGACACGATGAGTCCCCCACCGTAGGCGGCGTCGACGTGCAGCCAAGCGCCGTATGCGCGGGCCAGGGCGCTGAGCTCTGAAAGAGGATCGACGGCGCCGAAGTCGGTCGTACCGGCGGTGGCCACGACAGCCATGGGGACCAGGCCGGCGTCGTGGGCGTCAGCAAGTGCCACGCCAAGCGCGGAAGGATCCATCCGGTGGTCCAGCGCGCATGGAACAGAAACGACCGCGTCGAATCCGAGGCCCAACATGGAGGCTGACTTTTGGATGCTGAAGTGGCTGTCCTCCGAGGTGAAGATCCGGAGGCGGTCCAGCAGATGCGGAAGGCGGACGCTCTTTTCGGCTCCCCCAGCGCCTCCCGCCACGGCTTCCTCGCGGAGGCGGGCCACTGCGTGGTTGCGGGCGATCAGGAGCGCCTGGAAGTTGGACTGGCTGCCGCCCGAGGTGAAGACGCCGTCGGCCTCAGCGCCCAGGCCCAGCCGTTCGGCGGTCCAGTCGATCAGGCGCCGCTCGATCATGGTGGCGCCCACGCTCTGGTCCCACGTGTCCATGGAGGAGTTGACGGCGGACAGTACGGCCTCGCCCACGAGCGCCGGAATGACCACCGGGCAATTCAGGTGGGCGGCGTAGCGGGCGTCGTGGAAGTAGATGGCATCCCTGAGGTACAGCTTGTCAAGCTCCTCCAGCGCTGCGGCGGTGTCCGGCAGGGGTCGCTCGAGGTCGACAGCAGCAACGCGAGCCTTCATTTCGGCATGCCCGATGCCGGTGAACGGCCGGGTGGTCCGCTGCACCTTGGTGGAGACGGCGTTGACGCCCTGCAGCACCTGCGCTACATAGCTGGGCGAATTACGCGCGTTGAAGAGTTGGTTGGTGGCCGCAAGGGCCAGCTCCACTCTGGAGCCGAAATCCTGGTCCGGGGCAATCCGGTCTTCGACACTTGGCGACGTCACAAGGCATCCTTCCATCGGGCTTGAGGGGGCTCCCTGGCCGTGCCTCGAGGAGCAGGTGGCTCGACGTGCAGGCGAAGTAGCAAGGTAAGCCTTACTTAGGTTTACCTTTTCGTCAAACTTTCGTGTCTTAATTCCCTTGAGCTGCGGAAATGCCCGGTTGCTTCATGGCAGGCACACGTCATTGACTGGCCAGGAGGACGTTTTCAGTGCAAAAATGCCCCGCCTCACGGACACCCGATTGCCTCCGAGACACAGAAAATCCCTGAGGACACCGGAATCCGGATGTCCTCAGGGATTATTCGTTGCCCGGTTCGCCGGTGGGAGCGTCCGGTGGCCAGTCGATGTCGAGCTCGTAGTCCGGGTGCTTGCGCAGGTACGCGGCGATGAAGGGGCAGTGCGGAATGATGCGCTTTCCGGAGGCGAGGACATCATCCAGGGCGAAGTGGGCCAGGACCTTTGCCAGGCCGCGGCCCTTGAACTTCTCCGCAGTGTCGGTGTGCTGGAAGTCGACGTGCCCAGGCCTGTCCAGGTACCGCGTCTGGACAGCCAGCTCACCGCCCACAAGGAGCTCGTAGCGATGGAGTTTGTCGTTCCTGCGCAGGGTCACGTCAGGGGTAAATGCTTCGCTGTCCGACACCGAGAACTGAGTCATGGTTCGAGCGTGGCACTTAAATCCTGCGGTGGCAATGGCGGGGGAGAAGTGCGAATCCGCAGGCGGGGCGTGCAGTCCCGGCACAGACAGGAGTCAGTTCTGCTCATGCAGGAACGCCTTGATGGATTCAGCGACCGCTGCGGGGGCCATGGCATGGGCAAGGTGGCCCTGCGCCGGAATAACGTGCTCGGTCGCCCGTGCAAGATGCTGCCCGAGGTATTGGGAGGCTCCAACCAGGTGGGCCGGGCTGACTTCGCCAACAAGCAAGAGGATGGGGGCGTCCACCCCAATGTACTGCTGGACGAGGACGTCGGTCTTATCGATCTCGGCCAGTTCCCGCGTCCATGTAGGGCTAAGCTCCACCATTCGCGCCCACAATGGCGACTCCGCCAGGGCTTCGGTTTCTTCCGGGGAAATCCGCAGGAAGTGCTTGGCCGCAACCCGCAAAGCCCGGTCTCCGTCTCCGGCCTTTATGGCCGCGGCATACTCTTCCAGGGCCACCCCAGCCGTGGGCGCCTCAATGGGAAGTGGAGGCTCGTAGAGCACTAGCGAGGAGACGTCCGCTCCGGTACGGACGGCTTCGAGGGTGCAAATGGCACCGTAGGAGTGGCCTACCAAGGCAGCGCCATGACCGGCAGTGCTGAGCACGGCCTTGATGTCCTCGGACTCGCTGCCCAGCGAATAGTCCTCGGCGTCGGAAGAGAGGCCCCGACCGCGGCGATCCATGATGTACACCGTGTGGCCGTCGGCCAGTTGTTCGGCCACGGGTATCCATTCCTCGCCTGTGGAGATGCTTCCGTGAACGAGAACCAGTGGGCTGCCGGATCCGAGTTTGCGATAGCCGATGGACGTGCCATCCGCGGACCTGACCGTATAGGTCGTGATGAGCGAAGTATTCAAGAAGACTCCTTGGTTGTGTCAGTGAGTGATGGCGCTCTGGGCAAGCGGCTCAACTGCCGCGCTAGCCCGATGAAAGCGTGGCACCGCCAGGACGGCAACGATTCCAATTACTGCCGCAATGCTCCAAACGGAAAAGTTGACGAAGTTGCCCAATGAGGCTGCTACGAGCACGCCCCCGCCTGAAATTGCCAGCACGGCCCCGATTCGACCCACGCCGAGCGTGATGCCAAGGGCTGTGGCGCGGGTGGCACCTGAGAAGTAGGTGGCAACGAAGCCATTGACCAGGATCTGCGCACCGACGGATCCGAAGCCCACGACTGCAATCAACAAATACATCGCCGGAAGCGGCATGAGGCCTGTTCCCATAAGGAGCAGTGCAGCTCCCGAGCTTGCGAACGCGGTTGCGGTGACGCGCTGCGGGCCGAACCGGTCGGCAAGACGGGAGGAAACAAGTACGCCGACGACGGCACCAACATTGACCGTCAGGAGGAAGGTCAGCGATGACGCCAGGGAGTAATTTGCCATCACCATCAGTTGGGGTAGCCACGTGTTCAAGCCATAGACAAGTGTCTGGCCGCAGATGCCGGCCAGGCTAAACAAGATCAGCGCTATGAACAGGCGTCCGCTGAGCAGCGTACGGAACCTGCCGGTTTCAGGGACATCGCCGCGGGACGCGGCTGGCGGGAGCGGCTCCAGGCCGTAGTCCACAATGATCATTTCAGCTTGTGCGCGTTGGCCCCGCGCCACAAGGTAGGCGGGTGATTCGGGGAGGTACCAGAACAGGAGCGGGACGACGGCGATGAGGGGAAGGCCGCCGATCGCCAGCATGCCTTGGAAACCAATGGACGGCAGCAGGGCCAAGGACAGCAAGGCGGCGAGGATTCCGCCGATTGCGTATCCGGAGAACATGAGCGCATTGTTGAAGTTGCGCCGGCCAGACTTTGAAAATTCCACGGTCAGGGCGATTGCCGTCGGGATGACTCCACCCAATCCGAGACCGGCCAGGAAGCGGAACAGCCCGAAAAGCTCGGGAGTGGGTGCCCAGGCAGTCAGGAGCATCAACAGCGAGAAAAAGGCAATGGATGCCATCATGACCTTGCGGCGTCCGATGACGTCCGTCAGGTAGCCGACGAGGATGGCCCCGATGAACATGCCAGCCAGCGCGTAGCTGCCAATTGCACCGGTTTGCACCGGGGTGAGTGCCCAGGGTTCGTAAGCCAGTAGTTTGGGAACAATAGCGCCGTAGACCACGAGGTCATAACCGTCGAAGACGATGGCGATAAGGCAGAGGAAGATTACCAGGCCTGCGGATCGACGAGTGCGAACCGAAGAAGGGGTTGGCGATTGGAAAGCCATGATGGACTCCAGAGGGGGTACACGACGTTGTGGTTTTGCCAGAGAAGGGGCGCTACTTGTGACCTGCCCCACAATTGAATGTAACATAAGAAAGTCGCCCGTCAAGATGTTTGTTACATATTTGCGGACGCGCCTGAAGATCCAACCGCGAGGAGAGTAAGAGTGCAGTTGAAACCAAGAGCATTGATCCTGGACCTCTTCGGGGATTACCTGCGCTACGCCGGAAGCGAAGTCCGGCTTGCGGACATAACTGAGCTCCTTGCAGTGTTCGACATTGAAGCCGCCACGGTTCGCGTCAACCTTTCCCGCCTCCGCAAAGAGGGCTGGTTCACCACGCATAAGGTGGGACGGGAGACGGTTTACACCCTGACTCCACACATGCTCGAGATCCTGGACGAGGGGCGGGAGCGCATATTCCATCCGCGCCAGAATGGCTGGGAGGGTCGCTGGACGATGGTGATCTACCAGGTTCCGGAGTCCGAGCGCGCGGTCCGCGAGCAACTGCGGAAGCGGCTGGCATGGCATGGATTTGGTCAACTGTCGCCGTCAACCTGGGTGGCTCCGCACGATCTCTGGGCCGAGGCTGGCGCCCTTGCTGCCGAGTATCCGCTCGCCAAAGTCGACGTCCTCTGGTGTGGAACCAACGACCTTCAACGGGACAGGGACATAGCTGAGCGGTGCTGGGATCTGGAGCAGTTGGGCATCGACTACAAGGAGTTCATCCATACCTACGCTGCCCTTGACGATGCAGCCCTGAATGCCGACAAGGACGGGCGGACGGCCCTGATTGAACGCATGCAGCTTATCGGCGACTTCCGCAGGTTTCCGTTCCGCGATCCACAGCTTCCCATGAAACTCCAGCCTGCCGATTGGCCCAGCAAGGAGGCATTTGCCCTCTTCGGCGCCGTACATCGACAACTGGGGCCGGCAGCCACAGAGTTTGTCTCCAGTGTGATTGGCCAGCGTGTTGAACAAGGAGTCGAAGTAGATATGTAACAAGAGATTGACGTTGCCCACAATTGCGTTACATACTTGTGGGTGACAGCTCCTGTTCTATACCTAGAGGTGAAATCAATGGCGATTCGCGTAGCATGCATCGGCGGTGGTCCCGGCGGCCTGTTCTTTTCGTCGCTGCTCAAGCAAAGGGTCCCCGACGCTGAAGTCGTGCTTTTTGAGCGCAATCAGGCCTCGGATGCCTTCGGCTTTGGAGTTGTGTTCTCGGACGCTACCCTGCGCCGAATCGACGAGGCGGACCCGGTACTTCGCAATGGCCTGCGTGACTTCGGCACGCACTGGGACCGCATCGAAGTGTGGCTCAAGGGTGAACGCCTGCAATTCGGCGGCAACGGCATGGCGGCCATCCACCGCAAGACGGTCCTGCGGCTCCTGCAGGAACGTGCCGCAGAGGTCGGTGTGGACATGCGCTTTGGGCACGTAATTCCCAGCATCGAAGACCTTCGCGACTATGACCTCATAGTTGGAGCGGACGGCGCGAACTCCCTGACTCGCGAACAATTGGGAGAAGCATTGGGCCACACAGCCGAGACGGCGACGGCCAAGTTCATCTGGTTCGGGACAACTCACTTGTTCAAGGGCCTGACGTTCCTTCACAGGCGAAGCGAACACGGAAATTTTGCAGCACACGCCTACCCCATCAGTGACGAGCTGAGCACGTTCATCGTCGAAACCGACCAGCAAACGTGGCAAAAGGCCGGTCTCGATGAGTTCGACGTGAGCCAGCCCCCAGGCCCCTCCGATGCAAAGACCCAGCGTTACCTGGAGAAACTCTTCGCGGAAGACATCGAAGGCCAACCGCTCGTGTCCAACAATTCACGCTGGGCAAATTTCCGTACGCGGCAGACCGCCACCTGGCACAAGGGAAATGTTGTCCTTCTTGGCGACGCCGTCCACACAGCGCACTTCTCCGTTGGGTCGGGAACCAAGATGGCAATGGAGGATGCGGTGGTGCTGGCCCGTGAAGTGGCCGAGCATCCCGGAAACCTCGAGCTGGCGCTGACCAACTATCAAGCAGAACGCCAGCCGGAAGTGCGGAAGATCCAGAACTCAGCCCGCCCCAGCCTGAGCTGGTGGGAACACTTCGGCAGGTACTACGCCGCCTTTGAGCCCTGGCAATTCGCATTCCACTTCTTCTCACGCAGCATCGACATTGAAAAGATCCGCCAGCGCGATCCTGACCTTGTCAACGCCGTCGAAAATGAATGGCACAGCCTCCATGGCGCCGCGCCCTTGGAGACATCCCTCCTGGGAGGGCCGGTGGCCTTCGGTGGCCGGCTGCTGCGCCTTCGGAACGACGGCGGAATGCCCGTCCTGCTGAACGGATCGCAACAGCTGGCGCTGACAGTGTCACCGTCGGAAGCCACCGGAACGACAGGCCTGCTCGTAACAGCTCCCGACACCGAGGACGGTCTGGACGCGGTTTTTGAGAAGCTGTCCGAGGATGTCCCGTTCGTGGTGGTTACGGGAGGCACTCCATTCACCCGATCATTGGTCTCCGAGGAAGCACGGCTTTCCCGGGGCCTCACCAGCATCATTGTGGACGATGGAGGCACTGCCTCCGCCACCACCCTCATTCTCTCTGGCAGGGCCGATGCCATAGCGGTATCTGATGTGGAGGCATCAAATGCATAGCCTCAAAGCCCTTCTTGAACCCAGCGGAATTGTTGTAGTCGGAGCCTCCGTCTCCCCCGGTAAATTGGGGGCAGCCATGGCCGAGTCCCTGGCCTCCTTCCCTTCGTCGGTGGCGTTGGTCAACAGCCGCTCCACTGACGGTTCCATGTTTCCTTCAGTCGCAGCCGCTGCCGCGTCCTCGCCTGTCCCTCCGGACCTTGCCGTGCTCTGTGTCCCGGCTGCAGCGACGGCACAGGCACTGCGGGATTGCGCCGCAAGCGGCGTGAAGGCCGCCCTTGCGTGCGCCGGTGGATTTTCGGAAGCGGGCGAAGCCGGCGCCGCTTTTGAAACTGAGCTCCTGGAAGCCGTCGCCGATACCGGCATCCGGCTGCTTGGCCCTAACACTTCCGGCTTCTTCGTACCGCACCGTTCCTTGCGGGCAAGCTTTGTTCCAGGCGTCTCAGGCCTCAACGAAGGTTCTGTGGCCGTCGTCGCTGCCAGTGGCGGTGTGAACCACGTCCTCGCATTCCAGCTGCAAAAAGCGGGCGTCGCCGTCAGCCTGGGGATCGGGATTGGAGCAGGCCTGGACATAGCGGCACCCGAGGTCCTGGATTACCTGGTGGCGCATGAGGAGACCAAGGTGGTTGCGCTCCATATCGAGAACGTAACCGATGGTCCCGCGCTGCTTTCCGCAGTCCGGCGCCTCACTGCCCACAAACCGATGGTCGCATTGGTGGTTGGCCGAAGCGATGTGTCGGAATTCGCCCGATCCCATACCGGGGCGCTCGCGACATCATGGCGCACCACGCGCTCAGCGCTGAAGCAGGCAGGCGCGGTAGTCGTCGACGACGAGATGCAGCTTGTCGAGGCCGCCGCCGCCTTGAGCGGGCAAAGACTCGCGCCTTCGGCCAATCCCGGCGTTGGGCTGATCACCGGACAGGCAGGCCCCGGATTGATCATCGCTGATGCGCTGCACAACGCTGGGGTTTCGGTTCCCCGGCTGTCGGAGCAGAGCCAGGCCGCCATTGGCGCTTTGCTGCCTCCCTTGACGTTCCAGGCGAACCCTGTCGACACAGGACGCCCCGGCGAAGGGTATGACGAGATCGTCGCGGCTGTGGCATCAGACCCGTCGGTAGATCTCCTTGCGGTCTACGGATTGACGGAGCCCATCGCGGACTTGCCTGCATCGATCGCCTCGTCCGGGGTCTCGGGCACCTTGCCGATCCTTGTCGGCGTCGACGGTCCGGACAACGATGTGGAGCGGACCCGCAAGTCGGCGCAGGATTTGGGGCTGCCGATTCTCTCCGGACCCACGTCATTGGCACGCGGACTGGTGGCACTGGTGGATGACGCCCGCGTACAGTTCCAGCGCGGACATGACATTGCGGCTCCGGGGAACTTCCCGGACGTCCGGGAGCCTCTCGCTATCAAAGGTCGTTGGGACAACATCAAAGGTCCCTGGGACGAGATCCGTTCGAAGGAGCTCCTCGAAGCCCTCGGAATCAGCACTCCCCCGAGAAGGCGCTGCGCCGACAGGGCGGCCGCCCATCATGCCCTTACGGAGCTGGGAGTACCGGTAGCCGTCAAACTGGTGGATGCCGGGATCCTGCATAAGACCGAAATCGGCGGTGTTCACCTGGGCGTCGATTCACCCGGCGCACTGGATGAAGCGCTGGACGCGCTCCAGGCCGTCGGCGCACGGGAGTTCCTGGTTGAAGCTATGGCGCCAGGCGGCGTAGACCTTGTGGTCGGGGCCCGGCGGGATCCGGTTTTTGGTCCTATTGTTGTCCTGGGATTGGGTGGCACCGCCGCTGAGGTCCTCGCCGACGTCGCCATCCGTACTGTCCCGCTCAGCGAACGGTTGGCAGCTGGAATGGCTGATGAACTTCACGGCAGGGCACTACTGGACGGCTTCCGAAACGGGCCTGTGCTCGACCCCTCCGAACTTTCACGAATCGTGGTCAGCCTGGGCAACGCCTTGCTCGCCAATGAAGGCATCGCTGAAATTGAAATCAATCCATTGCGCCTGACCAAAGCCGGTCTCGTGGCGCTCGACGCCGTTGTCATTAATGCTTAGGAGAAACTGAAATGACCAGCCACACCCGCGATGGAGCGGTCCCCTGGCCCCCGGAGTACGCGAGGAAATACAGGGAGAAGGGCTACTGGGAAGACAGGGCACTGGGCGCTTATGTACTGGAGGCGGCGGACCGCTTTCCTGAGCAGACCGCTGTGGTGGACGGCGATGTCCGCCTCAGCTACAAGGAACTTGTGGATCGCGCCGATTCCGCAGCGGAGAGGCTGCTGGAACTCGGACTGGCCAAGGACGACCGAATCCTTGTCCAGTTGCCCAACTGCTGGCAGTTCACTGTGCTTACCTTGGCCTGTTTCAGGTCAGGCATCGTCCCTGTCCTGACATTGCCCGCGCACAGAAAGTTCGAACTGGCCTACCTCGCGGAGCATTCCGAGGCCAAGGCAATCGCCGTCCGGGATGTCATCAAGGACTTCGACCACCAGGAGCTCGCCAATCACCTTGCGGACATAACGCCCAGCCTGACCACTGTTCTCGTCTCGGGCACAGCACGTGTCGGCAATGTGGACCTTGACGCCCTCCTTGCCCCAGGCTTGGACCCGTTTGGTGCCCGAACCCGCTTAGACGCCTCGGCCCCTGCGGGCGATGATGCGGCATGCTTCCTACTGTCCGGGGGCACCACGGGTCTGCCTAAATTGATCACGCGCACGCACAACGATTACGCGTACAACGTCAAGGCGACGTCGGCCGTTACCAACGTCACGTCCGGCACTGTCTATCTGGGAACACTCCCTGTGAGCCATAACTTCCCGTTGGCCTGCCCCGGCGTGCTCGGCGTCCTGTTCGCCGGCGGGCGCGTGGTCATGCTGCCGAGCCCGGAACCAGGGAAGGTTTTCGCCGCGATTGAGCGTGAAGGGGTGACCCTGTCCACCGCGGTTCCGGCCGTGGCGCAACGCTGGATCGAATACCAGCAGGAAAACGCCACAGAACAGCTGAAGACGCTCGAAGTGCTCCAAGTGGGCGGATCGCGATTGCCGGACGAGATTGCCCGGAAGGTCAAGCCCGTCCTCGGAGCCACGCTTCAGCAGGTTTTCGGTATGGCCGAAGGCCTCATCAACATGACCCGCCTTGATGACCCCGAAGACGTAATCTGCACTACCCAGGGCCGCCCGGTCTCCGAAGATGATGAAGTCCGCATTGTGGATGAAGCCGGCAGGGATCTTCCGGACAGAGTACCTGGCGCCATCCTGACCCGCGGACCGTACACGCCACGCGGCTACTATCGGACGGCCGAACATAACGCCCGCGCATTCACCCCCGATGGCTGGTACAGCAGCGGCGACATCGTGGAACGGCGACCCGATGGAAACCTCATTGTCCAGGGACGCGACAAGGACATGATCAACCGCGGTGGCGAAAAGATATCCGCCGAAGAAGTCGAGAGCCTTGTCTATAGGCTCGACGCCGTCACCCTCGCCGCCGCTATCAGCATGCCGGACCCCCTGCTGGGCGAAAAGCTCTGCCTGTATGTGACTCTGAAACCGGGAGCCAGCCTGACGTTGGCCGAGGTCCAGGAAAGCTTCCGCCAAACAGGCGTTGCTGCCTTCAAGATCCCGGAAAAGCTCGTGGTTGTCGACGAGATCCTCACCACGAAAGTAGGGAAGATCAACAAGAAGCTGCTCCGCGAAAACGTAGCGCAATTGCTGCAGGCATCCGGCTCCACGACCTGACAGTGCTCCACGATTGACACTGCAGGCCTGTCACCGCAGGCCTGTCACCTTACGCTCTGGTTTCAACTCCCGGAGTCGAACCAACCCGGGCAGGCACCCGCCCCAGCAGCAGGACGGCCAGCATAAAGCAGGCGGCTCCGCCTCCAAGCAGGGCCAATGTCAGTCCGTTGAAGGCGGCATCCGTCACCGGAATGAAGACGACGACGCCGGCAGTCACCACGGCGGCGGCGGAGCGCCCGCGAGCGTGGACTGCCGCTGTCGGACGTTCTTCAAGCCTGCCAAAGATGAGCAGGACCGGAATCAGGAGAACCACGACGCCGGCCAACACCAGCGGCCGCGCCCACCACCACTCCGCCGTCCCCGACGCCGGCTTCGGGAAGTCCGTCAGGAGCAGCAGCCCGGTCATCCCGACCAGCAGCGGGAGGTGCCAGAGGTAGATGGTCATGGAGCGGCGGCCCGCCACTCCCACTAGCCAACGCACCCAGCGAACGGAGGCAGCCCACTCAATCCCCGGCCGCAGCAGTTGCAGGGTGGCGGCTTGGGACACGCCAAGCAGGAAGAGGCAGAAGTTCGGCGGGTTCAGGTTCACGAGCATATTGCCCGTGTAGAGTCCCAGGCCCGTCACCAGTCCCAGCAGGAGATTGCTGCCTGCGATGACGCCGATCAGCCAGCCCTTGCTGCGGCCGGCCATGACGCCGTCGGCCATGAAGAACCCCAGCTGTTGCACCACACACCACAGGAAGACCATGTTGATGAAGGCCAGGTACGGCAGCGCCCCGCGGAGGCAGTCGACGGCGACGACAGCGGCTACCAGCCCGGTGAGGGTCAGCCGGGGCGCAATTTCGTGCATCCGCGCGAGCAGCGGAATGCTGAGCTGGGCTGCGAGGTACGCAGCAAGGAACCACAGCGGCATGCCGGCACCTGTGGCCATCAATTGGATGACCTGGGGATCCACCCCGCTAAGCCGCGCGGCCCAGAGACCCGTGAACATCACTGCGAGCAGCGCGGCAGCGGGTCGAATGAGGCGCAGCAGCCGGGTCTGGGCGAACTCGGCGCCGGTACCGTGCCGGGCCCTAAGCCTTCGCCACGATTGCAGTCCTGTAATGCCGCCCACGACAAAGAACAGCGGCATGACCATCAGGACCCAGATGACGGGGACGAACCACGGCTGCTCGGCCAGTGTGTTTTCGGTGGTGACCGTCCCGTCAGGATGAAGCACCGGGCTGACCATCATGCAGTGGCCTACCACAACAAGCGCCAGGCAGAAGAAGCGGGCGAAATCGATCGCGGTGTCCCGTTGCGGCTGGCCCGCCAGGCCCTCCCGCGGCCGAACCCCTCCAGCGTGGTCCTCGACTGGCTTCAGTTGCCTCGGTATTCCCATCGCGCTCCTACAGAAGACGCTGTGAAAACGTGAAGACGTTGTGCAAACGCTTCATCCCTTCCTGCTGACTCCATTGTCCGCCCCGGGCCCGAGCTTGGTACAGCAAATCGACACAGGAGACCTGGAAGGGACGCTAGCCGAGGAGCAGCGCCAACAAGCCAAGGACGACGGCGAGCAACGGCATCGTGCCCTGGATCAGGGCGGGGCGGAGGTACTGGCGACCGCTCGCGGCGAGGACGACGGCGGCGAGCAGCATCGATCCGCAACAGCTGAAGATGAGGGTCCAGCCGACGTCGGTATAGCCGAATGCTATGGCAAAAAGGCCCACCAGCGCTCCAATTGCCAGGAAGAGATTATAGAAACCCTGGTTGAAGGCCAGTCCCCTGGTGGTCTCGGCGTCGGCCTGGGAAGTGAGCCTGAACCGCTTCCACGTCGCGGGCCTGGTCCAGGTGACCGACTCCATGGTGAAGATGTAGACGTGCAGGAGAGCGGCAAGGAGCGCAAAAGCCAGGGAAGCGGGCATCATGGGCTGATCCTAGCCCGCCAAACCAGCGAGGATCTCAAACGCGCTGGCCCGGTGCCCGGGGCTCATTGCTGCGGGGTATCTATTGCTGATAACCCTCGACCTCGCTTACAGGCCTCACCTCCGCCTCGGACGGGTCCTCCCCCGCAACCTGCCTGGCCCTGCGCTGGCGTAGCAGGTCCCAGCACTGATCCAGGTCCTGCTCCACCTGGCGCAGCCTTGACCTGCGCTCTTCGCCAGCGGTGCCTGTTCCATCCCCCTGGTCCTCGCCGGATTCTGAGCGAAGCTGGTGCTCCTCGTCCACCAAGGATTGAATGCGCTGCAGAATGTCCTGGTTGTCCATCGCTTTTCCTTCCTGCCTCCGGAATTCCGCCGGTTCAGCCAAACTACGTCTCCTCAAAATATGAGGCGGGGATGTGCTGTGCAAGGGCAGTTCAGGAACTCTTGACTCGACAATGAGTGAGTGGTTGCTTGGGGATAGGTGGCGCGGAAATGTGTGCGGGTTCTATTTAGCGGGACAAGCGAGGCGGATTTTGTAGCGGCTGGTCTTTTGTAGCGGCTGGTCATTAAGGAAGTTTCAGTATCTTTCTGTCAGGAGGAACCGTGGATAATGAACTCTCTCCCCAACAGCGGGCCAAGCGGCCACACACTGCGCTGGCCGGACCCTACGGACATCCCTTTCATCCGGTTCTGGTAACCATTCCCATCGGGGCCTGGACCGCGAGCATTATTTTCGACGTCGTGGCACTGTTCGCTGACGACAAGGAAGCGTTTGTGCGGGGGTCCCTCTGGCTGGTCGGCATCGGGGTTCTCGGCGCCCTGATGGCCGCAGTCTTTGGTTTCATGGACTTCCTGACACTCACCTCCGGAACCAAAGCCCGGCGAACAGCTATTGTCCATATGACGCTAAACCTGACGGTAATAGCCCTGTTCATTGTCAGCTTCATTATTCGGGCCAACAGCGGCTATGACGCTCTTAGTATCCCCGCGTTCGTCGTCAGCCTGATCGCCTATGCACTGGTGAGCGTCTCCGGTTATATCGGCGGCATATTGGCTTACCATTACGGCGTTCGCGTCGCCGATGAAGCAACGCAAGCCGAAGGATTCCGGTAGATCGTTGGGCACAAAATCATGGTCCTTTAGAGTGTGCGGATGAGGGCGAACACCACTCCACTGGTCCATGGTGCCGGAGTGAGGCTCCTGGAGGCATCCGACGCTTCGTTCCTGGCGGCTGCCTATGCCGCGAACAAAGAGCACCTCGCCCCTTGGGAGCCAAAGCGAAGCGACGACTTCTTCACGGTTGAACATCAACGAAAGATCATCGACTTAAAGCTGGCCCACCATGCGGGCGGCTATGAATTGCCTTGGGTACTCGTGGCTGACCACCACATTATTGGGTGCCTCACCTTGGCGGGGATCGTCCGTGGCTCCTTTCTCAGTGCGAACCTTGGCTATTGGGTGGACCGCACCTACAACGGTCTGGGAATTGGCTCGGCCGCCGTCGCCTTTGCCGTGCGGGAAGCGAAGGAAATTGGCCTTCACCGTGTGCAGGCCGCGACGCTCCTGCACAATATGGGTTCGCAAAAGATCCTGGAACGTGGCGGATTCCAGGAAATAGGGGTGGCGCCGGCCTACCTGGAAATTGCAGGCTCGTGGCAGGACCACAGGTTGTATCAACGAATTCTCTTCTAGCCTGCCCTTCGGAAATATTGATAAAGCCAACGGAAAATGCCCCCGCCTGTAAGGCGAAGGCATTATCCGCTTTATTTCGCGGGCGATTTGTTTCGAGGCTTTTGTCGGTCTTAGTTGAGCAAAGTGCTGATGAGCCTGGCGGACGTGGCCAGAATGGCTACAAGGCCGATGACTCCGAAGAGATTGTGCCACCAGCGATTGCGCAGGTCCCCCATCAGCTGCGGCCTGTTGCTCATGATGAACAGCAGGATGCCCAGCATGGGCGAGATCAGGACGGTCAGGGACTGGGCGATGACGATCAGGCCCACTGGCGAGGACTGGAATGCCAGGGTGATCGCCAGTCCAAAGGCCAGGATGATGCCGGTCACCACGCGGGCGGTAGGCGATCCGGCGGCAGCACCTCGTCCCACGGCATCCGAAAGCATGGTTCCGCCCGCGGTGGCATTGGCAATCATTGAGGAGAATGCTGCGCCGGACAGGCCGAGGGCAAAGATCATGGAGCCTACGGGACCGGCCAGGGGCGCGAAGACGGAGGCCAGGGCGTTGATCGAGGAGGCTTCCGCTCCGGTCTTGCCCAGCACCGAGGCGGAGACCACGATGACGAGGGCTGTCATGATGCCGGGAGCCACGATGCCCGGGATGGTGTCAACGAGGGTGATGTCGCGGTAATCCTGGCGGGTACGGCGGTGTTCCTTGATGCCGTAGGAGTTGTAGAACGCGGCGTTGATGGAGAAGTTAGTGCCAACCAGTGCGACGACGAGGATCTCGCTGCCCGGAGGCAGTTGGGGCGCCATTCCTTCCAGGGACCTGTACCAATCCGGCTGGGCGACGACGGCGCTGGCGACGAAGGCGAAGGCCATGAGCGCCACGATGACCAGTAGGACCTTTTCCACGATCCCGTAGACGTTGCGGAACGCCAGGACGAACCCGACGGCCGCGGTGCAGACAACCGTCCAGAGGACTGGGGAGCCGCCGAACACAAGCGAGAGCCCCAGGCCGGAGCCAACGGCGTTGCCGACGGAGAACATGAGCGTAATTCCGAACACGCCGAATCCTGCAAGGACGCCTACTGGCTTGCCCAAATGGTCCTTGATGGAGCTGATGAGCGACGTGGGGGACACAATTCCCAAACGGACGCTCATGTCCGTGAAGAAGATCATGAGGATGGTGGATACCGCGATCACCCATATCAGGGTGTACTGGTAACCGCTGCCCGCCTGAACGGCAGTGGCAAGGTTTCCAGGCCCGAATTGCCAGGCACCCACCACGAAGGCCGGGCCCATGAGCCCGAGGTAACCGAGCAAGGACCGGCGTTTGCCCGCCTTGCCTTCAACAGGACGCTCTTGAGGCGTGATCGTATGCTGTTCTCGCGGACGAGGGTCCATAGTCTTATTCTGCTCGCTCATGGCGAGTCCTCCTTCTACAGCTGCACTGCTGTGGGTCGTCATTGACCGGCTTGGAGAGTGGTGGGTTTTGTGGGGAAGGACGGCGGGCACTAACAGCCATCTGCGGTGGCCCGCCGTCCTTCGATGTCCCGCAGGAACGTCAGGCAGGTACGGTGACGTTGCCGAGGTTGGCGGACTTGAGGGCCAGCGCGATTTCCTCGCCGGCACCCGGCGCCAGGGGAAGCAGGGGCGGGCGTACGGTGGCGTGTTCAAGAATGCCGCGGGCGACCAGGCCTTCCTTCAGCGCGACCGTTCCCTCCATGTGTGATCCGCGGTGGTACACGTTCCTGGTTACCGGGAGCAGGCGGTCGTGGATTTCGCGGGCGGCTGCGTAGTCGCGGGCCTTTCCGGCTGCAATCAGTTCCACCAGCGGTTCAGGGGCGAGGCCGCCGTAGCCAACGAGGGCTCCGTCGACGTCGAACATGGTGTGCAGCAGGTATTCGTCATGGCAGGTCAGGATCTGGAGTTCCGGGTTTTCCTGCCGCAGCACGGGGATTTCGATGTCCCACCTGCGCATGTTGCGCACGCCGTTCTTCGTGGCAAAGACTCCGGGCTGTGCGGCGATCTCGAGCTGGGTTTCCAGGTCGTAAGTAGCCTTGGTGGCGTCCGGGTACTGGAACAGGATCAGCGGCAGCCCGCTGGTCTCGTAGATTTCACGGTAGCGAGTCTGCGGCGCGCCCTTTTGGTAACCGAAGCGCAGCCAGCCGTGCGAAGGATAGACAAGGCCGGCAGCTGCCCCGGCGGCAACAGCCCGCTCGGCCTCGAGCGCGGCAACCGTGTTTCCTTCAGCGGTGATGCCTGCAATGATCGGCAGCTTGCCATCCACGGCTTCGCGGAACGCGGAGATAACGAGTGCCTGCTCATCCTGGGTCAGGAACGTGCCCTCCCCTGCGTGCCCCAGGACAACCAGGCCCTTGACGCCGTCGATGCTGGCCAGCCAGCCGCCCAGCCGATGGATGGCGTCGACGTCGACGCTGCCTTCGCGGGTAAACGGGGTTACAGGAGCGGGAACCAATCCGCGGAGATCGATGGTCATGAAAATTACCTCTGTCTTGTTGATCGTCCGTCACTTCCAGTTTGCCAGCTAAAGTGAGAACGTTTGCGGGAACGTTTTCAGTCTGCGGCGCGTCCCACCTCACTGTCAAGAGGTCAATGCCAACTGGGAGGAAATAGAGTGTCTACTAAGACAGCCTTGATGAGGAGAACGCGCATGGAACCGCCCGCCCCAGGTACGAATGTCACGCTGCGGGACGTCGCTGCGGCCAGCGGGGTGAGCATTTCCACAGCCAGCCGCGCCCTCGATGAGCGCGGCAAGGCCACCCGTTCAGCCGCAGCTGCGCACGTTCGCAAAGTAGCGGAGGAATTGGGGTACCGCCGAAATTCCTTCGCCTCCAGTCTGCGCCGGGGTGAAACCCGCACTCTGGGCGTGCTGGTACCGCGCCTTAGCGACACCGTGATGGCACTGATGTTCGAAGAACTCGAGCGGGCGGCGTCCACTCGAGGCTACTTCGCCATGGTGGCCACCAGCGGCGATGATCCGGACGACGAAAGGCGGGCCGCTGAAACGCTCCTGGACCGAAACGTGGACGGGCTGATCCTCGCGACGGCCCGGCTCGACGACGAACTCCCCCGGCTCCTGCGCGAGCGCGGAGTGGCGCACGCACTGGTCCTCCGTACGGACGGGGTGAGCCCGTCTTCCCTTGGCGACGACGAAGTGGGCGGGTACCTGGCAGTTCGCCACCTCATCGACCTCGGCCACCAGGACATCGCGGTGGTGACCGGGCCGTCCTTCACCTCGACCGCAATCGCACGCCTCGCCGGCGCTCGCAGAGCTTTGGTTGAAGCAAACATTGCCTCGCCTGAAAACTGGCTGGTGGCGGCCGGTTACGGGATTGAGAACGGGTTCTCGGCCGCAGAAATGCTGCTGAATGAACGCGGGGAGAAACGGCCCACCGCGATCTTCGCCGCCAATGACAACATCGCCCTGGGCATCATTGCCGCGGCCCAGCGTTCCCGACTCGCTATCGGCCGGGACCTTGCCCTGGTCGGCTACAACGACACACCCCTGTCAGCCCGACTCCCGACCCCCCTCACTTCGGTCCGCGTGCCCCTGGATCAGATTGCCGCGAATGCCATCGACCTCATCGTCGACCCCAACAAAGAGCCGCGCGTCCGGAAATCCATGCCCACGCTCATTCCGCGCGAGTCGAGCGGGCCGCCGAAACGTTCCTCCAACTGACCTCCAACAACGTGACGGGGAGGGGTGAATGCGGTGAGGGCATGGACATTCGGGGGCGGCCGACGACGAGTGGCTGCGATGGTGCTCACGCTCGCCTTCGTCGCGCTCGCCGTCGTTCTCGGCGTGGTTCTCGCCGCCCAGCCTGGCACGCCGCCCGGCGCCCAGCCGGCGACTCACCCGGCCACCCAGTCCAGCACCTCGGCCGACACCCGGCCTGGCACCCAGGCCGGCAGCCCGCCGTCGTCCGCTTCTCCTACGGCGACCACGCCAAGTTTGATGACGGGCTCCGCTACCCCGACCACACCCCCGGCCGCAGAACCATTCCCGCCTTCGCTTCGCGGCCAGGACTTGGCTGTCATCCCGGGCGCCGGCCGCGTGGTGGCTCTGACCTTCGATGCCGGGGCCAACGCAGCAGGCCTGCCGAAGATCTTGTCCACCCTCTCAGCCAAGGGCGTTCGAGGGACCTTCTTCCTGACCGGAAACTGGGCAGCGGCAAACCCTGCTGGCGTCAGCCAGATCGCTGCCGCAGGCCACCCTATAGGCAACCATTCCATGACCCATCCCGGGTTTACTGGCCTCTCCGATGACCGAATTGCACAGGAAGTTTTGGCAGCCGAGCAGGCTATCCGTGCCGCCGGAGGCGATCCCCGGCCTCTGTTCCGCTTCCCCTATGGAGAACGGGATGCCCGGACCATAGCCGCGGTGAACGGCCTCGGGTATGTGGCAGTCCGTTGGACTGTGGACACCCTGGGCTGGAAGGGCACCAGCGGCGGCATCAGCACCCAAACCGTCACGGACAGGGTGCTTGCGAGCCTCCAGCCTGGTGAGATCGTCCTCATGCATATCGGCTCGAATCCAGACGACGACTCCACCCTGGACGCCGATGCCCTGAGCCAGATGATTGACCGGATCAGTGCTGCGGGTTATGGCTTCGTCACCCTTGGCGAACTGCACGTCGGATAGGCGCGGACGCTAAGCTAACCCGGCGCTTGCGACCCGCAGCACGGCAGCGCCTGTGATCCTGTTTTCGGAGAGGTCCCGTAGCGCCTTGTTCGCTTCGGCCAAGGGGTAGGACACCGTGGTGGGACGCAAGGGGATCCTGCTTGCTACATCGAAGAACTGTTCTCCATCGGCCCTGGTGTTCGCGGTGACGCTGGCTATCCTGCGTTCATAAAAAAGGTCCTCGGCGTAATGGAGGGCAGGGATGGTGCTCAGATGGATCCCGGCGATAGCAAGGGTGCCTCCTCGCTCGAGGGAGCGCATGGCAAGCGGAACCAGAGCCCCGCTGGGCGCGAAGAGGATGGCCCCATCCATCAGTTCCGGTGGCCTGTCCTCTGCATCGCCGGCAAAGGTGGTGCCCAGTTCCAGAGCCAGTTCCTGGGCCTTCCTGGAGCGTGTCATGACATAAACTTTGGCGCCTTCGAAAATCGCGATTTGTGCTGCCAGATGCGCCGAACCACCGAAGCCGTAGATGCCCAATCGCCCGCCGGCAGGGAGGCGGGATTGGCGGAGAGCCCGGTAGCCGATGATCCCCGCGCAAAGTAGCGGTGCTGCCTGCTCGTCGTTGAAGGCCTCGGGGATCAGGTAGGCGTAGTCCTCGTGGACCACCATCAGCTCGGCATACCCGCCGTCGTCGTCCCACCCATTGAAGCGGGGGGTCAGGCACAGGTTTTCGTCACCGCGGAGGCAGAAGCGGCAGGAGCCACAGGTGCGGCCGAGCCACGCCGCCCCGACCCGATCACCGAGTCGGAACCTCGTGCTTCCTTCACCAGTTTCGACGACGGCGCCCACCACTTCGTGTCCCGGCACAACACCGAAGGCATGAGGCGGAAGATCTCCCTCGGCAAGATGAAGATCAGTCCGGCATACCCCGCAGACCCGAACCTCGAGCAGGATCTCGCCCGGGCCGGGAGCAGGGTTCGCCCGGGCCCCGCCCTTCAATGGGTGCGTTGCAATCGCGCCTGGTTGTTCAACCCACCACGCCTGCATGGATGCCTCCCCGCTGCAAGGGCTATCGGGCTACTCCAGAGTCCGGCGTGCCTGGTCGTCCGGAGTGACATGTCGGTGCTCCACTTCTCCCACGATCACGGGTCGGGCGCCCAGGGCAACAGGGTCCAAAGGCCCGCGACCACCCCTGATCCGAATTCCTACGGCAAAGCCAAAGTCCGGACACCCGGCCCACGAAAGCGTGTTCGTAAGCCGAGTGCCCGGACAAAGTTGGGACCTGCCCTGTTTAGCGGGTGAGCATCTGTTTAGCGGGTGAGCATCCTCAGGGCGACTCCCGCAAAGGCCGAGGCGGACTTGTTCCAGGTGCCCAGGAGCCCCTGGAGGTTTTCACCGTCCGCCCGATGCACGGGTGTTTCCGCCTGCAAGGTGGCAAGGATGCCGGTGCGCAGTTCAGTGTTGAAGTTGACCTTGCCTACCTGCATGGATGCGGCTTTCACCAGTTCGCCCGCCGGAATCCCGGAAGCTCCGTGCAAGACGAGCGGGATGTGGGTTCGCACCGCGGCGCCCTGCTGCAGCGCCGACCCGACAAGCTGGTCGAGGTTGGCGCGCATCAGACGCTCAGGCCTCCCACCAGGACCCAGGCAACGTAGGTCAGTGCGAAACCGGCGAGGCCAAGGATGGTGGTAAGGACAGTCCAGGTTTTGAGGCCATCGGCTACAGACAATCCCAAGTAGCGGGTCACGATCCAGAAACCGGAGTCGTTGACGTGGCTCAGGCCGAAGGCTCCAAAGCCGATCGCCAGCAGGATCAGGGCGACCTGCACGGGTGAGAAACCGCCGTCGGCTACAGCTGCGGCGAGCAGGCCCGACGTCGTGATGATCGCTACCGTGGCCGAACCCTGGGAGGCACGGAGGATCGCCGCGAGGACGAAGGCCATGAGGATGATCGGGAGCCCGGCGGTCTGAAGGCCTTCAGCAAGCGCCTTGCCGATACCCGAAACGGTCAGCACCTTGCCGAAAACACCACCGGCTCCGGTAACCAGAATGACGATTGCGGTGGGAGCCAGCGCGGAGTCCATCACTTCACCGGTGTGCTGTGAGGACCAGCCGCGGCGGATGCCCAGGAAGTAGTATGCCAGACCCAGGGCCGCGAGGAGGGCGATGAGCGGGGCACCGATGAAGGCGGCAACGCTCGAAGCGAAGGAATCCTTGGGGAGGACCACAGCGCCAACGGTTCCCACCATGATCATGAGGATCGGGAGAACGATGAGCGTGATGATCATGGCCGGGCTCGGCGCAGTCTTGACAGGGGTCTTGACGGCAACCCTGGAGCCACCGGCGGGGGCATCGTCCTTCTCAACGTCGGATTGGCCCGTGCCGAAGAGGCGGAACTGCTCCGCGGTGGCCGGGAGCATGGGGTATTCGCGGCGGTTCAGTTTGCGGGCGACGAAGTAGCCCAGGACACCCACGGGAATGCAGATGAGGAGACCAAGCATGGTGACCCAGCCGATGTCTGCCTTCAGGATTCCGGCGCCGCCCACCACACCGGGGTGCGGGGGGATAACAACATGAATGGCCAGCATGATGGCACCGACAGGGAGGCCGATCTTGATGGGGTTAACGCCTGCGGCCTTGGAGAAGCCGTAAATGATGGGGATGAGGATGATGAATCCGACGTCGAAGAACACCGGAATCGCAAGCAGGAACGCGGCTGCGGTGAGGGCCGCAATCACGCGGCGCGGACCCAGCAGCTGGGTGAACTTGCCGGCCAGGGCCTGGGCTCCGCCGGAGACCTCGATCATCTTGCCCAGCATGGCGCCGAGGCCTACGAGGATGGCCACGGAGCCCAGCGTGCCGCCCATGCCTTCAGTGACGGTCTTGATGATGTCGGGCAGCGGGATGCCGGCCACCAGTGCAACGGCCACGCTGACAACCAGCAGGGCCAGGAATGCCGGGATCCTGAACTTGATCACGGCGAGCAGCAACACGGCCACGCCGGCTACGGCTATGGCCAGAAGAGCGAGTGCGCTCATGGTGTGTCTCCTTTGACAAGCCAATCTCTTTGAGACTAGCCGATGGGTGGACCGGCGACGACGGAAGGGGACCGCCGTCGTCGGCCCTGGTTGTTGGGTTGTAACTAAGCGATGCGCTTCGTGGGCGCGACTACCTTGATGACGGCTGAGTCGTCGGCGGCGGCGAGGCCCTGGGCCTGGCCGAGGAGGTAAAGCTGTTCGGCAGCGGCTGCGACGGGAGCGGCCAGGCCTGCGGCGCGCGTGGCCTTGCCGACGATGCCCATGTCCTTGACGAAGATGTCCAGGCGGCTGAGGACTTCGGCGCCGTCCTCCGTGTAGGCCTCGAGGATGCGGGGGCCGCGGTTGGAGAGCATGAATGAACCGGCGGCGCCTGCCTCAAGCGCGGCGAGGGTCTTGGCCTGGTCCAGGCCGAGGGCATCCGCCAGGGCAAGCGCTTCGGCGGCCGCCGCGATGTGCACTCCGCACAGGAGTTGGTTGACGGTCTTCAGGGCCTGGCCGTCGCCGGGCTTGTCGCCGACGACGGTGAGGGTTGAGGCCAGCAGTTCCAGGACGGGGCGGGCGGCTTCGAGGGCGACGGGAGCGGCGCCGACCACGATCAGCAGGTCGCCTTCGCCGGCGCGCTTGGGGCCGCCGGACAGCGGCGCGTCCACGAGCTGGACGCCGAACTCGGCGAGGCGCTCGACGGTGGCGGGAATCGCTTCGGTGCCGACCGTGCTGGTGAGGATGACGACGGCGCCTGGCTTCAGCACGGAGGCCACGCCGTTCTCGCCGAAGAGGACATCGTTCAGCTGTTCGCCGTTGCGGACGGCCAGCAGCAGTGCGTCGGTGTCCTGGGTAGCCTTGCGGGCGGAGTCGAATGTGCGGACGCCGGCCTGTTCAGCAAGTCGAAGGCGGGGCTCAGCGATGTCGAAGCCGTGGACGGTCAGCTGGCTGGCGAGGCGAGTGGCCATCGGAAGCCCCATGGCTCCGAGACCAAGGACGGTGACGGTGTAATTGCTGGACATGGTGTTCTCCATTGAATTCATTGGGGTGTTGAGTTTGATGGCTATTGCGCCAGCACCGGCCAGCGGCTGCTGAGTTTGTGCGTCACTTGGGCCAGGGATTCGTCGTCACCGACGTTGCCGGCAAACACGATGTATGGGATGCCCTTGGCAGGTCCGTCCACCGGCTCCCAGAGGGAAACGATGCCCGGAAGCATGGGACCTCGGGCGATCGCATGGCGGATTTCCAGGCCATGGGCCGCGACATCGGAGGAGGTGATGCCACCCTTGGCGATGACGAAGCGCGGGGGGAACGTCTTCAGCGTGCGGTTCACCAGGGCGACGACGGCGGCCGATACGGTCCGGGCGATCCGCAGGCTTTCAGCGGCGTCGTCGGTCTTGATGAGGAGGCGGCTCGTGTGGACGATCACGTCGCCCTCACGGAGGGCTTCAACCACGTTGTCAACCATGCGGTCAAGGTAGGCGGAAGCGTCAGCTGTTTCGGTTTCGGCGGCTGTTTCGGTTTCGGCGGCGAGTAGTTCCTCAACGCTGATCTCGATGATTTTTGCAGCACCGTGCTGTGCGGTGAGGGCGTTCAACTGGCGGGTGGTCACGCCAACGTGGGAGCCGACAACGATCAAGCCGCCGGCTTCGGACGGGGTGTTACCCTCGTAGGCCTCTTCGCCGCTGAGCTCGCTGCGGATTTCCTGGCCCATGCGGGCCCGAACAAAGGGCGGGCCGACGCGGTAGAGCAGCTTCTTGCCGCGGCGTTCGGCTTCCTCCAAGCCCAAGGCGAGGGCGCGGAGATCGTTTTCGGTCACGATGTCCGCCACGATCGGGGTGGAATCGGTGGCGCCTTCGATGGCATCGGCAATCGCCCTGGCGGAGATCGCAGGGTCCCCGGCGGAGCCATCCACGCCAATGCCGGCCGAACGGATGATCCCCAGGTCCAGGACGATGACGTCGTCGGCAGCGAAACGCCCCTTCGACTTCTCCTCCACGTACTTGGCCATCTCTGAGTTGGTGAAGCCAAAACTCGCATCCTTGGCGAATTCCGTCTCGGCAACCGGGGTGAGCTTACCGGCGTCATCACCTGTTCCGCGCATGTAGTGGACCCCGCCGATGGTGACGCGGCCAGCGTCGGGGAAGGCAGGGACAATGACGACGCCGTCTGTCGCCTCGCCGCCGACCGCTTTGACGGTGGCCGCGATGACGTCGGGCTCCAGGGGGTAATGACCGCGCAGGGTCGAATCGCTGCGACTGACGAATCCGACACGAACGGTAGAACCGGCGGCCTCGGCAGCAGCTGCGGCTGAAAGGGCGTTGCGAACGATTTCTTCGTTGCGGGCGCCAGCCTCGGCGGGATCAAGGCTACGGGTGTTGGTCAGGACGTAAACGGCGGGTTTGCAGCCGGTCTCGGCAATATGGCTGAAGGCCCAGGCGAAGTCGGCCACATCCCAGCGCGTCAGCACCGGAAGGTTCGAAACGGACTGGGTGCCGGTGGGGTCGTCGTCGAGGACAACAAGAATGCGAGGGGAAGCGGCCGAGGACTCCGTAACGGCATCAGCTACCAGCTGAGCGGGGATCCGTACTTCCGCCGGGAAGGCGGCCAGGACATCGGCTTCAAGGATCACTGTTCACTCCATCGTGGGGACTCTACGTTGCTGAGAGATATGTAAGATGTCAGACATCTAACAAATCCAGTGTGACATAGGTCCCTTGTGTGCGCAAGATCGAAATTGGAGGAACCCTTGCGCCAGCAGGAGCGCCGGAGGGCCCTTCGCCGTCAGGAGGAGCGCCGGAGGGCCCAGTAGGTTAGGGAGCCGGAGAAATGGACTCCACACCCACATTGCGACGGCTCGCGTCCGCCTTATCCAAGGGTCTGAACCCTTTGGCGATAAGCCAAACGGCGAGGCTGACCTCCCAGGCAAATATCGGCAGCGCCGCAATGGATCCCCAGACGGAAAGCTGCTCATACAGTCCAAACATCACTGCTGTTGCCGATCCGAAAATAAGGGCACCCCCAACGAGTCCCAACGTGGCGATGACCCTTGGCACGAGCCCAGAGCTGTACATGAGGTACGCCAACACAAGGGTGTTCGCTCCCAGGAGCAGGCCGGGCCCCATCAGGAAAGTCCAGTCATGGAACGCCACCAAGGCTCGGCCGACAGTTGAGAGAGTGGTGGAGTCAGTGCCAGCAGCTTCCGCCGCCCCGAGATCCTGGCGCAACGTCACTCCTGACAGGACACTAATGATGCCGACGACAATAACGGCGGCCTCCAGAAGCCGGCCACAAACATAGCCCATGGCAGCTGCCGCGTTCTGCTTCTTGAGGATGGGATAGAGGGTGGCCCCGGTAGCAACGATCGCGATAGCAAGGAAAACCTCCATCATGGCTCCCCAAAAAACGCGGGCATCGGAGCCGGAGCCTGTGATGTAGTCGGCGCCATTGAGGACAGGGGCATAGAGAGCGAGCCCCGCAATTGCGGTGACCTCGGTGATAAGGAAGAACACTCCCGTGGCTACCGCGGTCCTTCTTGCTGACTTCATGGGTTTCCTCTTTCAACAATGCATCTGATTCAAGCGAGATGGTGTAGGCGTACACCTCATGCTGAGGTAGGTATACGCCGTACACTTGTCAAGGGAAGACGGCATCACAATTTACTCAGGGAGGGAGCTGCGGATGGTTCAACAAGTGGAGGCCTCACGGGCGGCGCTGAGCCGAGACCGGGTGCTGCAGGCCGCCGTCGCTCTTGCGGATACGGCAGGGATCGATTCAGTGAGCATGCGCAAGCTCAGCCAGGAGCTGGGGGTCGTGCCGATGGCCCTGTATAAGCATGTGGCCAACAAAGAAGAGCTGCTGGACGGCATGGTGGACGTCGTCGTCGGTGAAATCGACCCGCCACGCCGCCACGCTGATTGGAAAAGCCCTGCCGACTGGAAGAGCGCGGTTCGGCAAAGGATTCTCGCAGCGCGAAGAACGCTCCTGCGACATCCCTGGGCGTCCCGGGTAATCGAGTCACGACGCTCGCCCACGCCCGTTGTGCTGGAGTATATGGACTCGATGATTGCCATGTTCCGGGACGGTGGCTTCTCCATTGACCTGACCCATCACGTGATGCATGCCCTGGGCAGCCGCATGCTGGGGTTTACGCAGGAGTTGTTCGACGACTCCCAGAGGCTTGCCCCGAATGCGCAGGCTGCTGGCCTCGTCGAGATGGCGGGGAGATATCCCCATTTGGTTGAGCTGGCCATGGCAGCAGCTCATGAGGCGGACTCGGTTGTAGGCTCAGGCTGTGACGATCAGTTCGAATTTGAGTTCGCACTGGATCTTCAGCTGGACGGATTCGAAAGACTCCGGCAGCAGGGATGGTCCAGCAAGGCTCCTACCCCTTCCTAACGCTCCGCCTAGCGCTTCCTGACTCGTAGAGGCACGCGCCACTCCGACGGTGTACTAAAAAAATCACAAAAAATCACAAAAGAACACTTGTTAGCGTTCACACGGCCATCTATATTTAGCATGATGCACATCAGTGATGAGCACAGGTCTGAAAGCACAGATGCTTCTCGGCCCAACAACAGTTCGCGGCGAAGTTGCCGCGGAAGGAGAACATCGTGAGAATCAAAAAACTCCTGGGCACCGTTGCGGTGGTCCTGACCCTGGCGGTAGGAGCCACAGGCTGCGGCACCCGCGGAGGCGGCGGTGAAGCCGGCAGCACCGCGAACCCCAGTGACTCGCTGGTCGGGATTTCGATGCCGACCCAGACGTCTGAGCGTTGGATCGCCGACGGCGGCAACGTTGAGAAGTCATTGAAGGACCTCGGCTACAAGACCGACCTTCAGTTTGCCAACGACGACATCCCCACCCAGGTCTCGCAAATCGAAAACATGCTGACCAAGGGCGCCAAGGCCCTCATCATCGCGGCCATCGACGGCACCACGTTGACCGATGTCCTGGCTAAGGCCAAGGAGCAGAACGTCAAGGTCATCGCGTACGACCGCCTGATCAACGGCACACCGAACGTTGACTACTACACCACCTTCGACAACTACACCGTAGGCGTGCAGCAGGCCACCTCGTTGCTGACCGGTCTGGGACTTGTGGATGCGAGCGGCAAAAAGGTAGAGGGCAAGGGCCCCTTCAATGTCGAACTCTTCGCCGGCAGCCCGGATGACAACAACGCCAACTTCTTCTGGACCGGCGCCATGGACACCCTCAAGCCGTACCTCGACGCAGGAACGCTCAAGGTTCCCAGCGGACAGACTAATTTCGAACAGGCAGCAATCCTGCGCTGGCAGGCACCCGTCGCCCAGAAGCGCACGGAGGACATCCTCACCTCGGCCTACAGCTCCGGCACAAAGCTCGACGGCGTGCTGTCCCCCTACGATGGCCTTTCCATCGGCATCATCTCGGCCCTGACCAGCACCGGTGGCTACGCCAAGGGAAACCTCCCCATCGTCACCGGCCAAGACGCTGAGAAGGGCTCCGTGAAGTCCATCATCGCCGGCGAGCAGTACTCCACCATCTTCAAGGACACCCGCCAGCTCGGCTCCCAGGCCGTGAAGATGGTTGACGCCGTACTCAAGGGCAACGAGCCTGAGGTTAACGACACCAAGACCTACAACAACAAGGTCAAGGTAGTCCCGGCCTACCTCCTCAAGTCCGTGATCATCACGAAGGACAACTACAAGCAGGAACTCATCGACTCCGGCTACTACACCGAAGCCGACGTCAAGTAACAGCAGTGCCTCGTTGTGGCCCGGCAGCACGCCGGGCCACAACGTTTCCCTCGGCCGCCGAATCCTCGTGTCGGCCAAGTTTCAACCAGTCAGCGGGAATTGACGATGAACGTACCCATTCTTCAAATGCGAGGAATAACAAAGACCTTTCCGGGAGTAAAGGCACTCCAGGATGTCACCCTTGATGTGAATCGCGGCGAAGTCCATGCCATCTGCGGCGAGAATGGAGCAGGTAAGTCGACCTTGATGAAGGTGCTGTCCGGTGTGTATCCGCACAACACTTTCGACGGCGAGATCCTGTTCGAGAACGAGCTGTGCGACTTTTCCAGCATCTCGGACAGCGAGAAGCGCGGCATTGTGATAATCCACCAGGAACTGGCCCTCAGCCCCTACCTGTCCATTGCCGAAAACATCTACCTGGGCAACGAACAAGCCAAGCGGGGGTGGGTCGACTGGCGCAAGACCAACCTCGAGGCCGCGAAGCTCCTGGCCCGCGTGGGACTGGATGAGAACCCGGTGACGCCGGTCCAGCACATCAGCGTTGGAAAGCAGCAGCTCGTTGAAATCGCCAAGGCACTTTCAAAAGAGGTGAAGCTGCTCATCCTCGACGAGCCGACCGCCGCGCTCAACGACGAGGACTCCGGCCACCTGCTGGACCTGATCCTGCATCTGAAGGGCCAGGGCGTCACGAGCATCATCATCAGCCACAAACTCAACGAAATCCGACGCGTGGCCGACGCCGTCACCATTATCCGTGACGGTAAGACCATCGAAACCCTGCGGATGGATGAGGGCCAGATCACCCAGGAGCGCATCATTCGTGGCATGGTGGGCCGGGACCTGGAAAGCCTCTACCCTGACCGGACTCCGAATATCGGCGAGGAGGTCCTCCGTATTGAGGACTGGAGCGTCCAGCATCCCCAGGATCATTCCCGCATTGTGGTGCATAACGCCAGCCTGAACGTTCGCAAGGGTGAAGTGGTCGGCTTGGCAGGACTCATGGGGGCGGGCCGGACCGAACTGGCCATGAGCGTCTTCGGCCGAAGCTACGGCCACGCCATCTCCGGCAAGGTCTACAAGTACGGCAAGGAAATAAGCACCCACACGGTTCACGACGCCATCCAGCACGGGATTGCCTATGCGACCGAAGACCGCAAGCACTACGGGCTGAACCTTATCGAGGACATCAAGCGCAACATCTCGATGGCCGCCCTCCGCAAACTCGTTAAGCGCGGCTGGGTAGACAAAAACGAGGAAACAATCGTCGCCAACCACTACCGGCAAAGCATGAACATCAAAGCTCCATCGGTGGCCGCCATTACGGGAAAACTCTCCGGCGGGAACCAGCAGAAAGTGGTGCTGAGCAAGTGGATGTTCTCTGATCCTGACGTGCTCATCCTGGATGAACCGACGCGGGGCATCGATGTCGGCGCGAAGTTCGAGATCTACACCATCATCGCGAGGCTGGCAGCCGAAGGAAAAGCTGTCATCGTGATCTCCTCGGAATTGCCCGAACTCCTCGGCATTTGCGACAGGATCTACACCCTGTCCGCAGGCCATGTCACCGGTGAAGTTCCCATCGCAGAGGCTTCCCAGGAGACCCTTATGCACTACATGACCAAAGAAAAGGAATAGCGAACATGTCCGCCCTACGAGAATCCCTGGGATTCCTGACCAGTCGCCTCCGCCAGGTCGGCATCTTCGTCGCCCTGATCCTTATCGTCCTTCTTTTCCAGGTGCTGACCAACGGCATCCTCCTTCAACCACAAAACGTAACCAACCTCGTGGTCCAGAACAGCTACATCCTGATCCTGGCCATCGGCATGGTCATGGTAATCATCGCCGGCCATATTGACCTTTCGGTTGGCTCCATCGCCGGATTCATCGGCGCCGTGGCTGGCGTCATGATCGTGCACTGGGGCTGGGCCTGGTGGCTCGCTATCCCGGCCTGCCTGCTCGTCGGTGCCCTGGTGGGCGCCTGGCAGGGCTACTGGATCGCCTACGTGGGTATCCCGGCCTTCATCGTCACGCTGGCAGGCATGCTGATCTTCCGCGGATTGACGCTGATTACCCTCAAAAACCAGCAGATCACCCCGTTCCCGAGCGAGCTGCGGGCCCTGGGCGGCGGATTCCTCCCTGACATCTCCGGAGGTACCTCCGTTCTTGAATGGCTGACTGTCATCCTTGGTGTGGGAGCCACAGCTGCGCTGCTGATCCAATCCATCAAGGAACGCCGCATCCGGCGCAAGTTCAACCTTGAGAACGAACCCATGGCATGGTTCGCCACCAAGACCGCCTTCATTGCCCTGCTGATGCTGATCATCACGTTCCTGCTGGCCAGCTACCGCGGCACGCCGATCGTCCTCATCGTCCTCGCCGCGCTCGTGATCATCTACACCGCGCTCATGAACAACAGCGTGTTCGGCAGGCACACCTACGCTATTGGCGGCAACCTCCACGCCGCAGAACTCTCCGGCGTGAAGACAAAGGCCGTCACGTTCCGGCTGTTCGTCAACATGGGTGTCCTGGCCGCCTTGGCCGGGCTGGTCTTCACCGCGCGACTGAACTCCGCCCAGCCTGCCGGCGGCACCGGCTTCGAACTGGACTCCATCGCCGCAGCCTTTATTGGCGGCGCCGCCGTCCAGGGCGGCATTGGAACCGTTGCCGGGGCAATGATCGGAGGCCTCATCATGGGCGTCCTGAACAACGGCATGTCCATCCTCGGCCTCGGTACTGACTACCAGCAGCTCATCAAGGGCCTCGTCCTCCTCTTGGCAGTCGGCTTCGACATCTTCAACAAGAACCGGACCGGAACCGGCGGCGGCTCTGTGATCGGCAAGCGCTTCAAGTGGAAGACCCCGCCTGCAGCCACCGAGAAGAGCCCCACCGCGGCTGCGGAACAGGTTGAAGTCAGCACCAAATAGCCAACGACTAGTCCGAAAATGAGGTGGGCCAGTGTGTGGTGTGGGCAGGGTTGAGTG
>NZ_JAGGPK010000051.1 GCF_018613855.1 Arthrobacter sp. ISL-30
CTCCACAGCGTTCGCCCGCGGTTCTGAACGGGCGAACCTGGCCCCGACCAGATCCCCGATCTCCGCCAGTCCATCGGCCCATTCCTGTACGTCTGCCACACAAATATCATCGCCCACCGCCAAGGATTAACACGCCCACCCGCAGGAAGGCGGTTAAAACGCCGATGGACGACAAAATAACCGCGACTGTAGTACTAGGTGCAGCCCTGGGAGCAGCCGCATTCTCGATTAAGCGGCCTCGGCAATTACTAACGTCAACGTGAGGATGCATTCAGCCTCGCCGCACCTTTCCGAGAACGTTCTATGGGCAGTTGTGAAATACCCCTGGAGATTCCATTGCCCTCGTATTATCGGCCCTTCGCATTTAGGCATGGTTCGTTTGTTTGATCCGGTAGGGGCGGTGGCCGCCGGCGGCGAGTAGGCATCTGAGTCTGTAGTTGGTGAAGTTTCGGAAGCCGCGGGCGATTCTGCGGGTGGTTTCGATGACGCCGTTGATGGCTTCAGTGGGCCCATTGGAGGCGCCGAAGGTGTCGAAGTAGGCCAAAATTGCTGTCTTCCATTGCTTGAGCGTGCGGCCCAGGCGTGAGATCTCGGGGATCGGGCAGGCCGGGAATGAACCGATGACTTCGTTGACGAGTTCTCTGCCCCGGGCAGGGCTGGCGTGGTAGATGTGGCGGAGCTTCTGGTAGCACTGCCAGGCCAGGGTGACTTCGTGGTCCGGGTCCCCGAGGGTGAGCTTGGCGTCGAGTCGGGCGGATTGTTTGTCGGTGAGGTGTTCGGCGCCTATCTGCAAGGTCCGGCGGATGCCGAAGAGCGGATCGCCCTTGCGGCCGCGGTGCCCGAGGGTGTCCTGCTGGACCCGGCGGCGGACCTCATCGACCATGGCTGATCCGAGTTTTACTACGTGGAAGGCGTCCAGGACGGTGATGGCTTCGGGCAGTTCATCGCGGATCGCGTTGGCGTAGCCGCGGACCGGATCCAGCGCCGCCGTTTTGATGCCGGCCGTGAATTCCTCGCCACGTTCTTTGAGCCAGTCGGCGTATGCCTTCCCGGACCGACCTGGAACGAGGTCCAGCAATCTTGCATGCACCGCACCTTGGGCGTCGCGGGTGTGGTCCACGATCCCGGTGACCATTCCAGTGCCGGGCGGGCCGGTGTGGGACCAGACATGCTCATCGACGCCAAGCGCGTCCACCCCGGTCAGCCTGCCGGCCGCTGCGATCCGCCGGGCGGCCTCTGCCTTGATGGCGTCCCAGGCCGTGTGCCAGGAGACGGCGAGCTGGTGCGCCAGAGCCGAGACCGAGGTGTCGAAACGCTGCAGGCCGTCGGTCGCCCACGTCACGGCCCTGGCAGTGAGTTTTGCCCGGGGACCGGCCAACTCGTGCTCTTCGGTGAATGTGGTTCTCGGGCAGTCAGGGTCCGGGCAGCGCCAGACACGCTTGGCCCACAGCAGCCGCACCGGACGGCCGAAACACGGGGTGTCATGGAGCCGGACCAGCCGGCGGCCGTGCCCGATCGCGACGACGCCGCAGTCCGGACAACCACTGACAGTTTCGGCTGTCTCGACGTGCAGAACCAGGCCGGTCACGGCCGCGGTGACAGAGCAGACGTGGATACCTTCGACACCAAGAAGCGCGTCTGCCCGCTCGCACCATCGACCGCCCGGGCAGGAAGTAGCATTGGGGCATATCAGGGTCTCTTTTTTATTGGGAAGCTTGGTCGCTACCAATTCAAAGAGGCCCTGACCTCTCTCCTCCCGCACCACGCCGCAGCGGCATCAAATCACACTCCCACCCTCGGCGTCAGAGGCCCCAACCACGCTCATCTGCGAAGGGCCGTATTATCGCGGCGCTACCCTCAGAGCAACCTTGGGGGACATTGGGGGTCGCAGACATGCGCACTGGATTCAAAATCACTCTTGCCGGAGTGGTGACTGCAGGTGCTGCAGCGGCACTCCTGGGCCTTGCACAGGCGCCCCAGGTTGATTTCGATGATCCATCGAGGATCATCCCGTCACTGTCCAATCCGCAGCAGGAGGCGGATAAAGTACCGGCAGAAATAATGTCCCGCCTTGACCGCGACGGCTACATCGGCATCGATCCCTCGCAGACCCGAAGGTTAGGCGAAGTTGATGGCATCACGTTCTATGGAGTGGCCGCGGGGGACAAAATCTGCATGATTCCCGTCGATGCCACCGGAAAAGACAACGGATCTATGGGTTGTGGATTGGTGAAAAACGCTGAATCCGGAGGTCTGAAGCTCGAATACCGGGCGACATCCCAAGCGGCCTGGCTAGTAGTTCACGGCGCTGCGGAGAAGAGTCTGGAGTCAGTCAAGGGTGAGCGAGGCTGGAGCCAGCTAGCCCCCAACTTCCTGGTGCGGAGCAACAAATAATCGCACTTTCGTTAAGGGGAAGATCAATGTGTTCGTGCGCCAGCACTCTGAAGGTTCCCCCATTCGGGACGTCCTGAAATCGAGGAGGCCATCGTTCGCCAAGACAGCTTTACTCTGGATCGGTTTCCTGATCTTTGCGAGCATCGCCTTCTGGAGTGTCGGCTCTGCGGCCTTCCTCTGCGGCTTTCTTTCGAGCATAGTCACGTCGAACCAGCGCGAGCACGCCAAGTTCAAGGATCAAGAATGATGCGATGCCCGCCCAAAGTCCGAAAAGAGCCTGCATGACGGCGAATGCCAATAGGCCAGGGCCTACGAGCACAAGCAAGAGCGTCAACGGTGAAAGTTGCTGAGATTCGGCGCCCATCCAGCCCTCGGGAGCGGTGATCCATTTGCTAAGACGACTCACTCTCCGGTGGGATCCGTTGACGTCCATGCCGTAAATATAGGCTGCCGCCGCGCCAACAAGCAGTCAGAGCCGTGCACCCGCAGGGAAGAGTCGGAAAGTGATTCCCCAAAGAGGACATAGAAACCCTGGTTGGATATGTCAACGTGATCCAAGACCACTAAGACAGCCTGATCCAGGGCCACCCTCGATCCATGCTGACTGGTGCCAGCGAATGTGCGGAGCACCGGTAACGGTCTCGGACCATCGCCGCAACGGATCTGATCAGAACGTAGCGGCATGTCGATTGAAGCAACACCTATTTCAGTTCTTCTTCTCCAGCAGGTATCACGGTTTCTGGCCTCAATCAAGCAGGGAATTGGTCTCAAACCCTCGGCCCCGTGCGGCCGGCATCGACAAAGAGGTCGGATACCGCTGGTTGTTTGAAAGTTATCTGAAGTTGCGTCGCGATGGATTGAGTCCGGCCCGAGCAGCCGCGGCGATTGGGTTCACGACGTCCCCGGCTCCCAGCTGCGAACGAGCCACAATACGGTTGGGGTCACTACGCACTTCCTCAGCTATGGCCCTAATCAGAGCCGGCGGGACGTCCGGTGCGGGACGTGTTTGCCACCGGAAGACATTATTCTTCGTCCGGCCGCGCTGAAGGCTTCGTGGCCACCCGCGGCGGAACGGCACTCGACGCCGACACTCTTCCCGCTGCGGCTTCCGGGTCAAATACACCCTCGCCACGAGGCTCGTGAACGAACTCGTCGAAGCCGAGAACGACAAAGCCCTGGCCAAAACCATCGCACGCTACGGGCCGCCCACTTTTTCGATCCACGAACGTCTCGGGGTGGGGCCAACTACAACTGCCCCGTGGGGCCAAGAGTGCCTGACGCAACCACCGCGGTCGCGGCTGTGGACCAGGCATGCCGTCGGCTTTCGCCTACATACCGTCCGGGCGGTTCTCGATGAGGCCCTGACGGTCGCCGGGAAGGAACAACTGTCTTACTAGCGTCCCTGCTGAACTGTTGTTGGCGGAGTGTGATGACCGGGACCGGCGCTCCTCGATCCGCCGCGTCAAAGCAGCCGGGTTTCCGCGGGACAAGTGGATCGGGGATTTCGATTTCGACGCGAATCCGAACATCAATCCCGCAACCATCCACACCCTCGCGACCGGGGACTGGATCCGTAAGGGCCCATGCTTGTGCATGATCGGGGACTACGGGACTGGCACGTCCCACCTGGCTGATTGGACTGGGCATTGCCGCGGCTGAGAAGGGGAGATCGGGTCAAATACACTCTGGCGACCCGGGGCTCGTGAACGAACTCCTGAAAGCCGCCGACGAGAAAGTCCTTACGAAAACCATTGCCCGCTATGGTCATGCCGACCTAAGAAGCGTTCATGACCGGCGTCTGTGCGGCGATACAAACCCGGAGGCCGCAATTTCGGGCGCTATCTCTCCGTCTTTCCGGGGTCGATAAGTTCGGCCAGGTGGCTGGACGCCGCATTGGAGTGTTCGTCCAGGAGTTGGCGGGCCTGCAGGCCAGGGCGGACCAGGCTCGTTGAGGTGGCTGAGAACATCGTTGTTTCTTCACGATTCCGTGACCTCGTTCAACGATTTGCCAAGGTACGCCAGATCTCCGTAGAGATGGCGGAATCGACCATGAAGTCACGCATGCTAGCTACGGTTCATCGTGGGGACATGCCCGATGAGGAGCAGATGCTGGCGTCCCTGGAGTCACTCGTTCATGCGTTGGAGACAGAACAGGACAGATGTAGACACTTGAGGAGTGCGCTGAAGCAGCACCCGGTAGGAGCGTTGAAGAAAAACGGTCCGCTCCCCCAGCGGGTCGCGCTCACCGCCGTGCCGGAGCTCGCGGCCAGCCTGTACACGGGCGGCGTGATCCCGACCGGACTCCCGGCGCCCAACTGACGCATCGTGGAATCGAGTGACTGCCGGTCAGTAGACTTGCCCGGTGGTCACTCGTCTTTCGAACTTCTTCCTCCGCACGCTCCGCGAAGACCCTGCTGATGCAGAGGTCACCAGCCACAGGCTGCTGATCCGCGCCGGCTACATCCGCCGTGCCGCTCCCGGTGTGTTCACGTGGCTGCCACTGGGGCTCAAGGTCAAGACGCGGATCGAAGCGATCATCCGCTCCGAGATGACGAACGCCGGGGCTCAGGAGGTCCACTTCCCCGCACTGCTGCCGCGCGAGCCCTACGAGCTGTCCGGCCGGTGGGAGTCCTACGGCGACGGCATCTTCCGGCTTCAGGACCGCAAGGGAGCCGACTACCTCCTCGCGCCGACTCACGAGGAGATGTTCACGCTGCTCGTCAAGGACCTCTACTCGTCCTACAAGGATCTGCCTCTGACGATCTACCAGATCCAAGACAAGTACCGCGATGAGGCGCGGCCTCGCGCCGGGCTGTTCCGCGGCCGCGAGTTCACGATGAAGGACGCGTACTCCTTCGACGCGTCGGATGCCAGCCTCGAGGTCAGCTACCAGGCGCAGCGTGACGCCTACGAGCGGATCTTCCAGCGTCTCGGCCTCGAGTACGTGATCGTGAATGCGGACAACGGCCTGATGGGCGGTGCGCGCAGTGAGGAGTTCCTGCACCCCACTCCCGTCGGCGAGGACACGTTCGTCCGCAGCGCCGGCGGATACGCGGCCAACGTGGAGGCGTTCTCGACCGCCGTGCCCGACGCGGTCGCGTTCGATCCTGACGCCGCGCCCGAGATCTTCGACTCCCCGAACACGCCGACCATCGAGACCCTCGTGGCGCACGCGAACGCGCATCTCGAGGGGGAGTACACGGCGGCGGACACGCTCAAGAACGTGGTCCTGGCTCTGACCCATGTCGACGGGACCCGCGAGCTCGTCGTCGTCGGCATCCCCGGCGATCGCGAGGTCGACGAGAAGCGCGCAGAGGTCGCCTTCGCCCCGGCCGAGGTCGAAACCGCGACCGCCGACGACTTCGAGGAGAACCCGCTGCTCGTCCGGGGCTACATCGGTCCCTGGTCTCCCACAGGTCCGGTGCTCGGCGAGGATTCGGCGACCGGCATCCGCTATCTGGTCGACCCCCGCGTCAGCGAGGGCACGAGCTGGATCACCGGCGCCAACATCGATCAGAAGCACGCCAACTCGGTCGTCGCCGGACGGGACTTCTTCGCGGATGGCATCGTCGAGATCGCCGACGTGCGCGCGGGCGACCCCGCGCCTGACGGGTCGGGACCGGTGGAGCTGGCTCGCGGAATGGAGATCGGGCATGTCTTCCAGCTCGGCCGCTTCTTCGCGGAGACCCTCGGTCTCAAGGTCCTCAACGAGAACGGCAAGCTCGTCACGGTCACGATGGGGTCGTACGGCATCGGCGTGACGCGCATCCTCGCGATCATCGCCGAGCTGAACAACGACGAGAAGGGCCTCATCTGGCCCGCATCCGTCGCGCCCTTCGACGTGCAGGTGGTCGCTGCCGGTCGTGACCAGGTCGCCTTCGATGTGGCGACCGACCTCTCGGCGCAACTCGAAGCCGCCGGTCTGGACGTGCTCTACGACGACCGTCCGAAGGTCTCGCCCGGGGTGAAGTTCGGCGATGCCGAACTGGTCGGCGTGCCGAAGATCATCATCGTGGGCCGCGGCGCGGCCGACGGAGAGGTCGAGCTCTGGGATCGCAGCACAGGCGACCGCGAAGCCGTGTCCCTCGCCGATGCGGTGGAGCGACTGACCCGTGAATATGTCAACTTGATTCAAGACCACTAAGTCGGCTCGATTCAGGGCCGCGCCCTCGTTCCATGATGAGCATCGCCAGGAATGTGCGCAGCACCAACAGCAATGGAGGGCTCTGCGGGCGCTTCATCGTGTGCCATTTTGCGCTCCTTGACCGGATAGCCCACCGGATTGACCCTAACGGGAGCCCCTCTTCATGGACAGGGAACGGCAGTGCAAAACACGGACAGCAGGACTAGATTTCGGGAATGAAAGCCATCGCAATTACGGCGGCGTCGTCGTCATACTGATCATCGGGACCATCGTCTGGATCTGGGTGGGTGCGGGCGAAGCGGTGTTCGCCGTACTTGGCACTGTGGCTCTTAGCTTGATAGCGGCCTGGGCCCAGCTGAGTGGAAACCGGGCGGCACGAGAAACCGATGAATATCGGGACAGATGGATAAGTCGCAGGCGGTCATACGACAAGAACGCCGCCGACGACGAGTAGCTGTGGCATCGCCTCACTACTGACGAAAGGAACCGTGAACGTCCCGCTCACGGTTCCCTAGAGGACGGTGGATGTCCTCGCTGTCTTGGAGGGCTAAGCGTTTTGTTGGGCGATGGTGTGGGCGAGTCGGTAGGAGGCGGTGCCGGTTTCGACGATGGTGCCGTTGAAGGTGAGGCGGTCCACGATGGCGGCGCAGAGGCGCGGGTCGGTGAAAGTCTTGGTCCAGCCGGAGAAAGACTCGTTCGACGCGATCGCAATGGAGTTCTTTTCCTCCCGTTCGGTGAGGACTTGGAACAGGAGTTCGGCTCCGCGGCGGTCCAGTTCCATGTAGCCAAGCTCGTCGATGCAGAGCAGGTCCACGCGGCCGTAGCGGGCAATGGTCTTTGCCAGGACCTTCTCGTCTGCAGCTTCGACGAGTTCATTCACGAGCCGGGTGGCGAGGGTGTACTTGACCCGGTAGCCCTTCTCTGCGGCGGCGGTGCCGAGACCGATGAGCAGGTGGGATTTACCGGTCCCGGAGTCTCCGATGAGGCACAGGGGCGCGCCTTTGCGGATCCAGTCACCGGTCGCCAGGGTGTGGATGGTGGCGGGATTGATGTTCGGGTTTGCATCGAAATCGAAATCCCCGAGCCACTTGTCCCGGGGAAAGTTCGCGGCCTTCACTCGGCGGATGGACGAGCGCCGGTCCCGGTCGTCGCACTCGGCCAGCAGCAACTCGGCCAGGAATCCTTGGTAGCTCAGTTGTTCCTTTCCTGCAACGGCGAGGGCTTCATCGAGGACCACCCGGATGGTGGGCAGCCGCAGCCGGCGGCAGGCCTGGTCCACGGCGGCGACTGCTGCCTGTTCGGTGAGGCCGCGGCGTCGGCGCAGGGTCGGGGTGATGGTGGTGGCCGGTGCGGTGGGACTCATGAGATGTGCTCCTTCGACGGTGTTCCTGCAGAGTGCTCGGTGCGTTTCGCCAGCAGCTCGTCATAGGCGCTGACCGAGGGCAAAACACGGGTATCCGGCGGGAGCCCCGCTATGACCGCTGCCGGGTCCATGAGCCGGCGCTGGGTCAGGCTGACAACCCGTTGCATATTTATTTCAGTTATTTCAGCAAGAGCACCGGGATGACGGTCTGAATCGTGCCCACACTCGGAAGACGCCGTTGCGTGTCTGCGGGCCTCGACCGCGACGACGTCTGCACTGACAGCTCCGACGCGCAGCGCTGCGGTGATCCCTGCCTGGATGTCTCCGGCGTCCATCGAGCGGTGCAGCAGCAGGACATCGATGAGTTCACGGGTCCCCTCGGCGTCGCCATTGACCCGGCGGGACGCGGCCCAGAAGGCCTCATGGGCACCGGTGAACGCCCCGGACTGCCTTGCCCGGGCCAGCGCGGTGGAACCGGGCAGGGCACCGGGTTTGGTTTTGAGGACTTCGAGGTAGTGGTCCAACTGGACCGACTGTCCAGACCGAGCGGCTACCCGTTGATGCCGGGCGATCACGGCCCGGCCATCGAACACCACGACTTCAGATGCCCGCAGCGAGACCCGGACTTTCCGGCTGATGAACCGCGCCGGGACGGAATACTTCACCATCCGCACCGTGACCATCGAAGACCTGTCAACCGTCGGATTTAGCACCAGGCCCGGATCAAATTCCTCCGATGGCAACGGCGCCAGGAACGGCTGTTCATTGGCGAAGTCCTGACCGATGGTGTGGATCCTGTCCATGATCCGCCGGCGCTCGTCCTGGACTTCCCAAGCCCGGATGCGGTCGTTGAGTTCATCCAGCGACTCAACGACCGGCATCGGGGAAAGCCGGTTGCGACGGAACCAGCCCACCTCGCCCTCCACCCCGCCCTTTTCGTGTGCGCCGCCAATGCCGGGCTGGCAGTAGAAGGCATCAAAGCCGTAATGCGAGCGGAACAGCACCCACCGGTCGTTCTCCTGCCGTTGCCGACCCTGCCCGAACACCACAGAAGAGACCGCGCTGGTGAGGTTGTCGTAGCGGATCTGCCTGACCGGCACGCCGCCGATTTCATTGAACGCCTCGATGTGGCCTTCCAGGAAAGCCTCCTGCGCCTGCTTGGGGTAAATCCGGTGGATGGCCTTGCCGGAATGAGAGAGCCGGAAGACGAACATGTGGCACTTCGTCTTCACGCCATTGAGCAGTACCCAGACTTCACCGAAATCCACTTCGGCCTCAGCGCCCGGCGCGTGTTCCTGCGGGACGAACACTTCAATCCTGCGGCCGGCTTCCACATCTGTCTGCGCCCGGCGGACTCGGACGTAGTCTCGCACCGTCGAATATGAAAGTTCCTCCGCTGAGTGTTCCTCAATCAGCCTGGCTAGGATCCTCCGGGCGGTATGACGCTGCTTCCTCGGCGCCGTCGCGTCCCCGGTCAGCATGGCGTCGATGGCCGGTTTGAATGGATCCAGCCGGGGCGATGACCTCACCGGTTTCTTCCGGGCCGGCGGGACGGGATCCGACAAGGCCTGTCGGACTGTGTCCCGACCGATCTGATACCGCTTTGCCAGCCCGCGGATGGATATGCCCTCTACGCGGGCGTCTCTGCGGATCTTGGCAAACAGCTCCATGCGCACCCTCATCCGGACCTCCAAATGATCGCTTTCAACAGATGAAAGCAACACTGAGGGTGGTCCTGACTCAAACCGTCACAAGCAGCCGGCGAGTCGTCGGTGGTCCTGATTCAAGCCGTCACGCCGGTCCTGAATCAAACTGCCATACTCACCTGGTCGAAGCTTCGAGGATCATGCCCTAATCATTGGGGGGAACCGATGCAGTCAAAGGCGCCCATACCCTGGCCCCTAAAAATGCTATTCGTTCTATTCTTCGCCGCCATCGTCGCAACAACGGTGCTCGGGCAGTTGCGAGGAGCATTCTTTTGGACGGCGGCGATAACTGCCGCCGGCCTCGCGATCCTGCTGGGATTGTCTTTGGCCACAGACTTCCGCGGATCAGCCCACTGGCTTGGTCAGCATGCGAAGGAGAACGCCTCGATGTATTTCAACGCTGCCGCCCCGGATAAGGGTGCCTACCGCATCATTGGCTTCGGCATAGCAGTGCTGGGACTGGCCATAGAAATCGCCCTCCTCACACATGTGCCGAAATGAACCTTCGATTAATTAGCCGCGACCCTGTATCCGGTAGAAGTTCCCCAAGGACATAACGCACTGACGCTTGTAGTCAGGCAGGCTCACTCGCGCTGGGGGGCGAGCACCCCTAACGAGTTTCTGTCTCTGTGTCCGGTAAAGGATCCTCGTGCGGGACAACAACCCTTGGGTGCAGCCATTTTGTCCCGCTCAACGTTCCCCTTCCGAACGGCCCGCCCGTCGCCCCGCCAGCACGCGGGTGGAGTGAGGGCCCTGGTAACATCCTTCCGCCACTCCTTAGTGTTCAGGGAACTCTGGGCATTGGTTGGGGCGTTGCGCTTCTCATTCGCTCCGGTGTTCAGCCACCGGTCCCTTTATCGTCTGGGCTAGTGACCGTCGAATCCCCGCTCCCGCCAGAGCTGATGCTAAGCGTCTCTATTCGTGCAGCACATAATGTCCGTTCCAGAGTGATCGGTGCCCCGTGGACACGGTTGTTCCTGCCAGTGTCATCGCACCAATCAACGTTGTGCGGCAATGCTTCCACTGCTGCCTCACCGACCGCCGTTTGCGATGGGGCGTCAAAGGTGAAGATGAAGCCGCCGGCATCATTCATCGGCGCAGTTGTGTCGATGACCTTCGTGCCAGTCGCGTCGGTGACCGTCACACGGATAAGCGCGTTCTCGCCGTAGCGGGGATCACAGCCGGCGTCCGACGCTTGGACCGTCACCTTGTCGCCGGCTTTCGCACTCGGCGGGTTCACTGAAAAGGCGGGCGGCATACAGGGCGGGTATCCGTCCCCCGAAGACACAACGCAACCAGACGAATAAGCAATCACCACAAGGGCGTTGACCGCAACAGACGCCGAAAATCGCTTGCCGCGGTGGGGAAAAGGCACCTGGGAACGGAGCTTCATTTCATCATTATGGTTCGGTGAGGACCGGCTTTTTCCTCCTTCAGAAATTCGTCCCCATATCGTTGCTCGAGCAGCGGCGCGTAGCTAAAGCGGCTCTCTCCTCACCAAATAGATGCTCGACGGAGCGCAAGTTCCGCGCCAGGGACGCCGACCAAGTTTTGGTCATTTTGATGTGATGACGAATGCCCGTTCAGGGGTTGCATTCCACCGAGCGCTCCTTCCTGGCCACTTTGGGCCCAAAGTGCTGGACGGCCAGTCCCGGTAAGGGTTCCCTAAATGGGGCCTGATACGCCTAGGAACTCCTGCAGAGAGTGCCGGCATAACGGCTGGCGGAATTCCTCTGCCTCATCCTCGCCAGTAGCTCTCGTCCTACCTTCACGGCAAGGAAGGGAATGGTTTGCATGATAAACGCGGGCCGGCACCTGCCCGGTCCCGGCCTCATCAGGCGGTACCACCAGATTCCGCTTGAACCGCGGCGGCGACCACCAACTCAACAAAGCTATTTACACCATCGCCCTCATCAGAATGAACAGGGACCCCGTAACCAGAGACTACGTCGCCAAACGAACAAGCCAGGGACGCACCAAAGAAAGAGATCATCCGCAGCCTCAAGAGATACATCACCCGCCAGATCTACCGAACATTCAACCACTCCGATCCGGCGCCCCCATACTGATAGGTGATTCTGTGCTTCTTCCGCTTCTGCCTCACAGCATTCCGTGCTGTCGTTTATATCTCTTCAGCCTGCCGAACATCTTTTTGGCGCCGCGGTCTGGTTCACTCAGTGCTCGGCCGCCCCGGTAATCGTAGGGGATTTCACCAAACCGAAAGGCCACGTGGTGAACCTTTTCAGGAGCAGGCGGTGCGGGCCACACCAGGAGCAGGTGTTCCTCCGTGGACTCGATGGAAATGGTGTTGAATTCGGATAATCGTCCGCGTGCCAGGCAGCGGATCCTGTACCAGCCGGGTCCGGCGGTACTGAGTTCCGGCAGCGATGGAGTGTCGTTGAACCCATCCACGGCCAGCTGCCCTTTCGGGGCATGAATCGAGACGTCGACGGCCTCCTCCCAGCCATTAAGAGAAAACTCGGGCTCGGAGTCCAGCAATGACACGCCGACGGTGATGAAACCGGTATCGGTGCCGGTGAGAATGACCGCTCCGGCGTCCAAAGGGCAGACGAGACCGTTGCAGTCCTTCAACTGCTGCGGGGAGGGAATCGCGGGGATGTTGTCATCAACCAGGGAGTAGAGGCGATAACTGATGTCTACCCTGTCCGTATTTACCATCAGGCCCGCCTTCGCTAGTTGGTCAAGGCTGCAAAGAACGGGTCGTGGTCCAGGATCCGCTGCTGCCGATATTGTTGACGAGATCTTTGTTCATCTTTCATGCATCGGCCGTACCGGACAAGTCCCGCTTCTAGGTGCCAGTCCCAAGAAGCGGGAGGGGTGCGTCCGCGCCGAGTGAGTCAGGGTGTGGGGGAAGTAATGGAGATTTCCCCACTACTCAGCGCAGCATCCACGCAGCCTGCAACCCGCAGGGCGTCAGCCTCGGAGGCTCCTGCTTTCAGCCGGATTCCAAGCCTTGAGGATGGCATGTCCGCGCTTTGCACTGCTGTCTCCACACTCGGGTCTTCAGGGACGCTACTGGGGTCTTCCCCTGGAGCTGGACGCTCAACTGGCATTAGGTCGCCCGGGCTGAGAGCAGCAAGAACAACGGAACACGCCTTCTGCGCGACAACTCGGCTTCGTCTCCGCCGAATCGGCCAGGTTCCGGTTCGCACTCGCGCAGAGCTGTCAGGGTGAATCCTGCACCAATAAGCGCGCCCACATACTGTTCGACTGTCCGATGAAACCAGGTCACGGTGTCACCCATCCACGAGCGCTCCCGTGCTCCACCTACGAAGTAGTCATCAACCGTCCAACTTCCACGCGGCCGGTCCGGGGATGACTGCACGTCTGATGAGGTGATCACGGGGTGAAGAACTGAGAAGCACACCCTCCCGCCGGGGCGCAGTGCGGCACGGCAGGACCGCAGAACGGCGTCCAGGTCCTCAAGGTAGTGCAGTGCCATCCGCGAGACAACGAGGTCGACGCTCCCCGGAGGGACCTTGTCCTCGACCGAGGCGGATGAACAAATAGTCAGTATGCTGATCAGTTGCCGCGGGGGCACAATTTCGCCGGCATGGCCACTTCGGTCGTTCCGAGGTTCCTAGCATGAGTAGCGGTGATCCCCGGCAGGTAGCACTTTCCCTGGTGGAAACAGGTGACGTTTCCTTGTTTCGCCTCTGGCTTCACTACTGGCGTCAGGGCGGAAACGCGTGCGAGATGGAACTCGATGCCTTCATCCACGGCGTTCCTCTCCTGGACGCCGTGGAGGCGGACATCCTGAGCTGGGCTTTGGAGGTGCTTTCGTCGCCCTGAGCAGTAGAGCGCATCCTGGCCTGGTCCGCGATCACGGCGTCCTTGGCAGGTCTTGCCTTCGCTGCGGTAGATCCGAAAGGCGTGATGCACGGTCCGGCCGGGAATATAGAGGATGTTCTGGCCGTGACCGACGAGCAACGCAATCAGCAGCGCCGGTCCGCTGTGATTCAAGTCGGTCGCCCAGACCACCTGGCCCTCCGGCTGCGAGCTCGAGGACGCTGCCCAAGAGCTGGAGCAGGGCTGGTTCGTCGTTCGGGATTCGCTGTGAGAGCAGCCGGTTTCCGTCGGCGTCAATCACAACGCAGTGATGATGGGCTTTGCCGGCATCGATACCGTCCCATAGGTGCACCAAGAACAGCCTCCAGTCTGTTGGATGGGAAGAGCCCAGCAGATAACCGCGCCGTCGTGTCCTTATCCGGCGATCATGTCGCGTCACTCAATCAGCGGTCGGGTCATCGCGGGGTGGCCGGCGGCCAATCCTTCGAAGCCGTCACAAGCGAGCGTCCAGCCACAGCAACCGAAGCCATACCCACCTCCCCTGGGTAGCCACGACCCTACAACGGCCGCGGAACTTCACCCGGTAACAACATAAGGACAGCAGCCAAAAACGTCGCAGACACAGCAGGGCCAGGGCGGTAACGGAGCCTTCTCGCATTTCTCCGAACCGCTTCGCCAGCCTGTGGAACCGCGCTTTCCTGTTTAGCGAGGCGGCGAGTTCGGGGGCCTTTGGCGGAATCTCGGCCGGTGTCGTGGGTTTGCTATCTGCCGATACCGGTGATTCCCACCATGATCGGGAGGATGCTGATGATGAGGATCGCCCCCAGGATGTCGAAGCCGAAGCCTGTGCGCACCATCCGGGTGATGGGAACTGCGCCGGAGCCGTACACGATGGCGTTCTGCGGTGTAGACACCGGCAACATGAATCCGAATGAGGCGGCAAAGGTTGCAGCCAGGGCCGGCACGAAGGGGTCTACTCCCATGGCGACGCACAACGGGATGACGATCGGTACCACGACCGCGGCGGAGGCGGTGTTGCTCGTGGTTTCGGATATCAGGATCGCCAGGAGCGCCGAGAATGCTGTGATGGCCACGATGTTAGTGATCCCCAGGTTGTCAGCGGCAGCTTTTCCGATGGTCTCGGCCAGCCCGGTCGCGGAGAGCAGGGCGCCGAAGATGATGCCGGTGCCGAAGAGGATGATGGTTCCCCAGTCGATCTTCGCCGCGTCGGACCAGGTCAAGGTCGCGCGGCGTTCCTTCCAGTTGGTGGGGAGGATGAACAGCAGGGATGCGCCGATGACTGCGACGATGCCCTCGTCGAGGCGGTCATCCAGGAAGGCGTAAATGGCGGAGTCCGTACCGGCGGTGAGGCTCGCGAAGGCCGGGAGCAGCCAAAGAGTGACAGTCAGGCCAAAGGCGATGAGGGTATTGATCTCAGCACGGGACATCTTCCCTTGCCGGGCTTTTTGTTCCTGGATGAACTCGTCCACGCCTTCGATGCGGCGGATCTCCGGCTTGTTGAGCAGGAACATGATCAATGCCAGAACAGCGAACATGCCTGCGCAGATGGGCGCGGCTGTAGCGGTCCACTGAACGAAGTCGATCTTGGCTCCTGTGGCTTCCTCGATGAGTCCCCGGCCGATGAGGTTCGGAGGTGAACCAACAGGCGTAAGCAGGCCGCCGACACTGGCACCGTAAGCGAGCATGAGCATCAAGGCCGCACCAACCCGCAGGCGCAGGGGATCGAAGTCGGCTTTTACGACGCCGCGGTCCTGCATGAGCTGCGCGATGACGGCGAGGATGCCAAGAGCGGTGGGCATCAGCATGGCCACTGTCGCGGTGTTCGAGACGAACGCCGACAGAAGGCAGGTGATCACTCCGAAGGCAATAATGACGCGGTAGGTTGATTTGGCGACCCCCGGGATGGAGAGGACGGCGAAAGCCAGGCGCTGCGCTATCCCATGTTTGAGCATCGCCGCCGCCAATATGAACGCCCCGATAAAGGTGAAGATCGTGGTCGATCCGAAGGGTCTCAGCACTTCATTGGCCGGCGCGACTCCCAGCAGAACCACGGCTACGACGCCGATCAGTCCGCCAACAGGGATAGGTACCGGTTCACAGATCCACAGGATGATCACACCCAGCAGGACGGCCGCGAGCAATTGCTGTGTACGATCCATGCCGGTAGGCAGGAGCGCGAAGATCAGTGCTGCTGCAGGAGCCAAAAAGAAGCCGAGCGTCTGACGTGCCCGTTCGAACTTTTCCTCCCGCGGCGATAGTTTCTGCTCGCTCAGGCTGCGGAACGTTTTACCGCCCAGCAGGGCGGCGCGGACGTCCGTCTGCTCAGGATCGCTGGGCGTGGCTGATGCGGTTAGATCTCTGGACATCCTCGTCCTTCCGTCGTAGGGGTTGAAACCACTGTGCTCTGGTGAATGGAAGCACGTCCAAGACTTGTTGCCTACTATCCGGATAGGAAAAAACCAATCCGAACATAAACAGGAGACTCGCCACCAAAACCGGTGAGCGCGACCCAACGGGTGCCCGAAGTAAAGGGTGCCCGCCCGGGCTACCCCCTGGGCGGGCACTTCTGTTTCCTGCGGCAGGTCGCTACAGGAGGCTTGTTGCGATGTCTTTGCCGATCTGCCGGAGCAAGGTGGCGGACAATTCGGGATCTTTCGAGGAGTCCTGGTCGGTGTAGTCGGCCAAGGTGTATACCCGGGTCAGGGCCATATCGGACCAACGCTCCCTGGGAAGCAGGGACCTCCCGGCGACTGCGATGATCCGGCGGGTTCCGGCCCGGCGTGCGACCGCAGCGGGAAGCTTGCCGGCCGGGGTCTGTTCGTCGATGCTGCCCTCTCCGGTGATGACCACGTCGCAGCTGTCCTTGCGGGCGTTGAAGTCGAGGAGGTCCAGGAAGTAGTCGGCGCCTGAAACCTGCCGTGCCCCCAGGAGCAGGCAGGCGTAGCCGATGCCGCCGGCGCTGCCCGCGCCTTCGTGCTCAGCCAGGTCAGCAGCGCCGGGGAAACCGGCCTCGGCCAATTTCGCGACGAAGTGCTCAAGACCTGCGTCGAGGCTAGCAACGTCCTCGGCGTCCGCGCCCTTCTGCGGGCCGAAGACCGCCGGGGCGCCATTGGGACCAAGAAGCGGATTGTGGACATCGCTGGCCACGATGAGTTCTGTATCGGCCAGCTCCGGCAGCGCAGTCCGGTGGATGGAGTGAATCTGGCTGAGGGCCCGGCCGCTGCCGTAGAGCTGGCGGCCGTGGGTGTCGCGGAAGCTGTAGTCCAGGGCGGCGAGCATTCCCATGCCGCCGTCGGTGCTGGCGCTTCCGCCCAGCGCCAACACGATCCTTGCAGGGGCAAGGCTGAGGGCGAACAGGATGGCCTCGCCGAAACCCCGGCTGGAGGCGTTGAGGGCTTCCAGCCTGCCTTCCGGCAGGAGCGCCAGGCCGCAGGTGTTGGCGACCTCGACGACGGCGGTTTCGCCGTCGAAGGCGATGCTCGCCTGGACCGGCTGGCCGGTGGGGCCTGCCAGGGTGTAACTGCGGCGGGTGAAGCCGGCCGCGACGGCGGCGTCGACGCTGCCGTCGCCGCCGTCTGCCAGGGGTAGCAGTTCGCACTGGACCGTCCCGGCCGTGCCGGGCACATCAGCGGCGGAGCGAAGTCCTGCTGCCAGGGCCTGTGCTACCTCGCTGGCGGTAAGGCTGCCCTTGAACTTGTCAGGGGCGATGAGGGTCCGCACGGTTTTCGGGGCAGTGGTGCTGGTCATGTCAGACGGTTTCCGAGTAGGCGGGGCGGCGGTCAGCAGACGGTGACGGTTCGGCGTCGGCAGCATGCCGCGGTGCCGGATCCCCGGCTTCCGGGTGCTTGGGAGAGTGGTGGCCGTACTCCGTCAGGTCCTCATCAAGGTCGGCGACCTCATCGAGATGGACGGGATCCTCAGTGGGCATCGGCTCCACGACCTCGCCGTTGAAGACGCGGCGGGCGCGGTCGGCGTCCAGGCTCCGGTCCCACCAGGCGATGAACAAAGTGGCCACGGCGTTGCCCGTGAAGTTCACGATGGCACGGCATTCGGACATGAACTTGTCGATACCGAAGATGAGCATGATGCCGGCCGCCGGAATGGTGCCGATAGTGGTCAGCGTGGCGGTCAGGGCGATGAAACCGCCACCGGCAACGCCCGCGGCGCCCTTGGAGGTCAACAGCATCACGGCAAGCAGGCCCAGCTGCTGGCCGATGCTCAGGTCCGTGTTGGTGGCCTGGGCGATGTACAGGGCAGCAAGGGACAGGTAGATAGCGGCGCCGTCCAGGTTGAAGCTGTAACCGGTGGGGACGACGAGCCCGACGCTTTCCTTCTTCACGCCGGCGTGCTCAAGCTTGCGCATCAGGCCGGGCAGCGCCGGTTCGGCGGTGGAGGTGCCCAGGATGAGCAGGTATTCCTCTTTGAGGTGGCGGATCATCTTGAAGATGTTCAGCTTCAGGAACGCCATGACGGAGCCGAGAACCACGACGATGAACACGATGGACGTGATGTAAAACAGCGCGATCAGGCCGCCCATGCTGGTAAGGGAGGACACGCCGTACTTGCCGACCGCGAACGCCATGGCCCCGAACGCGCCGAGCGGTGCGGCCTTCATGATGAAGCTCAGGATCTTGAACATGACCCCGGTCAGCCGCTGCACGCCTTCCAGCACAGGGGCGCCGACCTTGCCCATGGCGTTCAGCGCGATGCCGAAGATGACGGCGATGAAGATGATCTGCAGGATGTCACCCTCAACGAAGGGTCCCACCATGCTTTCGGGGATGATGTGCGTGAGGAACTGCCACCATTCCTGGTTCTGGCCGGTGTTGATCAGTTTCTCAGCGGACTCGGACGTCTCGATGGTGCTGGCATCGGCGTTGACGCCGTCACCGACGCGGAACAGGTTGATGGCGACCAGGCCGAAAACCATGGCGCAGATGGTGCCGATCTGGAAGTAGGTCAGGGCCTTCAGCCCGGTCATGCCCACCTTTTTCAGGTCGGCGACGCTGGCGATGCCGCCCACGATGGTGAGGAAAACGATGGGGCCGATGAGCATCTTCATCGAGTGCACAAAAGTAGTACCGATCGGCTCCATGGCGATGCCAAAGGAGGGGCTGAGCCAGCCGACGACGATGGCCGTCAGTACCCAGAAGTACAGCTGCCGGTACCAACGCGTTTTGGTGGCCGGCGACGCGTTACCGGCGGTGGTGATGTGGTCCATGATTCCTACCTCATTGTGGAATGTCGCTGGAGTACTGCTGAAAAAAGAGTGTGGTGACGTACGACGGCGGCCGCGGGGCCGCCGTCGTACACTTTGATAAGTGCGGTATAAGCGGCGTCCCGAGGGTCCCAACGCGAGCTTGCGAGCGTTGGGAAGGGACCTCCGCGGGTTAGACGGCTGCGAGCTTGCCGGTCAGGGCCTTGATGATGGCTTCGGTGACGTCTTCGGTGTTTGCTTCGCCGCCGATGTCGCGGGTGAGGTAGCCGGCGCCGGTGGTCTGCTCGATGGCGGCCTCAACCTTGCGGGCTTCCTCGTGCAGGCCGAAGTGGTCCAGCATGAGGGCGGCGCTGGCGATCGCACCGATCGGGTTGCTGATACCCTTACCGGCGATGTCCGGGGCGGAGCCGTGTACCGGTTCGAACATGGACGGGAAGCGGCGCTCCGGGTTCAGGTTGGCGCTGGCTGCCAGGCCAAGGCTGCCGGCCAGTGCCGAGCCCAGGTCGGAGAGGATGTCCGCGTTCAGGTTGGAAGCAACCACCACGGAGAGGTCCTCAGGCTTGAGGATGAACTTGGCACTCATGGCATCGACCAGGACGCTTTCGGTCTGCACGTCCGGGTAGTCCAAGGCTACGCGGTTGAAGACTTCGTCCCAGAGCACCATGCCGTACTGCTGGGCGTTGGACTTCGTGACCGAGGAAACCTTCTTCACCGTGCGGGTCCGAGCCAGGTCGAAGGCGAAGCGCATGATGCGCTCACAGCCCTTTTCCGTGAACAGGGCGGTCTGCAGTGCCACCTCGTTGCCCGGGCCGCGGCCGCTGAGGTTCCGGCCGCCCAGGCCCGCATATTCGCCTTCGCTGTTCTCGCGAACAACCACCCAATCAAGCTCGGTGTTGTCGGCCTTGCGCAGCGGGGACTGCACTCCGGGCAGGAACTTCACCGGGCGGATGTTGGCCCACTGGTCAAAGTTCTGCGTGATGTTCAGGCGCAGGCCCCAGAGGCTGATGTGGTCCGGGACGTTCTCCCAGCCGACGGCGCCGAAGTAGATGGCGTCGTAGTCCTTCAGCGCGTCCAGGCCCTTCGGGTCCATCATCTTCCCGGTTTGGGCGTAGTACTCAGAACCCCAGGGGAACTCGGTCCAGTCAAAAACGAACTTGCCGCCGGAGTTTTCGGCCAGGGCATCCAGGACGCGGCGGCCAGCCGATACAACTTCCTTGCCCACGCCATCTGCGGGGATTGAAGCGATGCTGAATTCCTGGGTGGCGCTCATGTGCTGTGTCTCCTCGTTGAGTGTGTTGCAGTGTTTGCCTGTTAGCAGGGTCACACCGTTCCTTCCTCTTCAAGTAGACGGGCTGCGGTCCTGCGGCGTCCAAGACCAAGATTCGATCCGGTAAATAGGCGCAGCCTATGAATTACTCCGAGGGCCGCTCGGAGCCCACCACATGCAGCTCGGCAACCTTCAAAAATGCCTTAGCGGCGGGAGTGAGGTCTTCTTTACGGCTCAGGATTGCCACCTCGAGATGTGAGACCGGCTCAATGAGAAGGGTCCGCAGTCCGGATTTATGCGCCAGCGGCGCCCAGGAGGACGGCATGACGGCGTGCCCGACGCCGGCAAGGACAAGCGGCAAGATCGAGGTCCGATGCGCGACCTCAACGACGATCTCCGTGTCCACGCCGCGGGCTAAAGCGTCATCGACCAGCCAGCGCATCAGAGACCCGCGCCGGCTTGCAATCAGCCGGTGGCCACCCAGATCTTCCCGCTGGATGGCCGTCCCGGGCCTGAAGGTATCGGCCTGCGGGTTCACAATCAGTATCAGCGGCTGACGCTCCAGCTCAAGCACCTGGACGCCCGGTACCCGGATCGGGGTGGGTGATCCCGCCAGCCCAATTTCCGTGCTGCCGCTGCAGACAGACTCAATGACTTCCTCCGGAGTGAAGGCAGCGCTGACATTCAACCGGACGGAGGGGTGCAAGCGGGTGAAGCCGGCGATCATCGACGTCAGCGGCTCAATGCCCGGGGACGGCATTGTGATGATGTCCAACCTGCCACTGCGGATACCCCTCAGAGCCTGAACCGCGGACTGTGCAGCGTCCAAGTCCCGCATAACCAGCCGGGCAGGACCCACCAGTTCCTGACCCGCTTCGCTAAGAACAGCGCGCCGACCGATCCTGTGGAACAGAGGCACCCCCAAATCCCTCTCTAAACTCGCAATGGTCTGCGAAAGGGACGGCTGCGCAATAAGCAGATGTTCCGCCGCGCGATTGAACCCGCCGTGATCTACAACGGCCAAAAAATACTTCAGCTTCCGGGTATCCACTCAAGCTCCTAAACCAGCAGTCCATTGGCTTCCTGCAACCGGTCAGGGAAACGACCAGAGGCTTGCCGCGCTGAAGCACTAGATAGCCTACGCCTATCAGACTCATTGCAACCAAGTCTTGGACGCCCGCTCAGAACAGGGGCTGTAATGGGAGGGACAGGCCAGGCACCCGTGACGGGCTTCTGCCGTGTCCGAGATTCTACTGCTCGGCCGTAAAGGAACGGCATCGGTTACTTGCCTCCGCACCATTGGATCCGCTCACCATTTCTAGCAAGCCCGGAAGCTACACCATGGACATTGCCCGAACCGTCACGTCGTACCCTGTGAGCTGGTGCTCTCCCCGGAAGGAGGTCACGAGCTGGCGTGAGTTAGCGCCTGGAGACGCCGTTGTCCTGCTGACCTCAGATAAGCGCAATGCCCGGATTGTGGGAAAAGTGGAATTTCCACTCACGGCTCATTCCTATGGCTGATCCAGGACAAATTCGCGAGAGGCAACACCTGGCGCTCGGATCAACCAGCAGGCCGCTACTCGTCCCCACCACCGCGGCACGGCGAAGCCCCCGTGCAATGGCCATTGGTTTCTGCCCATCGGCGGCCAGTTGATCTCGGCCGGTTCCCAGCGCTGGGCGAGCCTGACAGGCCTGAATCTGGAACAGCTCGTGGACGTGGACCGGATGCCCATCGCTTCCGCCCTGCCCACAGCCAGGACCAGTAGCAGCTTGCCGACCACTGCCTCCGCCTGGCTGGAACAGTCACAACTGGGCCCATCCTCAATGGTCTCCATACGTGTCGTGCTTGTGGGCAAGTATCCGAAAGACGATGCCGCCTGGTCCGCCCCGCTGGACTTCTGTAATGGTGAAGCCCGCGCTCGTCAGGTACGGCACAGGATCACGGGTGAGATGGTCGGCGCTGACGCGGATGCTCAGTGGTTCGATCGCCCGCATAACGGCGCGACCCAGGGCGCGCGTGGAACGCCCGTGTTCGGCCAGGACGAATACCCCGCCCGAGCGGAGTATTCGGTAGGCCTCACGGCTGGCGGCCAGCGGATCGGGGATGGTGCAGAACGTGAAGGTGGAAAGGAAGGTGTCGGCGCTTTCCGACGGTAGGTCCAGGGCCTGCGCGTCGCCGTGACGCAACTCGACGCGGTCGATTCGCTTTTCCGCTACGCGTCTGTGGGCGATGGCGAGCATCTTCTCGGAGAGGTCAACCCCGGTCACATGCTTAACCCCCGGGCCGTACAGCGGGAGGTTCAGACCCGAACCCACCCCTATCTCGATTACTGCCCCGTGGGCCATCGACACGGCCCAAGCCCGGGCTCCAACGGCGACATAGCGCTCGAAGAAGCCCATCCACCGGTCATAGAGGCGGGCAATCTTGTTGAAGGCTTTCGTGACGTCTTCGCTGCTGGGTTGGTGCACATCAACCTCCCGGAAAAACGTGTGGTTCGATCGTAACTGGGAGGTGGGTAAGAAAGCCGGAAAGCGCCTGGGAAAGATCGACGTTCTATCAAGGGTTCGGCTTACGCGACGCCGAAACCGCCATTCCCAACTATGAATTAACCGCCAGTCTCAATCACCAGTCACACGCACTTCTCAAATCTACTTGTTCTCGAAATCGTTCCTTATCAATAATGCTTTTTGGAGGCTGCGCTCCCGCCGGACCGGCTGGCCGCCGTCGCTGCGCTCACCCGGGACCGGGTGGCTGCCAAACGCGCCACCTGGGACCGATGGAACCTGCTGGCAGAAGCCGAACGGGTGTGCGCCGCAATCCGCTGCAGGACGCCACGAGACCGCACCGTGATGATTGACGCCGTCGCCACCGCCGCCGAGACCCAATCAGTCCCGCTCAAAGAGTACCGTTACAGCGTCCCCGCTAACGCGCTGCCCCATCTGCGCCGTGGCGCCCAAGGCGTCTTCGACTTCCATGGATCGCGTCTCTATACCGACGCCGCGACCCTCGCCTCCGAGGAGGCGGTGATGGCGGCAAGGGACGACGACGGCGGCCCTGCCATCCGCGCGACCGCCGCCATGGAAGCACTCGCCAGCTATAAACACCATGGCATGTTCGGGCTGCACTCCGACCAACGCGCGGCCGCTTCCGAAGTGCTGCTGAGCGGCAACCGGCTCGACGCCGTCGTCGGCCCGGCCGGCACGGGCAAGACGACCACACTCGGCGCCGTTAAGGCTGCATGGGAATCGGAATTCGGAACCGGGAGCGTGGTCGGTTTGGCCCCCGCTGCGGCGAGCGCCGAGGTTCTTGGGCGGGAGTTGTCGATGGTCACCGAGAATGTCGCGAAGTGGCTTTACGAGTCCGTGGGCAGGGGTGCGAGTCAGCGGGCTGAGCGGTTCTTCGCCGCCGAGGAGCGCCTCGTTAATTCTGGGGCTGCAAATACCCCACTGGCGCAGGAAGCTACTCGCCTGGCCGCCGAGCAGAACCGGTGGCGGTTCCATCCGAATCAGCTGGTCGTCGACGACGAAGCTTCCATGGTGTCCACCCTGCAGTTGTCGGCCCTGGTGCACCAAGCCGGGATGCGGGCGCCAAAGTTCTCTTGGTCGGTGATCCGGCCCAACTGGATGCCATCGATGCCGGCGGCGTGCTCGGCTGGCTGGACCGGCAAGGCAAAACCGCCAGACTGAGCACCATTTGCGATTCGAGCACGCCTGGGAACGGGACACCTCGCTGAAACTTCAAGAAGGGGACTTCGCCGCGGTCGATGAATACGCCGTGCATCAGCGGATACGGCATGGCGCCTATCTCGACATGGTCGACCAGGCCTACCTGGCTTGGCAGCACGACATCGCTGCGGGAAAATCGTCCATTCTTATTGCCGCGGACAATGAGACCGTCAGCATCCTCAACGAACGGGCCCAGGCGGACCGTGTGATCCAAGGTTCCGTGGATGGAGAGCGGACAGCATTCTTAAGCGACGGGCAGTGGGCCGGCCGCGGCGACAATGTCATCGCCCGCCGAAACGACCGGACCGCTAGGGACAGCCACGGTGACTTTGTTCCGCAATGGCATCCTCCTCGACGTCGTACGCGTTGGAAGCCGCAATGGCTCTTTAGAAGCGGTGCGCAGGGACACCGGAGCGACCGTCACGCTGCGCCGGGATTATGTTGATTCCGCGGTCGAGCTGGGTTATGCGACGACGGCCCACCGCTTCCAGGGCATCACCGTCGATGCCGGACACACCGTGGTCACGCAGGGTCGGCTCACGCGTGAGCTGTTGTACGTGAGCATGACCCGGGGCCACGGAGGCAACCACGTGGACATCAGCGAGAATGAACCCGGCCATGACGAGCCCCTCGACCCGCCCGCGCAGGGCTCCTGGAGGGAAATCCTGTGCGAAGTCCTGGCCGCCGAAGGTGCCGAGCGAACCGCCCACGAAGTCCAGGCGTCCGAGCGGTTGAGTGCCGACAGCCTGGAACGGCTCAACGCTGAATACGCTACCTCACTCAAATTGCCGCAGCCGAGGACCTGAAGGGGCTCCTCCAGGAACACGCGCCGGGGCTCATTGAGCAGTTGCAGCAATCTCGGTCATGGGGCGCGGTCCTGGCAGCTTGGCGCCGAGCCACCGGGATCAGCCGTCCGGGCGCACAGCGGACTGTCACAACGTCTCTGGAAACCAGCGCGGGCGCGAAAGATGTCGCGGCCATCATGCACACTCCCGGCTCCTTAACTTCGCGTCCCGAATGCCCGTAGATGGACGAGCGCCACCCTCAAGCCCATTCACACGGATCGGCCGGACCTCGTCAGCATGATCAATCAAGTAACGGAACGGATCAAACGCAGGGCGGTTACCGTCACCAGAGCTGAGCTTATGGAGGGCACCGAATGGAAACGGAACCTGCTTGAGGCTCTTCCACCGAATGTGGGCGTGGAAGACACCAGCCGTCTGATCGGCAGGGTTGCTATCTACAGGGACAGATGGGGCATCGGCGACTCACCCCTCCCACTGCGACCTGCACCAGCAGATTATGAGTGGGAACGGAAATCGCAACACGGCAACATCCAAGGCCTCATTAACCAGGCTGCCTCCCATCCCATCCGGCAACAACAGCCTGGCCCGTGGCCGGAAGCGGTAACGGGGCAACCCAGCCCCATCAATGTCGGCTGGCAACTATGAACCAAGAGCCAGAACATCCATGACCACGAATCCAGTCATCAACATTTGCCTGCGCGCAGCGGTTACGATCTGTGCAGCGTGGCGCCTCGTGGAGCCCCGTGCCATTTCCTTCTCGCACTCAGAGGGCAGCGCAGGACGATGGTGCTCACTCGCAACGTCTAGTTTGCACCGTCCTGCCCCATGGCCTCGGAAGCGATGATCACCGCGTCCTCGCGATCCGAGCGCGTGTAGCAACATCGTCGTCGCCGTAAAGCTCCTCAGCGATGCGTGCAGCCTCCTCGGGCCGGACGATGCCGAGTCTTCGGATAAGGTGCCGGATATCGGGTTGGTCGCGGTCGCGGGCCGCGCTGAGCTTCATGGCGAGCAGCGTCTCGGGCGAGGCCACCTTGGCATCGATGGCTGCGCCGAGGTCGATCTCGATCCACTTGGCCCCGGACGGTATCCAAGCCGCCGCGGAGGAGTTCAGCCAGCCCAAGTGGCAGGTCAAACTCCTCCGCCATCTCCGCGGCCACGGACTCGACTTCCGCGGCGGGGGCGTACAAGGCGTCGATGTCCTTGGTCCGGCGCCGAGTGCTGCCGGTGAAAGCCACCGCCGCCCCGCCTACGAGCCTGACATCTGCCCGGATCCCGGGCGCGTCGAGACGGCGCCCGAGTTCGGTGAGCAGCGCTGCGACCTCTTCCCGGCCGAACTCCCTGCTCATCAGGCCGCGAACGATTTGTCGTTGAGGAAGATGTTGAAGTCGGCGAACTCCTTGGGCGTTCGCCTGACGGTGAGCTGTCGGTAGGCGTCACTGATCCTTCGAACGCCCTCGGCCGGGAACCAAGGCTGCACGAGGCGAGAGCCCCAGCGGGGCTTGACCTTGCTGCCGCGGAGAGCGATACGGGCCCCCGCCGCAAGGAGGGCGTCCCAGCGCAGGTCTCCCGTAGAGCGTGGCTTCCTCAGCCTCGTGGGCTCCATGGCTTGCAGGCGCTTGAACGCATCGAGGGCGAGCCGGAGTGTGAAGTCGATGTCGCCGTTCGAGAGCTCGTCGCGGACGGCCTCAGCGGCCTCGTCGAGGACCGACTGCGGCGTGGGGGCTGGCGCCTGCCACGTCAGGCCGAGGACTGCTGCGACGCGCAGCGCGGGGCCAAGCTCGGCAGTGTCCTTGCCTGCTTCGAGTTCGCCGACCAGCTTCCGCGACACGCCACCGCGGCGCGCAAGCTCCAGTTGGCTGAGGCCCGCCTGGATGCGGGCACCGCGAATCGCCCTCCCGAGGTCCAATGCGTTCATGATCGCCGCCACACCAACATTATGCCACCGCACGGTTACATAATGAAGCCTGAGGGCACCAGCGAGGCTGGCTCTGACGGCGCCGCAACATGGTCCTCGACCGCATCATTCACACGCCCTCCGGGCGGCCCCGCTTCGGCCCCGCACTAATGTTTGGGGTCCTCAGACCAAGCCAGCCCCGTTCGAGAACTTCGAGGGATCCTTGAGCACTTGGTTGAGGGTCTCCACCGGCACAGCGACGTACTGGCCGCCGGCGTAGGCCACGCCCACAATCTTTCCCGATGAATCGAACGACTGGGCTGCCCGAGCTGCCGCGCTCGATGGGCGCGTTAATGTACATCATCTGCAGCGGTGACAAGCCCAAGGGGTCCCGCCGTACCGCAGCACGCAGCAGCTCGTGGTGGTGAGTTCGTCGCCCGGCGGGTACCCGATCGCCGTCACCGCCGCGTCGACCGGCGGGTTCGAAACCGCGAACTGGAGCTGGGCCGGGAGCGATTCCTTCGTCCAGACCAGAGCTAGGACGGCTACAACGGCCGCGCCGACCGCAGTTGCTCGAGGGATGCGGCGGTCAAACCGCGGCTGGCCCATCGCCTCAGTGCCCAGCACGCTCGAGCCCCCGACGTGCGAGCCGGGGCGTCAGATCCAGCCGTCTGGGACGCCCGGGAAGCTACCGTCCCTGTGCACCGCGATCATCTGGGCGGCGCTCATCCCCCTCAGGTATCCCTCGGCGGCCTGCGCGGCGGTGATCCCCGCGTCGGCGAGCCTCATCAGATCGTGCTCGTTCAGCGGGGCTGACGGCCTTGCCGCCCCCGAGGCAAGGGCCAGGACCTCCGCACCGAACAGGATCAGCCGCCGCTCGAAGTCGAGACGGCGCCTCTCGCGGTGGGCGATACGCGAGAGGTCGTTGGCAAGCCTCATGGTGCGGGCATCCCGTGGGATCTGCGCGGCCAAGTCAGCACCGTGCCGGACGGCGAGCCGGTAGACCCCTTCCTTGACCTCGTTCGGGGTCTCCCTGCCGATCCTGAACCGCTCGATCCAGCCGCTGATGTCCTCGGCCCGGACCCGCTGATCTGCGTCCGACTTCAGGCTGGCCAGCAGCCCACTGAGGGTGCCCTCGTTGTCCTCGGCGTCGAGGAACCGCGAGATGCCTATCTGGAGGATGTCTCGCAGGTCGATCCTGCGCTCCTGCACGGCGACCCACACCGTCTGGTTCCTCCGGAGCTTGCCAAGCAAGTCCTCGCCCAACTTCTCCCCGAAGCCCTCGGCGTCGTCGTAGAACGACACGGGGGCGTGCTGAAAGCGGTCGAGCACTTCCGAAGGCATCGCTGCCCAGCGGAGCGCCACCTCCGCGACATCGTGGTTGTCCTCGACGAGATCGTCGAGCCCTTGCTCTTCGAGGAACGCAACGGCCTCGTCTGCCGTGGTGATCCCCGCATCGAGCAGGGCCACGGCTGTCTCCGGGGACGCCACGGAGAGGACCTCGCAGAAGTTGTATGGAGTGGCCGTGAACTCGAACTCGGCCTTGCGCCCCCCGCGGTTGCTGCGCTTGGCGAGGGCGTCCAGCAGGCTGTTGCTGCTCGGCAGGTCGCGGGCGTACGTCTCCACAACGCGGCGGTGCACGTCATAGGACGGAGCGTCCGGGAACCTCCGCCCCGGCACGGGATCGCTGCCCATACGTCCGAGCCTAGACCTTTCCCGCGGCGTCGGGGGTCCTGGGAACGGGAACCCCAGGGACGGGCTCGAATGTAGCTCGAGGGCGGGCGACCCGGAGCTGGCAGCTAATCCGCATTGTTTCGCCGGCATCGGCCTTGACATCCGCCTTGGCTCGACCAGGAGGACCAAACCGTCAACCGACAACTCCTCCCGTGCCGCCTCACCGATGCGCACCCTAGTACTAAACCCACAGCGGGATGGCACTGCCGGACTGGGTGGCCTGTGGCTGCTCGTACGACAATGTGCTTTCCTGCTGCAGGCCACGACTAGGGCGACAAGCTTTCCCTATCCGTCATGCCGTCTAGCTCTTCCGTTCCCATGAACAAGGAACACAGCTGGCATTTCGGCCGGCGATCAACCGCGGGCACAAGGGAGACTCTGATGAACAACACGCCAGAACTAAGCACAGCCCAGGCCGCCGAAGAAGAGTGGCTGACCCCGAAAGAGATCTGCGCCCAGCTTCGGATTCCTGAACAGACCTTCTACCAGTGGCGGGTGAAGCACCTCGGCCCTCGCGCATACCGAATCGGTACGGCATCTCCGAATCAGCCGGAGTGACTTCAATGCGTGGTTGTCCTCTCATTTGGAAGCCTAGATGTCGCCCAGGCCCCCACTTCCGCTCGGCACCTGGGGCAAGATCCGCCGCCAGAGAGTTGCAAGCGGCAGATGGCACGCTACAGCGAGGTACCGCGACACGGATGGAGTCACCCGCGCTGTTGAAGCCTGGGGAGACACCGGCGCTGCCGCGGAGCGGGCCCTCGTGACCATGCTCAAGGACCGACAGGCACCGACTAAGTCCGAAATTACGCAAAGCATGCGCCTTTCGGAGCTTGGCGCGCTTTGGTTCGCCGAAATTGAAAGCAACGGACGCGCTGGCCGTCGGATGATCGACGGATAGAAGGACACATACGACCGCGTCATAGCACCTGCTTTGTCAGGACTGCGCCTGACCGAACTCACTACCGGCCGACTCGACCGCTTCCTGAAAAGCGTTGCCTTCGCTCACCCCGCCACTGTGCGGCATTCAAAGATCGTTCTCACCGGAATCATCGGACTCGCCGCCCGCCACGATGCCCTGCACAGTAATCCGACCCGCGACGTCGGACCGATCAAGCTCGCGGCAAAGAATGTCAAGCCCTTTCAATCACGGATGTTGTGAGGCTCCGAAAGGTCACCCGCGAGTGGCAAGATGACGCGTCCCACCAAGGACGGCCACGGGCATCAGATTTGTTCGATGTCGTGGACATCTTCCTGGCAACGGGTGCACGCATTGGCGAGGTCCTAGCCATCCGGTGGAAGGATATCGATCTGCAGGCCAAGCTTCCGACCATTACAATCTCCGGGACAGTCATCGTGGAAGGGGGCCGAACCGCCTACAGGCAGGAGCACCCCAAAACCAAAGCTGGTTTCAGGACCATGAAGTTGCCCCAATTTGCTGCGGAAACACTCAAGCGCAGGTGCGCGGCGGAGCGACCCAACCCCGAAGACATGTTGTTCCCCTCGTCGACCGGAACGCTCCGGAGCCCGCACAACTTCCGTAGGCAGTGGCGGGACGCACGAGCAGGCTCTGACTACGAGTGAGTAACCCCACACGTGTTCCGAAAGTCGGTGGCAACGCTTATCGACCAGGAATACAAGGCGAAACATGCCGCGGCCCAGTCGGCCATTCAGGAACCGCCATCAAGGAAAAACACTACATTGCCAAGGCCACAGAATCCCCTGACCTCACTGCCGCGCTCGAACGGTTTGGCAGCCAGGAACCTTACAACGGTCCCACCGAGTAAAGCTCGGTGCGGACCTCCCCGCCCCACCGCCAAACCCTCAATGACCGTCATCGCCTGCCATGGATTTTCAGCTGAAAACGTCGGGTAAACGTCGGGTTGGCCCCAAAACAGGCACGAAGAAGGCCCTCCGTCACAACGTTTCCGCAAGTCAGCAATGCGGCGCCTCCGGCTCACCATGGTGAGCGAAGATTCGGGGGGCGTCGCGTTCTGCTGTGGTCACGCGGTGACCGGCGGTGTGAGACTGGTCGTGTTCGTTGCGGTCGACCCCGAATCCTCTGTAGTGCTTCGGAGCCTGAAGGTCAGCATGGGGGTGGAGGGCTTCCACGGGAACCGTGGATTGGTGCCTTCGAGCCCGAGCGTCAGACTTCTGAATCTCCCTGCCCTCCCCGCGACGGACACCGAATGATCCGTCGAGGGGAAGCAGGTGGCAGTGATGGAAGTGGTACATCGCCGGTGTGTTGGTCTGGACGTGTCCAAGAAGGACGCCAAGGTCTGCGTCCGGGTCGCCGGGGCTGGTCGTCGCAAGACTGTTGAGACGGTCACGACGTGGGGCTCGACCACGAACCAGGTCCTGGCTTTGCGTGAGTATCTAATCGCCGAGCGGGTCACCTGTGCGGTGATGGAGGCCACCGGGGACTACTGGAAGCCGTTCGTGCGCCACGAGGCGCTTGGAATCGAGTGGGGGTGAAAGGACCCCGCCGCTGGTCAGTCGCAGCTGGCCGGTGAAGCTGGGAGGCAGCCTGGTCCGGGGAACGCCGGGGAAGGCGGGAGCAGCCTCCGACAACGTACGGGACGGGTTGGGACTGTCAGACGGCCCGGGTCCGGCAAGCATTGAAGGAAAGGCGTACGAGAGGAACCGGCG
>NZ_JAGGPK010000052.1 GCF_018613855.1 Arthrobacter sp. ISL-30
ACCTCATTTTCGGACTAGATGAGGGAAGTGGGGAAGGGGAAAAGAGCAGGGGGCTGCCTACCCGGGCCAGACGTCCAGGCGCCTCAGCTTCTCGGTGAACTCGGCTTCAGGTAATGGCCGGCTGAAGTAGTAGCCCTGGCCGCTCGTGCAGCCGATGCTCCGCAGGTACTCGGCCTGCTCAGCCGTTTCGATTCCCTCCCACACTGCCTCGAGCCCGCAGGCCCGGATCAGTTGCAGGACGGCGGCGATCAGCGCCGGCTGCGCGGGGTCGCTGCCGAGGGCGCTTAGCAGGGTGCGATCCACCTTGACGGTGTCAACGGGAAGACGGCGAAGGTAGCTGATGGAGGAGTAGCCCGTGCCGAAGTCGTCAATCTCCATACCGACTCCAAGCCTCTCGAGGCTGGCCAGCGTATAGCGGTCCAGTTCGTCGCCCTGGATGATGGAGCTCTCGGTCAGTTCCAGGACCAGCTGCGCGGGTTCCAGGCCCGCTGCGGCTAGCGTATCCCTAACGTCCTCGATGAATTCCAGGCGCTGCAGGTCGGCGGCGGAGACGTTGATTCTCATGGAGAATTTGTGGCGCGATGTGGCAGGGTCTGTGCGCCAGCGCCGGAGTTGGTCCACCGAGTTCCTGAGCACCCAGTTGCCCAGTTCAGAAATCAGCCCGGTTTCCTCCGCAATGGGAATGAATTCGTCCGGCATGATCATGCCCCGGGTGGGGTGTTTCCAGCGGACCAGGGCTTCTGCGCCCTCGATTTCCCCTGTGGCCAGGGCGATGATGGGCTGGTAGTAGAGGACCAGCTGCGACTCGATGATGGCGTCCTTAAGCTCGCCCACCAGCTGGGTCCGCAACTGACGGGCGTGAAGCATGGAGGGTTCGAACGCCTTCAGCTTGTTCCTGCCCTCGGCCTTGGACTCGTACATGGCGATGTCAGCCTCCATCAGGAGGTCCTCGGCTGTCTGGCCGGGTTCAGCCATGCGCAGGCCCATGCTAGCCCCGCAGCGCAAGCTCTTGCCGTCGATCTCGATCACCTGGTCCAGGGCGGCCAGGACCCTGCCGCCGATCGTGGTTGCCTCCGCAGGCGTGGCTCCCGGCAGGAGGACCGCGAATTCGTCACCGCCGAGGCGGGCAACCGTATCGCCTTTCCGAACGGCCGAGCGGATCCTGTCGCCGATGATGACAAGCACCTGATCGCCCGTGGAGTGGCCCATCGAATCGTTGATGCTCTTGAAGGCGTCAAGGTCCACAAGCAGGAGTGCCGGAGACTGTCCGCCGTCGGCCTCTTCAACCTGTGCTTCTTCGAGGGCCTGAACCAGCGCCGAGCGGTTGAAGAGGCCCGTTAGCGGATCAGTCATGGCCATGTGCCGCATTTCCAGGTGGGCCTGGTGCAGGGCCTGCGTCCGCGAGGCTACCCTTTCTTCCAGCTCCTGGTACATCGTCTGCAGGTCCTCAGCCAGCAGGTTGGTACCCATGATCACGGCGTCGATTTCATCCCGCGCAGGAGACAGCTCGATCCTGGTGTCCAGTTCGCCGGCAGCCAGTCGAACGATGCCATCCAGGAGCCTTGCCAGCCGGGGGTCACCCTCAGTCAGCATCGCGATGCGACACCAGCCAGGTGAGGGCGCCGTCCTCAGAATCGAAATAGCGGGCCGGCCTCGGACCGAAGCGGAATCGCAGCATGTAGTGGCCGATGAGGCGGTCCACAGGACTTTCCCCGACGATGGCCCATGCTGCCACGGACGGTATAGCGCCGAAGGCGGCCATCGCAGCGCGGTTCACCGAAGTGACTCCCGTAACTTGGAGGACGACGGCGAGCTGCCGCGTTCCGGCGACGACGCCGAGGCGCTCACCGAGCCGGGTTGCGGCGTCGCCATCAATGAGGGAGTTCGGGGGCAGGACGGCCTTGACTACTCCCTCCCGCAGTTCGCGCAGCTGGGGGCGGGCTGCCCGGCTTTCGGCACGCTCGTGGGGAACAAGTGCTGCTGACATTTACCCCCCTTGCAGGTTCTGGCCGTAGGCGTTGCCCAAATACTCACGAACCGTCGCGCTCCGTTCGGATGCAGCGGCCTTGTCAAATAGCGTAGCCGCCTCTTCGAGGTAGTGTCGGGATTCCTCGGCCAGACCCTGGGAAGCGAGGGCCTGCCCCAGGAGGAAATGAGCCTCTGCAGCCGTGTGTGTGGCCAGGATCGAGGCACGAGCGCACACCTTCTCGAGGATCGCGGTCGCGGCAGCCATGTCACCAGTCAGGTAATGCCAGTGGGCGCGAACCAGCGACATTTCCAGTCGTTCACGCTCGTTGGCGTCCACGATGTCGGTGGCGAGTTCCGCTCGCTCGATGCAACGCAGCGTTGCGGCATCGCCCAGTTTGGCCTGCAGCCGCATCTCGGCTGAGGCCCTGTTGAAGCGGGCCCACAGGTCAACGTCCTTGGAGGGGGACAGCCGCTCGGCCGCGAGGTCGTGGAAGGTGCCGCCTTCGGTGACCCTGTTGCTCAGGAAGGCAACGTTGCCGATGACCCAGTAGGCCTTTCCGGCGGTGTCGTCGTCCACATACTGGGTCAGGAGGGACTCCAGGACCATGCACTCCCGCCAGGCCTCGTCAAGGAGGCGCCCTTCTGCGAGGGCCGCAATCAATGCCTGCTGTGCCTGGACGTGGAGGTTGACGAACTTGGCGTTGCCCGCCACGAATGAACCTGCGGTAGAGGCTGCCTGGGCGGCTTCCTGTAATCTGCCCAGCCCCTGCAGGGACACGGCGAGGACAGTGTAGGCGCGGGCGCCGAGATCGGGCGAAGTCGCAGTGAAGGGATGCTCCGCCAGGAACCGTGCCAGCTGCAGGCATTCTTCGATAAGGCCCTGGTCCCGGAGGCACTCCGCCTGGAGGTGCTTCATATTCCACCAGGAAAGTTCGTCTCCGGCCTGGAGGGCAAGATCCGCTGCACTGCCTGCCTGCGTAAACGCATTGCCGTAATCCCGCTTTTTCCAGCTGGCACGAGCTGTCAGCTCGGCGACCAAATGGGGAGTCAATTGCTGCGGATTGGGCATGTGTTAATTATCCATGTTCTACGGCGTAAAAAGACCGTATAATAACGCGCGTAACTGCAATACGATTTAGAGTCAAAATTGACACTATCGGAAAGGATCAGCGGATGAAAAAGTTAGCCGCATCGCTCCTCTTGGCCGGCTTCCTGGCCGTTGCGGGATTCGCTGCTCCTGCGAATGCTGCTTCCAAGAACGAGACAAACAACTCTTCCTCGTCTAAGAAGGACGTATCCACAACCTCTATCGGTTGGTGGCCGTGATCGTGACCTCCTGACACCAGGAGAAATCCAACGGATGCCCCGGACCGCAGGTCCGGGGCATCCCCCTTTTATCCACCATTTGTCCCTTTTATCCACCGATTTGTTATATGAACTTGACTAGAAACGACTGCCCAGGTTCATTCCCACTTCTCCGTTACCGGATTTCTGGACAGGTCTTGTAAATAACCTGTCAAGGCCCGCCGACCGGAAGCTGCACCGAAACGGTGGTGCCCCTGCCAAGCTTTGAATGAAGCTCAAGATGACCAGTGTGACGCCTTACAATATCCTGGGCAATCGCCAGTCCCAGGCCGCTCCCCGGAACCGCAGCAGATGATGCATTTGAAGCCCGGTAAAAGCGAGTGAACACCTGCGGAATTTCCTGCTCGGGGATGCCAACGCCCGTATCCGCCACCTGCACCAGGACAGCCGGCCTGCCGTCGTCGGCCGCCGAAGGTTCACTGGTGATCCCGATCTGGCCGCCGTCGGGGGTGAACTTGATGGCGTTGGCGACGATGTTGGTGAAGACCTGCTCCAACTGCGCCTCATCGGCGTTGATCTTGATATCCTCGGCGGATTCATTGAAGGTGATCTCGACGTCCCGGGTGTCGGCCAGGGGGCGCAGGGTAGCCACCACTATCTGCAGCACCTGGCCAATATCCACACGCTTCAGGTTCAGGCTTCCTGTCCCCTCCTGCTTGGAGACAGTGAGCATGTCTTCGATGAGGCGGCGGAGGCGGTCCGAATTCCGCGAGATAACTTCCACCATGCGCTGGATACCCTCGGGCACGGGTCCGCCGGCCCCTTCGCGGATCATATCCAGGTAGGCAGTGATCGAAGTCAGGGGAGTCCTCAGCTCGTGGTTCACTGTGGCGAGGAAGTCGGTTTTCGCCTTGTCCAGCTGCCGGAGCTGCTGGAGGACCTGCTGCTGGGCGCTAATCAGGTGGCCCTGGATCAGGCCGTGGGCCACGTTCCCGGCCACGTGCTGAATCAGCGAAATTTCAGTCCGCGTCCATTCCCTTGGCTCGTCAGCGGTGGCAATCAGGATCACGCCCAAAGCCGATTCGCCCTCGCCCACAGGGACCAGCACGGAGGACCGTGGGCTCAGCGGGCCGGCCCAGGCTCCCAGGAGCATCGAAATAGGGGAGGTTGGAACGTCGCCGTGGTTGGCGACCGTGAGGACATCCGCTTCACCCCACAGCCGGTTGGCCATTTCTGTTAAGGCGTCCTCATGCGAACCAAGCCTCGCCGGAAGCTGGGCAAGGCCGCGACGGTTCCATTGGGACCTGATGCGGGGTACCCGCTCGTCCCGGAACGTGGCAAACCAAACCCGGTCGGCGTCGAGGGCTCCACCAAAGCCGCTCACCACGAGGTCGGCGATCTGCTGGGGATCGTTGGTGGAGCGGATTGCTGCGGAGACTTTCCTGAGGCTCTCGCGCAAGGCTTCCGCGCCGGAACGGATCCGGTGGCGTTCCCTCGCCCGGCCAATCAGCGTCTCCACGCGATGGACCAGCTCCTCCGGCCGCGGAGGATTCAGAATGTAGTCCGCGTCGCCCCAGTTGTCGACGGCACCCAAGTCGAACTCGTCGGCCAGATTAACCAACAGGAGCACCGGAACGCCCTCGGCGGCATGCCCGCCGGCCAGCGCACTGTCCATAACGACGACAGCGGGGCGGTGCCGTGCCATCTGTCCGGCGAGTGAGGCGGCGTCGGAGGCGGGATGTATGGTGAAGCCCGCGGCGGACAGGGCGGCGCTGCTGAGCTTCAGGCGATCTTGGTCTGAATCGGCGATCACTATGGCACGTGGCGCAGAGGACGCCTCAACTGCTAATTCAGCCACAATGCCCCCCTGACTAATGTGTTGCCCTATGTGGCGGATCCTGAATCTAAATTCACCATATCAGCAACCGTCTGTGGCCTATAGCACAGGCGATACTCCATCATTTGTAATGTTCGGGAGCCGGTCTTGGGCAGCCGCACGGCGGGCGCTCCGTTGAGTTGGCAGGCAACGGGCGGTAGCTTGGAGGAGCCCACGCCTCCAGCAGGAAGGACAGCCGTGACTGCCGATCCCCAGGACCCGAGTCCCCGCCTTACCGACTTCGATCTGGTGCTGAACCCGGATGGGCTCCTCCGCCTGACGTGGCCGCAGGATGCGTCCATCTCGGAAGCGGACGCCGAGGCCGCCATGCGGCAGGTCAACCTGGTTTGTGGAGAAGACCGCCATCCCATGCTGGTGGACATGGCCACCACAGCCGTCGTCAGCCGCGGCGCGCGTGCTGTCTTCGGCCGACCCTGCCAGGCGTCCCGAATTGCCTTGCTTGGCTCATCCCCCGTTGACAGGGTGATCGCCAACTTTTTCCTCGGCATCAACAAGGTGCCCTGCCCCACGAAGTTCTTCACCTCCGAACCAGACGCACTGGAGTGGCTCGCCGTCGACTAGCGTCACGTAAACATCCCAAGTAACTGGCACTCCTTGTCGTTAAAACGCCCCAGAACGACAACTACTGAGAGCCAGTTGGAAGAGCCTTCGGCTACTTGCCCTGCCGGGACCGTATTATTTGAGCCATGCGTGCCCCCCACACCATGCTTTCCTCATTGAGGAAGTATTTGCTCATCCCCAAGCTTGTGAAGCTTGCCTCCTCAGCGCCCAGGAATCCGCAGACAGCCTGGGAACAATACTGGGGAAGGGTGGGTGCCACGGGAGCGGAAGGCGAAGTCCTCTGGGATTCCGGCAGCGACCACGAGATGCACGGCTACGTCCCCTGGCTTGAGCGGTACCTTGACCTGGACCTTCCCGTGCTCGACGTCGGTTGCGGCAACGGCAGCTTCACACGCCGGCTGGCGGCGCACTTCCCGCAGGCGATCGGCGTCGACGTCTCGGCCAATGCCATCAACCGCGCAAAGCATGAGTCTGAGGGAAAGCCGAACGTTTCATTCGCCGTGTGTGACGCCACGGATCCCAACGCCGTGGAGGTGCTGCGGGCTGCTATTGCCTCGGGCTCCGGCGGCGGTTCGGTTGAGGGCACCTTCCAGGAAGAGCCCGACGCCGGTGACCTCGCCGGAGGCCCCGACGCCGGAGGCGCCGACGCCGAAGTGAACGTTTTCATTCGCGGCGTGCTGCACGTGCTGGGCGCCCAGGAACAGGCAGCCCTCGTGCGGAACCTGCACCCGCTGCTCGGCCGCCGGGGAAGGCTCTTCCTGGCCGAGACCGACTTCCCCGGAAACGCCGTCGACTACGTCTGTCACCTGGGCGCCACCCTGGAGTCCATCCCCGCTCCACTGGAAGGTGCCATCCGCGGCCTGCCGATGCCCGGACGTTTCGGCGCCGAGCAGCGCCGGAAAGCCTTCCCCGATGCCCAATGGGAGCTGCTCGCGGAGGGCCCCGCGACGATCGAAACGCGGCCCCTGAAATCCGCAACCGAGACCGAACGCATCCCCGGCTATTTCGCGGTCCTCCGTGCCCGCTAACTAGAGGCCCGCGAGCTGGAGGCCCGCTAACCAGTAGCCCGCCAACGGTGGGTAGGTAAGGTGGGACGGTACTTTCCTGAGAACTTCGACTTTCTTGACAACGGCAAGGAGCGGGAATGGCCACAGGTATCTATGTCAGCGCGACCACGCCGGGCTCGGGTAAATCGCTCGTAGCCCTTGGCCTGGCCGATACGCTGCACCGGCACGCGGACAGGATCGGCTTCTTCAAGCCCGTGGTCCACGGCGATTCGGCTGCCGATGATCCCATGGTGGCGCTCATGGCCTCCCGCTTCGACCTCGACGCCGAGAGGTGCCGCGGCGGCCTGACTTCGGACACCGTCCGGCAGCTGCTGGCAGAGGGCAAACGCGCGGAAATTGACGCCCGCTGTGTGGAGATCTTCGCCCGGATGGCACGGTTCTGCGATGTGATCATCGTCGAGGGAACCGACCTGACCGGCCAGGATGCCGCCGTCGAGTTCGATCTCAACGCCCGGCTGGCCAACAACCTCTCCGCCCTCATGGTCGCCGTGGTGGGCGCCAAGGGGCGGACGGTGAAAGAAGCCGTCGACGCCGTCGAAGTCGCCCGCAAGGAGCTCGCCGCCGCGAACTGCGCCATGCTGGCCGTGATGGTGAACCGTGCGGAGCCGGACGACGTCGACGCTATCGCCGCCGGTGTTGGGCCGGGCTCCCTGAACCGACCCGTCTATGTGTTTCCGGAAATGGAGGAAATCGCGCGGCCCACCACCGGCGAAGTCGCTTCGGCGCTCGGCGTCAGGCAGATCGCGGGCCATGCCGACATGGAGCGGGACGTGCGTTCCATCAAGGTGGCCGCGATGAATGTGGGCAACTTCCTGCACCAGCTCGACGACGGCGCGCTGGTGATCGTGCCGGGGGACCGGGCCGATGTGATGGTCGCCTGCCTGGCGTCTTCCTTCAGCCCCGAGTTTCCCGTTCCTTCGGCGCTGATCCTGACGGGCGGGCTGGCACCCGACGCGCACATCTACCCGCTCCTGGCCCAGGCTCCGTTCCCCGTGTTCGACTCCCCGGAGGACACCTACACCACGGCCCGGAAAGTGTCCGAGGTGCGCAGCGAGATCTGGAGCGGACATCGCCGGAAGGTGGCTTCCGCCGTCGGCCTGTGGGCACGGTGCGTGGACGAGGCCGAACTGGTGGAACGGCTGCACCTGCCGCGCCCGGAGCGCATGACGCCGCTGAGGTTCCTCCACGACCTCGTCGAACGGGCCCGGTCCCAGCGACGCCGGATCGTGCTGCCCGAGGGCAAGGACATCCGGATCCTGCGGGCCGCCGAAATCCTGCAGCGCCGGGACGTCTGCGACCTCACGGTGTTGGGACGCGAATCCGAGGTACGGGAGCTGGCCTCCAGCCAAGGCATCGACCTCTCCGGAATCGAGATCGTGGACCCTGCCACCTCCGGGCTGCGTCCGCGCTTCGCCCAGGAATACGCCGAGCTCCGGGCCCACAAGGGCATGGACGTGCCCCGGGCCCTCGAGGTCATGCAGGACGAGAGCTATTTCGGAACCATGATGGTTCAGCTGGGAGTAGTGGACGGCATGGTGTCCGGCGCGGCCCACACTACTGCGCACACCATCCGGCCCGCCCTGGAATTCGTGAAGACCCGCGAAGGCGTCAAGATCGTCTCCTCCGTGTTCCTGATGCTGATGCCGGACCGGGTCCTGGTGTACGGGGACTGCGCGGTGAATCCGGACCCCAACGAGGAACAGCTGGCTGACATCGCCCTGGCCTCGGCCGAGACGGCGGTGCAGTTCGGGGTGGAGCCCAGGGTGGCCATGCTGTCCTACTCCACTGGCGGATCGGGTTCGGGCGAAACCGTGGAGAAGGTCCGGCGGGCCACGGAGCTGGTGCGCTCGCGCCGGCCGGACCTCGCCGTCGAAGGGCCCATCCAGTACGACGCCGCCGTCGACGCCTCGATTGCCGCCTCCAAAATGCCGGGCTCTTCCGTGGCGGGGCAGGCGACCGTGTTCATCTTCCCGGACCTCAACACCGGCAACAACACATACAAGGCGGTCCAGCAGTCCTCGGGGGCGGTCGCCGTCGGGCCTGTCCTGCAGGGACTCCGCAAGCCGGTCAACGACCTCTCCCGGGGCTGCACCGTGGAGGACATTGTGAACACAGTTGCCATCACCGCCATCCAGGCGCAGTCCACTGCGCCCGCTTCAGCGGAAGGCATTGCAGAAGTCCAGCTGGAAACCCTGCCCGCCGAAATCCACCCCACCGAATCAAAAGCCTAGGAGGCCCCGTGCTCGTCCTCGTCATCAATTCCGGTTCGTCCTCGCTCAAGTACCAGGTGCGCGATGTGGAGGCGGGCAGCGTCCTCACCGAGGGGCTGATCGAGGAGATCGGCATGGGCAACGGCGGGGAGGGCGACGGCGAGATCATCGGCCCCCGGGACCATGCCGCGGCCCTGGAACTCGTGGACGCCGCCATCCACCGCGAGCTGGGAGACCTGACCCTCGCGGCCGTTGGACACCGTGTGGTGCACGGCGGGGAGCGTTTCTCGGAGCCCGTGCTGATCGACAACGAGGTCACGCGAGCCATCGAGCGGCTCAACCCGCTGGCTCCGCTCCACAACCCCGCCAACGTCCTGGGCATCCGGGCTATCTCCCGGAAGTGGCCCGACATGCCGCAAGTGGCGGTGTTCGACACCGCCTTTCACCGAACCCTGCCCGAGCACGCCTGGCGCTACGCCGTGCCGGACGACCTGTACACCAACCACGGCATTCGACGCTACGGCTTCCACGGCACCTCACATGAGTACGTCACGCACCGCGCGGCGTCGGTGCTGGGACTTCCGCTGGAGGAGTTCGACGGCGTGATCGCCCACTTGGGCAACGGCGCCTCCGTCACGGCAATCCAAGGCGGACGGTCGGTGGACACGTCAATGGGATTCACGCCGCTGGAAGGCCTCGTGATGGGAACGCGTTCCGGGGACCTGGACCCCTCCATCCTGGTTTTCCTGGGCAGGGCCGGCTGGTCCATGGAGGACATCGATTCCCTGCTGAACCGGCAGTCCGGGCTCCGGGCACTTGCAGGCAACAACGACATGCGGTCCGTAGTAGAGGCGGCCGAGTCCAGGGATGCCCGGGCCGCCATGGCGCTCGCCGTTACGTCCTACCGGCTGGCCAAATACATCGGCGCCTACCACGTCGCAGTCGGGGGAGCGCAGGCCGTGGTGTTCACTGCAGGGATCGGCGAGAACTCACACCAGTTCCGTGAATTGGTCGCTGAGCGGCTGGGTGCCTTGGGCGTAGAGCTCGACGCCGGCCTGAACAGCCAGCGGTCCAGGGAACCACGGGTGATTTCCAGTGCGGCGTCGGCGATCCCGGTGCTGGTGGTGCCCACGGACGAGGAGAGGGCCATCGCGGAGGCGACGGCCGCCGTCGTCACTGCCGCGTCGATTGCTCCGCCAACTTAGAGTTCGCCGCCCGCTACATCGGGCGCGTCCGACTCGCCGCCGCCGCCTCCGTGATGATGCCCGCCGTGGTGTCCGCCGCCGCCTCCGCGGTAGCCGCCGTCGCCCACTCTTTCGCGCGCCAGGAAGTTCTCGACGTCGAAGAGGTTGTCAGCGCGTCGGGCAATGTTGAGCAGCGTGGTCATGGAGGCGACTTCCTCCACCTGTTCCTTCAGGAACCACAGCATGAATTGTTCGCCGATCGCGTCCTCCTCGGCACGGGCGGCCGCGAACAGGTCCTTGATGCGGTCGGTGACCTCCTGCTCCTGGGCCAAGGCGAGGGCAAGCGGCTCCTCCACCTTGTTGAAGTCGTTGCGCACGGGTTCGATCCCCGGAATCTTGATGGGGAGCTGGCGATCCAGTAAATACCGGACCATCATCATGGCGTGATTTCGCTCTTCCAATGACTGGCGGTAGAAGTGCTTGGCTAGCTGCGGCAGGTCCTGGCTGTCGAACCAGACGGCGATAGCAATGTACTGCTGGGACGCTGCGAACTCGTTGCCCACCTGGGTGATGAGCAGGTCGTTGAACTTTTGGCTTTGGCCGCGCATTGGTACCTCCTGGAGTCGGTGTTACCACGACATTGCCCCGGCCCGGGCCGCGGGTCAAGACCCCGGCGCCGGGGTTTCGACAGGCTCAACCGCGGGGGCAGTACTCGCCACCATGGGCGTGGCAGGTGCCACAGGCGTTGGGGCAGGTGCCACAGGCGTAGGGGCAGGTCCCGCCGGAGCTGGCGAGGCAGTTCCTGTCGTTCCGGTGCCCGTGGAAGTTCCCGGTGCCGTATCCGAACCGGAACCGGTTCCGGCGTCGGATCCCGGACTGATCGCAGGTGCGGGGCCGGGATTGCCGGGGGCCTGCGACGGTGTCCCAGTGGTTGTGGTGCCGCCTTGGACTGCACTGTCTTGGATTGCACTGGGATCACCCCTGATGATTGCCACTATCCGCTCCTTGTAGGCATTGAGCCTCGCCTGGATCTCGGACAGCGGCACCCCGTCCAGGGTGCGGCCGAATTCGGCAATCTCGGCCCACAGTGCTGAGAGACTGGACATTCCGTCCTCGCTGAGGGGCCCGTCCAGGGTCAGGACCAGCTGGCTCGCAAGCGCGTAGGTGAGGCATTCGATGCAGTAGTTCGAGGCCGCGGCGAGGTTTTCGGGGACGATCACGTCTGCCTGCCCCACGATCAGCACCACTTGGAAGCCCACGGCCACGGCTGTGCATTGCGAGCAGTTAGCGAACGCGTAAGCCTCGTTGCGGGTATCCACCGTTTGGCCGTCCTCGGCCCAGACAAGCGCGAAGGCCACGTCATAGACCACGGAGCCGTCCGTTGTGTTCACGGCCAGCGCCTGGTTTCCGTCGCTTTCAGGCGCGGGTGGTTTGTCGAAGGGGAAGACCCACGACGGCGGCGTGCTGTCGCCTTGGTCCTGGCTGCTGTCGGAGCCGGCCGCGTCACTCCTGGAGCCTGCGGCGGGAGTGCCGTCCTCTTGAGGCACGAGAACCATGCTGAGCTGGGGTTTCTCGCGTGTTGGAAGCTGAGTGCCCGTTGGCCAGAGCGCTATCGTGCGGCCGGTCTCGCCTTCCCGCAATCCCGGGGCTGACAAGGGAATGATCGCTGATGCGGCGTCGGCGAGCGTGCCGCGTTCATACGGCTGCACCGGACGATATGCCTCAGCATCGGGCCACCAAGCCCACGCTAGTCCGGCGACTGCAGCGATGACGGTTGCCGTCGCCGTCGCCCGCTGCATCTTCTTGCCCCGGGTCCTGGCCCAGAGGCCGGTAAGCAACTGCCGGGCGAGACGCACCAGGAGGTAGAGGATTGCCAGGACGGGAAGCGCGGCGGCGGCAATCGCCAGGAAGCGGGCAGCGGCGTCGAGAATGTTCCCGTCGGCCAGGCTCCCTGCCAGCATGGCGTACTGGTTCCGGCAACTTGACCAGGCCGTCCCGAGGAGCCGCGGCAGGGCAAACACCATGAGGACGATGGAGATGAGAAGCAGGGGAACGGTCACGAGCACCCAGAGGATCACAACGGCCCGCGCCCATGGTTTGAGTTCCTGCGCCTTGGGCTCGTGGTGTTTCCCTGGCAGGAGTCCGAGGAGGGTGGGTTTGATCCGCTGGAACAGGTCCGGAACGCCAGTGGCATCGGCCAGGATGTGGTACCCGTCGAACCGGAGCAAGGGCAGGAGCTGCCGGACCATCTGGAGAATCTGTGTGAGCACCACCAGCAGCAGGGCATCGAAACGGCTTGCCCACCACACAGCCATAATCGCCACTGCCACGATGGCGTTGAAGTAGAGGCCGCCCAGGTCGGTGCGGAGTCGGCCGAACCGGCCCAGACGGTAGGAATCGGTGACGTCTGTGTAGAAGGCCGGCCACATCAGATACAGCCCCGCCCCCATCGCCCCTGGTGTGGAGCCTCCCCGCTGGGCCCCTGCTGCATGGCCGAACTCGTGGAAGCCCGCGGAGAGGATGGTGATCGCAAAGACCAGCAGCAGCAGTCCCGGATTCGCAAAGGCGTCATAGGTGGCGGATCCCAGGCCTTGGACCATGAGCACCCACCAGCAGGCCCACAGGAAGACCGCGGTAACTGCTACGACGATGAGCGGGTTGAACAGGGCCGCGAAGGGGGCGGTGAGCTTCCGTGTTCGTTCTGGATCAGTCACCGTGTAGCGGAAGCGCAAGCCCAGTAGGGGGTCAGCCTTCTTGACCTCCGGCTGGGAGCCATCCGCCAGGCGTAGCAGGCCGAGCGGCAGGAGTTCCGACTCGACCAGCTTTCGGACGTTGCCGGCACTGACCAGTTTGCCAAAGCGTGTGCTGACAGTCTCGGCGATACGGTCCACACTGCGCGACCCATCAGCTGCCTCAAGAACGAGGTAGAGCAGCCTGGTGAGCGCCAGCGTCTGGCCGTCAGCACGGCGGACCAGCGACGGCGGTTCCCGGTACCCGGAGCCCTTGCTCTCGCCAATCAGCTGGACGCCGTCGGCCCGCACGGGGACATCGACAGCAGGGACATCACTGCCGTTGCTGGCGGACACGGAGGTACCCGGCGGGCCATCCGCTCCGGACGGCCCGCCGTGCGCGGTATCCATCGGGGATTACTGCTGCAAGTCGGACTGCTGATCGGCGGAAGCCGTCGCTTCGCCGTCGATGTTCTGGCTAATGATGGCGTCCTGCTGGGCCACCGCCACGGCATCGCTGTCGATGGAACCGATGTTCGCCGCCACTGCGGCGTCGATCGGGGCGGCGACGTTGGCGTTAGCGGCCACCGCGCCGTTGATTGGAGCAGCGATGTCGGCGTCGGCTGCCAGATCCACATTGACGTTCAGAAGGTCTCCGTCCAGGGCCGCGGCGGGATCCACCGGGAGGGCGCCGACGTCGGTGCTGCCGTCTGTGGCAGGGACCGTGCTGTCCGTACCGGCTTCGCCGTCCACAGTGTCGTCGCCCTGGTCGATGACGCTGTCCTGGGTGGAATCCGCGGACGCGTCCGCGGTAATGCCCTGTTCGATGATGACACCCTGGTCCGCGAGGGCCTGGGCTTCCGAACCCGCGGAAAGGATGTTGGCCGATGCGGCGGCGTCAATGGGCGCGGCCACATTCGCGTTGGCAGCGACGGCAAGGTCGATCGGTGCGGCCGCGTCAATGGCGAGGTCGAGATCGGCGTTGAGGTCCAGGACGGAGGCTACCTCCTTGTCCGGCAATGCGGTGCCGGACTGGGACATTAGCTCTTCATCGGTCAGCGGGGTTAGATCTTTTTCGTTACTCACGTCAAGCTCCACTTCCGGCACGGGTTCCGCCACCCCCAGCGGGCGGTTTCTACGCCGATGTGCCTAATGCCAGTCAATAGTAAGCATGATTAGTATCCCGCTGGAACCGAAAGTCGATGGTTACTTCAGCCCCGCCCCCGGCAGCAGTTCCGTCGCTCCCAGGGAATCGGCGATAAACGCGTAGTCCCACGCCCGTTCGCGCCACTGGACGTAGCGGCCTGAAGCACCGCCATGTCCGCCTTCCATCTCGATCTTCATCACGATCGGCTCATCGCCAGCAGTCGCTTCGCGGAGCGCTTGGACCCATTTGGCCGGTTCCACGTAGAGCACCCGCGTGTCGTTGAACGACGTGACGGCGGCGACCTTCGGGTACGCCGTGGGGTGCACGTTCTCATAGGGCGTGTACGACTTCATGTATGCATACACTTCGGGGTCCGTGATGGGGTTGCCCCATTCCTCCCATTCCAAGGCGGAGAGCGGCAGCTCCGGATCAAGGATGCTGTTCAGGGGATCGACGAACGGCACCTGCGCCACGATGACCGCGTACTTTTCGGGGGCCAGGTTGGCCACAGCGCCCATGAGCAAGCCGCCTGCGGAACCGCCCAGCGCGCCAATGCGGGACGGGTCAACCCATCCGGAGCCGGCCAGCCAGTCGGTGGCCGCAATGAAGTCGGTGAAAGTGTTCTTCTTGTTCAGCTTCTTGCCGTCGTCGTACCAGTGCCTACCCAGCTCGCCGCCGCCGCGAACATGCGCAATCACCATCACGATGCCCCGGTCCAAAAGGGACAGCCGGGCCACACCGAAGCCGGGATCCATGCTGAGCTCGTAGGAGCCGTAGCCGTAGACCAGCCCGGCGTTGGATCCGTCGCGGACGAGTGAAGCGTGCCGCAGCACGGACAGCGGGACTCGAGTGCCGTCGTCGGCGATGGCCCATTCCCGGGTGGCCACGTAGTCCGAAGCCGAGTAGCCTCCCAACACCGGGCTCTCCTTGCGCAGCAGGAGCTCCCCGGCGGGCAGTCCGGCGGTGGGCAGGACAAAGTCGTACACCCGCGACGGCGTGAAGTAGGACGTGTAGCCAATCCGGATGACCGGGGCCTGGTAATCAGAGCCGGAGACCCCCGCCGTGTAGAGCTCCTCGTCGAACGCAGGCTCCACCGGTTTGCCCTGGGCCTCGGTGCCGAGCCCCGCGAGCGGCAGCACCTGGACGCGTTCGATCGTGTCCTTCCGGACGGACAGCACCATGTGGGTAGACGTGACGCCGGCGCCGTTGACGCGAACGTCGTCGGAATGCTCGACGACGGTACTCCACTCCTGCTCATCCAGCGGCTTGGTGAATTCGGCAGGGTCCACCAGGCTCACCATCGAGTTGATGGCGTTGCGGTTGTGGGTCAGGAGGACCTTCTCCGTCTTCCTGCCCTCGGCGTCCTCCAGCAGGAACGGCTCGGCCTCATAGAGGATCCTTTCGTCCCGGGAGATGACGGTGCGCAGTCCGGCGTCGTAATCGTCAAAGCTCAGCAGTCGCGTCTCACTGAACTCGGAGCAGCCGATCCCCAGCACGAGGTGCCTGCGGTCCGCGGAGAGCTCGAAGCCGAGCCACATGGCGACGTCGTCCTCCTGGTAGACCAGCTCGTCCTCGGAGACCGGGGTGCCCAGGACGTGCGACTTCACCTGGTAAGGGCGCCAGGAATCGTCAACCAACGTGTAGAAGAGGCGCGTCCCGTCAGGGGAGAATGCCACTCCATAGAAGACGTTCTCAATCACGTCAGGCAGCAGTTCGCCCGTGCGCAGGTCCTTGATGCGCAGGGTGAAGCGCTCATCGCCGGAGTTGTCCACAGCGTAGGCGTAGAGGTTACCGTCGTTGGTGACCGCCACTCCTCCCACCGAGAAGAAGGGCTTGCCCTCAGCCTCGGCGTTGCCGTCAAGGAGGACCTGTTCCCCGGGGATCTCGACCCCGGGCTCCACCGCCGGGGGAGTCCAGTCCGCCACGGGATTGCCTGAATTTTGGGCACGCACGCGGCACTGGATGCCGTACTCCTTGCCCTCTATTGAGCGGGTGTAGTACCACCAGTCGTCCTTGCGGCTGGGCACGGAGAGGTCCGTTTCCTGGGTCCGTCCCTTGATTTCCTGGAAGATGGCTTCGCGCAACTGTTCCTGGTGCGCCGTCACCGCTTCCTGGTAGGTGTTCTCCGCCTTGAGGTGTTCCACCACTTCAGGCGACTCCTTGTCACGCAGCCATTCGTAGTTGTCCACGAAAACATCGCCGTGGTGCTCGCGCTTCTTGGGGATTTTGGCTGCTACGGGAGGGGTGGTGGCCTGGTGCTGCAGCGGAGTCTGGGTCATGGATTCAATATATAAAGCCCGGCGCCTGGAGGCAGCCGCGTTCGCTACCGGGGGATACTGCGGGAGTATGTGTTCACTTGTTGTCCACGTCACACTGTTGCCTGCATCACATTTCCTGTCTAGGCTGGGTGGCGGTCGCAACGGCGCGGCCCTGGCCGCAATGGAGCGGCCGCCTATGGAAGGGGATCCATTTGAACGACAAGCTGAAGGTACTGGTCCGGGTTGACCTCGACGGTGGAGAAGCCGAAGTTGCAGCCCAGGGCCATGTCACTCCAGAAAGCCTCCAAGCGCTCTACGTCGTCGTAAAGCGTGCCAACCATCTCCGTCAGGGACTCCGCCTCGTGGTCGATGTAAGCCACGCCCGTGTTGAGCCCGCCGCTCTCGAACAGCTCAAGGCCTGCTCCAAGTCCCACCACCTGCCGGCGTCCATCGATCCCTACCAGTCCGAATGCCAGATGCGTATCGTTGCCCCCGCCAAGCGGACTGCAGCGGCTATGACCTTGGCCGCCTAAGGGCTGGCTGCGGCCGCTAAGGCTGCCTTACATTTCTGACCTTCTTTGAATTAATTACGACGGCGACACTCCGGATTTCGCGGAGTGTCGCCGTCGTTCTGGGTTAAAGAAGCAACGCGGGGTCACTTCCGGCCCATGTTGGACCCTCTAATGGGAGGATCCCTGTGTTGCGGTCAAATTTGCGGGACGTCATTGGAGGGCTGCTTGTTCCCCGCTGCGATCACCGCTCCGGCGTCAGCGCGAGCCGATACCCTAGACAATGACCATCTGCAACAACAAATGACCATTCGTGCGAAGGGAGGACGGCCAGCAGTGAACCAGTCAGGCAAGCAGATCACGGGCGTCCTCCGTACGGGGGTCCTGCTGGGCGGCGTGCTGGCGATCATGGCAGGGATCCTGGGCATGCACATCATGTCCTCCACCCACAGCTTCGCCAGCACTCACGGCGCTGCCATTTCCCACGGCACTGCCGCTATCCAGGGCATGGTCGATTCTCATGCACAGGTCCTGGCCCACGCAGGTCATGCGGCCATCCCGGATACTGGGCAGAACTCGGATCTGACGCCAGGAGCCACCTGTGCTGATCCGGGCCCATGCCCGGAGATGGCTTCCATGCATTCGGTCTGCATCCCTCTTCCAGGACATGGATCACTGTCGGTGCCGCTGCCGGGCACAACTGCCTTCGGCACCACTCACGCGGTTGGCCCCACCACCCGGGCTGGACCCTATTCCTACCTTCCCGGAAGTCCTTCCCCGGGCGAACTCTGCATCAGCCGCACGTAAAGCGGCCTGCCGCACCGGAGCCTGCAGGCCATGGTGCATACGACTTCGCCCTGACGCGCCCGCACCACCCTCATTGTCGGCGTCTGCGCGTCCCCTCCCAGCCAGGCAACTGCTCCGGCTGACGTTTGAAGGAAGCACAACCATGAAGAAAATTCTGGCCCTTACGGCCACAGCACTTGCCGCAGCCATCACCCTTGCCGGATGCTCCACCGGATCCGGCGGGGGAAGCATGCCCGGAATGGACCACGGAACCAGCACTGCGACTTCCGGCACCACGCCAGGCTCCACCACAGCTGCCGGGGATCACAACTCTGCCGACACGATGTTTGCCCAGATGATGATCCCGCACCACGCCCAGGCCATTGAGATGAGCGACATGATCCTGGCGAAGAAGGACATCCCCGCCACCGTGACCGCCCTCGCGGGCAGGATCAAAGCCGCCCAGGGCCCGGAAATCGAGAAGATGACCGGCTGGCTGAAGGCCTGGAACGAACCCACCCAGATGTCCGGAGGCCACGGCATGAGCGGCATGATGGGAGATGAGGACATGAAGAAGCTCGACGCCGCCCAGGGGACCGAAGCAGCGAAACTGTTCCTGACCCAGATGATCGCCCACCACGAGGGCGCCATCACCATGGCCCGGACCGAAACCACGGACGGAAAGAACCCAGACGCCGTGGCGTTGGCCCGCGAGATCATCTCGGCCCAGGAAGCGGAAATCAAGGAAATGAAGGACCTCCTCGGCACCCTCTAACCGCAAACCCAAGCCAGAGCCAGCCTGCCCTGGCACCCACGCCAGGGTAGGCCGGCACCCCCGTCCCGGCTTTCCCAATCTGCTATCCTATATCCCAGCCCAACGGAGTTCTCCATGTCTTTGCCCCCAACACGGCGCCTTCTAGCCGCTGCCACCGCAGCCGCAGCGCTTGTTCTATCAATCCCGGCCTGCACAACCGCGCCCGCCCCGGACAGTGCACCCACGACCGGGAACAGCAACACTCTTCCCAGCGCCCATGTCCACGGTTTAAGCGTCAATACCGAAACCGACCAGGTCCTGCTGGCCACCCATGAAGGTCTGTTCGATGTCACCCGGAAGCCCGCGGTCAAGATCGGCCCCACCAACGACCTCATGGGCTTCACCCCGGCGAAGGAACAGGGGGTTTTCTACGCCTCAGGGCATCCCGGCAAGGACTCCTCCCTGCCCGAGCCGATGGGTCTGATCAAGACCAGCGACGGCGGCAAAACCTGGGAACAGCTTTCCCGGCAGGGGGAATCGGACTTCCACGCCCTCACCACCACCAGGTCCGGAATCGTCGCCTTCGACGGGGTCCTGCGCACCAGCGCGGACGGCAGGACCTGGAAAACGGCCACTGTCGACTTCACACCAGCCGTCCTGGCCGGAAACCCTCTCAGTGACACCGTTCTGGCCACCACCCGTGGAGGCGTCCAGCGGTCCACGGACGGCGGCATCACCTGGGCCTTGCAGAGCGCAGCCCCGGTGATCCAGTTCGCGGCCTTCGCCAACGAAGTCGAGGCCGTCGGCGTCGAACCCGACGGAGCCATTCAATACTCGGCCGACGGCGGCGTCACTTGGGCAGCCAGGGGACAGCTTGAGGGTCAGGTCATGGCCATCGCCGCGACCAGCGGATCCGAAGGCAAACCCTGGATCTGGGCGGCAACATCCGAAGGACTCCTTGTCTCGACCGACGGCGGAACTACCTTCCGGCCATCTGACGCCGTCTGAGCTCAAAGGCACGACACACCAGGCATCCCCGCCCTCGCCCGGTCCCCTAAGCTCGCGAGAGGGCGGGGCCGGGCTAACCGGCCGGTTCAGGCTTGCGCAGGCCGTCCAGGGTGAGCTGCACTAGACGTTTCACTGCTGCGTGGGAGGGTGCTTGCGAGGCGGCGGAGAGGGCATTCAGGCAGAACTTCGCGAGTTCCTCGGCAGGCATGTCGGTGCGGATCACTCCGGCATCGGCTGCTTGTTGGAGCAGGTCTTGCAGGAAGGCCTCCTGGTGCCCTCTGCTGCCGCCCTGGTGCATGACAGAGGCAATGACGCTGTCGTGATGCTCATTGACCATCATTGCGTGGATCAGAAGCACCTGTTCGAGCTGCCTGCCCGGGTCACCGCCGCCGGACTTCACCGCGTGAAGGTGTTCGAGCTGACTGGCTACCCGGCGGTCATGCTCGGCCAGGAGGATCGCCTCAACATCGGGGAAGTACTTGTACAGTGTCGCCCGGCCGATGCCGACTTCCTTGGCGATCCGGGACATGGTCACCGACAACAAGCCGTGCTCGGACACGAGAGCCATCGTGGTGTCCAGGATGGCATCCCTCACCGCTGTGCGGTGAGCCTCAATCGTTTCGTTCCAAAGCTTCGGCACCGCCTCAGTATACGAGATGACAGAGCCGTGACACTGCGCCTTGTTCAATACAGTCTGTCTCGATACTCTGGGATGAGCCCCCGGCCAGGCCAGCGACAGAAGGACACACTCATGACACAACGGCCCGAACACTCCGGCGATAAGACCGACACAGCTTCCAGCAGCGATGCCGCGCACCGCACTCCGCGATGGGTGAAGGTATCCGGGATAATCCTTCTGGTGCTGGCCGTCGTGCTGGTTGTCATGCTGCTCAGCGGCCATGGGCCCGGTCGCCACATGGGCGCTCTCGCCACCCCGGAGTCGATCTCCGCGGCCGGCGCTGCGGCCCCTGACGCTCCTGCCCGGTCATGAGGGTCGCTCAGGGGCTGCGGAAAGCTTTGCTGGTCACGCACGTCACCGCCTCGGTCGGCTGGCTCGGCGCCGTGGCAGCGTTTCTCGCCCTCGCCATCACCTCCGTGGCCAGCCCGGACACTGAGTTGGCTCGTGCGTGTACGCTCGCAATGCAGGTAATCGGGTGGGCCGTTCTCGTGCCCCTCAGCGTGGCGTCGCTGCTGACCGGGATCCTCCAGTCTCTGGTCACTCCGTGGGGTCTGTTCCGGCACTACTGGGTCTTGGCCAAGCTCGTGATCAATATCATCGCGACCAGCATCCTGCTCATGTATATGCAGACCGTCGCCAACCTGGCCGCCACCGCCGGCGAGAGACACCAGGCCCAAACCGCTCACGAGGCTCTGCAGAGCTGGTCCCCGGTAATCCACGCCAGCGGCGCTCTTGTTCTGCTGATCCTGGCCGTGCTGCTTTCCATTTATAAGCCTCGCGGGATGACCCGGTTCGGTCAGCGAAAGCAGCAGCGAGCTCTTGAGCCCACTAAGCAGGCAGATCCGCTGCATATTCACCCCCCGCAGGTGCGCGGACCAGAATTATGGTGGTTCGGAAGCACCGCTGCCCGCAGCAGCGGTGAACCGATGAGGACCAGTAACGGTGAAGGATCAGCTTGGACTTAGTACTGCCGAACGCGTGCCGCTATAAACAGTCAGCGGGCGGCCTATAGTCAGCGGGCCGCTACAGTCCGCGGGCGGCGGCGTATTGATCCAGGGTGCCGTTAGCCAGCGCGGCGGCGACTTCCCCGATCCCGCCATAGTCCGGAATGACGATCGACTGCCCGTCGGCGGAAAAGCCCGTTCCTGCCGTGGGCAGCGTGATGAACAAGGCCGCGGCCGGGTCGATGCCGCGAAGGGCGTACGCCAAGGTGGCCATGGCTGTCATGTCGAATCCCGGTTCCACAATGACGTGCGGTGCCAAGGTGTTGACCATGTTGATGGCCCCGACAGGATCGCCCAGTTTGCCAACCACCGCGGCCATCAGCGAGCGGACGTAGGTCTGCTGGTTACGGACGCGCTGGTAGTCGCCGTCGGTGAACGCATAGCGTTCGCGTACGAACTCGAGCGCCGCCTGGCCGTTGAGATGGTTGATGCCGGGCGGGAAGCTGTGGAATGTCTCGTGCGTGGAGGTAAATGGCACCGTTACGTTGACGTCGACGCCGCCGAGCGCATCCGTGAGGTTCCTGAAGCCGCCAAAGTCCGTCATGACAAAATGATCGATCTTGGTGCCCAGCAGCCCGCCAATTGTCTCGACAACCTTGCCCGGGCCGCCCACATCAAGGCTCGTGTTGATCTTGGATGCCCCGTACCCCGGTATGTTCACCCATGTGTCGCGCATGATCGAGATCCCGTAGATCCTGTGCCGGTCAGCCGGGATATGGATCAGCATCATTATGTCGGCGCGCGTGTCCAGCCGCTCGCCGGTGGTGTTGAACCTGTCAACTACATCCCGGGCGACTCCCCGGATGTCGCTGCCGATGAGCAGCACATTCATGGGTGCCGGTGCCAGGTCCGGCAACGTTGGCGGTGGGGGCGGCGGGGGAGGAGGTGGGGGCGTGGGAGTTTCCGTTGTGGGTGTTGGGGTCGGGGTCGCGCTTGTTGTGGTTGGCGCTGTCTCTGGTGATGACGATCGCGGCGCGTTGAAGACGACAGCCGCCACGACGACGCCGAGTACCAGCAAGAGTGCCAGGGCGGCGCCCAGTAAGGGTCGCCGTCGTCCCTGTCCTCCGCCAGCAGGGGTAGGTTCCGGACCGTTAGCTGCGCTGCTCATGGTGCCACCATGACATTAGTTTCTACCTTTCAGGGAGGCTGTTGCTACCCAGTCCGCAGGCGTGTCCTGCCCGGCAAGCCCCCAAGTGACTCGCATTTGTTGTCGTCAAAACGGGTTTTAACGGCCACAACTGCGACCCAGTTGGGCTGCCCACGCAAAAATTCAGACCGGCGTGTTCAGGCGGGCAAAGCGCAGGACCGCGAGGATGGCCGGGGCCAGTTCGTCCTCCATCTGGCGGTAGACCTCGGGGCCTCGGCGGTAGGGGTCGATCACGTCGTTCTCGGCGGAGTCGTGCGTTAGGGCAAGGTGCCGCACGGAAGCGGCGCGTGCAGGCAGTCCGCGCCAGAAGGCGGCAAGGTCCGACGTCGGGCCTTCAGTTCCGCGGTCCTCGAGGACTTCCAGCATCCTGGCGAACTCGCGAATGGTGAAGGTGCGCTTGAGCAGGGAGGCGTCCAGCTGCAGCACTTCGCCCCGGTGCCGGGCGGCCATGGTGAGCACAATGTCGCTGTCGCGGAGGATCGCGGGTGTCAGCTGCCTCGCGGCGAACCCGTCCGGCGTTCCCCCGTACGTGCGGATGATGTCGGCCGACAGTGGCTGGATGGCATCGCCCACCATGGCCCGCGTTCCTGCGCTGCGCACATCGAAGCCGCCGGGAGCGGCCTGGTCGAGTCCGGCCTGCAGCAAACGCTCCGCCACAGGGGAGCGGCAGATGTTCCCGGTGCAAACGGTGAGGATGCGGACCGGTGCGGGGGATTCCACGGCTAGGGACTCTTTTCGAAGGAGGACGACAATCGGCGTCGGGTCTACAATGGCCGCCCAGCGACGGCCAGCGCTTTCCCAACAGAAGTCCTCCCAACTTAACACGCCAGGAACCGGCCACAGGGACTGCAGGAACGCTTGACTCCCGCCAGACCTTCCGCATATTCTGAACGAACGGTCGGTATATATTTAGGAGCAACCATGGCATCGCAGAATCTGCAGTCTGTGCCCGCTGAGCTGTCCCCGGAGGAAGTGGAGCGGGAGAAGGCCGGTCAGGCGTATTTCGAACGCATCATTGCGGAGGATTCCCGGATCGAGCCGCGCGACTGGATGCCGGAGGCCTACCGCAAGACCCTGCTGCGCCAGATCTCCCAGCACGCACATTCCGAGATCATCGGCATGCAGCCGGAGGCCAACTGGATCACCCGTGCTCCCAGCCTCAAGCGCAAGGCCATCCTGATGGCCAAGGTCCAGGACGAAGCCGGCCATGGCCTGTACCTGTACTCGGCGGCCGAGACATTGGGCCAGTCACGGGACAAGATGATGGAGGACCTGATCGCCGGCAAGGCCCGGTACTCCTCGATCTTCAACTACCCGGCAGTCAGCTGGGCGGACATGGGAGCGATCGGCTGGCTGGTCGACGGCGCCGCCATCTGCAACCAGGTGCCGCTGTGCCGTGCCTCCTACGGACCCTACGGACGCGCGATGGTGCGCATCTGCAAGGAAGAATCGTTCCACCAGCGGCAGGGCTTCGAGATCCTGCTCGAACTCTCCAACGGCACCCCGGCACAGAAGCAGATGGCGCAGGAAGCGGTAAACCGCTGGTACGCGCCGTCGCTGATGATGTTCGGTCCGCCGGATGACGACTCGCCCAACTCCAGGCAGTCCATGGCGTGGAACATCAAGCGCTTCAGCAATGACGAGCTGCGCAGCCGCTTCGTCGGGATGATCGTTGAGCAGGTAAAGGTCCTGGGACTCGAGCTCCCGGACAAGGACATCCGTTACAACGAAGAGACCAGGAAGTGGGAGTACGGACCGCTGGACTGGGAGGAATTCAAGAACGTCCTGGCCGGCCGCGGTCCCTGCAACTCCCAGCGGCTTGAGCGCCGCCGCCAAGCGCACGACGACGGTGCCTGGGTTCGCGAGGCAGCGGCCGAATACGCCCGCAAGCAAGCAGAGAAGGAATACGCAGCATGACACCCCACGGCAACCCGGAGTTCCCCGGAGAATCGACACCGGCAGGCTCGGCAAACGAGGGTTCGCGCGCTGCGGCCGCCTCGGCCAGCTCAACCCCCGCAACCTCAACCACCGAGAGCCACTCACACAGCCAGTGGCCCCTATGGGAGGTCTTCGTCCGCTCCAGCCGCGGCCTGTCCCACGTCCACGCAGGCTCCCTGCACGCTCCTGACGCGGCAATGGCGCTGCGCAATGCCAGGGACCTCTACACCCGACGCAATGAAGGCGTCTCCATTTGGGTGGTCCCGGCCGACGCGATCTCCGCCAGCGACCCGGACGCGAAGGGCTCCTTCTTCGAGTCCCCGCAGGGTAAGGACTACCGGCATGCCACGTACTACACCAAGAGCGAAGGCGTGAAGCACCTGTGACAACGGCCAACTCAGGGAACATGGAACACGACACCGACTTCGCCCACGAGGGCCACGGGGACATCTCCGTCGGCGTCAGCGGCGCCGGCGCATCCGGTGACGGCTCGGCGTCGGCCACCCGCATCACCCCGGGCAACGCCCTGCGCCCGGAGGACATCGCCCTGGAGGTCCGCCGCGGCACGGCCAAACCCAGCGAGGATGTGGCCGAGTATGCGCTGCGCCTGGGCGACGACGCACTGATCCTGGCCCAGCGGCTGGGACACTGGATTTCCCGCGCCCCCGAGCTCGAGGAGGATGTGGCCCTGGGCAACATTGCCCTGGACCAGCTGGGCCACGCCCGGTCCTTCCTCACCTACGCCGGCGGAGCCTGGGATAAGAGCGAGGACGACCTCGCCTACTTCCGTCGCGAGCACGAGTTCCGCTCCGCACACCTGTTCGAACAGCCCAACGGCGATTTCGCCGTCACCATCGCGCGGCAGCTTGTTGTCAGCTACTACCAGTACGCGCTGTACAGCAGGCTCATGCAATCCGCCGACCCCACCCTCGCCGCCATCGCTGCGAAAGCCGTCAAGGAAGTGGACTACCACCGCGACCACAGCGCCCAATGGGTCCTGCGCCTGGCCGGCGGCACGGAGGAATCCCGACGCCGGATGATCCAGGGCCTGAGGCTCGTGTGGCCGTACGTGGAGGAGATCTTCGAGGACGACGAGCTCACCACAAGGCTGGCCGAAAGAGGAGTGGCAGCGTTGCCCTCCAGCCTGCGCCAAGAGTTCGACAACCGCATTGCCGAAACCTTGGCCGAAGCCGGACTGGACGTTCCGGACGTTCCCCAGTCCCTGGGAGGCGGCCGCGCGGGAAGGCACTCGGAACATCTGGGCTACATCCTGGCCGAAATGCAGGTCCTGGCCCGCGAATACCCCGGAGCAAGCTGGTGAGCATCATGACCGCCAAAGTGATTGAAACCATGACCCCCGAACGCGCTTGGGCCATCGCGGCCACGGTCTGCGATCCGGAAATCCCGGTCCTCACCATCGAGGACCTGGGGATCCTCCGTAATGTCCGCATGGAGGACGACGCCGTTGAGGTCACCATCACGCCCACGTACTCGGGCTGCCCCGCGATGGACGCCATCCGTGACGACATCCGGAAGGCCTTCAACGAGGTCGGCTACCCGGATGTCCGAGTAGAGCTGGTGCTCTCCCCGGCCTGGACCACGGACTGGATGACGGAAGCCGGCAAGGCCAAGCTCAAGGAGTACGGCATCGCCCCACCCAGCGGCCACTCAAAGGCGGGCGGCCATGCGGGCAAAGTAAGGCTGAGCCTCGCGGTGAAGTGCCCGCAATGCTCGTCGCTGAACACCAGGGAACTTACCCGCTTCGGCTCCACGTCCTGCAAGGCGCTCTACGTCTGCCAGGACTGCAAGGAACCGTTCGACTACTTCAAAGTGTTGTAAGGAAGCCAGATGACCACCGCAACCCAGACGGCCAGCCGCCGTCGTGCGTCCTTCCACACCCTCACGGTGACGGAGGTCCGCCGGCTGACTGACGACGCCATCGAGGTCACCTTCGGTGTCCCGGCCGAGCTGGCCGGCCAGTACGACTACCTGCCCGGCCAGTACGTGGCCCTGCGCACCACGCTGGCCGACGAGAACGGCGAGCCGCACGAGATCCGCCGCAGCTATTCGATCTGCGCAGAGCCGCGCAGCTTCCCGGATGGCACCAGCGAGATCCGCGTGGCCATCAAGAAGGACCTGGGTGGATTGTTCTCCACGTGGGCAAACGCGGAGCTCAAGGCGGGAGACACCCTGGACGTCATGAGCCCGCAGGGCGCGTTCATCTCGCGTCATGGCAAGGATGGCCAGGCCGTAGACCACAACGTCATGAACTCCATGAACCATCCGCAGGAGCTCGCAGGGAAGCCCGGGAACTTCGTCGCCATCGCCGCAGGTTCCGGAATCACCCCCGTGATTGCCATCGCCCGGACCCTGCTGGCCTCGAACCCTGACACCCGCTTCGACCTCATCTACGCCAACAAGGCGGCCATGGACGTCATGTTCCTGGAAGAGCTGGCGGACCTGAAGGACAAGTACCCGTCGCGCCTGGCGCTGCACCACGTGCTGTCCCGCGAGCAGCGGATCGCGCCGCTCATGACGGGCAGGATCGACTCTGAGAAGCTCCAGCAGCTGCTGGAGAGGGCGATCCATGCCGAGGACGTGGACGAATGGTTCCTGTGCGGCCCATTCGAGCTGGTGCAGCTGTGCCGCGACACGCTGGCAGCCCGCGGCGTGGATCCCGAGCACATCCGCTTCGAACTGTTCACTACGGGTCGTCCGGATCGTCCGGAGGGCAACGCCGGCCGTCCCGTCATCGAGGACGAGTCCAAGGACACCTTCAAGATCACGTTCAAGCTGGACGGCCTGCAGGGCGAGGTGGCCAGCCCCACGCACGCCCGCGAATCCATCCTCAACGCGGCCCTCCGCGTCCGGCCCGACGTGCCGTTCGCGTGCGCCGGGGGAGTGTGCGGCACCTGCCGGGCCAAGCTGGTCAAGGGCACGGTGGCCATGGACGAAAACTACGCGCTGGAGCAGGATGAACTGGACAAGGGCTACGTGCTCACCTGCCAGTCCCACCCGACCAGCGAATCAGTCACAGTCGACTTCGACGTCTAAGGAAACCGAATGATCTCCCTCTCCATCGCAGACGGCATCGCCGAGGTGGTCCTCAACGCTCCCGAAAAGCTGAACTCGCTGGATGAGCATGCGCTCGCGGAGCTGGGCAAAGCGTACGACGACGCCGCTGCCGCCGCCTCGCGCGGTGAGGTGCGGGCGCTGCTCCTGCGGGGTGAGGGACGCGCCTTCTGCGCGGGTCGGGATATCTCGGGCGTCTCGCCGGACAGCGACGATGCCCAGGCGTATCTGGGCGGCCTTGTGGAGCCTCTGTTGCAGAAGATGGCAGGTTTCCCCGCTCCCACGTTTGCAGCCGCCCATGGGGCCTGCCTGGGCGTAGGACTGGGACTCCTGCTGGCCACGGACGTGGTGTATGTGGGGGAGAAGGCCAAGTTCGGCTCGCCGTTCGCCAAGCTGGGCGCCACCCTCGATTCGGGTGGCCACTGGTACTTCACGGAGCGCCTAGGCATGCACCGCACCCTGGACCTGATCTACACGGCCGAGCTGATGAGCGGCGCCGAGGCCGTGGCCCAAGGCATGTTCAGTAGGGCAATGCCCGATGAAGAGCTGCTTCCGGCTACCAGGGAGATTGTGTCCCGGGTTGCCACCGGGGCCACCGAGGCGTTCAAGGCGAGCAAGGAGCTTGTTGCGCACATTCGTGACCAGCGCCTAGGCCTGTGGTCCTCCATGGCCGAGGAGAACGCCGAGCAGGCACGCCTCTGCAAGACCGACGACTACGCGGAGGGCTTCCGGGCGTTCCAGGAGAAGCGGACACCGGTTTTCAAGGGTCAGTCCTTCTTGGGTAGCCGCACCGGAGGGACGCAAGCGTAATCTGGGCCTATGGATTCCGAGGTCCGGACCCTCGCGCTTCGCACCGGCATCTCCGTGCCTTGCCTCATCAGCGGTCCTGACACCTGGGCGCGCTTGTTGCTCCTCCACCCTTGGGGTGAATCCCGGAAGACGTTTGATCGGCTGATTCCGCTGCTGCCTGATGTCCGCATCCTTGCCCCGGATCTACGCGGGCAGGGAGAAGCCGACAAGCCCGACGGCGGTTACTCCCTGGCGGAGCAGGCCGAAGACGTCGCTGCCATCCTTGAGGCCCTTGACGTCCCGCGGGCCTACGTCCTTGGTTCTTCAAGCGGCGGCTATGTGGCCCAGCAGCTGACCGTGATGTACCCGGAGAAGGTTGCCGCTCTAATCCTGGTCGGGACGCCCTTGAGTCTGCAGGGCCGGCCGTCCTTTGCCGATGAGGTGGATAGGCTGAGCGATCCAATTGACGAACAGTGGGTGCGGGATTCGCTGTCCTGGTTTCCGCTCCTGCACGCAGTTCCTGCCTCGTACATTGATGACCGCGTCCAAGATGGCGTCACCATGCCGGCAAGGGCCTGGAAGGGCATCCTCGATGGGCTGATTGACGCCACCCCTCCCACCGAAGTTGGAAGCATTTCTGCGCCGACGCTGATTCTGTGGGGTGCAGACGACGAACTCCTGCCCCGGAGTCACGCGGAGACTCTGGCATCCAGGATCAAAGGCGCCCAGCTGAAGGCCTATGAGGCCACGGGGCATCTGGTGCTGTGGGAATGCCCGGAACGCGTGGCTGCGGATACGAAGGCGTTTCTTGCGGTGATCTAGGGGTCATATTTGCTGCGCCCGATGCTCAACACTGCCAGGACGCCTATGACTGTTCCTGAAGTATTGGTTAGGACGTCAATCCAGCTAGGAAAGCGTTCAGCGAGGAAGGTCATCTGGCCTGGCTGTGACAGGTTTGGATGGCCCCGGTAGGACGGTTATATCTGGCCCCACTTCATGACTCGCCGGGCATCTTGTGACGGTTATTCGTGGCCCCACCTTCAACGTTGGATTCATCACTTGGTCTTGCTTTTATACCCCTCTCCCAGCCCCCGAAACCGTCATGAATCTCGTAT